>CAYLJW010000023.1:55985-72204 GCA_964384155.1 uncultured Ardenticatenaceae bacterium
TGTACGGGCGGTTCGCGTTGTACGGGCGGTTCGCGTTGTACGGGCGGTTCGCGTTGTACGGGCGGTTCGCGTTGTACGGGCGGTTCGCGAACCGCCCCTAGGATGCATACAAATTCCGCCCCTCCAGCTCCCGCTCCCGCCGCGCCACATAATCTGCCAGCGCTTGCCGCAAACCCTCATCCATGGGCGGCGGTTCGTAGTGGCGCAGCAGCTCTTTGTACAGGGCGTGAGCCCGCTGTAGGGCGTCGGGGCTGCCAGCGTCTAGCCAGTTGTCGTAGCCGCTGCGGTCGGCCAGGCTGGATTCGTAGAAGGCCGTCTGGTAGCGGGCCTGGGTGTGCGGCGTGCCGAAGTGATGGCCGCCAGGCCCCACCGCGGCGATCATGTCCAGGGCCAGGTCGTCGTCTTCGACGGAGAAACCTTCCAGGAAGTGACCAAACATGGCCAGGTTTTCGGCGTCGATGATGAACTTCTCAAAAGAGGCGGTGAGGCCGCCGTCCAGCCAGCCCACGGCGTGCATGATCAGGTTGGTGTGCGACTGCACGGCAGGCCACAGGTTCCAAAGGGTCTCGTAGGCCGCCTGGGCGTCGGGCAGCTTGGCGTTCGTGAGGCTGCCGCTGCCGCGGCAGGGCAGCTTGTAGCGGCGGGCAAGCTGCGCGCCCACCAGCAGGGCCCAGGCCCCTTCCGGCGTGCCAAAAGAGGGGCTGCCGCTCTTCATGTCGATGTTCGTGGTAAAGCCGCCGTAGATGACCGGCGCGCCGGGCCGCACGAGCTGCGTGAGGGCCACGCCGGCCAGCACCTCGGCGTTTTGCTGCGCCAGGGCGGCGGCCATGGTCACCGGGCTCATGGCCCCGGCCAGGATAAAGGGTGTGATGAAGGTCACCTGCCCGGCGCGGGCGTAGGTCAGCAGGCCGCCCAGCATGCGGTCGTCGTAGCGCAGCGGGCTGTTGACGTTGATGACGTCGCCGATGATGGGGTCGCCGTCTAAATCTCCGAAGACGAGCCGCATCATAGCGATGCAGTCCGCGGTGATTTCACGGCCGTGGGCCGCTTCCATCATCGGCTTGTCGGTGAGCGTGAGCCCCGCGTACAGCCGGTGCAGGTGGCGCGTGGAGGGGGGGATGTCCTGCGGCGCTACCTGCTCCCAACTGGCAAAGTGCAGCACGCTGCAAAGCTGAGATAGCTTGAGGAAGTCGTGCAGGTCGGCCATCGTGCCCGGCCGGCGGCCGCGGTCGAGGCTGGCGGTGTAGACCATGCCGCCGTTGGGGCCAAAGGTGATGGCGTTCTCGCCGATGAAGACGTCGTGCGCCGGGTTACGCGCGCGCCAGGTGAAGGAGGCCGGTGCGCGGGCAATCAGCTCCATCACCAGGCCGCGGTCCAGCCAGACGTGCTGCCGGCTGTGGTCGACGCGCGCGCCGGCCTTTTGCCATATGTCGAGCACTTCGGCGTCGAGAAAGTCGATGCCGATGTTCTCTAGAATGTGCATGGAGGCTTCGTGCAGGCGGTCGAGCTGGGCCTCGTCGAGAAAAGTGGCCGGCGGGCGCGGATGGCGCAGTTGGCGAAAGGGCAGCTTGAGCAGCGCCGGAACCTGGCGCTGCCGGCGGCGGTCGCCGCGATCACGCGTGGCGCGGCGGTCGTTGGCTGGGGGCATGGCTTGTCTCCGTCTGTCTGCACCTGGATGCAACGTGCAGCGATTATTGTGCCGCCGGTAGGGATGGGCGTCAATATTGGGTTTGTGGCGGATGGCTGGGGCAATGCTTGGACGACCCCGGCAAATATGGTACGATTTAGATTATCCAGACATTTCCGCCAGGCATAGGCTTCGTTTCAATCGCGGGTGCGCATGGAACAATTCGTCGCCAATCCACAGTTGCCAAAACGCGCTGCATGGTTTCTTGTCTTTGTGATTGCGGTAATGGGTGCCGCAATCATTGTCCTCTTCATTTTGAACCGTCATACACCGGCGCCGGCCGGTTGGGGCTCAGACGGCGGCCTGCGCAACACGCCGGCGGATGTTGCCAATGTGGCGACACAGGTGACGCTGGCGTTGACGAGCGGTTTCTGCGGCGCGCTGATCGTGGCGCGAAGGCCGCGCCACAAGATTGGCTGGCTTATGTTAGGGGTGGGGCTGGCAGCCGCCCTGTCGCCTATGTTAGGCGAGTGGACCATTTATGGCTATTACACAAGAGGCGAACCGTCCTTGCTGCTGGGTCTTGTGGGGTGGGTGACCAACTGGATGTGGATCGTCTTGTTTGGCCTGCTGCTATTGACGCTGGCGATTTTTCCAGATGGAGAGATGTTGAGCCGGCGCTGGCGCTGGTTTACCGGCTTGCCGATAGCGCTCTTCAGCGCCACCGCGCTGGTCGCAGCCATGATTGAAGCGCCAATGTCTTCGGCCTATCAGGCGCCGAATCCGTTTGTGAGCCAGCGGTTGGTGACGCTGTATAATGGCCTGTTTTTCGTATTCACCCTGTCCATGCCCGTAGCTGTTGTGGCGGTGCTGGCCAACGTTCTGGCCCGCTTCGGGCGGTCGCGTGGGCGGCAGCGCCAGCAGTTGAAGTGGTTGATGGGCGGCGTCGCCCTGATGGCCGTGATGGTGATCAGCGGGCTGGCGCTGTCGTTGGGCCTGGACATCTGGCTGGGCGATATCCTGGTAAATGCTTCGTTCGTGGGGCCGTTGCTAGGCATTGGCGTGGCCATGCTGCGGCACCAGCTTTATGACATCGACGTGATCATCCGCCGCACGCTGATCTATTCGGTGCTGACGGCGCTGCTGGCCTTGATTTATTTCGGCAGCGTGGTGCTGCTGCAGGGAGTGGTCACGGCGGTGTCGGGGCAGCCATCGCCGCTGACCATCGTGGTATCGACGCTGGCCATTGCCGTGCTCTTTTCGCCGCTGCGCCGGCGGGTGCAGGAGGTGATCGACCGCCGCTTCTTCCGCAGCAAGTATGATGCAGAACAGATGCTGACGCGGTTTGCCGAGACGGCGCGCGGCGAGGCCGAGCTGGAGCGGCTGGGACAGGCATTGCTAACCGTAGTGCGCGAGACCATGCAGCCGGAGCAGGTGTGGCTGTGGCTGCGCGAGGAGGTGGAGGGTGGGAGTGTGGTGCGTACCGACGCCGGCGGCAGGCGCCTTTCGGGATAGGATGTCGTGAGTTGCGGCGACCGCTGTATCTCTTGTCTATTATGAGTGGAAAATTAAGAATAATTTGATTACAATCTGGGTGTGATGTGTGCCAGGAAGGGGTACCCTGCAGATTGCTGCTCCTATTTTACGGGTCGTAGCATGGTCCTCTAGCAGGATGGCCCAGACAATAAACGAATAGCTACAGCATGCAAGTGGCCGGTCCGGCGTAGCCACTGCAACGTGGCTCCTGGTGCGCTTGCTTGTTCATTCTAGCCGACAGAAGGCGCAACTGCTTCTATCCGAGCCATTCTTTAGATGCGTGTAAGGAGGTGAGGTTCATTTGTCTGAATAGAAACCAACGGTTTGGTCACTAGCACTCTTCGCTGCTTCACTATTGAATCCGCTTTTTTGGAGGGTACGTGTCATGAATTTCAGAGTTGTAAGAGCCATCGTTGCAATCGCCGTCTTAGCGCTCTTTGTAACAATTGGCAGCAGTTATCACGTTCAGGCCAGTGAGCCGTTAAACAACCATGATAAACAGGTAGTCGCTGTAAACGAGAGCCCATTCAGCCTGGCATCTGCCAGCGGCGGGGCCGTTTTACATGAAGTGGCGGGCGCTGTTGGTCCGGCACAGTACATCGTCCAATTTCAGGACGCCCCCTTAGCCTCTTACAGAGGCGGCGTCGCCGGTTTAGCGGCGACCAGCCCTGCGGCAACAAACGCGCCGAAACTAGAAGCCAGCAGTCCGGCCAGCCGGGCTTATCGCGCCTATCTGGCCGAACAGCGTTCGGCTGCGGTTGAGCAGATCAGCCAGACGATTGGCCGGTCCGACTTAACCATTCTGCACGTTTATGATGTGGCCTACAATGGCCTGGCCGTTGAGTTGACGCCTGAAGAAGCAGCGGCCGCGGCCGATCTGCCCCTGGTGAAGCGCGTTGTTCGCAGCTTCGATCGCTACCCACTAACCGACATTACGCCTGATTTCGTGAATGCCTCTGGCATCTGGGATGGCAGCAATGTTCCCGAAGGCATGGATGGCGTTCTCGGCGAGGGAATGGTCGTGGGTATCATCGATACCGGCATTAACATGAGCCATCCTTCCTTTGCCGCGACCGACGGCGATGGCTACGAGCACACCAACCCGCGTGCGGAATATTTTGGATGGTGTGACCCGGGGCACCCCAATTACAATCCTGCCCTGAACTGTAATGATAAGTTAATTGGCGTGTATGCTTATGCAAGCTCCGGTATGAACCCGATTGACGCCGATGGACATGGCAGCCATGTGGCCAGTACGGCCGCCGGCAATGTGCTTTATGACATCGAATATGATGACGTGACATTTGGCCGTATCTCGGGTATTGCGCCGCGCGCTAACATCATCTCCTACCGTGTCTGCCTTTCATCTTGTGCCCTTACTGCGATCCTGGCGGGCATTGATGACGCCACAGAAGACGCTGTCGATGTGATCAACTACTCCATTGGCGGCGGTCCATCGGATCCCTGGAGTGATCCCGACTCCGAGGCCTTTCTCAATGCCCGCGATGCCGGCGTCTTTGTGGCCGCCGCTGCAGGCAACGAAGGCCCGGGCGCCGGCACGGTCAGTTCCCCGGCTAACGCGCCGTGGCTCACCTCCGTGGCCAACACGACCATCAGCCGCATCATCGCCAACACGCTCGATGTGACCGGCCCCGAGCCTGTGCCCACCGAGCTGCAAGGTATTGCGGCGGTTCGTGGCACAGAAAGCCCGGAGATTACGACGGATATCGAGGCCGGCATTGTCTTTGCCGGCGACATAGACGCCGGCAACGTCCTGGGTTGTAACGCCTTCCCGGCGGACGCCTTTGCCGATAGTATTGCCCTGATCCAGCGCGGCACGTGTCCGTTTAGCGACAAGATCAATAATGCGGACGATGCGGGCGCCGTCGCCGTCATCATTTACAACAATGCCGGCGGTCCGCCGATTGTGATGAGCATGCCCGGCACCTCGCTTCATGCTGTCTTCGTGACGGATGTGGATGGCATGGCCATTCGCGACTGGGTTCAGGCCGAAACAGACCCGACAGTGCGCATTAATGCCGGCACCGCGAGCATCAGCAACCCTGATTGGGCGGACATCATGGCCAACCTCAGCTCGCGCGGGCCCAATGTCAATCCCGACTGGATCAAACCGGATATTGGCGCCCCCGGCACCAATATCCTGGCTGCTTTTGCGGGCGCGGCCGATAATTACGGCATGATCAGCGGCACCTCCATGGCCAGCCCCCATGTGGCCGGCGCGGCGACGCTGCTTCGCCAGCTTTACCCCTCCTGGACGCCCGCCGAGATCCAATCGGCGCTGATGATGACCAGCCTGAGCGGTGTGGTGGTCAAAGAAGACGCCGCGACGCCCAGTGATCCCTTTGATGTTGGCGCAGGCCGGCTGGACTTAACCAACGCCGCGCTGGTGGGGCTGGTTCTCGATGAGACGACGGCTAACTTCGAAGCGGCTGACCCGGCCCTCGGCGGCGACCCCACAACCTTGAACCTGGCCAGTCTGGCCGACTCGAGCTGTCTTGACGTATGCTCCTGGATGCGGACGTTCACCAGCGTGGCCCAGGAGCAGATCACCTACGTCGCCTCGGTTGATGCGCCGGCGGGTATGATGCTCACCGTCGATCCGGCCAGCTTTGCCATCGATCCCGGCGCGTCGCAGACGTTGACGATCACCGCCGACGTGACTGCCTTGCCTAATGATGTCTGGGCTTTTGCCGAAATTCAGCTTACGCCTTCGGCTGGTGAAGCTGTTAACGACTTCAGCGGTGATTTTGCTCTGGAGCAATGGACCTTTAGCAACGATCCACCAGACGTTGCCGGTAGTTTCGACAGCGAGCCTGGTCCGCCCGTTGAGCTGTATGTGACCGGCGGCGACGATGGGGAGGGCGGTTTTACCGACTTCTGGATCACTATCCCCGCAGATGGCATCATCAGCTTTGATTGGGGCTACCAAACGCTGGACGAAGACTGTTGGGATTCAGGCGGCGTCACCCACAATGGCGTGTACGACGAGCTGGCGTGCAACGCAGACGCTGTGCCCTTTTTCGAGGAAAGCTATTCGCTAGCCGTCAGCGCCGGCGACGAGTTTGGCTTCAGCGCATGGACAGCCGACGGTGATTTTGGCGCCGGCACGTTCGGTGTAACCAACTTTAGTTTCCAAGCCACAGCCGGAGCCGGCGTCCATCTGCCGCTGGCTGTGATGCCGAGGTTCCCCGTCGCGTCCATCGATGTGAATCCCGATGAGCTGAGCGCCGAGCAAAAGCCAGATACGGTAACAAACCATACGCTGACGATTCACAACAATGGCGGCATCGACCTAGAGTGGACAATTGCCGAAGAGCCGATGCCGGCCGCCGTGGAGTTGAGTCTGGGCGAGGGCGATGCCGAAGTTGCAGCTTCGACGCTCAGCAGCCCCTTCTCTTTGATCCTCGACGGTGGAGCAGGCAGTAATGCGATTGGCCTTACCAGTGGCGCCCAATTCATCTGGTTCAATCGCTTCACGCCGCAGACCTGGAACTTCCCGGTCATCCTCGATGAAGTCCAGGTCATGTTTGGCTATCTCGGCACCACAGGCAACATCAATGTGGGCGAGCTGATAGACATCTATCTCTATGAAGACGCCGACGGCAATCCCACCAACGGCGCGACGCATCGGGTGTCGCTGAATGATCAGGAGGTTCAAGCGGTTGACGGAACGACCTGGTCGGTGTACCCGCTGGCGGAGCCGGTGACCTTTGAGGGACCCGGCGACATTATCATCGCAGTGGTGAACCGCACGGCCGGCATCACGCCAAATACTTTCCCGGCAGTCCTTGATCAGCTTTCAGGCAGCCAACTACGCTCCTGGCTTGGATTTGGCGGCGGGAATCCGGGCGACCCGCCGGACTTCACGGCCTTCAGCACTTTTGGCCTTGCTGACAGCTTTGGCTTCCCCGGCAACTGGCTGGTGCGCGGCTTTGGCCAGGCCTTCGTTGCCTGTATTGATCCGGCCGATGTGCCCTGGCTAGCGGTTGCGCCAAGCTCGGGCACAACGGAACCTGGCGGCGCCACCGACGTCACGGTAACCCTCGACTCCAACGGCTTGAGCGCTGGCACGTACGAGGCGTTCCTCTGTGTCGAGAGCAATGACCCGGACATGCCGCTGGTTACAGTGCCGGTGACGATGGAAGTCACTCAGGCCCCCGTGATCGGAGTCGGCCCTGCCGAGCTTGCATCAACACAAGAAGTTGACACCAGCGCCACGCAAAACCTGACGATCAGTAACACGGGCGATGCTGATCTGGTGTGGACGATCGAAGAGCAAGATACAAGCGCCAGCTTGTTGAGCACCGATCTGCTCTATGACCAGACGGCTAACACCACAACGCAAGGCGCCCTGGCAATCTATGATCTGGACGAAGAACCGGAATGGGTTGTCCAGGCCGCCGATGACTTTGTCGTGCCGGAAGGCGAGACCTGGACTGTTCACACGGTCGATGCCCGCGGCTTCTATCAAGCTTTCTCCAATCTGCCGGGAGTCAATGTCTTCTTCTATGAAGATGACGGCGGCTTGCCCGGAGCTGAGCTTTACGCTTATCCCAACCTAACGCCGACCACGGACAATAACGGCCAGTTGATCCTGGATCTGCCGCAGCCGGCTGAGTTAACTGCTGGCGCCTACTGGCTTTCCATACAGCCGCGGATGGATTTCTTCGCCGATGGCGTCTGGTATTGGTTCATGCAATCGGCGCAAGCCAACAACGAGTTTGCCTGGCGTAACCCCAGCGACTCCTATGGAAGCGGCTGCACCGATTGGGGATCCGCCTCCGACTGTGGTTTTTCTTTCCCGGATCTCACCTTCCAGCTCATCGGCGCGCGGGCAGGCGCTTGCCAGGATCTCAGCGACATAGCCTGGCTGTCTGTGGATCCGGCCAGCGGTACCACGGCGCCCGGTAACAGCAGTGACGTCACGGTTACGTTCGATGCCAGCGGTTTGGCGGAAGGCGTCTATAGCGGCAACCTGTGCGTCGCAAGCAACGATGCCGCGACGCCGCTCGTCATTGTGCCTGTGGAAATGACGGTCGAGCCCACGACGACCGAGTATGGTGTGGCTCTATCCCCGGCCACGGCCGCCCTCTCCGGCGCGCCGGGCGATGTGGTGACCTATGAGCTGAACGTCACCAACAACGGCAACGTGGCCGATACCTTCAGCTTCTCCGCAGCCGGCGGCGCCTGGTCCGTTGGCCTGCCTGCTGACGTCACGTTGGGCGCCGGCGCCTCGACGACCGTTGCGGTAACCGTGGCCATTCCGGCTACAGCCGCCGACGGCGAGGATGATACCGTGACTATCACCGCCACGTCGGCGGGCGACGGCACGGCCACGGCTTCCAGCAACCTGACGACCACGGCTGTTGTCGAGCCGCCTGAATCCTTCGTGTTCTATTTCCCCTTCATCGCAAGACCATAAGGGACACGAGTGACTGCTCTTTGCAGAGCATGTCAATCAGTGGTAGGTAAGTAAGAAAACGGCCGTTCCCAACGTGGAACGGCCGTTTTGTCTTTTGCGCAAGAGGAGAGGTATGTATCGCAAGAGTTTTAAACAGATCGCGCTCATTGGTCTGACCCTGATATTGCTGTTATTGGTCATCGCCCTGGGGCGGCGCGCTGGCGCCACAGAGGGCATTGAAACGGGGAAAAACTCCCAAATTCAGGTAGACGCCCAGTTGTTGGCCGAAATGAGATCCGAAGGCCAGGCCCCCTACCTTATCTACTTCGACCGTAAAGCCGACCTCTCCCCCGCCTATTCAATGGACTGGGAAGCCCGGGGCCACTTTGTGGTCGACGCCTTGCGGGCGGCCGCCGAGGCCAGCCAGAGAAATGTGCGCGCCTTCCTTGACGGCGAGGGCGTCGCCTACCAACATTTCTGGGTCGACAATGTTATTGTCGTAGAGTCCTCGGATCTATCGGTGTTAAATGGCCTAATGAACCGGCCGGAAATCGCCCAGATTCGCGCCGACGCAGACAACTACCTCATTGAACCGGAACAGCCGTCACAGCAAGAAAGCGTCGCATCCATCCTGGCCGCCGAACCCAACCTGGTGCGGGTAAAAGCGCGCGACGTCTGGGCTTTGGGCTTTCGTGGCCAGGGCATCGTGCTGGCCAATATCGACAGCGGCGTGCGCTATACTCATGACGCTCTTTCCGACCAATACCGCGGCATCAGCAGCGGCAGCAACGCCTATAACTGGCTCGACCCTGCCGGCGGCAGCCCTTCCCCCATTGATACCAATGGGCACGGCACCCATGTCATGGGTACCATGGTCGGTTACGACGGCGGCGCCAACGAAATTGGCGTGGCTCCAGAAGCAGAATGGATCGCCTGCCGCGCCTGCGCGGGCATAGGCTGTTCGACGACCGCTCTGCTGGCCTGCGGCCAGTGGATCGTTGCGCCCTATGACATGAGCAATCCTGGCAGCGTGGCGCCCAACATGCGTCCCCATGTCGTCAATAACTCCTGGGGAGGCTGCAACACGACTTACGACCCCTGGTACCAGGGCGTGGTAGACGCTTGGCTTGCCGCTGGCGTCTATCCTGTTTTTGCCGCGGGCAACGCCAGTGGCTGCGGTTATTCCTCACCGCCCGGCCTGAACACGGCAGCCGTCCCCGCCCGTTATGGCAACGTCACGGCCGTTGGCTCCAGCGGTACGAATAACGGCCTGTACGCTCCCCATTCCAACTGGGGGCCAACGGATCATGCGGATACAGTCAATCCGCAGCCCGGCTTTGCCACCATGAAGCCGCAGGTCATTGCTCCCGGTGTAAACATTCGCTCCAGCGTTCATACGAGCGATGCCGCATACGCCAGCACCAATTGGACAGGCACATCGATGTCTGCGCCGCACGTCACAGGCATGATTGCCCTCATGTGGCAGGCCGCCGGCTGCCTGGTTGGCGATTACGCAACCACCGAAACAATCATCGAACAAACGGCCACACCGGTACCTTATAACAGCGGCGGCACGCCGCCCCCGGGGCCGGGCAATGTGCCCAACTATGCCAGCGGTTGGGGCGAGATTGACATTCTGGCGGCGGTGCAGGCGGCTCAGGCAGTGTGTGAAGCGAGCGGCCAGATCATAGGCACGGTGCAAAGCTCAGGCTACTGCGACGCCAATCCCTTCCTGGTCGCGGGCGCGGAAGTCGTGGTTAGCAGCAGCGCCAACAGTTGGACGACCTACACCGGCGCCGACGGCCTTTATAGCCTGTTCTTGGACGAATCGCACAGCCCGGTGGCTATCAACGTGACTGCCGCGGATCAGACCTCGGTCTCGGCCACAGGCGTTACAATCACCAGCCAGATGACGACCACCGTAAACTTCCAAACGGACTGGATCCAACCGTGCGTCTCTGTTGCGCCAGATGCGTATGTCCTCGAGGTCGTTCTGGGCGCGGTCGTGACCGATACCCTGCTCATCCACAACCAGGGCCTGGGCGCGACTAGCTTTAGTTTCACCAACCTGGCGGTTGAGGGGAATGCGCCGGCTGCGATCATGTGGCTGAGTGATGAAGAGCCGCCGCCGACCGTCGATTGGTTGGCCCAGCAGCCCGCGAACGGCGCGATAGGGCCTGACAGCTCACAGGCTGTTGACGTGATCTTCAACAGCAGCGTGCTGACGCAAACCGGCGTCTATCATGCTGTGATCCAGGTCGCGACGAACGACCCGGTCTCCCCTACGAACAACGTGCCGGTCACGATGACGGTGGTCCCGGCCGCCTATGGCGCGGATCTCTCCCCGGCCACGGCCGCGCTCTCCGGCGCGCCGGGCGATGTGGTGACCTATGAGCTGAACGTCACCAACAACGGCAACGTGGCCGATAGCTTCAGCTTCTCCGCAGCCGGCGGCGCCTGGGCCGTTGGCCTACCTGCTGACGTCACGTTGGGCGCCGGCGACTCGACGACCGTTGCGGTGTCCGTGGCCATTCCGGCTACGGCCGCCGGCGGCGACGATGACACCGTGACCATCACCGCCACGTCGGCGGGCGACGGCACGGCTACGGCTTCCAGCACCTTAACCACAACAGCCGGCACGCAAAGCTTCCACTTTTACTTGCCCGCTATCGCCAGGCCGTAAGCCCGTGGGCGGGCGCACCAAAGGTTCGTAGTGGGCGATTTATCGCCCGAAGCAGGCCAGCAAACCGCCCACTACGAACCTGACTGCAGCAGTTCGGCGTAAATTTCGTCCACCGCCAGATAGACGCGGCGCCAGTCGTACCGTTCTTCCACCCAGCGACGCCCTTCCTGGCGCAGCGTGCGGTTTAGCGCTTCGTCGCGCAGCACGCGGACGACGGCCGCGGCGAACGCTTGCGGTTCGTCGGCCAGCAGAATATTTTCGCCGGGGCGCGTCTCGATTCCTTCGGCGCCGATGGTGGTAGAAACGATGGGCAGGCCCCACTGCCAGCCGTCCACGATTTTCACGCGCATGCCGCCGCCGGCGCGCACGGGCACGATAAAGGCGCGGCAGCGGGCCAGATAGGGCGCAGCGTCGGGCACAAAGCCGGTCACCTCGACATTGGCGGCGACAGGGCTGCCTGCCTGAGCCAGCGCTGTGATCTCTGGCGGCGGGTTTTTGCCGGCGATGGTGAAGTGGGCGTCGGGCGCTTCTTGCAGCACGAGGGGCAGCACTTCGGTGGCAAACCACAGCACGCCCTCGACATTAGGCGGCCAGAACATGGTGCCCAGGTGCAAAATGTGGCGGCCTTGATCGTCGTAAGCCACCGGCTCTTTCTCCGCGGGATCGACACAAATGGGCAGCGGCGTGAATTTGGCCGCCAGGCCGTGGCGCTGGTCGGGCTCGAAGAGGGCCAACAACGCGCGCCGATCCTCATCGGTGACAGTGAGGATATGGTCGAACTGCTGCATAAGCCCTTTCTCGTAGCGGCGTAACAGGCGGGCTTCACGCTGCCAGATCAGGCGCTGCGCGCCCCTTTCGTAACCCGCCTGGCGCTGCACCAGCAGATACATGGCGTTGTGCTGGTCGAGCAAGATGTGCGGGCGCCGGCCTGGCGCGTGCGCCTCGCGGGCAAAGAGCGCGTATTGCGCCATCGCCGTCTGATCGGCGTGCACGGCGTCGAAGGGCGTCTGCTGCGCCAGCCGCCGCAGCAGCTGGTGCATGGCCGGCAGGCGGTCGCGAACGATGGAGGCGGGGCTGCCGCGCAAGAGGCTTTCGGCGAAGGCCAGGCCGTCGCGCCGGCGCGAGCGCTGCATGGGCACGGTGTGCACGGCGCGCGCAAACTGTGACAGGTGCGCCGCAGCGCCGGGTGCATCGTCGTCGCGCACAAAAGAGACCAGGGTCACGTCGTGGCGCTGGGCCAGATGGCGCAGCATGTAATAGGCGCGGATCTTGGCGCCGCCGGTGAGCGGATAGGGTAACACCTGCGTCAGCAGCAGAATGGAAGCCACAGAATCAGGGGAGCAGACTTTAACTTTCGCGCCGGCGGCTGCGACGGCTGCGGCGGCCCTGGCTCTGCTCATCTTCGGCGCCATCGTCGGCGCGCGTCGACTGGATCCAGGCCATGCAATTTTCGTCGTTGCCCATCATCACGTCGGCGGCCATGATGGCGTGCTTAATTTCCGGCTCGATGGGGTTGGTGATGGCCGAGGTGAGGCCCGAGGCAATGGCCATCGCCAGGAAAGCGCCGTTCAGCGGGCCGCGGTTGGGCAAGCCAAAGGAGACGTTGCTGGCGCCGCAGCAGGTGTTGACGCCAAGCTCGTCGCGACAGCGGCGCACGATCTCGAACACCTGCCGGCCGGCGTAACGCATCGCGCCAATGGGCATCACCAGGGGGTCGATGAGCACGTCTTCTCTAGGGATGCCATGGTCCATGGCGCGCTCGATAATTTTGCGCGCCACGGCAAGGCGCACTTCGGGATCTTCGGAGATGCCCGTCTCGTCGTTGGAAATGCCGATGACCGCCGCGCCGTATTTTTTGACCATGGGCAAAACCGCTTCGAGCCGTTCTTCTTCGCCGGTAACCGAGTTTACCAGCGCCTTGCCCTCGTATACCTCCAGGCCGCGTTCCAGCGCGGCGACGATGGAGGAGTCGATGGAGATCGGCGCGTCGGTGACGGACTGCACTAGCTTGATAGCCTGCGCCAGGATGGCAGGCTCGTCGGCCAGGGGAATGCCGGCGTTGACGTCGAGCATGTGAGCGCCGGCTTCCATCTGGGCGACGGCGTCGCTGCGCACGCGGTCGAAGTTGCCGGCAGCCATTTCGCGCGCTAACAGCTTGCGGCCGGTGGGGTTGATGCGCTCGCCGATGATCGTGAAAGGCCGATCAGGCCCGATAATGACGGTTTTGGTTCTGGAGCTGATAACGGTTTGCAATAGGATTCTCCTTGTACTGGCCTAGGGCCGCCGGGGCAGCGGCGTCGCCTGCTAGCCTGTGACGGTTTCGGAGCGCCGCCGGGGGCGCCCGTCGCGCGGCGGCAGGCCAGGCTGGCGCGGCCGGGGCAGCAGGCCCGCATCGTGGATGATCTCGGCCACAAGCTCCTCCTGGCGGTAGGCCATCACGTGCACCCCGGCCACGCCGTGGATCTCGCGAACCTGCTCGATAATTTCGACGCAGATCTTCTTGCCTTCTTCGCGCTTACGCTCTTTAGGCGTCTTGCGCAGGCGCTCCACGACCTCGTCGGGAATTCGCACGCCAGGCACGTTATTGCGCATATATTCGGCGACGCGATCAGAGCGCAAGGGGCCCACGCCCACCAGAATGAACACCTTTTCGTGCAAGCCCATGTCGCGCACTCTGTCCATAAAGCTGCGCAGGCGAGGCACATCGTAGCAATATTGGGTCTGAATGAACTGGGCGCCGGCCTGCACTTTCTTAGCCAGGCGCACAGGACGCCAGTCGTAAGGCTGGGCGAAAGGGTTGGCGGCCGCGCCCAGAAAGAGCCGCGGCGGCACGGTTAGCTTGCGCCCACTGAGAAACATGCCGCGGTCGCGCATCGTGCGCGCGGTTCGCAGCAGGTGCAGCGAGTCGAAGTCGAACACGGCCTTGGCCTGCGGCTGGTCGCCCACGCTGACGTCATCTCCGGTGAGGCACAGCAGGTTGCGCACGCCCATGGCCGCCGCACCCAGCAGGTCGCCCTGAATGGCGATGCGGTTGCGGTCGCGGCAGGAGACTTGAAAGACCGGCTCGTAGCCGGCGCGGGTGAGCAGGGCGCAGATGGCCACGCTGGACATATGGCAGTGCGCGCCGGAGGCGTCGGTGGCGTTAATCGCGTCACAGACTTCCGACAGCACCAGGGCAGCGTCGTACACTTCTTGCGGATCTGCGCTGTCTGGCGGGTTTAGCTCGGCAGTAACGGCAAAGAGGCCGGAGCGCAGCACGCGCTCCAGGCGGCTGCCAGAGCTCATCTCACTCTGCGGCTGGTTCATACGGCGCCTCCCCCCACCCCGGCGGGGTCTTTTTGTCCACACCCGTTAGCATGTTGATCCAGGCCGAGGTATCTTGGAGCTGGCGATTGACAGGCGGCTGCAGCATGATCATCTCATGCCCGTAGGTCTTCATGCGCTGCGAGCGCTCGTAGGCTTCAACCCACACACAGCGCATATCCGGCTTCACTTCGCAATTGCCGTTGGCGCGCACGCCGCCGCAGGGGCCGTTGCGCAGGTTTTTGGGGCAGGTCATGGGGCAGGTCATGCCTGTAGAATGCAAGATGCACTGGCCGCAGGTGCGACAGTCGAAAACGACTTTCTTGGCAAGATCTTCAACAGGCAGCAAGGCGCGTTCGACACGCTGGTGGCCCAGGCGCTTGATGAGCGGGTGTAACCAGCGGAAAATGCGGTCCGTGCGATCGTAGGTCCATTCTAGCAATGAAGGGTGGTCGCGTAACCAGCGACCCAGACTAAACATCGGCTCCGTCTCCTATCCTATGTCCGGCGGCGATGGCGGCGCGAGTGGCCCTGCCGGTCGTTGTTCGTCACGGCCGCCGCGCGCCGCGGGCGCGGCGCGGCTGGCAATGTTTCACTGGCCAGCTCACCCTTGAGCACGGCAGACATGGCGCGCAGATGATCAGGCGTGTTGCCGCAGCAGCCGCCAATCAGCCGGGCGCCCATTTCACGCACGCGATGGGCATAGCCGGCCATTACCATGGGCGTGCCGTCATAAATTAGCTCGGAACCGCCGACAAGGCGCGGGATCCCAGCGTTAGACTTGGCAATGAGCGGCAACTGGGGATTTAGCGCAGCCATGGCCGTAATGACTTCTTCGATTTCGGCGGGACCGTTGCCGCAGTTAGCGCCCATGGCAATCAGGTCCATCTGGCCAAGCGCCTGCGCCGCCTGCTGGGGGCTGACGCCCATCATCGTGTGCCCATTGGTATCGAAGGTCATGCACGCGGCAATAGGCAGGTCGGTCACCGAGCGCGCGCCTTCGACGGCCGCGTGCACCTCTTGCAGGTCGCTCATGGTCTCCACCCACAGCACGTCGACGCCGCCATCGGCCAGCGCAGCGGCTTGTTCGGCAAAGGCGGCGAAAGCTTCGTCGAAGGTCATAGAGCCCATAGGCTGCAGCAGCTCGCCCGTGGGGCCCATCGAACCGGCGACAGCCACCAGGTGCGGCGCCTGATCGGCGGCGCGGCGGGCAATGCGCGCCGCGGCCCTGTTTAGCTCGGCGACGCGGTCGTGCAGCTTGTGCAGCTTGAGGCGAAAGTGGGTGCCGCCAAACGTATTGGTGAGAATGACCCGTGAGCCGGCATTAATATGGCCCTCGTGAACGGCCGAGATGCGATCGGGATAGGTGATATTCCACTCCTCCGGCGGATGGCCCTGTTCCAGGCCCATGCCCATCAGCATGGTGCCCATGGCGCCGTCGAGAAGAATATAAGGTTCACTCTGGAGTAGTTGTTCAAATGGGTTCATAAAAACCTTCCAAGGCTGCAGAATATGGCGCGTGCCGGCAGCGGTCTTATTATGACCGTTCTGGCTCGCTTTGCATAGGGCGTCAGGCGATTCCCTTGCGGATCTGCATAAACTTCTTGGCGGTTTCCACGGCCACGGCGGCGTCGCGACAGTAGGCGTC
>CAYLJW010000024.1:0-4946 GCA_964384155.1 uncultured Ardenticatenaceae bacterium
TCCCAGCGTATCTCGTGGTCCGCTTCGGCGTGCGCCAGGCCGTCGACCGCCTCGCCGCGCTCGCGCCCGAGCAGCTACAGGAGGCGTGGCAGATGGGCCGCCTCGACCTGCCGGCTCTCTTCCGCTGGTTGGAAGCGCACCAGATCGAAATATTCGCCGACGCTCTGGCCCTGCGGCGCGAGATTCTCAACCTGCCCCTGGCCCCCATCTCTGGCCAGCTACAACCGCTGGCGCACCTTTTCATCCCCGGCGGCTTTGAAGACCCGCTCAAACTGACGGCGGTGGTCGACATCGAAGCCATTGGCGGGCGCCGCCAATTCCTAGAGGACCTGGGCTTGCAGCCGCTGGAATTTGAGACGTATGTGCGCCGGCAATTGCCGCAGGTCCTGGCGCGCGACCCGGATCTGCCTTCCGATGCTCGTCACCGCCTCCTGCAGCTTCTCGCACAGCGCCTGGGGCAAATACGTGACGACGCCGGCCTGCGCCAGGGCCTTAGCCTCCTGCCGCTGGTTGCCTGTATGGATGGCTCGTTTCGTTCGGCGCGCGAGGTGTATGCCACGCGTGAAGCCGCAGCCCTGCTCGGCGCGCAGGCTCGTGTCGCCGAGCCGCCGCCAAGCCAGGCAATTGCCGCCCTGTACGATTGGCTCGGCGTACGCCACGAGCCGGCGGCGGCAGACCTGGTGCAGGCCGTGCTGCATATCGCCCAACTCCAGCTTGCAGAACGGGAGCCGCTGGACGATCCAGCCCTGAAGGTTCTGGCCGACTGCTGGCTCAGGCTGGACGCGCTTTTTGGTGCAGATCGGCTCCCGCCCGCGCAGCTTGCGCGCCTGCGTACGCAGCGCTCGCTGCCCAATCGCCGCCGCACAATGCGCCAGCCCGGCGATCTCTTCTACAGCGCGCAAGCAGAAGATATCGCCCGCTTCAATGCAGCAGCCGAAGACCTCAACGGCGCCCTGCTGCACGAAGCGACAGCCTATACGCCGCTCGTGGCAGCCGCCGGTGTGCGCCCCCTTGCCGCGGCCATACAGCAGGACATTGCCGGCGACGGCCCGGCGTCGCCGGCGGCGGACATCGAGCAGCGTGTCGCAGAACGCCTTTCACTGATTGCCCGCCTGCTGCACGAAAACCGGCGCGCCGAAATAGAGCACGATCCCTTCCTGCCCTTGCGCACCGTGCGTTTTCAGCGGCTTGCAAGCCTGCGGCTACAGCCCACGCTCAAGCTCGACGGCCATACGTTTCGCGCGGAGCCGCTGCACCCGGTCGCGGCCTATTCCTCCCGTGACCACACAATCTATTTCGACGCGCGCCAGCAGCCGCCCCCCTGGCCGGCCATTGCCCGCGAGCTCGGCGGCCTCATCTCGCCCGCCATGCCTTCCGCCGGCCTCGCTCTGGGCATACGCGAGGTGCTCAGCGCCGCCGCATACGAAGACGCCGCCGCCATTCTCGACGAGCTCGGTTATCCCTAGTCCGTTGACCCGCGGGCCGGGCTGGCGCCGATCGCAGCGCCTACCATAACGCCATCCCCTCCGCAACCGACTGAAGAGATATGAGCCTTACCTGGCAGACAGACGTAGAGTCCGACCCGCCAGACGCGCAGCCCCCACCACCAGGCCGTAACTCGCGCCGTGGGCTCACGCTGCTCATTATCTGCACCCTGCTCGCCGCGGCCCTCTTCGCCGCTTGGCGCACCGTCCGGCAGCGGGCGCTGCAAACGGAACAGCGCGTTCAGGCCGATGTGCTGGCCGCACACGACCTGGCGCGCCAGGCTGTGGCCGGCAACGATCCGGAGCTGTATACGACTCTGCTGCAGCCCGAACCGGCTGAATGGCTCGCGGCAAACCGGCAACTGTTCGAGAATGGTCTGCTATTCGAGGGCGCGGCGCGCATGATAGACCTGCTTCCCACTTCGCCGAGCGCCATAAGCCGCGAAGTTAGCCTCGATCCCACCCTCTCGCAGGCCACGGTCACTACACAACACACCTTGATCCTCAGCAGCACCGGGCGCGCTCGCCAGTCGCTGCTTCTGAATCAGCTCCACAGCTACCGCCTCAACGCCGGCGTCTGGCGCGCAGCGCCGCCGCCGCCAGACTTTTGGCTGCCTGAAGTCATAGCCAGCTCCCCTTCCTTCACGCTGCATTACCCACAGCGCGATCAGGCCGTCGCTGATCTGCTCTACGCCGAGCTGGCCCGCCTGCTTCCGCGCGCCTGCGGGCTGCCGGGACTGACATGCCCTCAGGGCCACCAGCTCACCATACGCCTGACGCCCGATACGGCCGCCCTGGCGGCGGCCAGCGAGCCGCAAGCCTTTTTGCGCCATGCTCTCGGGGACGGCAGCGCATCTATTGTTCTGCCGGCGCCGTCGCTGATCGGCCAGCCGCTGGACGAAGCAGGCCGGCTGTTCATGGCCCGCGCCTATGCACAGCGTGTGCTTGCGCCGCTTATTAGTGGCCTCGCCGGCTACGACTGCTGCGAGCGCAGCCTGCTGGCCCGCGCTATCATCCAGCGGCAGCTCTACCACTTGCGCCTACAGCCCTGGCCCCTGACGCCGGACCATTATGAAGCGCTGATGGGCCAGGGACTGTCGCTGGGCAACGTGCTCATCTTGCAGATTCGAGATCTCGATTTTCTGCACAGCCAGAGCTGGCTGCAGATGCTCTCGGTTGTCGAGTTTTTGGAGGTATCCCTGCCGCCCGGCGAGCTGCTAACGTATATGGAGAGCAGCCTGGACTTCTGGCTTCTAAGAGCATCTCGGCCAGAGCAGTTCGCCGTGGAATGGACCGAGTTTGTCTACGAGCGCTCGCGCTCGGCGCAGCGCGCCGCCGACCTCGACGCCTTGCCCCAAGGCGTCCTTCAACGAACCTGTTATGAGGGCGAAACAACGGCCGTGCAGCGCTACGACCTGCAGGGCAGAGGCTGGCAGCCGGCTGTGAGCTATGCAGCGAGCGACGGCAGGCGCACGGAATCGATCTTTCCGCTTCCCGCCGATTACGGCAACGTGGTTAATGAAGTCGGGCGCGATGCCACAGGACGCCGCAGCGCCCGTTTTGTCTGGCTGCCCCCGGGCGGCGCGACAACCCTATTTGCAACTCATCCCGGCGACGGCCAGCCGTCGCTATTTGCAGCCTACGACGGCGCGGCGCCGCACTGGCGCTATACCGTGCTCAGCCCCCACTATCCGCAGTTGCTGGCCTCGATTGAAGAGGAGTGGTGGCAGATCGAGCTGCAAACGTGCGGCAGCGCCATCTGCGATGCCGAGCCCTGGACTGTGCGGCCTACCTGGTCGGCAAATGGCGCGGACCTCCTGCTCGAAGCCTACCCCACCGCAGCGCCCGGCCAACAACCGTATACGCTAATCCGCGCGGGCAACCGCGGCGAGAACGCCGTGGTCGTGGGCCAGGGCTTCGCGCCCACCTGGCTCGACGAACGCCATTACGCTTACCTGCGCCCGGCCCCAGCGCACTCAGGCGAAGAGATTATCGTCGCCTCGTCGGCCAACGACCGACCCTTACCCATCGCCACGGCCCAAGATTTCATGCACCTGCTGCAGCGTGATCTACCCGGCGGCCGGGCGCTGTCTTTCGTGAGCCTGCAGCCCATGCCAACCGATTCCCGCCTGCTGCTGCTGCACGCCGTTAGGCCTCCCATTCCCGAAGACATCGAGCCAGATAGCTTCCTCTTCCTCATCCACCTGGCCCCCGATATGGTCTACACGCCAGAAATTACCCTGCTGTACCATAGCGATGGTGGCCTGGCCTATCGGCCCTCGCCCAATGGCCGCTGGATTGCCATTCGCAACGCCAACACCTGGGAGCTGCTCGACCTGCAGAGCCGAGAGCTTCGGCCGCTAGGCGCTGTTGGGGCGCCTACCTGGTCGGCCGACGGCAACTGGCTGGCGCAGTCGCTGGCCCAGCACATCATGCTGCACGCGCCGGCGCTCAGTTACAGCCGGCCTCTCGTGCACCAGTCCGGCCACTGCTCCGCGAGTAGTCTACACTGGCTTTCACGATAGAATAAAGGCATGAGCTCCGCCGAAGGGGCCAATGGCATTGGCATTGGTCAACTCAACGAGAAGTCGCTGCATGCCGCCCTGAAGCAGTGGGTTGCCAGCGACGGCGACGCCTTCGAGGTTGAGGTCGACGGTTATGTCGTCGATGTTGTCAGCGGTCGCCAGCTCCTCGAAATTCAGACCGGCCCGTGCGCCCCACTCAAAACAAAGCTGCGCGCCCTGTGCGCCGCCCATCCTACGCGCCTCATTATCCCCATCGCCCGCGAAAAGTGGCTGATCAATATGGCGCAGCAAAATAACCGCAAAGCACAGCGCCGCAAGTCGCCGCAAAAAGGGCGCGTTGAGCACCTGTTCCGCGAGCTTGTCAGTTTTCCCGACCTGCTCTGCCACCCAAACTTCTCGTTGGAAGTGCTGCTCATCCAGGAAGAAGAGCTGCGGCGGCCCAATCCCAACCATCGCTGGCGTCGGCGCAAATGGATCACCACCGAACGCCGCCTGCTCACCGTCCTCGAACGCCGCCTGTTCACCGCCCCACAAGACCTTCTGGCGCTGATCCCCCCAACCCTACCTGATCCATTCACCACGGCGGATCTCGCCGCCGCGATGCGAGCGCCGCGCTGGCTGGCGCAAAAAGCCGCCTTTTGCCTGCGCCATACGCAAGCCATTGTGCAGGTCGGCAAACAAGGCAATACCTACCTGTACACAATCCCCTGAGCGCCGCTTCCCTCTCGCTCGTGTCCCACTGCACGTGCGAGCCAAAAGAAAAGAGCGCCACCGCTCTGCGCTGGTCCTTTTCAGATCAGCGCCGCAGTGACGCTCTTCTCTAGCCTACCGCATTCTGCTGCTAAGGTTCGATGGCGCGGCAGTGTAAAGTGCAACTACTTAGCGCGGCCAGGGCCCCAGGATCACCGTGTCTACGACGTGAATCACGCCGTTCGAC
>CAYLJW010000024.1:5046-39669 GCA_964384155.1 uncultured Ardenticatenaceae bacterium
TCAGCCAGGCCAGCCGCTTGCGCCGCCGCCACCAGCGTCGTGAAGCGCCCGTCGCTTACCGCAATGTCGACAATGGTGTTAGCGCTGGGCATGCTCACGCCCGGAGCCGGCGAGGCGTCTTCATCGCTGCGCGGCCAGGGCCCCAGGATCACCGTGTCTACGACGTGAATCACGCCGTTCGACGCTTGGATGTCGGGAATGATGACCTTGGAATCGTCATTCAGGTACAGCGAGCCGTCAAAAAACTTCAGCCCGGCGCGCTGTCCATTGCCCATCACGATATCGCCCGTAGAAGCCTTGGCTTCGGCAGAACTCACTGGCGCGGCCAGCACGTGGTACAGCAGGATGTTGCGCAGCTCGGCGGCGGTGAAGGCCTGGCCAATGTTATTGGCATTCAAGCCCAGCTTTGCAAACGCACTGTCGGTCGGTGCGAACACCGTCCATGACCCACCGGAGAGCGCGTCAGCCAGGCCAGCCGCTTGCGCCGCCGCCACCAGCGTCGTGAAGCGCCCGTCGCCTTGCGCCACTTCAACAATCGAGCTGTCCGTCGCAGTCACGTCCGCCGCCGAGGCAAACGGTACGGCTGCTAACAACAAAAGAACCAGAACAACAACCACACTTTTCAACCTGTTCATTGACAAAATCTCCTTGTTTGTCTAGATAATGTACAGGTATTGTACGTATTTTGAACTCATTGTCAAGCTTTTGTCTAAATTCGCAGGTACGGTGGCCCAGCGACGATGGTAAGTCCTACGCTGCCCGCGCCTCGATCCGTGCTATACTCGCCGTGACCATGACTGCGGACGACCGAATGATGATGAACGCCTTTACCTTCCTACCCACTGAACGCGTGATATACGGCCCAGGCAGCATTAGCGCCCTGGTCGAGGAACTCCAGCGCCTTGACGCGACGCGCGTGCTGATCATTACCGGACGCACCGTATTCGCTGAAACGCCAATTGTGCGCCAGGTTATCTCCTCGCTTGGCGACCGCCACGCGGGCGTCTTCACCGACATTCGCCAGCACGCACCGCGGAGCGACATCCAGCGCGCCGCCGCCGTGGCCCGCGAAGGCTCTGTAGACCTCCTGCTGAGCGTCGGCGGCGGCAGCGCCATCGACGCCGCCAAGGCCGTGGCCTGGGAGCTTGGCGTCGAAAACGCCATCACGCACGTCGCCGTGCCCACCACTCTTTCCGCCGCCGAGTTTTCACACATCGCCGGCTTTACCGTCGAAGACGGCGGCCGCAGCAAAGATCGCGTGCGCCACCCTGCGCTCACGCCGCGCCTGGTCATTCTAGATGCCGAACTCACCGCGCACACACCGCCCTGGCTGTGGGCTTCCACCGGCATCCGCGCCCTGGACCATGCCGTTGAAACCCTGGTCGCAGCCGGCGATCATCCCATCCCTTCTCTGCTGGCGCTGGAGGCCATACGCGAGTTGTTTGCCTGCCTTCCGGCCTCCTGGAAACAGCCGCACGCCGCCGATCTGCGCCACCGCTGCCAGCTTGCAGCCTGGATGAGCAACTTTGCCCCGGCCACGGTGCAGATGGGGCTCAGCCACGCCATTAGCAAATCGTTCGCCACCAACTATGAGGTGCCACACGGCATTTCGTCCTGCATCACCCTGCCGCCCACCATGCGCCATATGGCCATCGTTCGCCCGCAGCCGCTGGCGCGAATGGCCCGCGAGCTAAATGTCGCCGCGCCGCACACGCCAGACCTGCGCGCGGCCCTATTCGCTGCCGACGCCGTCGCCGATCTCATCCGCCGTTTTGACCTGCCTACACGCCTGCGCGATGTAGGCGTTCCCCGCGAGGCCATCGCGCACATCGCCCAGGACGCCGTGGGCAGTTCGGACCAGCAGGCGGCAGCCGTACGCATTCTGCAGGAGGCCTGGTGAGCCAGGTTCACAAGCCACCGCCTGAGGGCCTGTGGGTTCTTCAGCGCGGGCGCATCTATGCGCGCGATCTGCACGGCGCTGAGCCCCTCCCCACCGTCGCCGCCCCCGGCATCGCCGTAGATTTAAGCGAGTTGTCTACGGATGGCGTGGCAGCCATGGCCGCCGCCACAGACCGGCCACAACACCTGATCCTGGAGCGCCTTGACCCCCGGCGTCGCTGTTTTGCCGCCTGGCATGGCGCCGAGATTGCCGCCTATTGCTGGATCTCCCTGCAGCAAGAGTATGTGGGCGAAATGGAAAGCATTCTGGACATTCAGCCCGGCGAAGCCTACATCTGGGATTGCGCCACGCTGCCCGCCTACCGCCGCAAAGGCCTGTACACCGCCCTGCTGGCCTTCATGCTTGGCCGTCTGGCGGATGAAGGCCTGCACCGCATCTGGATCGGCGCTGACCTCGAAAACCAGCCTTCGCTGCGCGCCTTTGAACGTGCCGGCTTTCAGCCCGCCACCGCTTTCACCTTCTTCCGCCTCTGGCGCCTCTTTGGCTTCGTTACCACGGCTCTGCCGGGCACACCGGCGCGCCTGCTGCAGGCCGGCCGTCGCCTCTTCCAGATCGATCGGCTCTGGTCCCTCGGCCCGCTGGCTTTCGGCTGGCGTTAGCGCGCTACCGGCTGCCCGCCGCGAGCGTCGCTAACCGTTGGTCAGGCCCGGCCAGTCGCGCAGGCGCAGCCCACGGAACTGTGGCGGCACAGTTGCCGATCGATCCAGGCAGCCAATTTTTTCACGCATATTGTCCGGGCGTGCTCCAGGCGCGTGAATCTCGCTGATGTGGCTGTGGAAGCCGCTACTGCTCCACCACCCTACCAGGCCATAAGAGTCGGCGTAAAAATAGCGCTCCAGGGGCGGCCCATCGTGGCGCCCCAACCATGCCAGCTCGATCACATAATCCAGAGTAATACCGCTCTCAAAAGTATAGGTGCGATGAAAGGCCTCAAAACGCAGGTATGTGCCGTGCCTGCCGCCCGAAAGCGGCGCACAACTCAGTTTATCGTAAAAGGTTACATGCGGTAGCCGGTAGAAGGTTTCACCCACCGCCCAATAGCGCGGCGCCCATTTGGAGCCGTACATACCCGGATCGCGCAACGTATAGTACTGTCCGTTGCCCGGGCTCGTATCGCTGCCGCGGTAGATGAAGTCGTCGTCGGCCCACAGCTCCTCCCACTCGGCCCTTTCGTTATTGCCTTTCGTGTGGAACAGCACGGTTCCGCTGATCTGCGTCTGGTGCCGCGCCTGAGCCCTGGGATCGGGCTCCCCATCGAAGAACTGCACCTCAAATATAAGCTCCTCGTCGCCCAGGAAGAAGTCCAGCATATCGAACGGCGCGTACATCACGGGCAAAAATGCCGTATACAGCGCCGTGTGCGTCACCACCTCTGCGCCAGGGCCTGGCTGCTGCGCCGGCTTCATCTTTACGCCGGTAACCTGCTGCCCGGCTGCAGCGTGCAGCTCACTCCCGGCCCCTACCACGCCGGCCACAATCAGCGGCAGCCACCCCGCCGCTATCACGACAATCAAAACAGCGAATCTTTTCACCACGAGCGGCGCGCGCATCACTTCCATTACTCTCCCAATACTGGCATAAATCGACGAACAATCACCGAAAATTGTACGCGATTTGGCGCGCGCCGGGCAACGAACAATTAGCCGCCGCCCATAATTGCGCGGCGGCGCTCCTTATCAACCGGTACCTACCTGCTACTGGCCCGCCACATACGCTTCCATCTCCGCCGCCGCCTGCTCGGCTGCGCGCTCTTTGTGTGCGTCTAGCGGCTCAAATAAAGACAGTACGACCTTTCCCTCCTGCATGCGCCAGGTCCCTGCTGCTACCCCGTTCAGCAGCAGCGTAGGTTTGATAACGCCGCCGCCGGGGTGGATTTCTCGCGCGAACTGCGGCGCCACGAGCGTCCGCTGCGAATAAGCCAACAGAAACGAATCGTACGCCGGCAATAGGCGCGCTTCCACGCCTTCCATGGCCGCCTCTTCTGCCATAGGTTCACGGCTTTCAAAGAAGAGCTCACTGCTTCCCGGCAGGAGCCGTCCGGCCGCCTCTATGGCCGGTCGCGCCTGGCGCACCCCCAATCCACTCCACGCTGAAAAATCCTCGGCTCGCGCGGGCCCATAACCAGCCAGGTAACGCCGCGCAAGCCTCACTGCGGCATCCTTAGGTTTTGTTTCCCCGGCCGCTGCCTCTATGCGAATCCACTCCTCGGCCAGCACAAACGTCTGCTCGCCGTTGCGTTCTGCGCCAAGACAGATGACCCTCTCTAGCCCCGCGCGGTAAAGCAGGTGATACAGCGATTGTCCTTCAACGGGCACTTGCTCAGCGCTCAGCGCTGCCGCGAGCTCCTGTCGCGTCAAGGCTGTTGCGCCCTGCAAACGCTCACGCAAAATGGCCATAGCTCGCAGGCAAATCTTCTCGTTCAGTCCCAACTGATCGCGCCGCCGCTGCCCCTTCGCCACGAACAACGGGCCCAGCAAGTGCAACAGCCAGGCCGCATCGTCGGCAGCCGCTACATGCAAGGCGCCGCGCATTAACCAGGTGCGTACCAGCCGCGGCCCTACCTCAGCTGCCGCCGGCGCGTCCAGCGCCTTCACCACGTCCGCCCGTGTGACCTCGCGGCTGCGGGGCTGCCAGGCCAGCTCCGCTGCCCGACGCTCCTGGCCCTGAAGCCCCACGAGGCGCTTAGCCGTTGCCGCCACGTCGCCGCCAATTCCGCGACCGCTTAACCCGTTCGCGATCAGGCGCCTTCGTCGTAGAGTTGCCTCATCCAATCACCACTCTCCATTTCGCCCTTCACGCCGCCGTGTGCCCCACGTTTCTCTCGCTGGCCCTCCGTTTACATCACGATTGGCTTCAACCCGGCTTCGATCTGCTGCCGGTGCTGCTCTAGAAACGGAGGCAGCGCCAGCCGCTGGCCCAGGCTGTCCAGATCTTCATCGGTGGCAAAGCCCGGCCCATCTGTGGCCACTTCAAACAAAATGCCATTGGAAATACGAAAATAGATCGACTTAAAGTAAAAGCGGTCAATGATCCCCGAAATGGGCAGTCCGGCGCGCCTGATGCGCTGGTGCCAGGAATGCTGCTCCGCATCATCGCGCACGCGGTAGGCCACATGATGCACCCCGCCGGCCCCCGTCCGCGCGATTGGCCTGTCCGGCTCCTCAAAGACCCACACCTCATTGCCCGGCCCGCCGCCGTCCATCTCGTAAATCACCACCTGCCGCCCGTCGTCAAACGGCGCCCGCCGCGCTTCCTCAAAATTCAGCAGCTCTGTCAGAATGGGCGCCACGCTGCCCAGGTGCGGCGTCGAAAGCGCCGTCGCATAAAAGCCACGCAGCGCAAATTCTTCCGGTACATCCGTCTCGTCCCAGATCACTCCGTCAAAGGGCGCACTCTGATCGTCCACCAGCAGCAGGCGCTGTCCTTCTGGGTCTTCAAAGCGCAGCAGGTCGTGCCCATCGAACTGCGTCACTTCGCCCACCTCTTGCCCCTCGTCGCGCAACCGCTCGCGCCAATAATCCAGCGCCTGCCGCCCGTTCACGCGAAAGGCCGTGCCCACGATGCTATCCGTGCCGCGCACGTCTGAGGGCACCTGGGGCCAGTCAAAAAAAGTCATGTCCGTGCCCGGGCTGCCCACTTTGTCAGCATAGAACAGGTGGTAGGCGCTCACATCGTCCTGATTCACCGATTTCTTCACCAGTCTCAGCCCCAAAACGCGCGTATAGAAGTCCGCGTTGCGCCCAATCGCCGCCGAAATTGCCGTCACATGATGCAAACCATGCAGATCCATGCTTTCCATTCTCCTTTGCCGAAAAGCCACACATCTTACGTTGATAACATAGACGATCTTTGACCAAAAAACCACATCCACATGCAGCGCCTCCCAGACCAAACAGGTTTTGGAAAACAGTTTGGTCTTTCGGCCGGTTTCGTTTCTGGGCCAAACGCGTTAAACTATGCAGGCTGGTAAATCGCAGAAACCGGCGCACAAAGTGCAATAAATCGCGGTTGGGACCGCCTCCGTTCATCGCACTCTTCCCCCTCCGCTACCACACGGAACAGGTTACAAACGCCGCCCTTAATCGGTTTGATGAGGGCCGAGGATAATGATGACACGACTTCAGGACAGCGAACGGCGTGGACAGGCGCTGGTCGAATTCGCGCTGATCATCGGCGTTCTGTTCCTGATCATCTTCGTCGTTATCGAGAGCGGTCACTTGCTACACGCCAATCTCACCGTTCAGTCCGCGGCGCGCGAAGCCGGTCGCTACGCCATTACCGGGCAGTTCGACGCCGGCTGCCTCGCCGCCTCGCCCCCCTGCGACGACCCGCGCGTTCATTCCATTAAAGCTCGCGCCGAAGAAAAGCTGGCGGGTCTTAGCCTGAATGCCGCTGCCGGCTTCGAAGACCCCGGCTACTATCTCGTCGAGGTCTTTGGAACGAACGCTGCCGGTGAATGGGTCGCCGATAGCGCCGGTATGCCTGGCCGTCCCATTCTTGTGCGCGTCACCTATCGCGCCAACGTCTGGACCCCCCTCTTGCGCCCCATTGCCCAGACGGTCATGGTTTCAGGCCAGACCATCATGAATAACGAGAGAGTCGTCGCCGCGGGCTCGGCTGGCGAGGTCGTCGTGCCGCCCGTGCCGCCGCCGCCGGGCATCGAGCCCACGCCACAGCCGGCCGTGGACCTCGTCATGGCCAAGACGGCTCCGGCTACGGCCATGGAGAACAAGTCGTTTCGTTACCGCCTTACGGTGCACAACGCCGGCGAGCGCGATGCCGCCAGCATCACCGTCGGCGACCCGCTGCATCCCAGCCTCAGCTTTATCTCCGTTGACGACGACGACTGTTCGCACAGCGCCGGCGCCGTCACCTGCCATTGGGGCCCCTTAGCCGTGGGTCAATCTCGCTCCGTCCTGATCACCGTGGCCGCCCGCGAGGGCAGCGCCGGGCAAACCATACACAACACCGCCACGGTCGCCTATACCGGCAGCGGCGTCGAAAGAAACACGACCAACAATTCGGCCACCGCTCAGACGGACATCCACGCCTTCACCACGGAAACCGACCTCGAAATCGTCAAGAGCGGTCCGGCGTCCGCACCGGTGAGCACCGACCTGCAGACCTTTTACGCCACCTATCGCCTGACGGTGTATAATCATGGACCCAACGATGCGTCCAACATCGAAATCACCGACAACCTGCCGCCAGGCGTCAGCTTCGAGCCGCTCGGCTCTTCGGGCAACTGCAGCGGCGGCGCCGTCGTTAGCTGCACTATATATAACCTGTTGAACGGAGAGTCGGCGACGCTCACCATTCGCGCCCAGACGCCGCGAGCGCCGGGCGCGCTCACCAATTCTGCTTCGCTCACAGCCTCCAACGATAACAACAGCGCCAACAACGTCTCCTCGGTTGAAACAGAGTTCATTTACCTGGCGGACCTGGAGATAACCAAGACTGCCTCTGCCGCCATCGTCAACGCCGGAGAAACTTTAACCTATTATCTGACCGTTCAAAACCGGCCTGAGTCGCCGCATACGGCGACCGGCGTCACCATTTCTGATCCCTTGCCGCCGCTCGTCGAGCTGCAGAGCGCCGACTATAGCGCGACGGGCGGCAGCGGCGCTTGTGCCGTGTCTGGCAATGTGGTCACATGCTCCATCGGCACGCTGCAGCCAGGTGAAAGCGCCTCCGCCACCATCGAAGTGGTGCCCTTAGGTCCGGGAGCGATTGTCAACAGCGCCCAGGTCGCGGGCGAGCAAAATGATCCTGACGTGATCAACAGCTCGACGGCAACGACGATGGTCAATGCCGAGGCTGACCTCTCCATCGTCAAAACCGCGACGCCCGCCACCTTGTTTGCCGGCGACTTACTGACTTATAAGCTGTTGGTGCACAACGATGGTCCGTCACGCGCTACCGGCGTCACGGTCGTCGACGAAATGCCTCCGGCCTCCCACCTCGTCTACCAGTTTGCCGAGACGGAACGCGGAAGCTGCAACTGGGAGCCTGTAACGCGCCAGGTCACCTGCTTCCTGGGGACCCTGCCCGCCGGCGAGCTGGCGACTATCACCATTACCGGCGTCCCCATCTATCCAGAAGCTTATGAGGGCGATCCGCTGGCTCAGTTCACGAATCGCGCCAGGGTCTTTGGTAACGAAGCGGACCCTGTCGACAACAACAATAGCGCCATCACAGTTAGCGCCCGTGAAGGCGACCCCTTCATCACCGTGCAGCCCGCCTGTGGCCCCGCGGGCACGCCCATGCAGATCGACGGCTACCTTTGGAGCGCACAGGGTAATCGCGCCGTTATGCTTGGCTGGGTCGACCCCAGCGGCAACGTGACCAACATTGCATCCGTAGACGGCAGCCGCATCAACAGCCAGACTGGGCAGTTCCCTCAGAGCCTCAGCTTCACCGTGCCCGTGAACGCTTACAAAGAGGATTACGCCATCAGGGCGCGCCAGGCGGCGCAAGAAAATATCGGCCCGGCTGTCGAAGACACCGTTTTGTTCCAGGTTCCCTGCCCCGCCCCAGACCTTGAAGTGACGGAGTTCGTCGCGCAAGCGCTTGAAGTCGCGCCGGCTGAGCCGATCGAATTCACCATAACCATAGAAAACAGTGGCAATCGAGACGCCAGCGCGCCCTTTTACGTCAGCCTTTACGCTTTTCAAGAGCCACAGGCGCCAGACCAGACGGCGCTACCAGAGGCCAATCGCCTTGACGTCGGCCTGGTAAATAGTCTCGATAGCGGCGCGTCGCTGCAATTGACACTCCGCGCACACCGTGGTTTCGCGGACAGCGGCGCGCACTATGTCTACGCCCTGGTCGATGCCGAGCCGGGCCCGGCCGGCTCCATCGTGGAAATGTATGAGAACAACAACACGGCGGGCCTGGTCGTCGAGGTTACGGAAGGCGCCGATCCCCCCGAGCCCGCGCCGGGAACCCAACAGCTTTCCGGCGAGACCTACATCGCCAGCGGCTTGGCCGGCGTCTGGCAGTTGCAGCCGTTCGTTACCGTCAACCTTTACGACGCGGCCGGCGGCGCCTGGCTGGCGTCGACGCGCTCGACCGCTACCGGCGCCCAGTATGAATTCACAGATTTGCCCGAAGCCACGACTTACTATGTGGAAGCTGTGATCACCATAGACGGCGTCGCCTACACCTTCAGAGGATCGATATCGCCGCCAGCCGCGACGTTGTTCTTAACACCAGAACAGGGTATGCCATGAGCCGGCGACTCAGTTGCGCACAATGGATTTTAACAGCCGCCTGCGCCGTCATTCTGGCTTTCGTTTCAGGCCTGATCTTCCTGGTGCATTCCGGGCAATCGATGGGCCCCGAAGCCCCGGTGGAGAGCGGCCAGTTTGAGGCGGCGCCAGCGGCCCCGCCGCCGCTCACGGCGCAGCACGCCTATGAGCAAGCGCTGCCCGTCGCTCGTTCGTGGAGCGCCGATGCTCGGCTGTGGCTTGCCGAAGCTGGCTGGCCAGCCGGCAGCAACCCGCAGGAGCCGCCCGCAGCGTGGATGCTTACCTTTTACTCGCGGGCGCAGCAAGCGGCCATCCGCTTGCATGTCGCCGTCGACGCCGTCACACGTTTGGACACGCAGGCCGTTTCCAGCCCTCCCGATCTGGCAGATGTTAGCAACTGGCGCGTCGACAGCCCCGAAGCCTTTGATCTCGTCTTTGCCAACGGCGGCGAGGCATTCTTCGCCATATTCCCGCAACGCAGCCTGCTAATGTCGCTGCATGCCGGGCCATCGCTGCGCTGGCAGGCAACGATCATTAACGAAGGCCCTCTAGGTAACAGCGCCGGACGACAGGTCGTTATCCTGCAACTTAGCGCCGAAGACGGGCGCCTGATCACCACGCCTCTTGAGGGGGACAGCGGTGGGTAGATGCGCCCTGCTCCAGAGAACTCGCCCGGCTGAACGCGCTCAAAGTCTCGTCGAAACCGCGCTCTTTCTGCCGCTCCTGCTCCTATTGCTCGCCGCTGCGTTGGAAGTAAGCAATATCCTGATCACGCAAAACCGTGTGCAGACGGCGGCGCGCGCTGCCGCTGGCTTTGGCGCGGCCAACTACGATCCCACTGCTCCCATCACACATACATTTAATGCCATGAGCATGGTTGCCTTGAATAACGTCACCCAGACGGTTCAGCTCGAAGAAGATCGCTGGGACATTTATACTGTCAAGGCAACGGTCAATAGTGATGGTTCCGGCTTCAACGGCGACCCGTGGGACGCCTTCGGCCATCCCTACGGCGATGGCTCCGTATACCCACAGGCTTCGTGGCAGGCCAATGAAGCAGCCATCGAACATGCTATTTTGTGCGCCATCCTGGGCGCCGGCGAAGAGGAAGCATCCTGCGAAAATTCTGCCGCGGCCGGCCTGGAAATCATCGCTGCCATCACCTACCACAACCGTCAATCATTTATCGGCCTCGGCTATTTCAATCCCGGGCTGACCCGCATCCGCGGCCTTACGGTGATGCGCATCAGCCAGACGCAGGGGAGCAACGACGGCTGCGACCTGTTCCCCCTGGCCCTGCATCTTGACAACTTGTCGCTCTACCCGCAGAACTTCGCCGGAACTATGGTCGCCGGCGGCAAGATGTTCACTTCCGAGAAATACACAGAAGGCCGTTCACACATCGTCTTCAGCCACGCGTATGACGATGAGCCTTATGATCATAGCGGCTTTCCGCTCGCCGAAGGCGGCCATCCGCTAACGCCCGGCGGCGCCATGCCCGCGCGTGGCGATCTCTTCGAAGCGCGCGAAGCAGATGGCGCTGGCGGCTTCGGCTGGGTGTCCTGGACGGCCGATGCGTCGGCGCCTCGATTGGCCGAGAGCCTGGCCCCACCGGGTAATCTGACGCTGGCCTACCCCGCGCCACCGGGATCGGTCAACTACGTCGATCCACACAGCCCCGATACCACCATCCCTGGCGTTGGCCACTGGGTACACAAAAGCGCCGGCACTATGAACAGCAGCGCCGTGCTGGCCCAAATTGATAACCACATTAATGCCAATAGGCAGATCCAGATCCTGGTCTATGATCAGGCTGGCGCCGCCGGAACAGGGCTGGCGTACCGCATCGCCGGTTTCGCGCAACTTTATTTGCGTGGCCGGGCATCCGTAGAGGGCGCCAATTACCTGCTGGTTGAGTTCATTAGTTGGGCCGAGCCGTGTCGCGCGCCGGCGCCAGGCTGATTCCGTCTACATCCGGCCAAACCATGCGCAACGTAAATCGAGTCGTCACAGACAGGCGTGAGGCGGGCCAGAGCCTCGTCCTCATCGCGCTGCTTATCATCCTCCTGCTGGCCTTCGTCGGGTTGGCCGTCGATGTGGGCATGCTTTTCGCCCGCAGCTCACAGTTCAGCTCGGCCGTCGATGCAGCAACCCTCGCCGGTGTTGTCGATCTACACGCCGATCTGTCTGCCGCCCAGCAACGCGCCGACGACTTTATGAATGCCAACCGCTGGCCCATCACGGTCGACGTGGGATCCACCAGCGCCGCCTCGGAGTCCGTCACACCGCTGGGCTATCCTCAGCTACACTACACCGTCACCTATCCGGTCGAAACCTATTTTCTAAGGCTGCTCGGCTTTGGCACAGTTCATGTGACGCACGCGGCCGCCGCGGCCGTTTACTCCTGGGCCGACATGCCCACGGCGACGCAGGCCGGGCAGGGTTTGCTGCGCACTGCAGGCCAGTTCATATACGGCCCCGAAAGCTGTACGGCGCAGGGCGACCCCATCTCCGCATCCTGGAGCAACAACGGCGTGCCCAATCCCTTTCGCACCGAGGCCGGCGCAACCTACACCTACCGCATCCGCGTACCCGCCGGCTACACCGAGGATCTGGTGGTTCAGCTTTTCGATCCAGATTCGGTGAACCTGCGCGGCGGCAACCAGGATCCAGGCCTCGTCCGCTCAGACGGGGCGCCCCACACCAACCCGAGCTGCCTCTCGTCAGACTATGGCAACGGCGACAGTTGCATCATTCTCACCGGCGAAAGCACGGCGGGCAATCCTGTCTGGTTGCGGCGCATCGACGAGACCTGGCGGGAGTACCCGCGCAGCGACGACGACCCGCACCATTGCCCCATCCGCTCAAGCGAGCGCGGCGGCGAGACCATCACGCGCTACACGCTCTACTATTACGATGGCGACAATATCCGCAACGATCATGCCATCTTCCAAAGCGGCGGCGCAACCGACGCGCTTACAGACATGCGTTGGGTGACGCCGGGCCAGGGCGGCATATCGTCTGAGCTGGGCTCCTTTGTCATCCCTGCATCTACCCTGCACTCACATATCCTGGCCGACCCGGACAACTTCAGGAGTATTTATCTCGACGTCATGACCGTTCAGGGAATGTCACGAAACGGTTGGGACCTTTGGGCCGGCTCCCCCGCCGATGCCGCCGCGCCAGCTGACGGCAATGAGCGCAATCTGTTCATTTTATCCAACTTCCGCGACTTCTCGACGGATGGCATTGAAGTCCTGGCAGTCGGCTATCTGCCCACGTATTCTTACTTCCCCGATCAGACGCCCCTGCCCCTGGCCTCCGTCTCACAGGCGTTGGGCGGCGGCACGCTGTCGTTGAGCGTCTTCGATTTCGAGGCGCCGTCTAGTGGTCCTCTGCGCTTCAGCTACAGCTCCGTCACGACCAGCGATTGGAACCCGCAATATGAACCTATGTGCAGTGGTTCAACCAACTGCAATAACGCCTGGGTCGAACCGTCCATCAGCCTGCTCATTCCAAGCCCCGAAACAGAACCGGCGGTAGCCTTCTACGGTGGCTATCTTCAGGTCAACTATGCCATGTTTGGCGATGAACACGTCTGGCATGCCACCCTGCCCCTTGGGCGGCCCTTCCTCACGCGTTAACTCGACGGTCGCGTTAGCCAATCTCCGCCCACACGCGTCCATAACCATCTGGCGTCTTATGCCATTGTGGCATTGCCTCTGGCCGCAGTCTACCTGCCTCGTCATACAGGGCCATCTGGTGAGCGCGCAGCGCACCCACTTCTTCAGCTGTTAGGCGCCCATCCGCCAGAAATGGCTGCACTAGCTTCGTCGTGTACTCGAACGGGTCATGAGTGGGAATGATCACATGCTCGGGTAGCGCCTGCTGCAGCGCCGCGGGGGTCGTGTTGGACGAAACATGACGTACAGGCCAAAGGCCAGTGCTGCTACAACCAATGTGACAAAGCCTACCCCCAGGGCGCGCCACACGCCGCTCCCGGCGATCACGCTCCATATCGCGCCCGCCAGCAGCAATGCAAAAATTGCCAGGCGTATTGCCACGACCTGTGGTGTTTGTACAAGGCCTCGCGGTGGTCTGGCGCTTCCTTCTGAGTCCATTGTCTGTCATTCAATTTTAGTGTCTAGGAGAAACCGTAAACTAGCTTCAACGCCGCACCAGGCCGGCCAAGTTCATCACCGTAGTTGGTGCGCTCGTCAGTTAGCACATCTTATCATAGCACGCCAGCCAATATTCTCCGTACTGCCACAGCACGCCTCAATTCGCCTTTCCGCGGCGAATCGTTAGAATTTGCCTATCGCAACGCTGTCTTACGTGCTAGTCTGCGAAGCTGTCAGCTTTGCCAGAAAGAGGCTCCAAGAAATGGCTCGACCTTACGATTATATTATCGTCGGCGGCGGCTCCGCCGGCTGTGTGCTGGCCAACCGGCTTAGCGCCGACCCGGCCAACCGCGTTCTGATGATCGAGGCCGGGCGGCCCGACTATTTCTGGGACATCTTCATCCACATGCCCGCCGCACTCACCTTCCCCATTGGCAGCCGCTTTTACGACTGGCAATACGAATCCGAGCCTGAGCCTTACATGCATAACCGCCGCATCTACCACGCCCGTGGCAAGCTTCTGGGCGGCTCCAGCAGCATCAATGGCATGATCTACATTCGCGGCAACGCCATGGACTACGAGAAATGGGCCCGCGACGAAGGCATGCAAAACTGGGATTATGCTCATGTGCTGCCCTATTTTATGCGCGCCGAGACCCGCGCCGCCGGCGCCGATGAATACCACGGCGGCGATGGGCCGCTCTACTTGGAAACCGGCCCCTGCAGCAACCCGCTTTTCGGGGCCTTCTTTGAAGCGGTACAGCAGGCCGGTTATACGCTCACCGCCGATGTGAACGGTTACCGCCAGGAAGGCTTTGGACCTTTCGACCGCAATATTCGCCGCGGTCGCCGCCACAGCGCTGCGCGCGCCTATCTGCAGCCGGCGCTTTCGCGGCCCAACCTGCAGGTCATCACCCGCGCCCTCGTCAGCCGCGTGCTGTTCGACGGCGACCGCGCCACAGGCGTCGAGTACCTCAGCAGCGGCGGCTCCACTTTGCGCGCCCTAGGTAACGAAATCATTCTCTGCGGCGGCGCCTTTAACTCGCCCCATCTCTTGCAGCTATCGGGCGTGGGCAACGCCGTCGAGCTGGAGAAGCTAGGCATTGCCGTGGTGCATCAGCTACCAGGCGTCGGCGAAAATTTGCAGGACCACCTGGAGGTCTATGTGCAGTATGGTTGCTGCCAGCCTGTCTCCGTCTACCCCGCGCTCAAGAAGGTCAATTGGCCGTGGGTCGGGCTGCAATGGCTCGTGGGCCGCCGCGGACCGGCCGCCACCAACCACTTCGAAGCGGGCGGCTTCATCCGCTCCAACGAAGACGTCGAATACCCCAACGTCCAGTTCCACTTCTTGCCCGTGGCTATTCGCTACGACGGCTCTGCCCCCACCCAGGGCCACGGCTACCAGGTGCACGTTGGCCCCAACAATTCCGATGTCCGCGGCTGGGTCAAGGCTCAGTCGCCGCACCCACGCGTGCACCCGCGCATCCAGTTCAACTACCTGTCCACGCGGCAGGATCGCCGTGAATGGGTCGAAACCGTCCGTGCCGCCCGCCATATTCTAAACCAGCCCGCTTTTGAGCCCTATTCCGCCGGCGAGCTGTCGCCTGGCCCCGGCGTGAGCAGCGACGAAGAAATCCTCGACTGGATCGCCCGCGACGGCGAAACGGCCTTGCATCCCTCCTGCACCTGCCGCATGGGCCTCGACGAGCTATCCGTGGTGCACCCCGACTCCCTGGCCGTGCACGGCCTGCAGAACCTGCGCGTTGTCGACGCCTCGGTGATGCCCTACGTCACCAACGGCAACATCTACGCCCCGGTTATGATGATTGCCGAGAAAGCCGCCGACCTCATCCTCGGCAACACGCCCCTCGCGCCTTCTAATGCCCCCTTCTACCGTCACACGAAGGTACCGGCGCCCACTCCATAAACCAGGCCGTCGCCCTCTGACCATGTTGGGACGCGCCCAGGTTCGTTCCGGTGCAGGGCTACCCTCGCTGCACTTCCTCCGGCAAATCATACCATTGCACGCGCTGCCCAATACGGTCGCGCGCCTTCCACTTCAGGCTCTTGGGCGCTTCGTCCAGGGCGCGCGTCAGCACTTCCAGCCGCTCCACAATCGTCAGCTTCTGCCCACCTTCCAGGTCATAAGCATCGGCAAACTCGCGCACCTTCTTCGCGCTTAAGGTGATCGTCTTCCACAGGCCCCAATCTCGCGCACACAGGTCCACGATCGTGCTCAGCCGGAACGTTTCGTCGTCGCTTTCGCCAAAAGGATGGTCCAGGATCAAGGCGCACAGGTCGCGCACATCCTTTTCATTCATCTGCACGATCTGCATCTTGGTCAGCAGCAGCTCCGCCAGGGGCAAGGTCAGCGGCTCAGCCGCCAGCCGTTCTGCATCCATGGGAATTGAGTGGCACATATGGAACTGGTTCACAAAGACATCCACTTGCGTCTGGCCGCCGCCCTCGTAAAACAGCAGCCGCCTGTCGCCGTTCAGCAGGTTGAACGACTCGTTGGGCACATAGCCCAGCTCCGCCAGCAAGGCCTCCATGCGGTCCGCGCGCCGGTCCGCCAGCACAAAGTCCAGGTCAGGATAGCCGCGTTCCAGCGAGCGATGCTGCGCGCTGGCCGAATGCACGCGCACCGCCAGGCCGCCGAGTAGGCGTAACAGCAAGCCTCGCTCGGCGGCCTTTTCCACGATGCGCTGTGCGCGCTGCTGCAGCCTGGCGGCGTCACTCACAGGCTTGCCGCCGGAGCAACCAGGAGGCTGCTGTGCACGCCATCAACAGAGTTGGTCCTTTCAAACTCGCCACGACGCCTATTCTGCCGGAATCTCCTTATAAAGCATATCCAGGTTCACCCCGCGCGACCGGCGGTAATAGCGCGCGCCAACATAGATCAGCAGCGCCAGGCCGTACATGGCCAGCATGAAGACCATCGACGCCGTATTGGTATAACCAATACCATACAGCCCGTTGGGGTCTACCAGCCATTGGTACAGCAAGAAGATCAGGAACGCCGCGAATATCACGCCCGCAATGGTGATCAGTGGAATGCCGGCGATCTTGTACTTGGCAATCGGCGACGCCTCATACATCTCCTTCTTGGTATAGGGCAGCACGATGGCGCTGATCGTCGATCCTAGAAAGGTCACCGCGATCACCAGCGTCGACATCAGCGTGAGGCTGGAGAAGTTGGCAATGTCCCACACATACAGCGCCGACACGATGAGCCCCGGCACCACCATCAACATCAGCGCCCAGATAGGCGTGCGCGTCTGCGGGTGAACCGTGGCCACCTTTTCCGGCAGCACGCGGTCGAAAGCCGCCGCAAAAATAACGCGCGTCGACGAAAGGAAGATCGTGCCTGCCCAGCCAAAGAACCACATGCTCATAGCCAGGATCACCACGAGCTGCAAAATGCGGCTGTTGGTGAGGAACATGGCCAGCATGGCGGGGTAAGGCCAGAAGTTCAGCGGCGGCGCCTGGTCTGTGTAACCCCAGGCGTAATTCCAGTAGGCGCCGTTGGCCCGCGTGTAAAACTCCCAGCTAATAGTCTTGTCGATCAGCAGGAAGAATACTACCGCCAGCAAGGTGGTCGCAATCAACGCGCCGCCCATGCCGAACACATTGCGCTTAAAATCATCCGCGCCCTTCACTTCGCCATACAGCGTGGCGCCCCAGTTGGGCCATAGGTTAAAGAAGACGATATAAGGCATGGCCAGGAAGATGGCTGCCAGCGTGCCGCCGGCCAACGGCAGCACGGCGCCCGCTTCCTCCCCCGCCGCCAACGTTGCCTCATACACACTGCCGGCGCTCGCCGCCGCTCCGCCAAACATGGCCGGCGCTTGCGCGTCTAAGCCGGCCCTGAAGTCGGCATGGTTGCCAAAGAGCAAAAAGAGGAAGACGATGGCCAGCCCGGCCATGCCCACCCAGAAGCAGACCTTTTGCACGCGAGCATACGAGCGCATGCCCAGGGCAATCACCGCGGTCACATAAGCCACCGTAATCAGGCAGACGATGAACCAGGCCGTGGGGCTCCAGGCAAAAAAGTCGGCCGCGCTCTGCAAACCCAATATTCCCAGCAGCGGCACGAAGAACTCATGGCGCAGCATATCCGCATAGAGCGGCGTCCAGAGCCATAAAATGAACCACCAGCCTGTCACCGCCAGCACAAAGCCGATGCCGCCGCCCAGGATGCGGCTCTGCCATACATAGTCACCGCCGGCCCGTGGCATTACGGCAATCAACGAGGCGTAAACCACCACTTCCGCCAGAATAATGACGCCGGCAATGAGCGCCGTGGGTAGCAACCCGCCTTCCAGATAATACATCTGGCTAAACATATACAGGCCCAGGGTTACCAGGTTGATCGAGAAAAAGGCGTACACAAATGCGTCAAACACCGACCACGATCGCACCAACCCCGTCGCCTTGCGCAAAAATAAAGTCGAGCTAGCCATCACACCATCCCTCCTATGTTGATCCCTCATCCTCAACAACATCTCCCGTAAGCGCCCAGCCTCTCCCCTGCGCCCGCACCCTTTAGCTGCAAAGCTCAACGCCCCGTCGCGAACCTTTCGTTCAAATCGTCGCCATCCTCCTTTCCGCGTTATCCGGTCGTCAACAGGTAACTCTTTAACCCCTTGCGCTTATCCAGGTTCACAATGGCGCCTTGCAGCACGCCCTGCTCGTATAGGCTGCCGGCATTAATCGCCAGCGTCTTTCCCAACCGCGCCGTGCCTTTGCCTTCGTGAATGTGCCCGTGCAGCGACACCACCGGCTGGTATTTCAAAATGGCGTCGCGCACGGCCGTGCTGCCCACCGGAATCATAGAGCGGCCCGCCTCCCGCACGTTCAGGTCGGCGTCGATCTCCGGCGCTTCGTCCAGGTTCGAGCCGTAGGGCGGACAATGGAGGTTGAATACGGTGCGGCGCAGGTCATGCTTCTGGGCCTGTACCATGGCCGCCATCGCCTCAATCTTTTCGCTCAGCTCCGGCTCACTCGCTTCGCGATGTGTTTGCCAGGGCGTCACATTCGACCAGCCCGTGCTGATCATCACAAACCCGTCGCCCAGCTCCACCACGCGCCCTTCGGCAAGCTCTACACATCGCGCCTGCCGCACCACATCGTCTACTTCATACGAATCGTCGTTGCCCGGACAGACGAAGCAGCGCGGCCCTCCATGGGCCAGCCGTTCGTCGGCCAGCGCCATCCACTGCGCCACAACGTCCAACATCTGCTGGTTGAAAAAGGCGTCCACCTTCTGCGGGTCCGCCTCAAACTCCGCCAATTGCTCCGGCGTTGCGCGGAAGGGGTAGTAACCGCGGCTCTTTACACGCCGCTCCATCTCCGCCACTTCGTCTTCCCCGTCTAAAATGAACTCTTGCTGCAGCAGCGTCGCCTTATAACGTCCATCAGGCAGCGGCACAATGGGCACCAGCGCCTTGCCCGTCATATCGCCGCCCAGCACCAGCACATCCGCCTCATAAAACTTGCCGGCATTCAGAAACTTCCGCCAGCAAATGTCAGAGCCGTGAATATCGGTCGCGAAGAAGATGCGGGGCATAGCCTTTCTCCAACGAGTTCAGGTATCTAAATGTCTGTGTCAATTGGCAACTTGATACGACGAAATATCTCACGAGAGACCCCTCGCTTGCAATCCGGGCTACAGCTACATCATTGAGCGCAAGGAAGGTCTGGTTACACTGGATGGGCGTAGTATAAAGATTACGCGAAAGGCGTCAAGTTGCTGCGCGTTCCCGCCGGCCCTCGCTTTGCGATCTTGCTCCTATCCCCTACAATTCAGCTATGCTACAGCTCCCTATTTACACCATCGGATACGGCGCGCGCGATGTCGACGCCTTCCTTGCCGCCCTGCAAGCGAATCAGGTACGCTACCTTATCGACGTCCGCTCGCGGCCTTATTCGCGCTACAAGCCCGATTTCTCCAAGGACGCGCTGAGCGCGCACCTGGAAAACGCCGGTATTCGCTACGTGTTCATGGGCGACACCCTGGGCGGGCAACCTGCCGACGAAAGCTGCTATGTGGACGGCAAAGTAGATTACGGCCGCGTGGCGGAGCGCCCCTTCTTCCTCAAAGGCATCGAGCGCCTGCAAGAAGCCCATCGCCAACAGCTAGCAGTGGCCCTCATGTGCAGCGAGGGGAAGCCGGAGCAGTGCCACCGCACCAAGCTTATTGCCAATGCCCTGGGGGAGCGCGACATCCCTGTGATGCATATCGACGAAAACGACCGGCTCGTCTCGCATCAAGACGTGCGCCTGCGGTATCAAGGAGGCCAGCCGAGCCTCTTCGGTGACGACTTCCAGACACTGACATCACGTAAGCGGTACGGGGTGCAGGATGACGATTAAGCTCGTAACCATCGGCGTTTATGGCTTCGAAGAAGAGGCCTTCTTTCAGGCACTGCAAGATGCCGCCGTGGATACGTTCTGTGACATCCGCTGGCGCCGTGGCCTGCGCGGCTCACTATACGCCTTCGCTAACAGTCAGCGGCTGCAGCAGCGCCTAGCCGACCTGGGTATCCGCTACTTGCATCGTCGCGATCTGGCCCCGCCGCCTTCCGTGCGCGCCCGCCAGGTGGAGGCAGACGAGAAAAGCAAAACGCCGCGGCGCCAGCGCAGCGAGCTCGGCGAGGCCTTTATCGCCAGCTACCAGCGGGAGGTGCTGGACAATGTCGATCTGCACTCTCTGCTGGACGATCTGCCGTCAGGCGCGCAGGTGGTCGCCCTGTTTTGTGTTGAAGGCCAGCCTGCAGCCTGCCACCGCTCTCTACTTGCCCAGGCCCTACAGGATCAGTCAGGATTAGATGTAACACATCTCGTACCTTAGCAGTTTAGGGGATCTACACCATATGAAAGCCGTCATCATAGCCAAAACGCGTATGGGTAGCGGCGCCTGCATCGGCGCCATCAACTTTGAGGGTCGTTCTTTACGCCTCATCGCTGCCGATCAAGATCAGAACGAACAGTTTAACCAGGAATTTAATATCGGGGACGTTTGGGAGCTCGAATACAGCGAACCGGCGCGACATATTCCGCCGCATGTCGAAAACATCGTCGTGCACGGCAAGCGCCGCCTGCCCCCAATCGACGACGTAGCATCCTTCGCCGCGCGGCATATGCCGCCGCTGGTAGGCGGCCTTGACTGCCTCTTTGAAGGCCTGGTGCAGGGCTCCGGCGCGCTCTACATCGCTGCCGAAAGCGGCATACCTACCTTCAGCACCATGCTGTGGCGTCCCGACCAGCCCCTGGCCCTCGACGACGACGGTAAGCGTCTGCACTATCGTTACCCGTCCGCGGACGGTGGGCGCACGCTCACCTTCGTCGGCTATCAAGAGCCGCTGCCCGAGATTCCCGCTGGCGCGTTGCTGCGCGTTTCACTGGCCCATTGGTGGCGACCGCCAGACAAACCTGAAGAAGAGCCTCGCTGCTACTTACAATTGTCCGGCTGGTATTTGGTGCCGGCCGCTCCTTCCGCCGACTGGCTGCCGGCCTTCGAAGAGCACATCGAGCGCGACGAGTCCGCGCCCCTTCAATTCGAGCCGCTGCTGCCCGCCTTCACACGCCCCAGCTCGGCGCGCCAGGCGCTCAAAGATGTCTTTGGCTTCGACGACTTCCGCGATATGCAGCAAGAGATCATCGAGCAGGTGCTCGCACAGCGCGACGTCCTGGCCATTATGCCCACGGGCTCTGGCAAATCGCTCTGCTACCAGCTTCCGGCGCTGCTCTTCCCGGGGCTCACCGTGGTCGTCTCGCCGCTCATTTCGCTGATGGAAGATCAGATCGTCCAGCTTCGCGAGCTGGGTATCCCGGCTCTCTACCTCAACAGCACGCTTAGCTACGATCAATACCTGGAAGCCACGCGCCGCGTACGCGACGGCCAGGTGCGCATGCTCTATGCCGCGCCCGAAACCTTGCTGCGCCCCGAAACCATGCACTTGCTGGGCCAGGTGCAGGTGGACTGCTTCACCATCGACGAAGCACACTGCATCTCGGAGTGGGGCCACGACTTCCGCCCAGAATACCGCCAGCTCGTCGAACTGCGCCGTCGTTTTCCGCAGGCCGCCTGCCTGGCCGTCACAGCCACGGCCACACAGCAAGTGCGCGACGACATTAAGCAGAGCCTCGCCATCCGCGACGCGCAGGTGTTCGTCGCCAGCTTCGACCGCGACAACCTCTTCCTCACCGTCGAGCCCAAAAGTGACCCCCTCAACCAACTGCTTGACTTCCTACAGCAGCACAAAGATCAGCCGGGCATCATCTACTGCAACACGCGCAAGCAGGTAGACACACTATGCAACATTCTTACCGCCAACAATTGGGATGCCCTGCCTTACCATGCCGGGCTAGACAATGCGACGCGCCGCCGGCACCAGCAGCAATTCCAGCGCGACGACGCACAGATCATCGTCGCCACTATCGCCTTCGGCATGGGCATCAACAAATCCAACGTGCGCTTCATCGTGCATTACGAGCTGCCCAAGAACCTGGAAAGCTATTACCAGCAGATTGGCCGCGCCGGACGTGACGGCCTGCGCTCCGACTGTCTCCTGCTCTACAGCTACAGCGACCTGGCCAACATTCGATACTTTATCGACATGCAACCCCCTGTGCAGCAGCATGGCTCCCGCGCGCGGCTAGAGGCCATGCTCGCCTTTGCCGAGAGCGGCGCCTGTCGTCGCATCCCGCTCCTTGCCTATTTTGGCGAACAGTTTGGCGCAGATAATTGCGGCTTCTGTGACAACTGCACCACAACCCGCCAGGCGCTCGTCGATCTCACTATCCCTGCCCAGAAGTTCCTCTCCTGCGTCAAACGCAGTGGCGAGCTCTTTGGCGTCAATCACATCGTCGATATTTTACGCGGCTCACGGGCCAGAAACGTTCTGTCTCGTCGCCACGACAAACTTTCGACCTACAACATCGGCGCGGAATACTCTGCCGAACAATGGAAAGATATCGCCCGCCAGCTCATCGCCCACGGTGTGCTCGTCCGCGACGCCACTCATGGCAGCCTCAAGCTGACGCCGGCAGCCTACGACGTCTTTAAAGGCGAAGCCTTTTACGGGGTGGCGCCCGATCCCGCGTTACGCCCAGGCGCTGCTTCGGCGCAAACAGCCGGCCCCGACCTCGACTACGAGGCAGGCTTATTCGAGCGGCTTCGCCGGCAGCGCAAGCGGCTTGCGGACGGAGCGGGCGTTCCGCCCTACGTCATTTTTTCCGACCACACCCTGGTAGAAATGGCCACCTATCTGCCGCATTCGGAGCAGACCCTTCTGCAAATCCACGGCGTCGGCCGGCAAAAACTCGCGCGTTACGCCGCTGACTTTTTGCCGATTATTCAAGCATACTGCCGCGAGCATGGCCTTGAAGAGCACCCGCCGCGCCAGGCGCAGGCCCGCCGTCCTTCACAAGCGCTTGGCAATCGCACCAGCGAAGTTGTGACCCTGTACAATGCCGGTAAATCCCTTGTCGAAATCGCCGAGTCGTACGGCGTGCAGCCCGCTACCATTGTCAACCATCTTTGGAAGGCCGCACTCGCCGGACAACGGCTGGCCGAAGCTGATCTGCTCGCCGCCTCCAGCCTCACGCCGCCCGATCAGCAGCGCGTCATAGACGCATTCCAGGAGCACGGGTCGGACTTTCTGCGGCCGGTGTACGATGCCCTCGGCGAAACAGTGGAGTACGACGAGCTGCATCTGATCCGGCTGCACATGCTTATTAGCGATAGCTCATAAGCAAAGAGGGCGCGACTCTGTGCCCGCGCCCTCTTGCTGTTATCTACGCTTTTATTTGCTGCGGCCTTGCACTCGCTAGTCCTCGCCGTTGTTAGCCTCGCCGTTGGCAAAAAACGGCAGGTAATACACAAACTGGGCTTCGGGTATCGTGATACGGATCACCTGACCCGTGGGCGGGCCCTCACCATCAAATGAAGGGAAGATGCCGAAGTTGGAGACATAAGCCGCCCCATCTGGTCCTATCACGACGGCCGTGGGCATGAAGAGTTCTGGCGAAGCAATCACAGCACGATCTCCTTCTGGAGTCACGCGGATAAGCGCTCCGGTCGGATCACCCGTGAGCAGGCTGTTTGTGGCAATCTCCAGCACATACAGATTGCCGTCGGCGTCAAAGGCCACATCCACCACATTGGTGAAGCCATCGGCATATACCTCTGGCGGCTCACCGGGAACCACGCGATACACCTGTGCGCCGCCCACTGGGAAGGGGAAGCCGGTCAGTTCACCCACATAATAGGCGCCGTCAGGCCCAACGGCCACGCCCGTAGGTACAGGCTCCATGGGGATCATCGTGCCCGAGCCTGGCGGAAATTCAACAGTGCGTGTAGGGAAGACGGCGAAGGTGGTGATCGTACCTGTAGCCGAGATATGCAGCAGCGCATTGGCCCCTGCGTCGCTAACCAGATAACCATCTTCCACGGCCACCAGGCTAAAGGGATTGCTGTCCAGAGGCCCGCCGGCAGGGTTTTCCGCAGTCTCATAGGCCGCGATGTCCACCTCATTACTCCATGCGCCGCTCAGGTCGGCGCTCACCAACTGCCCCAGGTTGGCCAGATCGCTGCTGCCATCGCGCTGCGCCGGATCCTGGCCTAGGCCTACGACGATATAGGGCATGCCGGCTTCGTTAAAGGCGATGTCGTGCGGCCCGCTAGCGCCCGTCCCCGTTATCACCGCAACCGATGCCAGGCCGGTGATGACGCGCGTCTGTGTCGGATTGCTCATGGGTGTGGTAATCTGCAGTATGGATCCCGTAGCGCCGTAACAAACGTCATCGCCGCCCTCGGGATTAGGCATACAGTCGCCGGCGCCGCCATTGCCGGCTTCGGCAACGTATAATGCTCCGTCGGGTCCAAACGTAAGGCCGCGCGGGTTATTAAGATTGCTGGCGACAACCTCGATGCCTGCCGGCGTTTGCACGGCGGCCTGAGCGGTGAGGTTAAAGGCCGCGGCCAGAACTAAGATGGGCGTCAGGAACATGACAAGCAGAACAACAGTCACTCTACTACGCATAAATTGTGTCTCCTAATAGGTTGGTTCTAAATGAGGGTTTTTAGCGATGCTGGATTTGGGTAGCGCCGCAAGTTGCGGCCTCGACTGTGGATGTTTTGATACGGTGCTGTCACATAAGCGTCGCCTCCGTCTATTTACGATTTGCGAACGACGCCGAAACGTAACATGTCCGCCCCCAGCCGGCAAGCGAACCGGCCGCCCATTGCTGCGGCGCTCATGATCTGGTCATGTCTTGCAGTTCACGCTGCAGCAGCTCAAGGGCCATCTCCTCCTCCAGCCGCAGCCACTGCTTCCGCTTACGGCGCTTCACCTTCCTGGCTACATCGAAAAAGTCGCTCTGGCGATAAGCGCTGGGAACAGCCGGATGCACGTAAAACTCGCGACAAACTGCCGGCGTATTGCCCAGACATTCAGCCACTTCTTTATAGAGCCTCACGATGTTGGCTTCCACCTCTTTCTCGCCAGACGCCGGACCCATTTCCAGCAGAGCGCGCACCGCTTCACAGGTGCCGCCCCACGTGCGGAAATCTTTTGCTGTGAAGCGCTCCTCGCCTTCGATTGCCGCATTCACATAGGCGTTGACGTCGCCCGACTCCACCACGCGCCGCTGCCCATCGTCGTCGATATACTGGAATAGCTTTTGGCCGGGCAGCTCCTGTAGCTGCCGCACCACGCGCGCCACACGCGGATCCTGCACGTGCACGCTCTGCATCTTGCCGCTCTTGCCTTTGAATTCAAAGCGCAGGCGCGCGCCGTTCAGCTCGATGTGCTCCGCCAGCATCGTCGTCAGGCCATACGAGTCGTTGTCGCGCGTATACTCCGGGTTGCCCACGCGGATCATGCTTTCCTGTAACAGGCGCACGACAGCCGCCAGCACCCGCTCTCGGCTGGCGCCATGCCGGCGCAGATCCTGGTCGATGCGTGCCCGGATCCTGGGCAGCGATTCCCCGAAACGAATCATGCGCTCGTACTTGTTCTGGTTGCGCAGCTCTTGCCAGCGAGTGTGGTAGATATACTGCTTGCGCCCTTTGGCGTCGCGCCCTGTGGCCTGAATGTGCCCATTTTCGTTAGGGCAGATCCACACCTCCTCCCAGGCCGGCGGAATTACCAGGCTCTCAATGCGCTCGCGCGCTGGGCCCTTTGCAATGTGCTTGCCTTCCAGGTCGAGGTAGGTAAAGCCTTTGCCCCAACGCTTTCGCTGCCAGCCCGGCTCGTCGCTATCCACATAGCGCAGCCCCGCAGCCCTGGCATCAGAGCGCGGGTCACGCTCAACCGTCGCTTCCTTTCCATCTTGCGCCATATGTTTAATTTAGATGCATCGCCGGCCAACGGCTATATGCCGGGACATAAGCGCCGGACACAATTCGGTAACATGTTGATTGCTCGCCTCAGCCAGTTGGTATAATGGAGCCATTAACGCTTATCCACCATCCCGTCCGCCAGAATCGGAAGCAATTACACCGGCAGCGGCCACTCCCCGCTTCCCGCGTTGGCTCATGGCCCTGGCGCCACTGCTGCTCTACGTCACGCTCACCGCGCTCTATGCCCACCCACTTCTAATGCGGCTAGAGTCGGCCATCGCCGGCAGCGACCAGGACGCCTATATCAATCCTTGGGCTGATATGTGGACGCAGATAGCCCTACAGGATAACCAGCGTTCGCTCTGGTTCACCGATTACCTCTTTCACCCGGCCGGAGCGCCTCTTCATTACCACAGCTTCAGCCACCTCACGTCGGCTGTCTCCTTGACCTTGCGCCCTCTGTTCGGCGTGCTTGGGGCCTACAACATCACGATTTTGCTGCACGTCGCGCTGGCGGGGCTCTCCATGTTTCATCTGGCGCGTTATCTCACCGGATCTGCCAGCGCAGGGCTCATCGCCGGCGTTATCTTTGCCTTCAACAGCCACAATATCTGGCAAACGACACACCCGGTGCTCGTGGCCATCTGGCCCCTGCCATGGTCGGCCCTCTTCCTAATGCACGCTATCGAACGGCGCAGGCCGCGCCCGGCGCTCGCGGCCGCCCTCTTTGTGCTGCTCGCCGCGCTGTGCAGCACACTGATGCTCATCCTGAACGCCTTGTGGCTGCTCATTGTCCTCTTCTGTGCCTGTGCCTCTGGGAAGCTGAGCCGCGCCGCCCTTCCTACGCTTGCTTTGTTCGGCCTGGCCGCTTGCTTACTCGTGGCCTTTCCCCTGGCGCCCCTTATCGGCGAGCTGCTGCTAGAGAGCGACACAAGCTTCATCGTCGACGCAGGGCCTTCCGTGCCATCCGACATTCTGGCCCCCGTACGCCCCTACTGGACCGCTATGCTGGCCCGCAGCCTGCACTTCGGCGTCGTGCCGCTCCTGCTGCTCGGCGCCGCCGCGCTGCGTTGGCGCAAGAGCTGGCCGTGGTTTCTGTGCTTACTGCTCGTCTATCTCTTTGCCATTGGCCCGCAGCCCATTGCCGGCGGCGACCCACAGGCGACGATGCTGCCCTGGAGCGACCTGGTACAACCCCTGCTGCGCCACACGCATCGCCTGAACGTCCTTCTTTCTGCCACCCTGGCGCTGCTGGCGGCTTATGGTTTCCATGTGCTCGCCGCTCGTCTGTCGCGCAACCGTGGCTCGCGGCTGCTGGCCCTCCTGCTCGCTGCTCTCATATACGCTGAATACACCTTGCCGCCATTTCCCTACACCGTCCCCCTCGTCTCTCCCTTTTACAGCGACTTCCTGCAATCGGCTCCCGGCGACCTCGCCCTGGCCACCCTGCCCACCGGTCGCCAGGAAGATAAGCTTTACATGTACTATCAAACCATTCACCGCCGGCCTATCACCGGCGGCGTCATTTCGCGCCCTGATCCTCAACAATTCGGCTTCATTCAAAGCAACCCCGTCCTGCGCGCCGGCGCCGTGAACTGGGAGCCCGCGCCATTGCCGCCCGACCTGGCGCCGGCGCTAGCCGGCCTGGCAGAAGCCGGCGTGGGCTTTCTCATTCTTGACAAGGCCTTATTCCAGCGGCATGATTTAAGCCTTTCCGCTTGGCGAGAGGCCATCCCCGTCGCGCCGCTTTACGAAGACGATCTGCTGGTTGCCTTTCCCACCGCCCTGGACTGAGCGCACCGCGAAACGCCTTGCCCTCACGGCGCGGCCCTCGCCAAACGGCGGGCCTGCATCAGTTGCCGCGTAATCAATTCCAGAAGTCTGAAAGGAAGATATGGCAGAGACCGAGACCACAGATCGCAGCGAAGTTCATGTCGTTATGATGCACCCTGAGGGCAAAGCCGTCTGTCTGATGCCCACGGCCCATGGCTGGGCCCTGCCCACGTTGACTATCGAAAAATCGTTGTGGATTCGCGCGACCAACGAGCTAAACCAGGCATTGCAAACCCTGCTACAGCAGCCGATCGTTGCCCTCTACTGCCGCTCGTATGAATACCTTGCCGGCGAGAACCTGGAGCGGATGGTTTACGTCGTGGACAACCCGTTCGGCCCCGCCACCCTACCGCCAGATGCGCAGTGGCTAGATCCCCGCGAGCTTACAGAGGCCGATCTTCACATAGCCGAGCACAAGACGCTGTTAGCCGCCTGCTTGCAAGAGGCCGAACAAGGGACCATTCCCCCTGAACGAACACCATGGTCACGTCCTGGTTGGTTCGTCGTGGCAGCCGCCTGGATGGAACAAGAGCTGGAGCGCCTCGGTTACCAGTTGCTTTCGCCCGTACAGCAATCTGTCAGCTGGGCGTTGTCGTGCATTCTTAGCGCCGCCACCACGCATGGTCGCATCTTTATGAAAGCCGGCGCCGGCCTGCCGCTGTTTGTGAACGAGCCGGCCGTCCTCACCGCGCTGGCTGCCGTATATCCCCAGAACGTGCCCACCCCGCTCAGCATAGAAACCACGCAGCGCTGGATGCTGCTCGACGATTTTGGTGCTGCCCTGGCCGATCAGGGTACGACCGAGTTACGCGCCGGCATGTTGGCCGAATTCGCGCGCATTCAGCAAAGCGCCGCCCAGAACACCGATTGGCTGCTGCAGATCGGCTTCATTGATCGCCGCCTCGCGCGCCTGCAGCAACAGGCAGCCGATCTGCTCCTGGCCGCCGAGCAGGACGGCAGTCTGGCGGGCGACGACCTCTCCGCGCTGCGCCAGGCCTTGCCGCAGCTTGTCGACGACTGCCGGCGCCTTGCCGCCTTCGGCATACCAGAGACGATCAATCACGGCGATCTCCACCTGGGCAACGTCGCCCACCACAGCGGCCGCCTAATCTTCTTCGACTGGACCGACGCCTGCGTCGCGCACCCCTTTCTGGATATGATCAGCATCTTCAACGAAAAAGACGTGCAGTTGCGCGATTTTTTGCGCGACACGTATCTCGGCTATTGGTCGCAATACGCCGCGCCGCACGAGCTGCTAGAGGCCTGGACGCTCGCCGAACGCCTCGCAGCCCTGCACCAGGCAGTCACCTTCCACGCCATACTTTCGAATCTCGAAGAAACGCCCAGGAAAGCGTTCGGCGACGTTCTCCCCCACTACGTGCGCCTGGCCACCGGCCGCGCGGAGTCGCCAGAGCCGGCGTAATCAGGCCGTCGCCGCTGCGGCAGGTCGCCCACAGCCGTCTAGTGCAGCTTAGCCAAACAAACGCCTGGAAGCGATGGCCGCTCCTTCTGCCAGCGAGCGCAGCTTGGCCCAGACCACTTCTTCGACCACCATCTTGGAGCCTGCCGCCGTCTCAAAACCACAGTCCGTACCGGCAATGACGCGGCGCGGGTCGCCCACGGCGCGGGCGATGCGCTCGATGCGCTCAGCCACCACCAGCGGATGCTCGATGTAGTTGGTCGTCGTCTCGATCACGCCGGGGATCAACAGCCGATCGCCGAGGAGGCCCGGCTCTTCAAAAAGCCGGTACTCATGCGCGTGGCGCGGGTTAGCCATCGACAACATAAAGGCGCCGGCTTCAATTTGCGAGACCTCAGGCCAGATATCTTGCAGCGGCACGTCGCAATCGTGCGGGCCCTCGTAGTTGCCCCAACACACATGTAGCCGAACCTGCCGGCGCGGAATGTCACCCAACGCGCGGTTGATGCTCTGCGCCACCAGACGCACAAAGGCCAGGAACTCACTGAGATCTTTGTCTTGAAACAGCGTGTGTCGTTCCAGCGCCAGGTCCGGCGCGTCGATCTGCAGGATAAAGCCGGCCTGCGCGATGGCCCGGTACTCCTCCTGCAAGGCGTCCGCCACGGCATGGATATACGTTTCAAGATCATCGTAATGCTCGTTCTGCATCGCCGCGGCAATGATGCCGGGAGACGGCGCGGAGATGAAGCCCATGCGCTCGCCGCCGGTCTCTGCCAGAAACTGGCGTAGCTGCGCGCTCTCCTCGGCAATCGGCTCCCGGTTCACATAGCGCACGGCGCCAATGGCCTTTGGCGCGCGCAGCAGGTCGACGCGCTCGCTGCTGCCCAACGCCTGCTGTCTTCGCTCCAGGCTGCCCGGATAGCGCAGCAGGTCGGCCATAATTGGGCGCGTGCCGCTGCCCCCAAAGCCGCTCATGCGATGCTGGATATAGGTGAAGAAACTTTCTCGGCCCACTTCGCCGTTGTTAATGATATCAAGGCCCGCGTCGATCTGGCGGCCGATGACCGCACGTGTGGCCTCGGCAACCGCTTCGTCTATCGCGCCGCTTTCAATCGGCGCTCCTTCATAGCGCGCTGTTAGCAGCGAAACCAGCCGCTGCGGCCTTGGTAAGCTGCCGGCGTGCGTCGTCAAGATGCGCCCGCTATCCTCAATCATGGTCAACACCTCCTAATCTTTCCTTTGCGCCACCCGTGGCGCTGGGATGCGCGCCGTGCGCATCTATGTTAAGATATTCGCAACGTTTAATCTGCCCTATCCAAACCAGGTAGCAAGCGCCTTTTTAGGCTTCGACAACCACACTTCGGCTCGTTTCTCGATCACCGTCGCGCCAATTATTGTCTTACCAGTTGGTTCTCTCGGCTCAACAGTCACATTACACAGTTCAGCGATAGGAGGATGCATAATGGCAGTCAACCCGATGGAATATGGCAGTAAAGATGTGGTCTTGGATGTTCTGCGATCGGAACGCAGCAGATTCTACGATGTAATCGAGAATCCAGACAACTGGAATGTAGACACGCGCTGCGAAGGTTGGCAGGTGCGCGACCTGGTGGGGCATATGATCGACGTCAGCGAAGCCTATCTGGACCGCTGGCAAATGGCCAGCAGCGGCCAGGAAGCGCCTGCGCCGTTGGGCTGGCAGGTGATGGCTTCCACGCTAAACGACGGCGCCCTGGCCCATCGCGCCTTGTCCAGGGACGAAGCCATCAGTCGCCTGCGCTCTGCCTCAGACCGCCTCATGGACACCTTTGACAGGCTGAGCGAAGATGAGTGGAGCAACTTCAATGTGGCGCACGTCTTTTCGGGCCCGGTTCCCGCCTTCTGTTATCCAGCGTTCCAGATTATGGATTACGGCGTGCACTCGTGGGATATGCATTGGGGCCTGGGTCAGAAAGACGCCCGCCTCGACGAGCAGACGGCGGGCGTGCTGCTGCCCTATATGTTCATCATCTGGCAATACTCCGTGGATCAAGAAGCGGCTAAAGGTGTGGACATCGAATACGGCATCAAAGTGGACGGCGAATGGGGCGGTCAATGGAAAGCCAGGGTCAAAGACGGCCAATTCAGCTACGAGCCGGCGGACGATCTGAGCGACGTCGACGCCCTCTTCCATTATGCTCATCCTTCCGATATGGTGCTCACGACCTACCAGCGCATCCAGGGCGGCGAGGCCAGCGGCGATCCGCAAGTGATCGACAAAGTGCGCAATGTCTTCTTTAGCATATAAGCCCGCGCCGTCGAGTTAATACGATGAGCTTACGGAAAGTTCAGACGCAAGGCGTACACCATATCACCCTGGTCGGCGCCACCAGGCAATCGGCCATCGACTTCTGGGAAGGCGTGTTGGGCATGCCTTTCGTCTTCGAGCAGCCAAACCTGGACAACGCCGGCGAGAGTCATCTCTACTTCGACCCCGGCGACGGCCGGCTGATTACCATCTTCACCAACGAATCGCGGGCGCTCGACCCCACGCGCAACCCCGAAGGTATCGGCAATTTGCATCACATTGCCTTTAGCGTGTCGCGCTCGACCTTTATCGAAACCGCCAGGCGGCTGGACGAAAGGGACATCAAGCATACGGGTGAAATCGATCGCGGCTTCATGTATTCAATCTACTTCCGCGATCCGCTCGGCCAGCGCTACGAGCTGTCCGCCTATAAGTTCGAACCGCCGGCCGGCGCCACTCATGCTCAGGTGCTCTTCGAAGCGCACAAGCTGCGCGTCGCGGAAGGGGCCTATAACATCCAGGATGCACACCTGGCCGACGCCATCGAAATCTTAACCCGGCGCAATCAGGGTTCGCTCTCTGACGATCTCAGCCCTAAACACGCCTACCCCGGAAACGTTGAGGGACCCTAAGCACACGCGATAGCTTGCATGACATCCGGCAACATCAGGACAGGCGCCCGCTTCATCGCCGAAACGCTCAGCGCTTATGGCGTGACCCACGTCTTTTACGTCGATGCAATTCTGCGTAAGACGATGGTCGAATTCGAAGAGCTGGGCATCCGGCGCATCCTCACACACTCCGAGAAAGCCGCCGCCTATATGGCCGATGGTTATGCGCGCGTCTCAGGTAGGGTGGGCGTCTGTATGGCGCAGTCGGTGGGCGCGGCCAATCTGGCCGCCGGCTTGCAAGACCCCTATCTGGGCCGCTCGCCGGTCATTGCCCTTACGGGCAAGAAGCCGCCGCTCTTCCAGCAGCGCAACGCCTATCAAGAGATAGCGCACGGTCCGTTGTTTGCTCCCGTCACCAAGTTCAGCGCCGACGTGGTCACCATTCAGCAGCTGCCCTACCTGCTGCGCCAGGCCTTTCGCGAGGCGACCAGCGGCGCGCCGCGACCCGTGCACCTGGATCTCCTTGGACACAGCGGGCGCAATCTGGAAGCAGCCGAAGCCGACCTTCCTGTGGTGCGGGAAGAAACAGTGGCCCGTTATCCGGCTTACCGCCCCCTCCCTCATCCGCAAGAGCTACAGCGCGCCGCGGCAGCTATCACCGCAGCGGCACGCCCGGTAATTGTGGCCGGCGGCGGCGTGCGCCTTTCTGCCGCCACCGCCGAGCTGGTAGCTCTGGCCGAGAAGCTGTCGATCCCCGTAGCGACTTCTGTCAACGGCAAGGGTGCGATCTCCGCCGACCACCCCCTTGGCGTTGGCGTCGTAGGCTCGTACTCGGCGCGCGCCGCAAACCAGGTCGTCTCCGAAGCGGACCTTGTCATTTACATTGGCAGCAACACGGGCGATCAGGTCACGCATAGTTGGCAGGTTCCGCCCCCCGGCACGGCAGTTGTGCAGCTAGACATCGATCCCGCCGAATTAGGGCGCAACTATCCCGGAACCGTGGGCCTTATGGGCGACGCGCGTGAGGCGCTTTCGCAGCTAATCCAGGCAGTCGAGCGCACGGCTGCCACAGATGAATGGCTGCAGCGCGTGCGCTACCTTGTGGCGCAGTGGCGCGAAGATATCGAGCCCCTGCGCAGCTCCGGCGATCTGCCCATTCGTCCAGAACGGCTGTGCAGAGAGCTTACCGCCGTCCTCCCCAAAGACGGCATCCTGGTGGCGGACACCGGCTATTCCGCCATCTGGACCGCTACCATGGTCGACTTATTCCATCCAACACAGACGTATATTCGCGCCGCCGGCTCGCTGGGCTGGGCCTTCCCTGCCGCTCTCGGCGCAAAATGCGCTGCACCCGACCGTCCGGTCATCTGCTTTTGCGGCGACGGCGGCTTTTGGTACCATCTCGCCGAAATGGAAACCGCCCGGCGCTATGGCATCAATACCGTGACCATCGTCAACAACAACGGTGGCCTGGCGCAAGGCATCCCCGATGTACACGGCGTCTATGGCCAACGCGCCGGCAGGCCCGAAGAGCTTTACCGCTTCGAGCCCGTAAACCTGGCAAATGTGGCCCGCGCCGTGGGTATTGACGGCGTTCGGGTCGAGCATCCCGATCAAATCATCCCCGCTTTGGAGAACGCACTGGCCGTAGACCGCCCTACAGTTGTCGAGGTGATCACCGGGCTGGACTATCACGCGCCCGCTCCCTGGTCCCCCGGCTGATCGAACCTGTCCAGGCGCCCATGAGCGAACAGCCAGCCACTAATGGCACGACGAAGAATTACGGTTTTGTCATCGACAACCGTAAATGCATTGGATGCCACGCCTGTTCCACCGCCTGTAAGAGTGAAAACGAGGTGCCGCTGGGCGTATACCGTACCTGGGTAAAATCCGTGGAGACCGGCCACTATCCGCACACGCGCCGGCACTTTCAGGTCACGCGCTGCAACCATTGTGCCAACCCACCTTGCGTGCGCATCTGCCCCACCGCAGCCATGGTCCAGCGCGCCGACGGCATCGTCGAATTTGACGGCGCGGTATGCATCGGCTGCAAAGCGTGCATGCAGGCCTGCCCCTACGACGCCATCTATATCGACCCCGAAACAGATACGGCGGCCAAATGCCACTACTGCGCCCACCGTACAGACATCGGCCTGGAGCCGGCCTGTGTCGTCGTCTGCCCTGAGCACGCCATCATCGCGGGGGATATGAACGATCCCCGTAGTGAGATCAGCGCGCTGCTTGCGCGCGAAAAGGTCACCGTGCGCAAGCCAGAACAGGGCACGGCGCCCAAGCTCTTTTACATCGAAGGCAGCCAAGCAACCCTGCAGCCTACGGCTACAGAACGCACCCCCGAAACGTTCATGTCAGCCGACGTCATCCCGCTTCATGCCGCCAATGGCAAGGATCGCGCAGCAGGCCAGAGCCAATCCTGGGCCGGCCCTATCCATTTTGGCCACGGGCGCATGGCGCAACATCTGACGCAGGTGAGCTACAACGCCCAGCACGAGCTTCCCTGGCGCTGGCCCGTGCCCGCCTATCTGGTTACGAAAGCCATCGGCGCCGGCTTGTTCATCTTCCTGGCCCTGGGCTGGGGCCTAGGCCTGGCGCCGTTCGATTCGCTCATCGCCGTCATTGCCGGCGTCACCATCCTGCTATTCGTTGCCCTCACGACCTTTTTTCTGGTGTACGACCTGGAGAAGCCGCAGCGCTTCTTTTTTATCTTGCTGCGCCCCCAGTGGAGGAGCTGGCTGGCGCGCGGCGCTGTGATTCTAATCGCCTTTGCCCTGGTC
>CAYLJW010000024.1:39679-68108 GCA_964384155.1 uncultured Ardenticatenaceae bacterium
GCCCTGGGCGCCGGTCTCTGGTGGCTGCTAGAAACGCTGGCCTACTTTGGCGCTGCGGCCGAGTTAACCAATCACCTGCGCGCTCCATTGCTGTGGCTTGGCCTGCCGCTGGCCGCGCTGGTGGCCATCTATACCGCTTTCCTGTTTGCCCAGGCCGAGGGCCGCGACCTGTGGCAAAGTCCCCTCCTACCGTTCCACCTGCTCATCCAATCTCTCCTGGCGGGCAGCGGCCTGGTTCTTGTGCTGCATCTCTTTGTCGCTCCGGCTCCACTGGCGAGCCTGGCAGCTGTCGTCTTCGCCGCCGCGCTGCTGGTTGACCTGTTCCTCACCCTCGCCGGCGAGTTTGGCATGTCGCACGCCAGCGAAGACGCCACCCGCGCCGCGCACGACATCAGCCACGGCAGCTACCGCCGCCATTTCTGGATCGGCTCCATCGCCCTTGGTCATCTACTACCTCTGGCGCTGATTGCCGGGTGGCCCAGCGCTCCCATTCTGGGAGCATTGGCCGCGCTGGCAGCCGTCGCCGGGCTTTATTTCTACGAGGTTGCCTTCGTTATGGCGCCGCAGGAAATTCCCAACAGCTAAACGACTGTCCACCGCCTGCCGCAGCGGCCGCGCAGCAAAGGAACGAAACCATGACCAGACGGCGCGCAATATCTGAACTGCTCACCACCATGCTCAAGCTTGGCGCGCCGCCGCCGCGCAAGCCGCCGCCCAGCGCCGTGACCAACGTCGCCGGACAGGCGATGCCGCACTTTTCGGAGACGGACCCGGCGGACGTACAAATGCTCTCTGTCACACATCCCGACGGCCGCCTGAGCCAGTACCCGCCGCCGCAATATTGGGACGATTGGGTTGAATACAGCGGCAAAGATTGGCCGCAGCGGGTCGCGCGCCGCTATATGCTCGTGCCGACCGTCTGCTTCAACTGTGAAAGCGCCTGCGGCCTGCTAGCCTATGTGGACCGGCAGACACTGGAGATCAAGAAGTTCGAAGGAAATCCGGCGCATCCTGGCAGTCGCGGCCGCAACTGCGCCAAGGGTCCGGCGACGCACAATCAGATTTATGATCCTGAACGCCTGCTGCATCCACTGAAGCGTGTCGGCAGGCGCGGCGAAGGGCGCTGGAAACGGATCGGTTGGCAGCAAGCACTCGACGAAATCGCCGAGAAGATGCGCGAGAGCCGCCTGCAGCGACAGGACGGAATTGTCTACCATGTAGGCAGGCCGGGCGAAGACGGCTACACCAACCGCGTCATTAGCGCCTGGGGCGTCGACGGGCACAACAGCCACACCAACGTCTGCAGCAGCGGCGCGCGAGCAGGCTATTTCTTGTGGGGTGGCTTCGACCGGCCCAGCCCAGATCATAGCAACGCTCGCGTCATCTTGCTGATCAGCAGTCACCTGGAAACCGGGCACTACTTCAATCCTCATGCCCAGCGCATCGTCGAAGGCAAAATGAAGGGCGCCAAGCTGATCACGCTCGATCCGCGCCTCAGCAACACGGCTTCGATGAGCGACATCTGGCTGCCCACTTGGCCCGGCAGCGAAGCTACCTTGCTGCTATCCATCGCCAACTACCTCATCCAGAGCGGCCGATACGACCGCAACTTCGTGCGCCGCTGGGTCAACTGGCAAGAAACGCTGCAGGCCATCGCCGCCGGCCGCTTGCCCCTGGACGACGACGCCTTGCGCGCTGAAGTGCAAAGCGCTCCTGCGCCACGGTACGAGCTATTCGAGCGCGTCCTGGCTCACCTCTATCGCGACTTCACCTTCGAGCGCGCCGCCGCCGAGGCCCAGACGCCCCTTGAACGCATCGTCGAAGCGGCCGAATACATCGCCAATTGCGAGGGGCGCCTCGCCGCGCACACCTGGCGCAGCGCCAGCATCGGTAATCTGGGAGGTTGGCAGGTGGCGCGCTGCCTGTTCTTCCTTAACGTGCTCACGGGCAGCGTGGGCGCGCCCGGCGGCACGTCGGCCAACGAGTGGAATAAGTTTGTGCCGAAGCCGTTCCGCACGCCGCCTCCGTTCAACGCCTGGAACGAGCTCCATCTGCCCGACGAGTGGCCCCTGGCGCATTATGAGATGAGCTTCCTGCTGCCCCATTTTCTGCACGAAGGTCGCGGCGACATCGACGTCTACTTTACCCGCGTCTACAACCCGCTGTGGACTAATCCCGATGGCTTCATGTGGCTCGACGCACTGCGCGACGAGACGAAGATCAAATGCCACGTCGCGCTTACCCCCACATGGAACGAGTCCGCCTGGTTTGCCGACTACGTCTTGCCCATGGGCCATGCCGGCGAGCGCCACGATCTCATGAGCCAGGAGACGCACGCCGGACAATGGATCGCCTTTCGCCAGCCTGTGCGGCGCGTAGCCATGGAAAAGCTAGGCCAACCCGTGCGCTTCACCTACGAGGCCAACCCGGGCGAAGTTTGGGAGGAAAACGAATGGTGGATAGAGCTTTCGGCGCGCATGGATCCCGACGGCTCGCTCGGCATCCGCCACTGGTTCGAGAGCCCCTACCGTCCCGGCGAGATCATCACCGTCGAAGAGTATTATCGCTGGATTTTTGAAAACAGCGTGCCAGGCCTGCCCGAAGCGGCGGCTGCGGAGGGCCGCACGCCGCTGCACTACATGCGCAAGTACGGCGCATTCGAAGTGACGCGCGAAAACTACGCGCCCTTCGCAGCGCCCCTGGCGCACTTCGACGACCTGTCACTACAACCGGGCGCACACGTCACGCTCGACGACGCGTCTTACCACGTTGACGACAAAAACCGAATTCTGAAGCAAAGTGATGGCTCGGCCAGCGTCGTGGGCCTGGCCGTAGACGGCCAGGCAAAGGTCGGCGTCAACACGCCAAGCCGCAAATTTGAGTTTTTCAGCAGCACGCTTTACGACTGGGGTTGGCCTGAACGCGACTATACCATCCCCTGGCCCTTGCAAAGCCACGTCCACCCCGACAACATCGATCGCCAGCGCGGCGAGATGCTGCTGCTGCCCAACTTCCGTTTGCCCACCCTCATCCACACGCGCAGCGCCAACGCCAAATGGTTGTATGAAATCAGCCACAAAAACCCAGTCTGGATGCACCCGTCCGATGCGCGTCGCCTGCAGGTGACTACCGGCGAGCTCGTACGAGTGGAGACAGAAATTGGCTACTTTGTCGACCGTGTGTGGGTCACCGAAGGAATTAAACCGGGCGTGATTGCCATGAGCCATCATTTAGGCCGCTGGCGCTTGCAAGACGACGCCGGCGTCAACCCCGGCATGTCCAGCCTGGCGCGCCTGGGACAGGATGGCGCCGAGCATCGCCTCAACATTATCAAAGAGGGCGGGCCGTGGCCTACATTCGACCCCGACACCAGCCGCATCTGGTGGCAAGATGTAGGCGTGCATCAAAACCTGACCCATGCCGTGCATCCGGACCCGGTCAGCGGCGGGCACTGCTGGCTGCAAAAGGCGGTAAATGTAAGCAGGGCCGCCGAAGGCGACCGTCACGGCGATGTCTGGGTCGATACTCAGCGCTCCATGGCCGTATATCACCAATGGAAAGCCCTGGCTCGACCCGCCAGCCGCGTTAGCCCCGATGGCACGCGGCGGCCGGCCTGGCTGAATCGACCACTAAAACCCGTAGCGGAAGCATATAAACTCAAAGAGGCAGCCCGGCAGCTAAGCCTTGACCCACAGCCCGAGCCGCAGGCAGAAGCGGCGGCCGAGCAGCGTCTGGTTTCAGGCAAGTCGGGCTGAGTTGGCGTCGCCGGTAGAGGTTCTCGCAACGAGGATAAATCTATGCTACTCAAATACTTCTATGATCAGAATCTAGCCCATGCCTCCTATATGGCCGGTTGTCAGCTCACCGGCAAGGCAATTATCATCGATCCCGGCCGCGACGTCGGGTTGTACCTGCAAGAAGCCGCGGCCAATGAGATGCAGATCGTCGCCGTTAGTGAGACGCATATTCACGCCGACTTCGTCTCCGGCGCACGCGAGTTAGCCCATCTCACCGGCGCAGGCCTGTACCTGTCAGACGAGGGCGACGAAAATTGGAAATATCGCTACCTGCATCACTATGACCATCGCCTGCTCGTCGATGGCGACCGCTTCGACGTAGGGACCCTCTCCTTCGAAGTCATGCACACGCCGGGCCATACGCCCGAGCACATTAGCCTGCTGCTTACCGACAGAGGGGTCGGCGCCGACGAACCAATGGGCATTTTCACCGGCGACTTTGTCTTTGCCGGCTCTGTTGGCCGCCCTGATCTACTGGAAAAAGCTGCCGGCATCGCCGGTTCCGCCACGACCGCCGCCCGCGACATGTTTCAATCAATCCGCCGTTTTAAGCAGCTCGCCGACTACCTGCAGGTATGGCCCGGCCACGGCGCCGGCAGCGTATGTGGCAAGGGCCTGGGCTCGGTGCCTTCCAGCACCGTAGGCTATGAAAAACGGTTTAATCTGGCCATGTTCTACAGCGACGAAGCGCAGTTCGTCGACTATCTACTGGCCGACCAGCCAGAAGCGCCACGCTACTTTGCCGTGATGAAGCGCGTCAATAAGGAGGGGCCGCGCCTGCTGCACGACGAGCCGCCGCCGCCGCACCTGCCGGCGCTGGTTCTGCCGGACCTGCTCGGGGAAGGCGCACAGGTCGTCGACACCAGACCGGCCGCCGCTTATTCAGACCGCTTTATACCCGGAACCATCAATATCCCCGCGCCCGAGCTTTCCAACTGGGCCGGCTGGCTGGTCGATTACCAGCGCCCGCTCTACCTCATCGTCGACGGCGCGGCTGTGCCCACGATCGCCGGCCAACTGGCCTACATTGGCATCGACCACGTCGCCGGCTACTTCGAGCCGCAGGCCATTTCTGCTCTGGCCGCGGCCGGCCATCGACTGCAATCGTATGACGCCACGCACGCGCCAGAGCTTGCCGGCCGCATTCTGAGCGGCAAGGTCCATGTCGTCGACATCCGCAGCCAGGCCGAATGGGACGAAGGCCATATCCCCGGGGCCACCCACATGATGCTTGGCTACCTGGCAGATCGCAGCCACGAGATCATCGACGGGCAACCCATCGTCGTGCAGTGTAGCTCCGGTAACCGCTCCGCCATCGCCGCCAGCCTCCTCCTGGCGCATGGCGCTGCTGAAGTCATTAATATGCAGGGCGGCCTGCGCGACTGGGCGCAGGCGGGCCTACCCATCGTTAAGTGAGAGCGCGCTGCCACAGCTACCTGCTTTTCAGTCGCCTGCTGCTTGAAGGCATAACCGATGAGCTGCTGCCAATTGTGCAGCAGGTCGCTCCTTTAGCGCGCCTGCTGCCCACAGCCTACAACGCCGATGCCGCGGCCGCAGATCATTACGATCTGTTCGGCCTCAATGTCTATGCTTATGAGAGCACGTTTCTGGAATCGAAGGGCGATGGCCAACCCGCTGCCCCACATCCGCCAGTGGCCTATCGCCTGGCGCAATTCTACCGGCAGACGGGCTACGAACTGTCCGCGGCCGATTGCAGCGCGGATCACCTGGCCCATGAGCTCGAGCTGCTGGCGTACCTGGCGGCCGCCGAAGCCGCGGCCGAGGAAGAGCGACGGGCGGACAGGGCCCTGCGCAGCCGGCAGCTTCAGCGTGATTTCCTGGCTTCGCACCTGCTGCGCTGGCTGCCGACGCTGGCGATTGCTGTGCGCCAACAGGGCCACGATTTCTACAGCGGCGCCCTCACCCTGTTGCTGCAGCTCGTCGAAGATCACGCGCTTTCGCTGGGCGCGCACGAGCTGCTGCCCCAGCCTGCGGGCGCCTGGCTCCCGTCAGTCCCTGCCTTGCTGGCCGACGAGCGCACGGCGCTGCGCGACATTGCCACTTACCTGACCACGCCTGCGAGCTGCGGCCTCTACGTAAGCCGCGATACGCTCAGGGCGTTGGCGCGAAGCTTGAGACTGCCGCAGGGCTTCGGCGGTCGCCGCCAGCTCATGCACAATTTGCTACAGACCGCAGCTCAGTTCGAGCAGCTCCCACCCCTGTTACACGAGCTGGCCAGCCTGTGCCGCCGCTGGGAACAGGCATACGCCGGCGCAATAGACGCCGCGCTGGCGCCCTTCATTGTTCCGTGGCAGGAACAGACGCGCACAACCCGCGCCTTGCTCACCGAAATGGCCGCGATGGCCGAACGGCTCCCCGATTAAGCAAGTCTTAGGCGCTCAGCGCCGGCGTGCGCCGCCTACTGTGTTCTCCGGCGCGTGGCAACATCGAAGATCACCGCCAGCGCCAGCACCAGGGCCCTCACAATATATTGGTACGATATATCTATGCCCATTAGGTTCATGCCGCTGGTGAGCGAGGTCATCACCAAGGCGCCCACCAGCGACCCCAGCACACGCCCCACGCCGCCGGCCGCCGAGACGCCACCCACAAACGCCGCGGCGATGGCGTCCAGCTCAAATAGCGTGCCGGCGGTCGTCGTGGCCGATCGCAAACGGGAGGCAAAGAGAATGCCGGAAAGCGCCGAAAGCATGCCCATCGAGGCAAATACCACGTGGGTAATCTTCTTGACGCTGATACCGCTCAGCTCCGCTGCCTCCGGATTTCCACCCACGGCGTAGATGTGCCGCCCCAGCACTGTGCGCTTGGTAATGAAATCGTATGAAAAAACAACGAACAGGATCACCACGGCGGTCCACGACAGGCCGCGGTAGCCGGCTAATATCCAGGCAATCCCGCCAATCAGCGCCGATATGGCAACCAGCTTTACGGTAAACATAAGCGGCGAAGACGTCTCGAAGTTTTGGGCAATTAATCGCCTGCGGCCCCGCACCTGGCCATAAACAAACAACACGATGGCCAGTAGCCCCAGCAACAGCGTTACCTTGTGCATATCCGGCAAGATGCCAATATCAGGAATATCAGGAATAAATCCGTTGCCAATGGCCACAAACGTGTCATCGGGAATAATGATCGTACCGGTTGCCCGCGTCGCGAGCTGTAAGGCGCCGCGGTATCCCAGCCAACCGGCAAGCGTCGCCACGAATGCCGGAATGCCAAGCTGCGCCACCATAAACGAAGTGAGTAGACCTGCCACAATACCCAAACCCAGAACCAGCAGGATCGCCTGGTAGGCGGGTAGCCCCCAGCGCACCATGGCAATGGCCGCAACGGCGCCCAGAAAGCCTGCAAGAAAGCCAACCGAAAGATCAATATGCCGTATGACGATGACCAGGGTCATACCGACGGCCAGCACGGCGATGTACCCCGTCTGGTTCACCAAATTGACAAGGTTCCGCGAAGAAATAAACAGACCATCGGTGGTGATAGCAAAAACGCCCATGATGAAAAACAGGGCGATAAACATGGCATATTCACGGATATTCTCACGTAATAAAGTGCGCGCCTCTTGCAGGAATGACATCGAGATCCTCCGCGGCCCTCTAGGCAATATTGTTATCGGTGAAGTCGTCGCGAGCCCCAATCATGTAACCAACCACGCGCTCGCGAAAATCATGAAGTTCTCCGCCCACAGGCGTATCGCACACCTTACGCCCCTGTCGCAGCACAATCATCCGGTCGCTGACGCGATAAATGTCCTCAAGGCGGTGGCTGATGATAATGATCGAAGAGCCCTGTGCTTTTAGCTGGCGCACAAGCTCCAGCACCTTCTCGATTGCCGCCACGCTCAGCGCAGCAGTCGGCTCATCCATGATGATCACTTTGGCGTCAAATGCTGTCGCGCGCGCAATGGCCACTGCCTGGCGCTGACCACCCGATAATCGTTCGACCTTTTGCCGCACTGAAGGAATGTCGATCCTCAGGCGGCTGATCAGGTTGCGCGTCTCCTGTTCCATCGTGCTGTAATCGAGTACACCGATGGGGCCCAACCTGACCCGTACAATTTCCCGCCCCATGAACACATTGCCTGCCACATCCAGATTGTTGGCCAGCGCATAGTCTTGATAGACCATCTCGATGCCCTGGCGGCGCGCGTCCATCGGATTCGAAAAATGGACCGGCTTCCCTTCGATAAGGATCTGCCCCCCATCGGGAATGTAAGCGCCACTGAGAACCTTCATCAGCGTTGACTTTCCGGCGGCGTTGTCGCCCATTAAACCCAGCACCTCATTCCGATTTAGGGCCAGGTCTACACCACGTAGCGCCTGCACAGCGCCAAAGTGCTTCCTGATATTGCGCATCTCGACAACCGGCGCATTCTCTACGGCTCGTGTCATGGTCTCTATTCCTTTTTCTGCCGGCGCATCCTGCATTTGAAAAATCCTCGCCACGGCCACAGCCCTGGCACAGGCCGCAGCCCCAAACGGAGGGGGCTCTACCTGGCGCCGGTGGCCGGGCGGACCCGGCCACCGGCGCCGTCACTTACTTACTCGCCGCGATCAGGCGGCAATGGTCCTGTACGATAGGCGCCATTGCCATTCAGAAGGCGGTCGTTTACTCGTCAATACCGGTGAACTCATCGGCAGGCCAGTAACCAGAGTCGATGATCGCTTCCACGACGTTGGCCTGGTCCACGGTGACGACCTCTGAAGGCCGCGCCGGCACCTCGATCACGCCGTTGTCATACGTCGTCGTCTCTTCCGGCGTCTCGCCGTTCAGGAAGGCAATCGCTGCAGCAATGGCATCCGACACCAGCGTGCGCACGTCCTTGAGCACGGTCATCGACTGCTTGCCGTCGATGATGTACTGCACCGACGCCACCTCGGCGTCCTGACCTGTCACCAGGTAGCTGCTCACATCCGCATCAGCCTCAAAGGTGTCGGCGATGGCTCGCGCCGTGCCGTCGTTGGGCGCCAGAATGAACACGTCGCCCTTGTCCTCAGCCCCGGCTGCCGTCAGGTTCGCTTCCGCCAGGTTGCGCGCTGTGTTGAAGTCCCATTCCGTCGTGATCTGCCCGATGATCTGCGCCATCTCCTCGCGACTCAGCTCAGCCGTGTCTTGCAGAGCCTCCGCTTCGCTGCTGTTCACGATGTAGAAGGTGCCATCGGCAATCTTCGGCTGCAACACGTTCCAGGCCCCTTCAAAGAACAGGAAGGCGTTGTTATCCGACGCCGCTCCGGCATACAGGTACAGCGGGTTGTCTGTGCCGCTGGCGTTGTCTACCAGATACTGCGCCTGCGCTTCGCCCACAGCCACGCTGTCGAACGTCACGTAGTAGTCTACTGCGTCTGTCTCGCGGATCAGCCGGTCGTATGAAATGACCTTCACCCCGGCATCATGCGCCGCTTCCGCCGCCGCAGCAGCCGCCGTGGCGTCGTGTGGCGTGATGATGATCACTTCCACACCGCGCGTGATCAGGTCCTGTACGTTGGCCAGCTCGCGTGATGAATCGCCCTCGCTAAACAGAATCTCAACCTCGTAGCCCGCCTGACCCAGCGCATCGCGGAAACGGGTTTCATCCTGAATCCAGCGCGGTTCATCGCGTGTAGGCAATACAATGCCCACCGCCAGGGCTTCGCCCGGCGCCGGCTCGTCGGTGGGGTCCGGAGCTTCAACTTCAGTAGTGGGGGAGACATCTGCCGTTGCGGTCGGCTGCGTTTGGCCGCCGCACGCTACCAGCGTCAGCGCCAATAGCGCAGCCAGCAGCAGAAGGGTACGGATTTGTATCTTATGCATGTTCTTCTCCTTTGAACATCCACTAATTGGCCCATGGGCCACAATGGTTCGATTGGTTCAATCGTCAGCGTGGAAAATTTGGCTGAGAGCTTCACCTCCTTTCGAGAGACCTCTTAGCATTAAGATGGCGCGCGTGGTCGCGGTACGGGTCGGCTCTGTTGATTCCCCCTCAATAGAGCTGTAGAACGTCTTGGTTCGATCCTCCTGATCCATGTCCACGAACGCCTGGCCGTCTTTAAGGTTGGGCAGCCTGGGTAGAAGTGTACTTGCCATGCTCTAGCCATCGCTACCATTCCTCATTCGGCCCTCGCACCGGCAGGGCGCCGGCGGCGAGCGGTCGTACGACGTAAGCCTCAGAGAATATTGTCGCTTTCGACGCCAAGATTATACCTGAATTCGCGAAATTTGCTCATTGTCCATTATCAAAGGTAGGGAATGAACCTATTCGCTTGTGTGCCGATCTGCGGTACTTTATAAAGTGCGTACTGTTTTCGGTTTATAATGAGGACATCAGCTCTTAGGATCTTAGTTTCCGAGCGCGCGAACAACATTGCGAAATCTAATTGTCATTCTACTTGTCATCTTTTTCCTCGTCCTGGGCTTCACCCTGTGTCGCTCGCTAATGGCGCTGACGCCGGAAATGAGCCAGATCCCAACACTCGTCGTCGAGACGCCGGTCGCCACGGTCATTCCCATCACCATGCCGCCGCCTACCATACCGCCAGTCGCGCCGCCAACGGCCCCGCCGCTCACTATAGGGCTGCCGCTGGAGAACAGCGAGTGGTATATCGACGGTTGGCGCGAAGACAGCGTGGTCGTGAACATCCATGGGCAGGAGATTCGCTCAGACCTTGCCCAGTTCCGCCACATGCAGACCAATGAGGCCATCGTGGTGCAGTGCATCGACTCAAGGGCCGGAACGCCAAATTTAGACTTTTCACGGCCCATCGAGCAGCGAGACCGCTTTGTGTACCGCGGCAACATCTTCTGGCACACGACAGACCCCACAATCCAACGGTTTATTTTTGTGCGATACGGCGAGCTGCAATGAGCCGTCCGGCCCCCTAAGCGCTCCTAACCTAGTCTCCACCGTGTACTTAGCCTAAGCTTAGCTCTATAATTGGCGCATGCGTGAAGGCACCAGCAATGTCGAAAAGATCCGCGCCATGCCGTGGCGCGTCACCGCGAACTCGGCAAACACCGTCTTCGCGCAGTTCACCTTCTTCGGCTCTGTTTTCATTCTCTTTCTAAGCGAGCTTGGCTTTAACAAGACCGAGATTGGATTCCAGCTTTCGCTGTTTCCCTTCTTTGGGCTCATCGCCCTGTTTGTCGCGCCGGCCGTTGCCCGCTATGGTTACAAGCGCACGTTCCTCACATTTTGGGCTGCTCGCACCGGTGTAACCGCCCTACTGCTGCTTACACCCTTGGTGGTCATGCGCTACGGCGTGCCGGGCACGCTGCTCTTTGTCACGGGCATTGTCGCTACCTTTTCCCTGTTTAGGGCCATTGCCGAAACGGGCTGGTATCCCTGGGCGCAGGAGATGATACCCGACTCGCTGCGCGGCAAGTTCGCGGCAACCAACCAGATCTTCATCACGCTGGCCGGCCTTGTAGTGGTGTCGATTGCAGGTTTTGTCGTCGAACGCTCCACGGATCTGTCTCGCTTTATCATTCTGATCGGTGTCGGCGTCTTATTCGGCCTATTCTCGGTGTCGGCTTATTCGCGCATCCCCGGCGGCGCTCCAGAAGCCGCCGCGCCGGCCGATAGCGAGCGGCCTCGCGATATCTGGCAGGCTCTGCGCGATGGAGATTTCGTCTCCTATTTGAGTGGCTTCAGCCTGGTGACGCTAGCAACAGTGCCCATGGTTTCATTCCTTCCGCTGTTCATGCAGGAACAGGTGGGTCTCAGTGAGGGGCAAATCGTGCTGCTGCAGAACGGCACGCTGGCCGGCAATCTTTTGTCCAGCTACCTGTGGGGCTGGGCAGCGGATCGCTACGGCAGCAAGCCTGTGATGCTCACGGGCGTTCTATTAACGCTCACTCTGCCACTTTCGTGGATGATCATGCCGCGTGAGAGCACCTGGAGCCTGAGCATTGCCATGGCCATCGCCTTCATACAAGGGGTGAGCGCCATCGCCTGGGCCATCGGCTCAGGGCGCATTCTCTTCGTCAGCCTCGTGCCGCCGCAAAAGAAGACCGACTACATGGCCCTATATTACGCGTCCGTCGGCCTGGTGGGCGGAATAAGCCAGCTCATCGGCGGCCGCATACTGGATCTGGCACAAGACATTGGCGGTGGCGTTGGCGCCCTGGCCCTGGACCCTTATACGCCGCTCTTCTTCTTTGGTTTTGTGCTGACGCTCGCCGGGCTTCTCGTGTTGAGGCGCACGCGTGAGGCACAGGCAGTGGGCGTGGCCGAGTTCGCCAATGTGTTTCTACGCGGCAACCCCTTCCAGGCCATGGGCACTATGATCCGCTACTACCAGGCTCGTGATGAGCAGACCACCGTGGCTATGACCGAGCGCCTTGGTCGCTCGCGTAGCCCACTGACCATCGAGGAGTTGCTCGAGGCGCTGGCGGACCCGCGCTTTCACGTGCGCTTTGAGGCCATCATCGCCGTCGCGCACATGCGCCGCGACCCACGCCTCACGGCGGCCCTGGTCCAGGTACTGGAAGGCAAGGAAATCGCCTTGAGAGTAATCGCCGCCTGGGCCCTTGGCCGCATCGGCGACCAGAGCGCCATTGTGCCGTTGCGCAAAGCGCTACAGTCTCGCTTCCGCTCCCTTCAGCTTCACAGCGTGAGGGCCCTGGGAACGCTAGGCGACACGGAGAGCATTCCCCATCTTATGGAACGGCTGGCCGCGGAGTCAGACGATGATCTGCAACTGGCGTATGCCTCGGCGCTCGGTCAATTGCGCGCGGCGCAGGCCGCAAAGCCGCTGCTGGCGCTGCTTGAATCTACCGGCGAAAAGGGCGCGCGCATGGAACTGGCGCTCTCTCTGGCGCGTATTCTGGGCGATGAACGCGCCTTTATCCGGCTGTTTCGCGGGCTGAATGCGGATATGGGCACGGCTGTGGCCCAGGCTGTTAGCGGCCTGCGGCGAGGATGGCGCAAAAAGCTGGCAGGCGAGGCTCGCCTAACGGCCTTGCTACAGGCCTGTGCCGCGGCATGGGCGCGCGACGACATGGACGCCGGGGCCAACCTGCTGGCGCAGCTCGCAGATATGGCCGGCGACTCATTGCCTGCCTCGCCGGCCGGCGCCATTCTCAAGACCTGCGCTGCGCAGTTGCGCCGGCATGGCGCTGCCCGGTCTGAATATGTACTCCTGGCCCTACACGCATTGAACGTCGCCTGACCCTAGCGCGCCAACATGCGCAACTGTGCCTCCAGGCGTGGCGCCGCCGCCATTCGGTCGGATGACCGATAACAGAGCAGGATTGATAGCCGAGGAATGAAGCCTGATAAGACTCTCCATTGCTTGGGACGAATTGTTGATCGCCTTTGCTCTAGGTCCGATGGAAGCGCGCTATTACCTTGACACCCAGACAGCCGAGTTGCTACCGATTACCGACGAGGCACGCCAGAATCGAGACGCGTTATACGAGGAGCACTTCGATCTAGAAAAGCCCGCGGACTTGGCCATCGAGGATTTGTTGGCACAGAGTGAGACCCTCTACGAGTGGCAGAAGCAGCAAGTTCTCGAGGCAGACCCCGTACCTATATGCATCTGTTAACGTTCAAAAGCCGGAGTCTGTCCACTTCTGAGTGGTCCTAGAAATGGGCTCTTTACAAGACGAATACCGTGAAGCCGAGTTAAGCACAGCTCGCGCAGCGATATGTGTATTTGACGATTACGTTATCGACCGTTCGGGCGCCACAGGAAAGGTTTTACTGGCTATATGGCCGGAAAGCATTAACTTCTACGGAGCGTATCTTATGAAGGATGATGTGATTGAATCAATCGAACAGCACGATGAGTTCCGTGTTGAGGAATAACGACGCGCCGGTATCAAATAAGCAAACGCCAGGAGGGAGGTGAACCATGTGCAACTATTACCCAAAACAATCCGAGAGACTCTACCCGAACTCTATGCCAATGAAAAGAGCGGACTAGATGCAGTCGCTCAAGTCAAGTTCTTTACTCCGGATAGCAATTGGACATGGTACGCCTCAGAAATTGACGGTAAAGATCTTTTCTTCGGTTTGGTTATCGGCCATGAGGCCGAGTTAGGTTACTTTGGCCTGGCGGAACTGCAAGGAGTTCGAGGGCCGCTTGGTCTCGAAATTGAACGCGACTTATACTTCGAACCGAAGACGCTGCGGGAGCTGCAAGACCATTACGCGAGCGAAGGGTACGCTCTTTAGAGAACAAGAACGAAATATCGACAAGAGAAAGGGCGACAGACCGCGCGGTTCCTGCCGCCCTTTTTCGCTACTTACGTTCCAGATCCGCCACTCATGATCACACGCTCCTTCATTCACTTAGGCGATGACATGCTACGTTGCAGGGCAATTGACAGACAAGAAGCAGCTTCGAAGCTGTATCAATCATAATCGATAACGATTGTATCTGTCAAGAAAATAGATATTTCCGTCAGGGCTCTCTATCTGGTTTCGGCCCTGGCCGGCGGTTGCGGGCGAGGTATTCCCGAACGGCTTGCTCCGTCGTCACCCAGTTACGACCAATTTTCGTTCCCCATACTTCGCCTTCGCGGACGAGGAGACGTAGGTGACTGGCGGAGAGCCCGCAGCGTTCGGCAGCTTCGTTGAGGGGAAGCAGTTCGCCCAGACTAGGCTGGTCGTCACCGCTTTCCGATGGACTACCGGACATTACGTGTGTGTCACTAAGGAGTGGTTGACTGTTAAGGTGTCTCAGCACGATTGACGACATTATACGGGATCTGTCTACTTGGAGCATGCATTTAGAGAAAAGGATCCTCCCGCTCAGGACAACGTGTGCTCCGTCATCCAGTCTACGATTTCCCAGGAATCTCATTTCAAAAAAGATAGAAGCAGCGACGAAAAGGGTTGGAGCTCATTACTACACCCCCGTAAAATAATCAGTGTCCACCTGTTTTAATTTATAAGTGGCTACCGTGCTTACCGCGACATCAAAATCGATCATTAGCTTGGCTAGCTCGTCGCCATCAATCAAGATTATCTTGTTGTTAATAACATTTACGTATGCTAGGGCATCTTGAGTGAAGGTTGAAGTGGTGATAAATATTCCTTTCTGTGCACGTTGGCCTTGGAGAGCGCCGGCGAATTTCTGAATCTCCGGTCTGCCAACCGAGCTGTCCCACCGCTTCGCCTGGATGTAAATAATGTCTAAGCCAAGGCGATCCTCCTTAATTATGCCGTCAATGCCTTCATCGCCCGCCTTTCCAATAGCCTGGCCCGCGTCCTTTCGGGTGCCGCCGTATCCCATCTTTACCAGAAGATCAACAACCAGTTCCTCAAAGAATGACGGAGAGTTCTCCTTGATCGTATCCAGCAGCTCCGCAGCTAGTGCATCACGTAGCTGCTGATACGCTTCCTCAATTTCTTCCTCAGGTGTCTGCGCGTCTCGCTTATCAGTATCCAACGTCGATTCGTCCTTGCGCGTCCGAAATTCAACGAACTCGTCGAACTGATTGAGGAAGTTGATGTCAATCCTTGGTGGCCCATTCTTAAGTACCGAAAGGCCACGCTCGGTAATTTCTATGTAGCCTCGCCGTCGCGACTTGAGAAGCCCAGCCTTCTTCACATATGTTCGTGCCCAACCCACCCGATTGTCGAATGTAGGTTGACGCCCACTGGGCAGGAGCTCTTTTCGTTCCTCTTCCGTCAAGTCGAACTTGTTCGCAAGAGCTTCTGTGAGTGCTCGCATCGAGTGCTCTTCTCCGTCCCGGACGAGCTCGAGTAGCGGAAGCATTATCGTCTGGTAATCAGGAATAGTCATTCTAATTGTTTCTCCAATTTCACTCTCTTCGAAAATATCTTCACAGTCAGTGCAGCCAGTTCGCAACCATTTCAAGCACTAGTCTGGGAGGCGCGAGCGTATGCTGGATGTAGCGACGACAGGCTTTGATCAACTCGTACGGCCAACTGCATTAACTCGTTCAAAGCTAGATCCCACTCGGGCCGGATCGGCTTTACCTTCCCAAACTCTATCACTCCCTCTTCGTCATCTCGGTTCAAGTAAAGGCCCTCAGAATCGTCAACCTCGTACAGAAGTAACCGACGTGAATCCGACAGGCTCGGACTGACTATCCGGTAGTAGTCTGGCGCCTTGCCCAATGTATCAGCCACAATCATCTCTTGGAACTGCATCCAAATCTTCAGAACTTCTCGCGCTTCTGACAGCGTTTCCAACGCATTTTCATCTTGAATGATTAGGCACCTGACCGAAACACTGTCGTCGTATCTTTCGCGGAATACGACCACTGCTTTGAAATCACAAGTGCCCGACGAATATCCTCGCTCCTTTTCGAGCGTTTTTAAGAAATGATGCGCCGTCTCAAAATGGGCCAATTTCGAAAGCTCATCGAATATTGTCGAAGGTCGGGGAGGTTCATACGGAATGAGATCAGAAACATAATACCACGTGTCCTCAATCACTTCGTTCTGAATCGGGAAAGATTCCGCATGTATGAGATGTCGCCAGAAATCACGGAGTTCGAGACGGAGCTCCTGAAAGTCTTTCTGCTTCGATATAAGCGCGCAATGGAATAGCGCTGCCAGCACTTGTGCATCGGCATGATGTTCCCTCACCCATACCAATACTTCGGCGCTTGCCTCTTCAGGTAGGCTGTGACAATAACCGACCTGACCCTCGCTTCCCCAGAAGAAACCCCAAGTCCTCAACAACGATTCGATGAGAAACTTAGCTTCGCTTTCAAACCACTCCTTCTTCGATAGCGACCATAACAGGTGAGCAAAGATAATGTAGTTGTCAGCCATCACCTGATGCCCAACCAATTCCCGGAAATCAGAGCTGCGCAAACCCCAGAGATAGCGGCGAATAAAGTGCTTGAAGATATTGCGAAGACGTTGTTCGCGCGTTTTGCGCCGTTTCTGTCTCGCAGTCTCCTCTTGTTCACGTTCTTCCTCGGTTTGTGCCTCGCTCTCTTCAAGAAGCAGTTTATCAACCGTGGGTAACGATCCCCCAGCAGAGTAATCTACGAGCCCTTGGAAATGGTCGGTAATAGAGCTTAGGATAATCTGTAGGCGACTTCGAGAGTGCGCACCACGCGGCTGCCTGGAAGCTCCATATTGGCGAATCTTTGGGTGTTGGCGAAGCATGTCATAATCGATGTCTGAGTAATCGATACGTATTGCGCCATCAGCGTGCTCGCTGGTTGAGGGGAGACGGCCACTGGCAAGTTGCCAAACGCTCCTGCGGTCTATAACCATATGGGCTTCCAACTCGCCCACAAGTTGTTCCAGTTCCTCATCGTCGAGGTCAAGCCCTCCCACGCCAGCTATCTTCTCGTCGCTTTCATCCGTAGCCTCAATATACGAGTCTAGGCTTCCGCGATTACAGACAAAGATAGGGTTGGAAACGAATGCGTCTTCGGCGTCACTCAACTGCACCTTCACCGGCACAGGATACTGCAGCAGCCTAGCGACACCGTCATCCACCTGTACAGTTAATTGTCGCTCGTTTTGGCCCACTAATTCCATTGAAAATAATTGCCCGCCTATATTTAAGAAGCCGCCTATGAGATTTGGCGCCTTCCCTTTTACACGAAGTGTCAGTTCGTCGCCGTGCCATTCTCCACTCAGAAGCCGCCAGCCGGCCGCTTCACTTTCTCTTTCCTTCGGATCCTTCTGAAAGGACAGCGCCAGTGTATCGAGGTCACCGATTTCAGGCTCAATCTGCAAACTATCAAAAAGGTAGTCAAAAGCATCGCGGACGCCAGTAAGTAGATTCGCTATCTCGACGTTTCCTTGAGCGACGGGCCAGCGCATTGCAACCTGTGATAGGTTTGGCGAACCCTGAAGACAAATGGCTCGGTCTGCGAGTTTCAGCAAGTAAAGTTTGGCATGGAAGTATTCATTTGGTTCTTCCATTCCACTGAAAACGCGAACTTGACACTGTGCAGTACTAGCGTCAATTACGCGCCTCAGCGCTTCTGGCTTAACAGATGTAACGCCATCCTGCACCAATAGAGTGCACTGTGCAGGCTTCAAACGCTCGAGCAATTCCGCCAGTGCCACAGCCTCTTCGTCATAGAAAGGTGACAAAATCAATAGTTCTTCTACCGGCTCGTCGCCGACTTCGCCAACAAGCTGATCAATAAAAGACTGCAACAGATTGTGTCTTACAGGTCGCCAGCTCTCGTCTGTCGATTTGTAAAGCCAGGGCGTCGCGGTTAGCATGCGACGAAAATAACGGATCGCTGCATCGCTAATAAATCCTCTACTACCCAAACCTTCCACCAGCTGGATTGCGATCCGAAAGGCCGCTAGCGTTTCCTGCTGTTCCACGTTGTACTCGTAACGAGTAAACAGTTCCCCTCGTGAAGCATAACCTTGGAGGCCAAGATTTCCACTGCCAACCAGGAGACATCCCTCCTCTGCGTTTGTAAGCATGATGAGTTTGGCATGTGCCGCCTGCGGACAGAAGATGCCCTCTGCCAGGTAACGCTGGTTCATGTGCCGTACGAGGCCACTCTCGGCATAATTAGCGCAGGCTTCCAGATATTTTTCTCCATCGGCCAGGATGATTTTGTTGCGGCAGCTTGACCTGAATTGCGACAATAAGGCGCTTTCAAAGAATGGGATATCGAGACCGTATGTCATGATTAGCGCATTTTCCCAGCGACCTTTGAATTCTTCGGGGAGTTCCAGCGGTTTCATGGCAGATCCCCTTCATTCAAAAGACACCGACCATCGGGTGTGAGCGCATGCTGTGATTGGCTCATATTCCCGCACAATCCCAGTTCATGCACCATTGTTTTTAGAGCGTCGAAGCGTGAGTCCATGAATCCAAGCGTGTTGGATAAATTGAAGAAATAAAGCCTGTCACCTTCGCGGCGAAAACGAAATGTATTATCAGGAAGTTTCTGAGCCGCAATGGCTTGATGTTGCAGAATCACATAATCGTTGTAGAGCCAGCGGGCAATCTCAGCGATGGTGACAGGGCCGCTACTTAACCGCCGCTGCATCTGTCGGACAAAACCATTAACGCTTAGCCGGCCATTGGCGCCCATGAGCGAGATTTGCCATTCTGGTTCTTTCCACCGTTCCGAAAGCCCAAAACGTAGATGAGTAAGAGCCAACATAGTAATCATTCCTGCCACCATAACTTCTGGTTCAGTCGGGCGTTCTAGAGCCAGGCGGTACAGGCGATGCTCGTGGATAGGGCTCGAGAGACCACACGCGGCATCAAACGCCAATCCGCTAGCGTCGACCGTTGACTCTAGCCAGCGAAGCAAAGTAGTGAAACCTGAATCGCCCGAAATCTTGGGTGACGTGATCTGCAACGCAGACGCGAGTCGGTCAAAGTCGAGGGCTTGGTCAAGGTATCTCCAGAACTTGCTGAGAGCAATGGGGCGGATATCTCCATGTTGGGCAAGTCCCCAGTCACACAAATGGTACCAGAGCGCGTTGAGGGCGAAAGCATAATACTCACGCGCCTGATATAGTCGCCAGCGTTTGAAAGTATCCTCCATTGAATCGTGGGGCGTTAGCGTGCAGCCATTTTCGGCTGACTTGAAGAAGATGAGTTGGCGAAAGGTATCCTGATCAATCACATAACCATCGGTTTGCGAAGCGATATCGAGGAAAAGGCGCAACGTGGCGCGACGAGCCTCAGCTTCGCGATTCGAACCACCATGGAGAAAGACGTCAAGAACGCGTGCGCGATCTGGTGCAGCCGGGTGCTGCAACTGACACAGGCACGCTTGAGCCATGTAGGATTTAATGATATCAGTGGGAACTTCCGCAGCATCATCATCGAAGTACTCTCTATAGTAACGTGTGCCCTCGATAGCTTCTCGGAACGCCGCGGCAACTTCCTTCCCCCTTTCCTCAGATGGGACGTCCACCGGATAGGGGAAGCCGGGCCCTCCCGGAAGAATCAGGCCAAGTTCAGCCATGACAGTCCGGTAATATAATCCGTAGCCACCAAGTGGGGTTTTGATATAGTAAGTCTGGACGTCATAGGCTGGCTGTTCACGCCGAGCCAAACCAGTCGTAATACTGGAACCCACGATATTTCCCATATCGCCGTGCTCAGGCCGGTCGTCAATATGTCCCGGCAGGTTTGCTCCGACAGAAAAGACGAACTCGCGCGGACGGTAGAACGCTGTCCAAGACGCACGGCTTCTGGGCCGATCCCGCCGCCAGAATTCATCCAGGAGGAATGCATAGAAGCTGTAATAGCGCGGGTGAAAAGTAAGAACGTTTATGCTGGGCGACAGAGAAGGGAGAATCTGGTCCGACGAAACACTACCCAGGCCAAGATGGTCTCGACCAACTTTGCTGGGATACATTTTTGCAACCCACTGGGGGCGAATATCAGCGAGCATTGCCACAGTCCTTCCTATTTACGAGCCAATGAAGGTAGAAGACACACTGAAAACGTGATGGGTATTGAGAAACGGATGGAAATTTCGGCTCGAACATATTTCCGGCTTCACGTTCTCTTCTGTTACAGGAACACACGATTATTATAGCGGTGAAATAATCGGCTTCACTTAACACTATGGTCATACCCGAGCCAGAGCCGTTCCAGCGGTCTAGGACGGAGCCGGTCGTGACCGACCAGATTGCTGGAACAGTCGCGACGCGTATAATCACTAGACTCTTTTGGCACAAGAACTGAAAGTCAGCCGGCAGCAGCAGTTGTTATGATCACCATACAGTTTAGGTAATAGACGTTACGCTGTCAGCCTTCTCCTAATGTTCCAGCAAGATTCCATAGTTATGGAGCGCTTCTCTTAATCTGGGGAGTAATGAATGCCCTATAACGAAGCCGATACCCGTGCAAACTTAATTGATCCCCAGCTTAACATCGCAGGATGGACCCGCAGCCAGGTGACACGCGAGCATTACTATCGTGCCAATATCTTTTACACTGCCGGACGAGTCGTGCTGCGCGGTGGAAGTGCCGAACGTGATACACCACGGCGTATTGACTATTTGCTTCGGTACACTGACAGCTTCCCTATTGCGGTGGTTGAAGCCAAAGAAGAAGACAAACCGGCAACAAGCGGTCTGCAACAAGCGAAGGATTATGCGCGCGATATCGGTGTGGCATTTGCATACGCTACCAATGGACACGACATCATCGAATGGGATGCTTTTACGAACACGACCGAATACGTTGGTGCGTTTCCTCGCCCCGACGAATTATGGGAACGTTGGCGGGTGAACACCAGGTTAGATGATCCACCCAAGCGTGCTGACTTAGAGCGAAGAGTCGATGAACTCCGGCCGATTTATCATGCCGCTGATGCTGCCGCGCGGCGTCGTAACCCGCTCCTCCATCCCTATGCGCCACCTAGAGTCACGCGCGGAAAGTCGCCCTATTACTTTCAGGAAGTCGCTATCAAAGAGGTTTTGCTGCGGGTGATGCGCGGACAGCGGCGCATCTTGTTGACCATGGCGACCGGTACGGGGAAAACATTTACCGCCTTTCAAATTGTGTGGAAGCTGATCAAATCGGGTTGGTTACGGCACGAGAATAGCGGCCGCCCGGGACGCGTACTCTTTCTAGCCGATCGAGTGGTGCTGCGCAATCAAGCATACAATGCGTTCAGTCCCTTTGCCTCCAGCGACAATGATCCGCGCCTGCTTCTCGAGAGCAGCAGCCGGCTTACGCTCAACCGCGATTTGTACTTCGCTATTTACCAAAACCTGTGGGCTGAAGCGAAGGACGGGCGGCGCCTGTTTGAGCACTTCCCGCACGACTTCTTCGACCTGATCATCATTGACGAAGCGCATAGGTCCGGCTGGGGAACATGGAAGGAGATTCTCGATCATTTTGACGGCGCTATTCATTTAGGTATGACGGCGACACCCAAACAGGACGAGAACATTGATACGTACGCCTACTTCTGTGCTGAAGAAGCGCCGATACTGGCTGATGACGGCAGCCAGTTACATCGTCCGGCATACCGCTATAGTTTGGGTCAGGGCATCGAAGACGGATTCCTGGCGACGTATAAGGTGCATTGGATTCGCACTAACGTGGACAAAGAAGGACTGAATGTTGAAGAAGCGCTGGAAAGAGGGGCCGAGCTATTCGTTCCGGAGGATGTGGACGTTCAGGCTGAATACCGTACGCCACAGTTCGAGCGCGCTATCACCTTACCTGATCGCACGGAGTTGATGGCGGCCCATCTAGCCAAACTGTTGCGCCGGTTCGGTCCGCTACAGAAGACGATGGTTTTTTGCGTCGATATGGCGCACGCGCAGGAGGTGGCGCGCCTGCTCAATAACCATTTCGCCGATCTAGGTTATGGTGATGATTATGCGGTGGCCATTGTGAGTGAGGAGGGCGAAACAGGTCGACGTAGGTTGCATCAGTTTCAGGATAGCGATCAGAAACTACCGGTGGTTGCGACGACGGCGGAATTGCTCTCGACCGGTGTTGACGTGCCCGCAGCGCGCAACATTGTCTTCATGAAAACGCTTAACTCTCCCGTCTTATTCAAACAAATCGTGGGGCGCGGCACACGAATTGATGAAGATACCGGCAAACTCTGGTTTCGCATCATTGACTACACTGGCGCGACGCGCCTCATAGATGAACAATGGGACAAGCCGCCCACAGCGGTTCGGCCGGAAGCTGGCGATGAGCCCGAGCAGACGGCTATTCTTGAAGGAACAGTCAGAGTCGCCGACAGCGAGGATGTGATTCAGGGGGCGAGCGTCGCGGTGTTGGCGGCCCCCAACGATCAACGTGGCCCCATCCTAACCGATCCCGAAGGTCACTTTCACTTTGAGCGCCTCCCGTTGGACATTGTGACATTAGTGGCATCGGGACGCGGTTTTCGACGACGACAAACGCAGGTTGAGATTCTGGACGGCCAGGTGACAACGGTCGAAGTCGAGCTCAAGTCTGCTAACGAGGAGCGCCGGCGCAAGATATCTGTTAAGAATCTCCAGGTGGAGATTGCCGATGAGGCGACGTTCATCGTCGAGGGACACAGCGAACCGATGACGTTGCCGGAATATATCAACTACACAAAGGCGAAAGTGCGGGATATGACCGGGTCATGGGAGAAACTGCTAGCAGCATGGCAGGAAGATGAAGAACGGCGGCAGATGTTGCAGCGCCTCGCCGGCGCCAGCGTTTATCCGGACGTTCTGGCTGAAGTACTGGACGAGACAGAGGTGGACGAGGTCGATATTCTGGGGCATATCGCCTACCAACGCGAGCTGAAGACCCGCTACGACCGTACGCTAACCTTTAGGCGGACGAGCCGAGAATGGCTGGATAAGCATGATCGACCAGCACGCGAAGTCCTCTATGCGCTGTTGGGAAAGTACGAAATCGGCGGCGTCCGCCAACTGAGCGACCCGCGCATCTTTCGCGTGCCGCCTTTTCGACAGATGGGCGAGGTGCGCGGCGTCGTCCGGCGCTTTGGCGGTGATGCACAGCAATTACGTGACACATTAGACGAACTACAGCGGCGACTGTACGCTGCCTGATTAAGGATAATGATGACAAGACAGCAGACGAATGACACGCTCAGCAACGACATGTGGCGGGCCTGTGATATTCTCCGCCGCGACAATAATGTCGGCGGGATCATTCAGTATACTGAGCATCTGGCCTGGCTCCTCTTTCTCAAGTTTCTTGACGAAGAGGAGAAGAAACGCGTTGACATGGCGCTGGTGGGCGGCGAGCCTTACACGCCGGTGTTGCAAGGAGATCTGGCGTGGGATAGTTGGGCGAGCCCGGAAAAGGTGCAGGCCTGGGGCGCTGACGAGCTGATCCAGTTTGTGCGGGGGCGGCTTCTGCCGGGACTGGCGAGGCTGAACGGCTCGCCGCTGGCAAACACAATTGGTGGCATCTTTTCCGATGAGCATGTCGGTGATCAGACGGTCGTCCGCAACTTGCCGGTATGCGCGTCCGGCTACAACCTGAAGGACGTGCTGACAATCATCAACAGTATTCGCTTTGAGAGCGAAGATGACATCTTCACCATCACCCGGTTCTACGAAGATCTCTTACGGCGTATGGGGCGAGAGAATCAGATCGCGGGTGAGTTCCAGACGCCAAGACCGGTCATCCGCTTTATGGTAGACGTCATCGACCCGCAGATTGGTGAGGAACTATACGATCCTGCCTGCGGGGTCTGCGGCTACCTGGCAGAATCGTTCGTGCATATGGTGCCCAACGCACAAACCATAGAGGACCATGAACGCCTACAACAGAAAACGTTCTATGGCCAGGAGAAGAAAGGTATCACCTACCTGCTAGGAATTATGAACATGGTGCTTCACGGGGTCGCTTCGCCCAACATCGTCCGCACCAATACCCTGGAAGAAAGTGTGAAGGGTAGCGTCAGTGGTCGGCGTGATGTCATCATGACCAATCCGCCCTTCGGAGGCACGGAAGGCCGGCACATCCAGCAGAATTTTCCTGTCCAGGCCAACGCGACGGAGCTGCTGTTCATGCAACACGTCGTCAAGAAGTTAAAGAAGACACCCAATGCGCGCTGCGCCATGGTCGTGCCTGAAGGGACGCTATTCCGCGGTGGGGCGTTTGCGCAGGTGAAGAAAGATTTGCTAGAGCAGTTCCATTTGTTTGCGGTGATCAGCTTACCACCGGGAACGTTTGCACCATATTCTGATGTCAAAACCGCACTCCTATTCTTCAAGCGGCCAGACGAGGTCATGGAGCGGAACCCGATGGCGCGTGATGAGGTTTGGTACTACGAACTTCCGCTGCCCGAGGATTTGAAGAAATTCAGCAAGGGCAGTCCCATTCAGGACGAGCACTTCGAAGAGGCGCGGCAGCTCTGGCAGAAATGGCAAGCGTATCTCGACGGCGAAGGGGAACGGCCGTTTGCCTATGCGGAGGACATCCGTGCCCGCTGGCAGACGTACTGGGAGACGGACGGCGAAACAGAGAAGCCGAAAGCACCTTACACCACCTGGGTCGAGCGCTTGGAGGATTTGAAGGCGCGAAACTTCGATCTTAGCGCGCGTAACCCGAATCAAGATGAACGGGTCAAAATGCCTTTACCAACCGAGATTACCGCAAGTTTGATGGAGCGGACGCGAGAGTTTCAAAGCATACTGTTGAATTTGCATGAGGCATTGAGCAACAGCGATGGGGAGTGAGAAAGTGTCTGCTTCCGAATTACCCAGTTCTTGGGGAGTTTCCAGACTAGAGTCACTTGCAGAAATTGCATATGGCAAAGGACTTCCAAAAGCGAAAAGGGAAAGTTCGGGGTTGGTTCCTGTTTATGGTTCGGGAGGACAAGTTGGAACGCATATAGAATCGATAACACTAGGTCCAACGATAGTTATCGGACGTAAAGGCTCTATTGGGGCGACCTACTATAGCACTGAAGCCTGCTGGCCTATCGACACCACGTATTATATTGACTCGTTCTCCGACTATATCGACACAAAGTACCTTTATTATTATCTTTCGTCGCGTGATTATAGTCTTCTTGATCGTTCAGCAGCTATACCGGGCATAAGACGTGAAGACCTCTATGAATTTTCGGTTCCGCTACCGTATCCGGATCAACCAAGCCGTTCTTTGCTGGAGCAACGACGGATAGTGGCGCGGATTGAGGCTCTCTTGGGGGAAGTGCGAGAAATGCGGAAGTTGCAGGAAGAGATTGCGGCCGATGCAAGCAGACTTATAGACACTGTGTTGGCCGAGACGTTCCGAATCGCCGAAGGTCGTCCACAAGTCTGGGAATGGCGTAAAATCGGTGACGTTTGCAAAACAACTAGTGGGGGAACGCCGAGTCGGAAGCGACCTGATTTCTTTGAGGGAAGTATACCTTGGGTAAAATCAGGCGAACTGCCCGATGGATATGTTAGCATGGTTGACGAGTACATTACTGAAGAAGCGGTACAGAATTCGAGTGCAAAGGTATTCCCGAAAGGCACCCTTCTCATGGCGATGTACGGAGCCACTGTGGGAAAATTAGGGATTCTGGACATGGATGCAGCAACCAACCAAGCTGTCTGTGCTATCTTTACGCCCGATTACGTCGAGCGCGATTTTCTTTTTTGGTATCTGAGAGGAATTAGAAGTGAATTGGTGGAAATAAGCTTCGGTGGGGCCCAACCAAATATTAGCCAAACGGTAATCAAGAACATCTCTTTTCCGATTCCATATCCAAATGAACCACTGCGGTCGGTCGCAGAGCAACGGAGAATTGCAAATTACCTTGGAACCGTAGCAGACGAAATCAGAGAATTAGACGCGATCAATCGAGTAGATGAAGACTATCTGGCAGAGCTTGAACAGGCCATTTTGGCTCAGGCTTTCCGTGGGAAACTATAGCGCATGAGTGAAGCTGCTCAGCTCTTGCGCCGAGCCAAAAGCGAGTTCGAGCGTCGAGGCATCCGAAACGAGGTGCAGATTACAGAGCATGTAGCTTATTTGCTTCTTCCACAGGTGCGGGAGCGTTGGGATGAAATTCGCGCACAGCCGGGCGCACACATAGAGCCATTGCTGCGAGAGCTCCATGATCGCCTCCAACATGGCTATCCTGATTTACGCGTTCCGCAGCCGCCCCCGGTAAGACAGTGGGGTCCGGAATCACTGGATGATCTACTCACTTATCTACAAAACGCATTCGACGTTTCTCCTCACAACGCTAGTTGGGGCACTTTCTTTCAGCGCGATATCCGCTTCGAATTACTAAAAGGTAGCAGCGGTAGCCAGTATCCAACTCCGCACCATATTGCCGAGCTGATGGCAGTACTCGCCCTAAGCGGCTCGCAAGCCACCTCTGTTCTTGATCCAACGGCAGGGAGCAGTGGACTGTTGGTGTCCTGTGCAAGCCATGTAGTTGTTTCCGAGCTAGCTGCCTGTGACTTTGATCCGCAGTGGGCTGGAATCGGTAGTGCCAATCTCATTCTCCACGAAGTGGAAAATGCCAACTATCGCGTGGGTTCGGCGCTTGAATATACTGAGCGCTATGCGAATCGCTTTGGTGCTGTCGTCATGAATCCCCCATTCGGTGGCAGCCGCAGTGCAGGTGAGGTAGCAAATACCATTGGCTCACATTTTGGCCGCAGCAATGCCACGGTGTTGACAGCAATGGCACTACACACCCTGCGGCAGGGTGGATACATGGTCGGGCTTGTACCTAGCGGGGTCCTCTTTGGAGGCGGTGGCGAGGCGACTCTACGAGCTAAAATATTCCTCGAGCACCAGCTAGAAGCTGTCATCACCTTGCCTGAGAATGCCTTTCAGCCATACAGTCAAGTGGCGGCTCATTTGCTGGTCGTTCAGAAGAGCGACCCCTCCGACGCCGGATGGTTTTGTGCCATAGCACAAGACGGGTACCCTGCTGGAGCCGGTCGTGACCTCACTAGTGAACTTAATCCTAGCCAAAACGAACTGCCACGCACCCGTGATCTGATATTGCAGACACGCCAAGATGCGTGGACGACACAACTGACTATCGATCGCGTGGGCGAGATTCAGACGACACGTTTGGGTGACGCTGGTGCTCTGCCGGGGGTGGCGGTACGCATGGTTAGTGACGAGGCTAATATGCGGTGGCGGGTTGTTCACCTTGCAAATGGTGCAGTGGTCAGGTTAGCCGATGGAACAGGGGGGCAACTCGGTTGGCTCCATGCCACTTATACAACAGCCGAAACCATCCAGGCCATGAGCGTTGCCGAAGCCCAAACTATCTCCTGGGAAACGTGCTTACCAGCGGACTTGTGGGCCGAAGACCTTTCCGGCGACTGGCAAGGTACCAGCGACGACGTTTCTTTGACTATCGACCAGGGCGACGCCTCCGAACTAGGACTCCAACGCGGTCGCACAAGATTCGTTTTCAAATCCGATGGACAGCACCCGGGCATGGCATGTTTGTTAAACGAAGCGGGCGAGCCACTAACACCCTGGTTGCATATTTCTGAGGAAAGGAGCCAGAGTGATATCAGTGACAGTCAATTTGGAGACGATTTCCAGGCGACGGCGATTGAAGACGCCCGGGGTGGACTGGTTGGCTGGCTCCTGGATCTACAGGCTGCCACTTCCGAAAACGAGCAAGTACAAGAAGGAAATGAGGGCGCCTTTCTGCTGATTGTAACGGCCGATCAGGCAACGTTATATCCAGGCGATATGGACGGTAGTGGCGCTATAGCCTTGTTGAAGAACGGATGGCTACATTTTGCATCGAAGGATACGCCAAGACTGACTGTGGAAACAGGCGTTCCGGTCAAGCTGCGCGAAGACATTCAAATAAGTGGTTTTGCCATCGGTCCATCGCCAGCCAGTAGTAGTGAGGGATTCGGGTACAATCTATTTGGGGTGTTGGTACCCCATACCGAAGTCATAGCTGAAAGCGGCGCAGTGGAGGATTTACGCCCTGCTCGCTTCCTGCCAGAACCCGACACAGCGCCACCGGCCCATCCTATGCAGGTATTTGCCCGGATGCGCAAGAACCAGACGAAGCTGAGCGCGCGGTTGGATAACTTGCTGCAAGCAATCGGGCAACCTGAACGCGACGATGAAACGGCCGAAACAGCGGGCAGCGTGCCGGATTGGTTGACGGAGATGTTAAGCGCCAAGCAGCAAAAATTCTTGAATCTGCTGCGCCAACAACAAGTAAACGGTCGTCCGCGGCATTTTAATATCCCAGACGTTGTAGGCTGGTGCCAG
>CAYLJW010000025.1:0-66430 GCA_964384155.1 uncultured Ardenticatenaceae bacterium
CATAAGATTAATACGCTGGTGCTGGACGCGCACCTGCATAGCTGCGTGAGCGCCGAACTGGACCACAACACAGAAGGGGAGGTCCCCCTGGGCCAGGTCGGCGGCGACCATTTGCTCCAAGGCGACAGCATCGACGGAAGCAGCCAACGCTTCGGCAAGCGTGGCGATCATGGTCCCCGAACCGTTGACGAAGCCAAAGTCGCGCGGCGAGCCGAGGTGTGTGGCGTTGGGCAAGATCTTGGCTTGCCATTCGTTGAGGATGGCGTCAGGATCCTGCCCTGTTTGCGGCAACGGTTCGGCAAAGAGGGCCGCGACTTCGGAGGAGGGGCGCGCCGGAAAGACGGGCCGCCGGTCGATGGTTGCGTAGGCGGCGATCATATCGGCCACGCGGTGGCCCAGCTCGTGGAAGCGCTGCGGCGTGAGATCAGGATTGTGCCAATCTGGCGCGGGCAACGGATCGGGGACCGGATCGTTCATTCAACCTATGCTCCCTGTGGCTTGATGTTCTGGTTGACGTGAAAAAAGTTGTGGGGGTCGTATTGAGCCTTGATCGCCGCGAGGCGCGCGTAGTTGTCGCGGTAGGTGGCGCGAATGCGCTCCTGGCCTTCTTCCATCATGAAGTTGACATAGCCGCCGCCGGCAGAGTGTGGATGGAGCGCCTGCCAATACGCTTTAGCCCACTGGCTGACGCGCGCGGCGTTGGCTGGGTGCGGATCGACGCCGACGATGACGCGCGAGAAGGCGGCGTCGCGATAGCTGAAGGCGGTCTCGTTGCGCCCCACGTCGTGCACCGCGCCGTCGACGGGATAGAGGTGCATGGTGCACAGCTCGGGAGGCAGGTTGGCGCCGAACTGCTCGTGAATGGCGATGGCTTCATCGCTCACCTGACAGGTGAACACAGTCTGTCCTCTGGGCGGCCCTGTCAGTGGCAGGGTAGATGGCGGTGCCAGCCTGCCTGTCGCGGTAGCCGGCGGCGCCTGCGTAGGCGTTGGGCCCACAGATCCAGATGCTAGCCATGCCTCCCTGCCCAATTTTACGAACTAACTGATAACGTCCAATGACGTCCATCTTTTTCTTCGCTGCTATTGAAAGAGCCCCGTTGCCGCTCACCACAGCCAGGGCGGGCGCGTGGCCGCGCTACTGGGCAGATTGCGCACAACGGAAGCCCACGTTGTACAGGTTCTCGGGGCGGGTCGTCTCGCGGTCGCGGGTAGCCGTGCGCACGAACTCCCACACATTTTGCCACGAACCGCCGCGCAGTACGTGCGTTTCGCCCGCCGGTGGTCCTTGCGGGTTACGCTGCGGCGCGTAGCTGTAGTATGCGGGATCGTAAAAGTCGGACACCCACTCCCACACGTTGCCGCCCATGTTTAACGCGCCGTAGGGGCTGGCGCCGGCAGCGAAGGCGCTCACCGGCGCTGTGTCCCAGTATCCGTCGTCCTGATCGATATCGCGCCATTCGTAAGGGCAGTTTATGTCGCAGATGTTGGCCGTGGCGGCGGAGGGCAGCGTATCGCCCCAGGGAAACGTTCGGCCGTCGGTGCCGCGGGCCGCTTTTTCCCATTCGGCTTCGGTGGGTAGCCGGCGGCCGGCCCAATGGCAGTAAGCGTTGGCATCAGACCAGTCGACCCAGATCACGGGAAAATCGGCAAATTGCGGGTTGCCGAAATAATGTTCCCGCTCTCGCGAGGAGCTTTGCTGGGGGTGCAGGCAAGAGCCTGCCTGCACGCAGGCCTGGTACTGCGCCGTCGTCGTTTCGGTGCGGTCTATCCAGAAGGCGTCCAGGTACACGATCCGCTGCGGCATCTCGAAAACGCGCGCCACGGTATCGCCGGCCGGGCTGCCCATGAGGAAGTCGCCGGCCGGCACGTATACCATTTGCTTGCCGTCGCTCTCGGCGGCCAGGGTGGAGCCGGCGAGCAAGGCGACCGTCGGCGTGGCTGTAGGCATGGCCGTGGGGATGGTGGTGGCCGTGGCCGATGGAGTGGGCGTCAGCATAACGGTGGCCGTGGGCGTCGGCGTGGCGGTTGCCGCCGCTGCGATTTCTTCTGTCGCGGACTCCGCTAGCTCAGAGTCTGAGATGATCGCCGCGGGCGTCCTGAGCCTGTCTTCTTGCCCCTGACCGGATAAGGCCCAGAGGCCGCCGGCCAGCAATGAGAGCAGCAACACCGCGCCAACGGCCCCGGCCAGATAAACCGATCGCGGGCGGCGGCGCGACGGTGCAGGGGCGGCCGGCGGGACCTGTGGCGCTTGCTCTAGCATGGTGGCTCCGGCCCACACCGCAGACGGCGGCGAGAGCAGCGTTTTGGCCATTTCTCCAGCTGAAACGAAGCGTTCCTGAGGCTCTTTAGCCAGGGCGCGCAGCAGCACGCGCTCTACATGGTCGCTGACGCCGGGGTGTATGCTGCGCGGCGGCGGCAGCGGCTCGTTCACATGCTTCAGCACGGTGGCCACGGCCGTATCGGCCTGGAAGGGTACCCGCCCGGTGACCATCTCATAGAGCACGACGCCCAATGAATAAATGTCGCTGCGATGATCCACGGGCCGGCCCAGGCCCTGTTCGGGCGCCATGTAGGTGGGCGTGCCTAAAATGCCGCCGGTACGCGTGAGGTTCGATTCACCCTCGTAGAGCTTGACGATCCCAAAATCGGAGAGATAGGCTTTGCCGTCGTCGTCGAAGAGTATATTGGCCGGCTTCAGGTCGCGGTGCACCATGCTGCTGGCATGGGCGCGGTCTAACGCCGAGGCGATGCGCTCGACGATGGAGAACTGCAGGTCGCGTGGCAGTGGCCCGCCACGCAGGCGTTCCTTCAGCGTGCCGCCGCGCATCAGACGCATCACGAGGTAGAGACGCCCGTCGACTTCGCCGTAGTCGTAGACGGGAACGACAGCGAAGTGTTCCAGGCCGGCAATGGTCTGCGCCTCTCGCTGGAAGCGGCTGCGCAGGTTGGCATCGCCGCTTTGATCGGGGCGCAGCAGTTTGAGCGCCACCTCGCGCGGCAAATGGGGGTCGCGGGCCACATAGACGCTGCCCATTCCACCACGACCAAGCTCGCGGAGGATACGGTAGCGACCGACTGCGTCGAATTCCAAGAATGCGCTCCTACCCGGGCAAGAAGCTCCGGCGCCGAGAAAAGTGCTGCGCATTATAGCAGTGGGGGATGTGGTGGGCAATGCGAAGTTGAAACCGGTCGAGGAACAATTAGTTAAGATAAGGCCAATTAAATTAACTATGAGGGAATCGCGCATAAGCATAAGGGGGTGGTTACATGAGATTATCTCCCACCCTTTCGGGAAACACAGGAGTGCACAGCAATTCGGCAGCCTCAAAACTGTTCCACAGCGCCTTCCCTTTGCGTTCGCTGAACTCATGCTGGCAGACGCGGCACCGCAGGTAGCGGATGCCATCACGCCCGTACACCTTGCGAACACTTTCTTTATCTATCCTTCCACTCCGCCACCCTTCTCCTTCACTGAAGTTGGAGATAAGCTTAATTTACTACCAGATGGGTAAGACGCACGCTCGCTACGAAAAAAGCCAGTTCGAGCACATAAACGAGCTCCTCGGCCTCGTGATGGATATGGTAAATCGGGCCGTCACCGTAGTCGACGCGGCCGTCGATCCATTCCAGAACGCCGTTTGTGTTGTCGCCTGTGAGCTTGACCTCCGACGCGACAGAGCCGGCACGAACAACCATTCCTCGACAGGTTGGGATCGTGCAGCAAAACGGTATGGCGCACATCGTGGTGCAGGGCTACCGCTTCGCTAAGCGCCCTCGATGTGAAAGCGGCCGTAGTCGTTACGGATCATACCAAGCGTCAGCCGCAGCCAGGCAATGTGCCCGTCAACCCAGGCAACGCCGCCAATGCTTCGGAGGAAACGGTCCACGTCGCCACTCAATTCGTCTGCTTCCTGTAGCCGGCCCTGTACCAAGCGAACGTAGGCCAGCAGCCTTCATCTTTACTTCGTCGGAATACACCTAAGAACGGTTACTTACGCGCCACCAGCAAATCGCCCCGATTGAATCGCATACTCAACTGCCTCAGACAACGACATCGCTCGTCCTTCAGATCGTGCTGCGCCCAAGATTTCTTCGTCAAGGCTGGATTGCATGAGCGCTTTTGTACGATCATAACGCCGTTGCTCTGCCGGATGAATGGGTGCATCGATGCGATGGCGGAGTGCCTCCGCTGCTCCCCACAGCCGTGCAGCCGCTTCCACATTTCCCCGGTGTGCCATAGCCGCGGCCACTCCCTCAAGGCACTCGGCGCTCCCTTCGTTATCTCCCAGTTTCTGGAATAGTAGCAGGCATTCCCGAAAATCTGCCTCAGCCTCCTGATAAAGGCCCTCTTCTAGCACCGCCGCCGCCAAGTTGCTAAGGCTGGTAACAACTCCCATAGCATCTCCCGAAGAGCGGTCCAAGGCAAGGGCCTCTTCAAAATATTCTCTTGCCCGCCGCGAATCTCCTTGGGCTAAGGCGACCAGGCCCAGATTGTTAAGCGGCGTCGACAGGCTGTAGGTGTCCCCTTGCTCCCGCCGCACGCTAAGACTCTCTTCCAGGAGGAGCACGGCTCGCGCATACTCTTTTTGACTGAAGGCCATTGCTCCTAGGCTATTGAGCGTGGCGGCGACGCCGCGCAGATCGCCTATCTGCCGAAATAAGGCTAGGCTCTCTTGCAAGGAGGAGTCCGCCCGACCGTCATCGTTCAGTTCCATGGCAAGCACACCGGCGACACGCAATCCTTGCGCTCGAAGTGCGGCAGGCAGGGCCTGGGCGCCGGCCAGTGCCGCATCTAGCCATTGGCGTCCTTCACGATAATGATTGCGCCAGTACCAAAAACGGTACAAAGCCACGGCCAGGCGCAAGCCCTCTTCTTTACATCCTGCTGATAGCGCCCAGCCCAGCGCCGCGCGCAGATTGTCGTTTTCCGATTCCAACCGGTCCAACCATTCAATTTGCTCGGCGCCATCTCCTTGTACAGCCGCTGTTTCCGCCAATTCCAGATAATAATTCAGATGCTCAGCCTTTGTTTCAGCCATGTCGTCGGAGGTTAGTAACTTTTTCCCGGCATATTGGCGCAGCAGCTCATGCATCACATACCGTCCAGACGGCGTGCGCTGCAACAGCGACTTATCGACGAGGGCCGCCAGAAGATGTACCGATGCGCGGCTAACCGCCAAAGCGGCGGGACGATAAAAGCCGCCACGAAACACGCTCAGCTTTTGCAGCGCGTTCTTTTCCTTTACCGATAGCAGCGCCCAAGAGTGGTCAAAAACCGCCTCCATGCTGCGATGCCGTTGCGGCATGTCCTTATGTCCGGATTCAAGAAGAGCCAGGCCGCGCGCCACCTCACCGGCAATTTCCTCGCACGAGAGAACTCGCACCCAGGCTGCGGCCAACTCTATGGCCAGTGGCAGGCCCGCCACTAGATGGCAAATTCGCGCCACGTGACGGCTATTTTCCTGGGATAGGGCAAAATCGCTTTGTACCCGACAGGCGCTTTGCACGAACAACTTGACGGCATCATAATTGGCCAGCTCTGTGGCCGGCAGGTCAGGATCGGGAACGGGCAACCCGCGAATTGAACAGATCCATTCTCCCTGCAGACTTAACCGCTCTCGCGAAGTCACCAGTAGGCTCACTTTGGACGTCCCCTGCAAGACATCGGCCAACAGTGGCGCACCGTCGAGTAAATGGTCGAAATCGTCAAGCACCAACAACACCTCTTTCGAGCTTAGTGCTGCGATGAGCTGATGACCAGGCTCTTCGCCGCTATCATGCGCGACCTGCAGGGTATTAGCGATTGCCTCGGCTAATAACTCGGCTGAGGGTAGCGCGGCCAGAGAGACGAAGTAAACGCCGTCGGCATAAGCGTCTACATGCTCAGTTGCAACTTGCAGCGCCAGCCGCGTCTTGCCCACCCCGCCCGGGCCGGTCACGGTCAGCAGCCGGCAATCAGCCTCGTCGAGCAGCCGGCCGATTTCCGCTCGCTCTTCTTCGCGACCCACAAAGAGGGTGGGCTGTAGCGGCAGATTGTGCGGCCTCGGCGCCGGCGCAACAGGCCCAAGCGGCGATCCTTTGCCGGCATCTCGAATCCGTTTGTAAAGCGACGTCGTTTCGGCTTCTGGCTCCACGCCCAGCTCTTCGGCCAGTAGTCGACGGCAGGTTTCGTACTGGATCATGGCTGCGCTGCGCTCGCCAATGAAGGACAGAATACGCATCACCTGGCGGTGGACTTCCTCACGCCAGGGATCCATGGTCAATTGGCGCCGGGCAACGGCGAGCGCCGCTCCGTAACCACCTCGCCCCTCATGATAACGGGCAAGCCGGCCCAGAGCTTCCATCATCTGCAAGCGCAACGATTCGCGCGTCAGCAGTGCCCACTCCTCAAAGAGGCCGCTGCCGGGCAGGAAGAAGCCGTCTAGAAAATCACCCTGATAAAGCGCCACGGCTTGCTGCAGGCGCCGTGCACAGGCTTTACAGCTCTCCGGGCGGCGGTGGCGATGGCGCTGGCAGGCAGCCAACAGCGCGGTAAAGGCGCTGACGTCGAGCCAGTGCGCGGCGTCCCGGTTAAACTGCAAGGCGCTGCGACTAATAAAAAGATAGGGTGGGTCGGCGGCCTGGTCGCCAATTGCCTGGCGCAGAATTGTCAGTCCCTGGCGCAGGCTATTGCGCGCCGCCGACTGAGGGGAATCGGGCCATAATAGACCAATCAGCGTGTCCCGGCGCTGCGGACGATCGGCTTCCACCGCCAGGTAAGCCAGCAAGGCCAGCACTTTGTCATGTTTGAGCCCGGCAACCGGCCGTGCATTAAGCATTACTTCTGGCGGTCCCAACAAGAACAGCGACAGTTGAGCCATTTCGGCGCGCCCCGACAGTTCAAATAACGATTAAATAACGGTCGGATTAATAATGATTCTATGTTAACCGCTAAAGAACCGGGCGACAAAGCACGCTCAGTAGCCAAGGAGTTTTCCATGCTGCGTCTTAGAAAGTGGTCCTTTATCCTGATCCTGTTAGCAGGCTCAATGTGTGTCACAATGGCACTGGCCTCATTTGGCCGGCGTCCCGTCTCGGCCGGCGTGGGAGAGGGAAGCATCGCCTACATTCGCCCAAACGATACTTCCGGTGACGAGATCCGATTGGTCGAACCAGACGGTGGTGGCGACCGACTTATATGGTCCACTGGCAAAGCCGATCCTTACGCAGTCGACGCTATCACTAGCCTGGCGTGGCGACCCGAAGCCACCGAGCTAGCCTTTGCCAGTGACCACGAGAAAGATTGCTCCATCTTGCGCTCCGATATCTACAGCATCCAGCCGAACGGTGGCAACTATCGACGGATTACAAATGCTCCCAACTGCGAGGAGCTGTCGGCTTATCCGAAAGGAACAGTCGTCGTCGAAGTAGAGAATCAGACAGGAGGCTCAGGCCCGTTTTTTATCTACGTCCAGGGCGCGCCCGGGCTTCAATTTATTGCGGTGGCGCCTGGCGCCCGCACGAGCATAACGGTTCACGACGTCGCCGACCTGGGCCACGGTTTGTTACAGTTTAGCGCCGTGATCGATGCAAACCGGCGTTGGTGGGGGGCACCGGTTGACGTTCAGGCGGGCGCCACTGTAGAGGCGCCGCGGCTGGTACTAGGCGAAGGTCTCCTGGATTTCGGAGCCGACTGGCCAACGTGGCACAGCGACGGCTCAAGGCTCGGGTACGTCATTGGCCTTGGCACACCTTATCATATCGCAGCTAACGCGGGCTTCCTTGAGTTGGGTGACGTCTTGCTGGACGGGCCGGCCAGCGCCCTATTTGTCGATCTCCTGGCCTGGTCGCCGGCTGCGGCAAACGCCAGCCAGCTCCTTTACGCCGGCAGCGGTTTTGCCGTCGACGTTTCAGACGTGGGTGTATTCCGCATCCACGAAGGCGCTCCGGACCCCGGGGAGGTCCTGGCCTCCCCGTCAGAGGTTTGGCATACAATCACCGGGCTGGCCTGGCTACCTGATGGCTCCGGCTTCATTTTTGCTATGTCGGAAGACACCGATATAGGTGAGAAGGCCGACATTTATGAATATCTCTTCTCCTCGGGGCAAGTAACGCGCCTGACTGATTTTACAACCGAATGGGCCTACCAACTCAGCATTTCGCCCGAGGGTCAGCATATCGTCTTCGAGCGCGTGAAGGAGCTGCTAGTGTGGGAAGATCCTCAGGTCGACCTATGGATCATGAATCGTGACGGCAGCGGTCAGAGGCTACTGGTTGAAAACGGCAGGGCTCCCGCCTGGAGCCCGGGCGATATTCAGTTACCTCCTCCGCCCCCCAGTCTAGACTTTCGTGCTTACCTGCCTTTCATGACTACGAATTGAGAGGAGTCAGGACATTTTCTCGCTTGCCGCCGCCCCCAATGCTATAGCCTGCATCCTACCCCGGAACTGTTACTTACGCGCCACCAGCAGTAAGGTGATGTCGTCGTGTTGCGGCGCACGGCCAACGAAGTCGCCTATGGAGGCGCTGATGGCCTCCTGGATATCTCGAGCCGGGCTGCCGAAGTGGCGTCGGCAAGTTGCCAGCAGACGCTCGTCCTCATAGAGGTTGTCTGACTCATCTTGTGCCTCAGTAACGCCGTCGGTATATAAGAGCAGTAAATCGCCCCGATTAACCTGGACGCTGCTGCACTGCCAGGCCGCATCTGGCATGATACCAAGTGGCATGCCCGTGCGCATGAGCGTCTGCACTGAAGCGGCGTCGTCGTCGCGACTGAAGAGATACGCCGGGTTGTGGCCGGCATTGCAATAAATGAAACGTCCGCTAGACAAATCCAGGACGCCATAGAACACAGTCACAAACAAGTCGGAGTCGGTGTCGGCGAGAATGCGCTCGTTGGCTTGGCCCAGCGCCAGGTGCGGCTGGTCGTGATGCGCCAGGGCATAGGTGCGAATGAGCGTGCGGCTGAGGGCCATATAGAGCGCCGCGCCCGTGCCTTTGTCGGCGACGTCGGCGACGAGTATGCCAATTCGGTTGTCTGGCAGCTCGACAAAATCGTAGAAATCCCCCGACGTTTGTCGAGCCGGCGTCAGCGTGGCAACGATCTCCCAGCCTGGCGCTTTTGGCGCCTCTGCGGGCAAGAAACTCTCCTGAATGTGGCCGGCTACTTCCAACTCGTGAGCCATGCGCTCATTGGCCAGCGCCTGCTCGTAGGTGGCAGCCCGATGCACGGCCGAAGCGATTTGCGCCGCCAGTGTCTGCAACGCGGGTAGGAAGTCGGCCACGCGCCCATCCGCCCGGAGCAATAAGACGTAAATGCCACCCTGCGGCTTCTGCTCTTCGCCCCAAATGGGTAGCAGTAAGCCGTCGCGGGCAATAATGCCGGGTCGATCTTCGGGCAGCCGCACATTGTCGAGAAGATGATAGGGCTGTTCGGCGATAATTAGCTGTTGTTGAGCCTGCGCAAACTGGCTTGGATCCGGTTCAAAATCGCGATAGAGGATCTGGTCGGGTAACAGCCAGATAACCATCTGGGCCGCCGGAAACATGCCGCGGAGATGCGCCGCCAGCAAGTCCGGCAGCGTGGAGGCATCGGGCGGCGCGGCGATGATGGCGCGGCCCAGCTCTTCCAGAGCTGCCAGCTCGCGTGAACGCTGTTGGCTACGTTGTACCGCCTGACTGAGCAGACTGGCCAATACGCTGGCGAGCAAGGCGCCCGCCAGCAGAAAGCAATAAACCCCTGCGCCGTGAAGCGCGTAGATCGCCGCTGCCAGGATGGCGAAGGGATAAGCCAGCGCCGAGAGGCCACTGCCGAACAAGACAAAGCGAATAATGCCGAGGCGGTTAACGCGGCTTCCTGGGCCGGCGATATCTGGCTGGCTGGTGACGAAGGTCACAAAGGGCAACATCATGAGCAGCGGTACGACGACCATCGTCAGCGTAGCGGCCACCGCTGGCCCAACCTCTCGCCAGGAAAAGCCAGACAAGGGAAAGAGGCCGCCTAGCCTCTGGTAGACCCACAACCCGGCGAGGCCGCCTACCAGGATGTTTGCTGCGTTCACCACCAGAACACGCAGCAGAAGCCAGTGGCCGTCGCGGCTCTCTTGGCCACGCCAATGGTAAGCAAAAACCGCCAGGCCCGTGAGCAGTGGCAGCCACAGGGCAGTCGGACCAAAATATAGGGCAGCGGACCAGACAACAAGGCTTTCTAGAGAACCGTCGGTGGAGGCAAAAGCGCCGCTGCGTAATTCTAGTTGTAGCCGGAACTGATAACGCCTAAAGAGAAGGAGCCACAGCAGCAGAATGAGGAAGGCAAGCCCTTCGCGCCGTAACAGATCCACTTCTGTCACGAACAGCAGCCAGACGACGCCTATCACGGTCACCGGCAACATCAGCAATAGGGCAACCACATCGATTAGCCGGCCGGTTCGCTGCAGGCCGCTCATTGTCGCCAGCTCTGGCCGTAGGTGGCTGGCGATGGCCAGCAAGGCTCCGAATTTCATATTGTCGAGAGAAACTGCTGCAGTTGCGCCAGCCGTTTCTTGTTGGCGTGCGTGGGGCGGCGCTCGGTGGCCTGCTGGTATCCGGCTGCGGCGGCCTCGGCTGCGGAGCGGGCGCCCGTTAGCTGCCATATCTCGAAGTGCAGCGCCGCCTGTTCGGCCCCTTCCTCTGCTTGCGCCAGCAGGTCGGCCAGGCGCGCCAGCGCGCTGGCCTCATCGCCGGCGGCAGAGGCCAGCTTCGCCTCCCAGATCTGCGCCTGGCGCAGGTAGTGGCCCAGGCCGGCCTCCTCGCTGAGAGCGCGCACCTGCGCCGTCAGCTCGCGCGCGGCCTGCCATTCGCCGCGCCCAAACAGCAGCTCGGCCTTACCCAGCAGCGGACCCGCCAGGTGGTAGGGCACGCCCTGCTCCTGCAAGGCCGGCAGCGCCAGGTCATAATGGCTCAGCGCCGTCTCTTCGTCGCCATGCGCGGCGTAGACGGCGGCCAGCCCGGCCTGGAAGTCGGCAATTCGCGCTTTGTCGCCCAGGGCCGTGGCAATGTCCAGGGCCCGGTAGTAATAGCGCAGGCTGTCCTTGAAGTCCCCCAGCGTCGCCAGCAGGTGGCCGCGGTTGCTCAAGTCACGCGCCAGGCCGGGGCGGTCTCCCAGCTCCTCGCTAATGGCCACAGCGCGCTGGTTAGAAGCCAACGCCGCCTCAAATTGGCCCATATCGCCGTAGAGCCGCGCCAGGTTGGCGGCGACCACGGCCGCATCCAGCTTATCGCCAATGCCCTCATACAGCTCTTGCGCTTCTAGCACGTTAGATAGCGCCTGCGCCAGGTCGCCGCGCTCGTAGTAGATGCCCGCCAGCAGGTTGTGTAGTTGCGCCAGGCCGCGCTGCTCGCCGATGGCCTGGTGCACGGGCAGCGCCTGTTGGAAATAAGTCAGCGCCGCGTCGTGGTCGCCGCTGCGCCAGTGGGCCAGCACCATACGGCGCAGAGCGCGAGCCAGCCGTTCCAGATCGGATGCGTTTCGAAAGAGGTCTAATGCCTGCCGCTGCCGGGCAATGGCCTCTGCCATCTGGCCACGGCGCGACAGCAGCTCGCCTAATAGGCTCTGTGCGTCGCCTTGCGCCATTTCGTCGTCCTGAGCCAGGTCCAGGGCCTCTTGCGCCAGGTGCAGGGCCTCGTCGAGGCGGCCCAATTTAGATAAGAAAAAGGCGCGCCAGACGAGCAGGCGCGGCGACGGCCCCAGCCGCTCGAGAGCCATAGTAAAAAGCTCGTGGCCCTCCTGGACGAGAGCGGCGGTCTGGAAATAGCGGCCGAGAGCTTCTGCGCTGTGCGCCACTGCTGCGCGCCGCTGCTGCTCAGCGGCCCAGAGCCACGCCTGGCGGGTATTGGCCAGATCGGGCTGCAGAGCGGCAATGGCCTGCCGCGGCTGCGGCCCATAAAAGGCGCGCTCCTGAGCGCTCAGCAGCGCCAGGTAGGTGTCGCAGTGGCGCTGCGCTGTTTGTTCGTCGTCGTCTCCCGGCCGGCGCGCCACGAAACGGCGCAGCAGCTCGTGCAGCTCGTAGCGCCCGTCGCGCCGCCGTTGCAGCAGCGCCCTTTCCAGCAGGCGGGCGATGATCAGCGGCGTGGCGCCCGCAATCTGAGCCGCCGCCTCCAGGCTAAACGAGCCGCGAAAATGAGCCAGGCGGCTCAGCACAGTTTGCTCCTCCAGGGTTAGCAGTTGCCAGGAATAGTCGAACACGGCGGCAAGGCTCTGGTGGCGGTCGGGCCGGTCGCGCGCCGATGACGCCAGAAAATCCAGGCTGCGGCCGATTTCACGCACGATGGCCGCGCACTCCATGACTCGCGTCCAGGCCGCAGCCAGCTCCAGGGCCAACGGCGCGCCCTGCACCATACGGCATATTTCCTGCACGGCGCCGGCGTTCTCATCTGCCAGCTCGAAGGACGGGTCTGCTTGGCGCGCAGCGTCGACAAAGAGGCGCACAGCGCCGTAGGCCAGGGCCGGGGCCGGCGGTGCATGCGCCTCAGGGTAATCCAGCCCGTTGAGCGGCAGGCGCTGCTCGGCCTGTAGCTGCAGCGGCGTGTGCGAGCTTACCAGCAAGCGTAGGCCGGGCGCCGCCTGCAGCATATCGGCCAGCAGCGCGGCGCTGCCGGAGAGGCCATCGGCGCTCAGTAACTGCTCGAAATTATCCAGCACCAGCAGGCACTGCCGGCCGCGCAAGTAGTTCAACAGCTCCTCACGAGGCTCTCTGCGCCCGCCGGGCGTGACGCCCAGGCCGCCCAGCAGGGCGCTGAGTAGCGACTCGGCCGTCAGCGCCGAAGCCAGCGGCACAAAGGTGATGCCGTCGGCGAAAAGGCCCGTGCTGGCGAGCTGTTCGGCCGCGCGCTGGCTGAGGCGCGTCTTGCCGATGCCTCCCGGCCCTAGCAGTGTCAGCAGGCGGCAGGCAGGGTCCAGGAACTGCTCGTGTATCTGCTGCAGCTCCTGCTCGCGGCCCACGAAGGGCGTAAACTGCATGGGGAAGTGATAGAGGACAGCCGGCGGCGCGACCGGCGCCGCCTCACCGCGCTGTTGCGACTCGATCTGCTGATAGAGCGCCGTGGTATCGGGGGCCGGCTCGACGCCCAGCTCTTCAAGCAGCAGGCGACGGCAGCTTTCATACTGGGCCAGGGCCTTGGCGTGTTCGCCGCGTTGCGCATACAGGCGCATGAGCTGGCGGTGCGCTTCTTCGCGGAAAGGATCGAGCTGCGCCAGGCGCGTGGCGTAGCGCAAAGCGGCCTCCGTTTCGCCGCGCTGTGTGTGAGCCTCGACGAGGCTGCTCAGCGCGCCGATCACGCCATGCTGCAGTCGCTCACGCCAGAAGAGCAGCCACTCGTCGAAGCCAGGTCCGTCTGGCAGGCCAAAACCGGCTAGCAGCTCGCCCTGATAGAGGTCCGCCGCCTGCGCCAGGCGCTGTAAGCACTCCTGGCACAGGTGCAGGCTGCGGTGTTGATGCACTTCGCTGGCTGTCAGCAGCGCTTCAAAGGTGTGTACATCGACCTTTAACTGCGCCGGCCGGTGACATTGCACAGTCTGCCGCGAAACGGTGAAGAGCTCGCCAGCGAGCTGCGGCGCCTGTGCTGCCATCGTCTGCTGCAGGCGGTGAAGCGACTGGCGTAAATTCTTTAGCGCCAGCGCGTCGCTCATCTCCGGCCACAGCAGGGCCGCTATCGATTGCCGCTGGTGCGACCGCTCGTCTTCTAACAGCAGGTACACCAGCAGGGCGCGGATCTTATCCGTGCGAAAATGAATAGGCTGCCCCTCCTGCCCTGTCTGCGCCGTCAAGGTGCCCAGCAAGCGAATCTCGATGCCGTTCTGCTGTGAATCCACCGCTTACGATCCTCTGACCTGCCCGCAATGCCCACCTGATAACACCAAACTCGATTGGAGACGTCCTGGAGACGATGCTGATTTAATCTCTGTGCAATTGCGGCTCTGGAGTTGCCCCTGACTGTCGAGCTCAATGATAGCACATCTGAGGGTGGAAAAAAAATGGACAGTTCTGCAGAGTGCCGCGCCTTTCTCGTTCGCTTGTGGCGCGATGGCCCACAACAACCGTGGCGTGCAACTGTTAAGCAGGTGTCTGATGGCCTGGAGTTTCACTTTTCCAGCCCGGAACGCCTGCTGCTCTTTTTGCACGAAAGTACGACCGGCGCCTCCGAAAACGGGTCCTCAGAGCAGCAAGATGGTCGAGGCGGCTAAACCAGGTCGAAGGTCACTTATAGGGCGGCGGCGCATCATTTCAGCACAAGCTGGCCAATATTGAAGCTGTGATCGGGCGCAGGGGGCTGCAGCAGGGGTAGGCGCTCGCCGCTGGGCAGCCAGTAGAAGCCCAGGCGCAACTCATAGACGCCAGGAGCTGCCTGTGGTGGAATCGCTAACCTATAGCCGTCGCTAAAACGTTCGTGGGGTCTCCAACAGGTCGTCAGCCATTCGCCATTCAGCGGCAGACCGTCGTGCTGCGCCAGCGGCGTTGGCGTCTCGCCCACCAGATGCACAAAGACGGAATAGGGCCGCTGTATTGGGGCAGTGGTCGACCAGGTCGCATGTAGCTGCAGGTCTGCGCCCGGCGCAGCCACCGGAGGGTAGCCTGCCGCTTCCAAAATGGGTCCTTCCCGCCACACGGCCAGCGGCGACGTTCGTGCGCCTGCCAAAGTCGCCGGCGGCGCGGCGGGAGGGTCCAGCAGACCGGTGCCGACAGGCCGTAAAAAGATGTTGCTCACGACGAGCTGCAGCGCCAGGAAGGCCACGGTGACCATGCCCAGGTGCGGCGCGTGGCTGGCGACGCGCGCGCTCACCAGCATAAAAAGGGGAATCAGAAAAGCCCAGACTCGCGCGGTCTCGCCCTGTGAGGCGCCAGATAGGTTAAGCGCCAGCAGTCCGGCAAAGGCGCTCAGTGCTAGTACATCGACCGCGCTGCGTTGCCACTGAGTAGCTACGCGAAGCGCGCGCCAGAGGCATAAGATGGCCAGGGGAATTCCCAGAAAGACGAAGTAGTCGAATAGGTGGTAGAACAGCCAGATAACATAGCTGCGACCCAGCTCCAGGTGTGTGCCCACCCCACCCCGCCACAGGGCCAGGGGATCGAAGCCGGCCAGGCGCCCCAGCACAAGCCAGGGCAGCGCCAGGCCGGCCACCAGCAGCATGGCCGCGCCGACAAGCCAGATGAGCGCAGGGCGCGATGAGCTTGTCATAATCCAGAGCAGCGCATAGAGGCCCAGGAACAGGACCAGGGCCAGGTTGCCAAAGCTAAACCAGGTAGCCAGCCACAGCACAAGGCCGCAGAGCAAAAAAGCAGCCGGTCGCCGCCGCGTGAGCCCCCGGTGCAGAAAGATGAAAGCCAACAGCGTGAATAGCGCATAGAGCTGGTTCCAGCGCGTGGCCCACAGCGCCACGCTGGGCACAAGGGGCCACCAGAGCGCGGCGCGCAGCGCGGTGGGGCCGTCGTAGATGTCGCGGCCCAGGAGATACAGCGGCCAGACCACCACGCCGAGCGCCAGTGGCAGCGCCATTTGCAGGGTCGCGGCGGCGATGGCGCTGTTGGGCAGATTCATCAGCGCCAGGTTATGGCATTGGTACGGCCGCAGACCGGCGCTTACCTGGGCTGCAAGCCCCGGAGCCAAATCAAAGAGCTGGCGCGCCCAGGCAAACAGGAGCGGCAGCCCCGGCGGGTGGCGTTGCGGATGGACGGGAAAACCGGGCATCTGCTCGACAAACGTGGCCAAGAAGGCGGCGTTATCGGTGACCGGCGCGCCCACGTTGAAGAAGCCGCCAGATAGCGGCGACACGGTGCGATAAAAGAGCTGGCTGCGAACATCTTCATGTTCCAGGGTGAGCAGGCTAAGCTGCACGACGGCGGTCATGACTCCCGCCAGCAGCAAGAGGGGCCATGCGCGAGCCCTGGGCCGTGGCCGGCGCAGCCACCATAACAGAAACAGGCTGTAAGCCGCGAGCGGCAAGGTGGCCGGCAGCAGGCGCGACAAGCTGCCGGGAATGACATAGGCCCAGCGCCACTCCTGCGGGCCGCGCAGCCAGGGAGAGAGGTTAAAGGCAATGCCGGCGACGTAAGCGCCGGTGAGCAGGGCAATGAGCAGAATGGGCTTGCGTGAGATCCTAACCATATAAAAGGCGAACCTCAACCGGGGTATCTCCGCGTACCAGCTGAGGTTCGCCTGGATCATAGCACAGGGGGCCCCCGGCGTTCAAAGCGACGCCAGCGGCCCGCGGCTAGCCGGCCTAGGGCGCCGTCAGAACGGCAGCCACGGCGTCCTCGATGGCGTCGGGGCGGTCGGTGAGCACGTTGTGCGAGCTGCCTTCGGCCACCACGAAGCTGCCGCGCGGCGACTGGGCCGCCAAGTCGCGCAGGGCGGCGTGGCGCGCGGCCTGCAGCGCACTCACATCCTGACCGCCCATGGCTTCGATCGATTCAGAGGCGACGATAACCACGGGGATGTCAGGCAGCACGCCCAGGGTGCGCACCTGAGCCAGATGCTCGTCGTTCAGGCGGCTGACAAACTCCTGTGTCGAGGTTTCCCACCATTGCGGCGCGGCCACAAAGGCGTAGTACAGGTCGGGGTTCGGCGCGCTGGGTGCGATAAAGGGCGCGCTGCCGGCCATGTTTTCCGTTCCCAGCAAGCGCAAGATGCCCAGGCGCGCCAGCAGGCCGAAGCCCTGGAAGAGACCCACAGCCGACTGTTGCTGCCGCACCATGGCCTCGCCCAGCAGCTCGTTGTCGAATTCGGTAGCGGGATCTACGAGCACCAAACCTGCCATCTGCTCTGCATTGCGCGCGGCAAAGATGCGGTTGCCAAGCCCGGCGTGCGAAAAGCCGACTAACAGGTAGGGCGGCTCCACATCGGCGGCCTGCAGCAAGGCCTCCAGGTCGTCGGCGGCCTGCAGTGGCGAACGCTCGTCAGAGGCCGGCTCGCTCCAGCCATAACCGGCCCGATCGTAGGCACAAACGCGGTTCGTGCCGCTGAGCCGCGGCATCATGTCTGCCCAATCGGAAGACCAGCCCCCCTGCCCGGCGTCAAGCACGATGCTGGGGCTGCCTTCGCCGCTGCAGGTAATGTGCATAGTGCGCTCGTCCACCGTCACAAGCTCGCCCGGCGGCGGGTATTGGTCGGCCACGGCCGCGGCGGCCAGGGCCTCATAAATGGCGCAGGCCAGCATCATCGCTACCAAGCTAATAACAAAGATCGCACCAATGGCCCCGGCACGACCCACACACCCCCACTCTTTCCACAGTGCAACCACTCTATCCACGTTCATCCCATTTCCTCCTGAAAATCGCTAACCACCAACTACCAACTACCAACTACCAGCCATCAACCCACTCACTATAAACAATCCCCAAGCCCCATTCATCGTCCGTCTGGTTCCGCCGCCATGTCCGGTCGGACAGTGTCCGCATGGACAGGTACACCGGGCGCAAAGCGCGTTACAATACGCGCATGGTCGATAATGTGCGCGCTTTGATGCGCCAGGAGGAAAGCGCCGGAGCCAGGCCTTTTTATGTGCTGACCACGGTGATCTTGCTTGCCGTTAGCGCCTTCACCCTGTTCCGCCCCCCGGGGGCCATGCCCCTTGCGCGGCTGCCGCTGTTCTTAAGCTTGCTGGCCGCGCACCTGGCGCTGCACTGGCTGAGCGGCGGGCTGGTGCGGCGCCAGGGCGCCCGGTACCTGGCGGTGCAGGCGGCGCTGGCTACGGCGTTGGCCCTTGTCTCGGGCAGGCCTGAGCTGACCCTGGCCCTCTTTGCGGCGCTGATCGCGGAGACCCTGGGCCTGTTCGGGCTGACGTGGCAGGCGGGAGCAGCGGTGGTAGGTTATGCGCTGCTGGCAGGGCTGAGCTTTACGATCATCGGCGGCGCGGCGCTGCTGGGCAGTTGGCTGGCGCCATCGACCTCGACCATCGCCTTGCTGGTGGCCTTTATGGCCCTCTACCGGCGGCAAGAAGAGGCGCGGCAGCGCAGCGAAACGCTGCTGGCGGAGCTGGAGCAGGCGCACCGCCAGCTCGCGGATTATGCGGCGCAGGTGGAGAGCCTGACCCTGGCCAACGAGCGCCAGCGCATGGCCCGTGAGCTGCACGACACGCTGGCACAAGGCGTGGCGGGCACCGTTTTGCAGCTAGAGGCGGCCAACGCGCACCTTGAGAGCGGTCGCTTCGAGCGCGCCGCAGACATCATCGGTGCGTGCCTGCGACGGGCGCGCGACACGCTGGCCGAGTCGCGAGCAGCCATTGACGATCTGCGGCTGCAGCACGACACGCTGCCGGAACATGCGCAGCGGCACGCGGACCGCTTTAGGCGGGCCACGGGCATCGACTGCCATCTGAGCCTGGTTCTTGCGCCCGATCTACAGGCGTCGCCGGCCGTCGTGGAGCATGCCGGGCGCATCATCGGCGAGGCGCTGGCTAACGTAGCGCGCCATGCGCAGGCGCAAAACGTGTGGCTGGCGCTGAGCGACGCCGAGGGCGCTCTGCACATCTCGGTGCGCGATGACGGCGTGGGCTTTGACACCGCATTGCTGGACGCCGCGGGCCACTATGGCTTGCTGGGCATACGCGAGCGAGCGCGCCTGGTGGGCGGCGACTTTGCCGTCAAAAGCAGCGCAGGAGCAGGCTGCCGCCTGACCGTGACACTACCGCTGGAGGCCAGATGAGTGAGAGCATCCGCGTCCTAATTGCCGACGATCACGCCATTGTGCGCGAGGGGTTGCGCCTGATTCTGGAGACCGCGCCGGGGATTGAGGTGGCCGGCGAAGCAGCAGACGGCGCTGCCGCCGTGCGCATGGCGTGCGAAATGAACCCCGACGTGGTGCTCATGGACCTGCGTATGCCAGGTATGGATGGCCTGGCGGCCATCCAGGAGCTGCAGCGCGAGCTGCCGGCGGCCGCTGTGGTAATTCTGACGACTTATAACGAAGACGACTTGATGTTGCGCGGCTTACGCGCAGGCGCAAAGGGCTTTTTGCTCAAAGATACGTCGCGCGAGGCGCTGCTGAACGCCATTCAGGCCGCCGCGCGCGGCGAGGCTCTGCTGGGCTCAGAGGTGATGGCCCGTTTGTTGGCGCGCCTGCCAGACGGCGCCGGGCCGGCGGCGGACACTGGCGACAACCCCTTTACCGAGCGCGAGTTAGAGGTGTTGCAAAGCGCGGCGCGCGGCGACACGAACAAGGGCATTGCCCTGCAACTGGGCATCAGCGAGCGCACGGTGAAAGCGCACCTGTCCAGCATCTACAATAAGCTGGGCGTAGATTCGCGCGCCGCGGCCATCGCCGTGGCCGCACTGCGCGGCTACTTGTAAACTGCAGTTCAATCAAGCGACCAACTTTACTGGCTCGGTAGAGACAGCCACGCGCTATTCTCAAATTGGCCGTTGTCGTCGAGGCGATAAAAGCCTATGCGAATGGCGGCGGGCTGGGTGGGCGTATGCGGCAGGGAGTAGGTCTCACGCACCGTCTGGCCAACAGGCCAGCGGCTGGTCGGGTACCAGCCGTCGAGCGGATGGACGGCGTCCGCCTGCGCCAGAATATCTTCAGGGCCTTGCGGCGGATCGTTGGCTACCAGATGCACCGCAACGTGATAGTCGGCAGTGATAGGCTGCAGCGCGTGCCACCACACGTTGAGCAGCAGCGCGTCGCTGTTCGTCGCGTCGAGCTCCGCCCACAACTGGATGCCAACGCCCGTATCCAATGGCTCGTGCGCCGGCTGGGCGTCTACAGCATGCGGCCGGCTGCTTATTTGTACAAAGCCGGGCGCCGTCTGCGCCAGGTGCGCCTGGCCCAGGCGTGCTTCCCACCAGGTGAGCGGCCAATAGTTGAGTGTGTAGACGGGCGTGAGCAGCGGCGCGGGCGCGGCAGCCAACTGCCTGAAGTCTGCCCGATGGTCGACCAGGGTCAGGTCGGGCAGACGGCCTTCAACCAGCCCCCCAAAGGAGGCGGCGAAATAGCGCGTACCCCAGGGGATGGCGACGACGGCCTGCTGCCCCGGCGGTAGGGCGCTCTGGAGCTGTTCCAGGCTCGCGATGACCTTTTCGCCGCTGCGGTCGTGCACTAGTTGCTGTACAAAAGGCCGGTTTTGCATCGCCAGCCCGACGGCCGCGCCGGCAAGCAGCACAGAGAAGATCGACGGCGCCGGCCATCGCCGGCCAGCGCGCTGTCCGAGGACGGCCAGACCGGCCACAAGGGCCAAGATGACCGGCATGAGCACGGCGGGGGCCCACACAGCGGGCGGAAAGAGAAAGACGAAGGCGCACAGAGCCAGACAGATGCCCAGCAGGCCCCCTGCCCACCATGCCCGGCGGTATAGGGCCCACAACAGGCCGCCAATACCGCCGATTAGCAACGGCAAGGGCAATTGCTGGTGCAGATGAGCAAGCAAGAAATGGGCGTTGGCTGGCAACTCCTCTCGCGCCGGCAGGCGCAGCAGGCCGCCGGTCACTTCGCTGCCGCTGAACTGCTCCCAGAATCCACGCCAGGTTTGCGGATTGCCGTACACCCAGGCCGCGCCCTGTGCAGCGCGCAGCGGCAGGTAGAGGTAGAAGGCGAACGGTAGCAAAAAGATCAGCAGGCCAGCTAGCAGCCAGCGCGGATTGCGGCGCAGCAAGGGCCCAAGCGCGGGCGCAGCGATGAGCAGGGCCGGCAGAAGCATCAACAGGCTGCGATGGTGGGCCACAGCCGCGCCCCAGGTGAGCATCAGCAGCAGCCAGCCCCGCGGCCCGGGCCGCTGCGCCAGGCGCAGGGCAAGCAGCAGCACGGCCGCCGCCAGCAGCAGGCTAAAGCTATAAACCTCGGCAGTGACGCTGTGAACCCAGACCGTTTCGGTAGCGGCAAGCAAGAGTAGACCGGCGGCCGACAATAGGCCGCTCCCCTCCGTCAGATGCAGCAGCAGCAGGTAGAAGAGGCCGAGGGCCAGCAGCGACCAGAGCAGGCTGCTAAAAGAGGCAGCCGCGGCCGGGTGGACGCCCACAGACCGCAGAGCGAGCGTCACCGCGGTGCTCAGCATGGTGTACAGCGGGTACCCCGTGTAGTGCACGGTGCCCCCCGTGTTAAGCGCCACCTGAATTTCGGCGGTGTCCAGGGTGTAATCGTGGTCGCTGCCGTTAACCGTGCGTTGCAGCGATGAGAGATACAGGGCGGCGATCAGGCACAAAGCCAGGACGGCCGGCAGCCGGCGGCGCCAGGCAGGCATTAGCTCATTGTTCACAGGATGCACCAGGGGAGAATCGACTCATCTCCCAATTTTCCCAATTCTAACCGCCCCCCGCCCCACGTGCACCCGCGCCTCGCGCGGCGTCGCAAGCGGCGTGCTGGCCTTGCTACAAGACGTCGTGCGCTTCCTCACCGGTTTCTAAACAGATACATTTGCAGATACAAAGAGGCGGCGGACCCTTGAACTAGGCATTGCTGTGGGCTAAAGTGAGCATGGCAGCAGAATGGCCTCATGCACGCATTGAGTGCGGCGCACCTGGCGCCTGAAGCGAATCACACAAGGAGAATCCTATGACGGGCTATGTGACCAATATCGAAGAACGCACCAGGGAAAACGATTATTTTCGAGAAGTTCTCTTTACCGGGCCGCTCAGCCAGCTCGTAGTCATGTCGCTGGGGCCCGGCGAGGAGATTGGCCTGGAGGTGCACGACGACATCGACCAGTTTATACGCGTAGAGTACGGCGAAGGCGTGGCTTTGCTAGACGGTGAAGAGCACCACGTGCGCGATGGCTCGGCCATCGTCATTCCCGCCGGCACGGAACACAACCTCATCAACCGCTCGGAGACGGAGCCGCTGAAGCTGTACACGGTCTATACGCCGCCGGAACACCCCGACGGCACCGTGCACCAGACCAAGGAAGAGGCGGACGCCTACGAAGAGGCGCACCACCACTAGCCCGCCTACTGCTAAAGGTTCGTAGTTGGGCAGTTTACTGCCCTCCTTGGGCGATGAATCGCCTACTACGAGCCTCTTTCATTCGCTAAGAGCTTCATTGGGCATTGGGGATACGTAGCCATTCTGTGTTATCCTACTGCTAGCTCGCGACAGCCCACAAACCAGAAAAAACCACGATCAGCCCGTTCATAGGACCATGCAACTTATTGAACGCGACGAGGCGCTTCGCCAGCTAGACCAGGCCTGGCAGCAGGCCCGTGATGCCGGCTGCTTTGCCCTGGTATGCGGTGAAGCCGGTATCGGCAAGACCAGCCTAGTGGAGGCCTTCGTGCGCCGGCAGGAAGGCAAGGCGCGCCGGCTGTGGGGCGCGTGTGATGCCCTGTTCACGCCACGGCCCCTCGGGCCACTACACGACATTGCCGCGCAGACCGGCGGCGAGCTGGCGCGCCTGATGCAGGCCGACGGCAGCCGTCCGGCCATCTTCGCCGCCTTCCTGGAAGAGCTGGGGCGCGGGCCCACGATTGCTGTGGTAGAAGATTTGCACTGGGCCGACGAAGCAACCCTGGACTTGCTTAAGTATGTCGGCCGGCGCGTACGGCTGACGCACGCGCTGCTCATTGCCACCTATCGCGACGATGAGTTGGGCGCGCGCCACCCGCTGCGCCTGCTGCTGGGAGACCTGGCCACCTCACCCGCCGTGCGGCGCATTGCGCCGCCTCCGCTCTCGGCCGGCGGCGTGCAGCAGTTGGCCGGCGGCCATCACCGCGACGCCGCAGCCCTGCAGCGCCACACCGGCGGTAACCCCTTTTTCGTCACCGAGCTGCTGGCCGCAGACTCTGCCGGCGTGCCGCCCACGGTGCGCGACGCCGTTCTGGCGCGCGCCGCGCGGCTGTCGCTATCGGGCCGCGCCGTTCTGGAAGCGGCAGCCATCGCCGGGCCGCGCATTGAACCCTGGCTGCTAGAGGAAATCACGCGCGCCGAAGCGCAGGCCGTCAGCGAGAGCCTGGAGCTGGGCATGCTGCAGGCGCAAGGCGATGGCCTCATCTTCCGCCATGAGCTGGCGCGCCAGGCTATCCTCGAAGAGATCGCGCCGCACCGGCGCGCCTTTCTGCACCGCGCCGTGCTGGATGCGCTGCAAGGCAGTGATGCCAGAGCGCCTAAAGCGGAAGCAGACCTGGCGCGGCTGGCGCACCACGCGGCCGGCGCCGGCGACCGTGAAGCGATCCTGGCCTTTGCCCGGCCGGCGGCGCATGCAGCAGCCGCTCTGGGCAACCACCTGGCGGCCGGCGAGCTGTTCAGGCTGGCGCTGCAGCACGCCGGCGACTTGCCGCTGCAAGAGCAAATTGAGCTCAACGAGGCCTATGCGCTGAGTATGCAGGGCGACCCTTCCCGTGTGGAGACGCTCGCCGCCTATCGTCGCGCGCGCGAGCTGGCGCGCCAGGCCGGCGACGCGCTGCGCGAAGGCTTTTTGCTGGTGCGCATCTCCGGCGTGCTAGATATTATTGGCCGCCGCGAAGAAGGGAGCGAGGCGCTGCAGCAAGCGCTGGCCATCCTCGAGCCGCACGCGCCCAACCGCGGCCTGATCGACGCCTATCGCCTGCTAGCTACCAATCACTTGTCGCGCGGCGAGCCCGACGCTGCGCTGGCGCATGCTCGCCGTGCCTACGATATGGCCCTGAACACGGAGCAAGATCATATCATCACCGCCGTACACCAGGTGCTCGGCCTCTGCATATTGCCCCACGACCATGCGCAGGGGTTGCGCCACCTGGAGGAGAGCCTGCGGTTCTCGCAAGCGACCAATCAATACTGGACGGTAGCAGCGGCTTACCCTAACCTGATCATGAGCCTAGTGGACGTCTACCAACTGGCGCGCGCCGAGGAGCTGCTGGAAGAGGCGCTGCCTTTTGCGCGAGAGCGGGACATCGACGCCGTGACATACATCTTACGCGCCTGGCAGGCCATGCTGCGCCTGTTTCAGGGGCGCTGGCCGGAGAGCGCCGCCCTTGACGAAGAGCTGCTGGCGCAGCAGCCGCTGACACCAATCTCGCGCAATCCCACCTTAGCTGCGCTCGGTCGCCTGCGCGCGCGCCAGGGCCATTTCGACCAGGCGCGCGCGCTGCTGCAAGAGGCGCTGGCGCAGTCGTTAAAGACGGCCAACCACCAGCGCCTGGGCATTTACTATTGCGCCAATGCCGAGCTGGCCTGGCTGGCGGGCGACCGCGACGCGCTGCTGCAGGCCTGCCACGATTTCCTGGAAGTCGCCGTACGCAACCGCCAGCCCTCCTTCGCTGCTGAGCTGGCTTACTGGCTGTGGCGCGCTGGCGAGCAAGCGCCGCTGCACGATTGGATGGTGAGCCCCTTCGTGTACGAAATGCAGGGGCAGTGGCGCGCGGCGGCCGAGGAATGGGCCAGGCTGGGCTGTCCCTATGAACGAGCGCGGGCCCTGAGCGACGGCGACGAAGCTGCCCAAAAGGAAGCCCTGGTCATCTTCGAGCAGCTCGGCGCTCAGCCCATGGCCGAACGCACGCGCAGCCGCCTGCGCCAGGCCGGCGTGCAGGCCATCCCTCGCGGGCCCCGTTCCGCCACGCGCGAAAATCCCTTCGGGCTCACCAACCGCCAGCTTCAGGTGCTGGAGCTACTCACGGAGCAGCTGACCAACGCCGAGATTGCCGCGCGCCTGCACATCTCGCCTAAAACCGTAGACCATCACGTCTCCGCCGTCCTGGCGCGCCTCGAAGTGGCCTCGCGCGAAGAAGCCGCCGCCCTGGTGCGTAAGCAGGAAGGGCAGTGAACTGCCCTAATACGATCCTGTGTAGCTTAGGGCACCCAGACGACGAAGCTCAGCGAGGCCGTTTTGTACTCGCCGGTAATCTCCCAGCAGCCGGGCGACGGCAGCCTCAGGCCGTGCAGCATGGCCGTAGCGGGGAAGCTGGCGTGTGAGGCATTCGTGGCGCCGCTCTGCTCCAAAAAGACGTCTGGCCGGTCCAGGCGCTGCGCGTAGATGCTCATTGCCGGCTGCGGCTCCCCGGCGTACTGCGCGCTCCACCAGAAAACCTTTTCGCCAAGCGCCAGCTGCGGCCACGCGCCGTCGAGCGGCAGCGCCAGATACAGCTCCTCGCTGCCATACCAGAACCGGTCGCCAAAAGCCTCTGTCTGCCCGCCGGGCGGCGCAAACGGCGCAGCGGGCGGCTGGGTGACGGGGCAGCTAGCGGGCGGCTCAGGCGGCAGCGTCGCCGCAGCGGGGGGCTCACCCGCTTCGACGTTCACCACAGGCTCTGGCGTCAGGCCGGCCACGCGCAGCAGGTCGCGGCAAGACAGCGCCAGGCCCTCCTGCCGGATCTGGTAGGCAAGCGCCAGTGCGGCGTCCTGCCAGGCCACGGCCGCAGCCTCAGCGTCGTAGAGCCATTCGCCTCCCTCCCCCAACCTGCCGCTCACACAGACGCCCAGATGGCCGTCGACGAGCACGGGCTCACCTACTGCCTGTGGAAAGATGGCCATCAAGTCGCGCAAATGCCTGCCGGTCTTGACCATCAGCCATCCGCCCTGGCCGTCTTGCGGCCCATGTACCTCCGCGATGGTGCTGGGATAGCCGCTCAGGTCCGTGTCCAGGGGCACAATGCCCGGCGGCGTCCAGCGCGTCTGCAGCGGCGCAAAGGAGAGCCGGGCGACGAGCATCACCACGCGCATCTGCTCCTGGCCAATGGTCGCGGTTACCTCCCAGCAGCCTTCGGCGGGAAAGGTGAGCGTCGCCGGATGGAAGCCCCACTCGCCATAACCATCTTCCTCGCCGCGCAGCACGGTCTCGGGCATGGGCGGCCCTGCGGCGTCCAGGCGCCGGCCGGTAATGACCACGTCGCCGGGAACCGTGCGGCAGAACCAGAACTTCATGCCCAGCGCGCCGTCTGGCGATTGATGGCCCGGGCCACCGGGGTGGAAAATCACTTTGCCCCCCGGCCATAGGCCGATAAACATTGTCCGCGCCGCGTTGCCGTACCCCCAGCGCGCCGAGATGTAATATTCGTTCGGAGATTCTTCCAGGTTGGGCACGCTGACCGCACATTCGGCGATCGCCTGGCCCCTGAGCGGCGCGGGCGTGGGACCCGGAGGCGTTCTAGGAACATGTACACCGCTCGAGCCCGGCCAGTTCCACTCCGCTTGTTTGAGAGTTGTCAAATCTCCAAGATCTGACAACTCTATCACCGAAGTCGCGGGAACCTCTCACGGCCAGCCGGTGTATTATGGTGTAGATGGAACATTCCGGAATGATCCAGGCTGAGGCTGAAGCGCCAGAGGCAGCCGCGGCCGTGCGCGCAGAGGCAGACCTGCTGCGCCGTGCCCGCCTGCAAGATGAGGCGGCGTGGGGCGCGCTGGTGCGCCGCCATCAGGAGCCTGTCTTTCGCCTGGCTTACCTGCTGCTGGGCTCCGGCGCGACGCCCATGGAAGCAGAGGACGTGGCCCAGGAGACGTTTATACGCGCCTATGTAAAGCTGCATCAGTTCCAGGATGGCCGCCCCCTGCGCCCCTGGCTGCTGGCCATCGCCGCCAATCTGGCGCGCAACCGACGGCGCAGCCGCGGCCGCTACTGGGCCGCCCTACAGCGCTGGTGGCAGCGTGAGGGCCAGGCGGAGGCCGTAGAGCCGGAAGCCGCGCAGCGCGCCGGCCTGCACGCGCGTTGGCAGGCCGAGCTGCTGTGGCAGGCGGTGCAGCGGCTGTCGCGCCAACACCAGCTTGTCATCTACCTGCGCTACTTTCTGGAACTTTCGGAGGACGAGATGGCCGCAAGCCTGGATATTGCAGCGGGTACGGTGAAGTCGCGCCTCTTTCGCGCGCGCCGGGCCCTACGCGCGGTAATCGAAAGCGAGTTTAGCGAGCTGTACGCCGAATGGAGTCAGGATGAGGACGATGAGTGACGGTCACGACTTGCGCTTGGAGCGGCGGCTGCGCACTGCGGCGTCCGCGTTCCCCTACCCACAGACACCTCCAATTCAGGCGGCCGTGCAGCGCCGGCTGGCGCGCGCCGCGCCCAGGCCGCGTCCGGACCTGTGGCGCCGGGCGGCTATGGTGGCCCTCGTGTTGCTTCTCATGCTGGCTACGCTTCTGGCAGTTCCCACGGTGCGCGCCGCAATTGCCCGCCTATTGCGGGTTGGCGCGATGACGATCTTCATCGCCGAGACGGAAGGCGATTTGGCGCGCCCGCCACAGACGGCCGCGCCTGCGGCGCCTATCGCTGAGCCGTCGGCGCTGCCCGGCGCCCGGCCGGCTGCGACAGGCGGCGCGCGCCCCGGCGCGGGCATGGCGCCGCCCCCTGTGCCCGATATTGCCCTAGCCACGCCTACCGTAGCCACCGCGGCTCCTACGCCTGGGCTGCAAGGCCCCATGACACTGCTCGAGGCGCAGGCAGCCGTGGGCTTCCCGCTCCGCCTGCCCGCCGCCGGCAGCGATCTGGGCGCGCCGGACGAAATCTACATACAGCTTCTGGATGAGGCCAACGACCATTGGCTGGCCATCCTCGTGTGGAACGAGCCGCCAGGAGCGGCGAGGCCCAGGCTGACGATTTACCAGATGAACGTACCCGACTATGGCCTTAAGTGGGTGGCCGCCGAGAACCTGCTGCCGACGGGCGTGAACGGCGAGCCAGCTTATTGGGTCGAAGGCCAGCACCTCTTGCAGATTCCGCTGTGGGGCGGCCGACTGCACGAGCGCCTGAGCAGCAGCGTGCTGCTGTGGACCGACGGCGAGCTCACCTACCGGCTGGAGGGAGCGCCGTCGGCCGAGGAAGCCGTGCGCCTTGCCGAAACGCTGTCACCGGCCCCCGAGGAATAGACCTGGCGGGGAGCGCCGCAGGTCTATGCAGATAAGTGTGGGCACACAATTCCCCATAAATTAGGGAGCGCCATCGCCCAATATAGGGAGCCCTTCCCGATGTGAGCGGCGCGCCGTTCTTCTATGCTGTCGCTATTCAAGTAGTGTGCCGGCGGGTCTGGACAGTAGGCACCACCACACTCCTGCCCGTCCCACAGAAGGAGAACGCGCAAAATGGAACAGGTCGTACCATTGTTCATGGGCGTTGCCTACGCCGCGGCGCCTGGTCCTATCAGCATTGAGACCGTGCGCCAAGGCCTGCGCGGCGGGCTGCGGAGTGCGCTAGCGGTGCAGGCCGGCTCGGCCCTTGGTTTGCTGTTGTACGCTACCCTGGCCCTTACTGGCAGCGGCGCGCTGCGCCATGCCCGCGCCTGGCAACCGCTTCTCGCCCTGGCGGCCATGACCGTGCTCATCATCCTGGGCATTAACGCCATCCGCCAGCGGCACACGCTGATGACCGTGGTAGACGACACGCCACGTGGGAGACGCGGCGCGCTGGTTAGCGGCGCCTTGATGTCGCTTATTAGCCCGCTCGACTTGCTCTTCTGGTTTGTGCTGGCCGGTCCGCTGGCGGCGCAGCAGCCGGCCGCTGCTCAAGCCTTCCTCTTCTCCTTTGCCGCCGGTTGCCTGGTCGCTTCCCTGGCTGTGGTTCTCTTCGCCGCCTTGTGCCGCTCGCTGCTTACAGTGCGTCGAGCGAGCGCGCTTTCTTGGCTTTGTGGCCTGGCGCTCATCGCCTTTGGCCTACACATGGGCGCCGGCGCCGTGGCAGACGCCGCCCAGCAAAACGTTCGCCTAAGCGATCTCGATCACGCCGTCGACCTCGCTTACCTCAGCCCTGATGCGCAAACCATGCTCTACACGGCCTGGTACGAAGGCGACGGCCAGGAGAACCTCTACAGCGTGCCTCTCGACGGCAGCGCCCCGCCCATGCGCCTCAGCCAGACAACGGAATACGGCGACTTTGCCTATATGCCCCAATTCTCACCCGACGGCGCTCAAGCTTTCTATCTTTATCATCGGCTCAGCACAGGCCAGTCTGAACTAGTTACGGTCCCTGTCGACGGCAGCGCGCCGCCCACTGTGCTCAATGCCCCGCTGCCGGCCGGCTCCTATGGTGTGGGGCTGTATCAAGTGACGCCCGACGGCAGCCGCGTGATCTTCATTGGACGGCAAGATAGCCCAGACGCCGACGAGCTTTATAGCGTTCCGGTAGACGGCAGCGCACCGCCCGTCCGCCTCAACGGCCCACTGACCGCCGGCGGCAACGTACTGGATTTTCTAATCACGCCCGACGGCTCGCGCGTCGTATTCCGCGCCGACTACCGTTTCGACGACGTGATTGAGCTGGCTAGCGTGCCGGCCGATGGCAGCGCACCGCCCATCCGCCTCAGCCCGACCCTGGTGAGCGGCGGAGACGTCCAGCAGCATTTCCAGATTACCCCCGACGGCAGCCGCGTCGTGTTCCGCGCCGATGCGCTCGCCGACGACGTCTTTGAGCTGGGCAGCGTCGCCGTAGATGGCAGCGCGCCGCCCATCCGGCTCAATGAGGCGCTCGTCGCCGGCGGCGACGTGCAGCCGCGTTTTGTCGTCGCACCCGATAGCAGCCGCGTCATCTTCTACGGCGACCTGCAGACCGACGGCGTCGACGAGCTGGCCAGCGCACCCATCGACGGCAGTGCGCCGCCCACTCTGCTCAATCAGCCGCTCGTCGCCGGCGGCGACGTGCACCGCAACTTTGTGGTCACACCAGACAGCGCGTACGTGCTCTTCGTGGCCGATGCCCACGAAGACGAGCGGCACGAGTTGTTTCGCGCGCCCATCGATGGCAGCGCCACCCCCTTCAGCCTGAGCGGCCTACCGGCAGCCGGCGCGGTATTTCACTACGTCGTGATCAGCCCCGACGGCGCCCGCGCCGCTTACCGCATCGTGCACGAAAATGACGACCCGCCGCAGCTCTTCACCGTCGCCATCGACGGCAGCGCGCCACCGGTTGCGATAAGCCAACCCCTTGGCCCAGGCGGCGACATGGGCTTTGCCGTCAACTTCAGCGCCGATGGCGACTGGCTGATCTATGCTGCTGCGCTGGCGGGCGGCGACCCTTACGAGCTGTACCTGGCTCCGTCCGCCGGCGGCGCTGCGCCGCTTAAAGTGAATGGCCCTCTCGTAGATGGCGGCGACATCGGCATACTGGATGAAATCACCGTCGGGGTTATCGTCGCCGACGCGTATCAGTACGGTACCCAGCGCCTGCGCGTCCTTTATCTTGCCCTTCAGGATCGGGCTGACGCTGTCAGCGTCTATGTCACCACCATCACCCCTCCCAGCATTGGCTTCGATAGCGCCACGGTGAGCGTGCCTGAAACCGCCGGCGTCGTCACCGCTACCGTGCGCCTCGACGGTCCGGCCCAGGTCCCCGTCACCGTCGATGTCGCGGTCAGTGGCGGCGACGCCACCGAAGGCGCCGATTATGAGCTTGCGGCCGCGTCGCTCAGCTTGACGCCTGGTGAGACGAGCGCCACAGTCGAAATTGCCATCCTGGACGACGACGAGCTGGAGGGCGACGAAACGGTTGAATTGACGCTGCAAAATCCGCAGCAAGCCACCCTAGGCGTCCCCGATGTCCTAACGCTCACCATCGTCGACGACGAAAGCAGCGACCCAGACCCCGATCCAGATCCGGACCCAGATCCTGATCCCGATCCAGACCCGGATCCAGACCCGGATCCCGACGCGTACACCCTTTATGTCCCGCGATTCACCAAGTAGCGGCACTGCTCCGCAAGAAGACGAGAGTGCCACATGGAAATCGTTTCAGGATTGATGCTAGGAACAGTGTCACTCGCACTCCTAGCCGCCCGCTGGCAGTGGCGCCCGCCCCTGCAGCACGCGCGCATGCTCTCGTTGATTTGTGGCGTCGTGCTCATCAGCTTTGGCCTGCACATGGGCGCCGGTGCCGTCACGCAAGTCAGCCTGGCTGCATTGGCGGCGCACGCTCATTAAGCGCCGTCACGTAGCCGGGCAATATGGAACCGTTAGTAAAAAACGCAGTGAGGACATCTCATGAAAAGCAAACGTTCACTTCTCTTACTCTTCGTTCTACTCCTGGTCGGCGGACAGTCGCCGCCGCGTACGGCCCACGCCGCTGTGATCACTGTCACCACCTTCCTCGATGACCTAACGCAGAACGGCAACTGTTCGCTACGCGAAGCGATTATTGCCGCCAATAGCGACGCCATGGTGGATGCCTGCCCCGCGGGCAATGGCGCCGACACGATTGAGCTGCCCGATGGAACCTACACCCTGACGCGCGCCGGCATCAATGAGGAGGCCGCGCAGCTAGGCGACCTGGACATTACGGCGCCGCTGACGATTAGCGGCGCAGGTCGGGCGACGACGGTGATCGACGCCAACGGCGTCGACCGCGCCTTTCACCTGCATGCGTCGGCCGGCGTGGTCGAAATGTCACAGCTCACCGTGCGCGGCGGCTCGGCCATCGTCATCGGCGCGCTGTATGTCTTTGGCAGCGAGCTACAGCTCAGCAACGCCCGGCTGCGCGACAACGAGGGCAACGGCGCACTCTACGTCACCCATAGTGGCAGCGCCACAGTCAGCGACAGCCGCATCTTCGACAACAGCAGCTCGGGCGTGTTCGTGGGCCTTAACAGCACTGTCGAGCTGCGCCACAGCCTGGTCAGCGGCAACAGCGCCACAAACGGCGGCGGCGTCAGCAATTCGGGCCTTCTCAGGGTGGTCAACAGCACCATCAGCGGCAACGAGGCCGATAACAGCGGCGGCGGCATCTATAGCGCCGATGACCTGGCCAGGGCCTTCCTCTCTTTTGCCACAGTTACCGACAACCGGGCGGACGCCGATGGCGACCAGCTCGGCAGCGGCGGCGGCGTCTATGTAAACCGCGGCACGGTGACCCTTGGCGACAGCATCCTCGCCGGCAACCATGACGACAGCATAGGCGGCCAGCAGCATCCTGACTGTTCAGGGCCGCTCAGCAGCCTGGGTTACAACCTGTTTCAATCGCTCGCCGGCTGCACGGTGAGCGGCGCCACCACGAACCTTACCACAAATGATCCGCGGCTGGCTGCCCTGGCCAGCAACGGCGGGGCCACACTGACCCATGCGTTGCTGGGCAATAGCCCCGCCGTGGACGCTGCTAACCCAGCCGGCTGCGAAGACGCCGAGGGCAATGCCATCGATACAGACCAGCGCGGCTTTGTGCGTCCGGTCGATGCCGGCGGCAGCGGCGCTGCCCGCTGCGACATCGGGGCCTATGAATACCGCTCCGCTGGCCCCTTCCCCGAGACGATCACGGTCAATACCGTCGACGACACGTCAGACGCCGTACCCGGCAACGCCCGCTGCGATGTGGCGCCGGCGGTGGCCGGTGAGCAGTGCACCCTGCGCGCGGCCCTAGAGGAAGTAAACGGGCTGGGTACCGGCGACCAGCCCGTGCGCATCGCCTTCGACATCCCCGGCCCCGGGCCACATCTGTTTACGCCCGGTCCGCTGCTCCCAGAGATCAACGTCCCTATCTTCCTCGACGGCGCCAGCCAACCCGGCGCTTTCTGTCCAACCGCGACATCGCCCGCACAGCTCATGATCGTCATCGACGGCTTGATGTCAGGAGGCTCCGGTTTATACCTGAACGGGTTGGCAGGCGCTGAGGGTAGCATCATTCACGGTGTGGCCATCGGCAACTTCCCTACCGGCATCTTCATCGACGGCGACAAAATTCGTGTCACTTGTAGTCGCATAGGTCCGGGACCCGACGGTATGGCGCCCATGGACAGTGGCATAGGCATCGACGTGAGGGGCGATGGCAACGTGATTGGCGGCGCGCAAAGCCATGAGAACCGCAACGTTATTTCGGCCAATAGCATAGCCGGTATCCAGGTTATGGGCTCACACAACGTGATCCAGAACAACTGGATTGGCGCCACGGCTGATGGGATGCAGGCGTTGGGAAACTATTACGGAATAATGACCCACGGCCACAACAACCGTATTGGCGGCAGCGCGCCGCTGGCGGGCAACGTCATCGCCGCCTCGTCCTATGAGGCCATCTTGATCTGGGACTCCACGCACACGCTCATTCAAGGCAACCTCATCGGCGTCGCTCCCGACGGCCAGTCGCCTTTACCAAATGGCGGCCACGGCATCCTGATCGACGGCTACGACACGTCACACCTCATTGGCGGCGACAAACCGGCAGAAGGCAACCTTATTGCCCACAATGAGCAGCATGGCATTATCCTCTCAGTCAATGGCAATGACTCTCCCCGCCAAATCAGCATTCGCGGCAACGCTATCTTCAACAACGGTGACCTGGGCATCCTCCTCCAAGGTGACAGCAATGGTGGGCTGGGCGCGCCGCGGCTCTCGGCCGTGCCCAACGCGCCTGCCGTCACCGTCGCCGTCGACGGCCCGCCCAGCTCAGCCTTGGAGATAGACGTCTTTCGCAACATCATGTGCGACCCATCTGGTTTTGGCGAAGGGCAATTCTATCTTGGAACCTGGACCTTCACAGCCGATGCGTCGGGCAACGCCGGCGGCGCCATCGACCTGGCAGGCCTGGTGGATCCCGGCGACATCATCACCGCGACAGTTACCGATAGCCTGGGCAACACGTCGCAGTTCTCGCCTTGCGCCGAGCTGGCCTTTGAACCCGCGCCCACGCCTACACCCACCGCCACCACCGACCCCGCGCTGACGCCGACCCCCACCCCCACGGTGACGGGCACGCCGCCCGCGCCGGGCAACGAACGGACCTACCTGCCATTCTTTAACCACTGAGCGTCGCCAAATACGCTCAGGCAGATGATAGGAGAACAATAATGAACGACAAACGGACCTTTTTCACCCTTGCGCCCCTGGTTTTCGCGGCGCTGCCCATCCTCGTGGCACTCACGCTGTGGTCTTCCCCGGTGCGCGCGCAGACCATCACGGTGACGACCACGGAGGATGAGCTAAACGCCGACGGCGATTGCTCGCTACGCGAAGCTATTGTCGCTGCCAACACGGATACAGCCGTCGACGCCTGCGATGCAGGAGGCGCAGACGATGTCATCATGGCGCCGCCAGGCCACTACGTGCTCAGCCTGGCCGGCGCCGACGAGGACGCCGCCGCTACGGGCGACCTGGACATTATCGGCGCCGTGACCATCGACGGCGCCGGCATGGGCCAGACGATCGTCGACGGCGCGGCCGCGGATCGCATCTTCGACGTCCATGACGGCGCGGAGCTCACCGTCGCGGGCTTGACCCTGCAGAACGGCGCAGCGTCAAGCGGCGGCGGCATCAGCGCCTATGGCAACCTGACGTTACGCAATAGCCGCATCACAGGCAGCGTGGCCGACGGCGTGGGCGGCGCGATTTATGCCACCGGGCTGCTTGAAATCGACAACAGCCGGCTGGACAACAACCAGGCCAACACCGGGGGCGCGCTATTTATCAGTTTCCTCACGGCCGTGGTCGACCGCACCGAGATCAGCGGCAACAGTGCCGAGGCCGGCGGCGGCGTCTATAACTCCGGCATGCTGATCCTGACCAACAGCACCGTCAGCGACAACACGGCTACAGGCAGCGGCGGCGGCATCCTGGCCGTCGAAAGCCCCTACACCCACCTGTACAACGTCACCATCAGCGACAACAACGCCGGCACAGGCGACGATGGCGACGGCGGCGGCGTGTACGCCTCCAGCCGATTTAGCGCGGCCAACAGCATCATCGCCGCCAACCATGACCACAGCAGCAGCGGCGACGTGGCCCACGACTGCAAGGGTACACTGGAAAGCCAGGGCTATAACCTTCTTGGCGACCCCAACAGCTGCACGATCATCGGCGACGCCAGTGGCAACCTGGTGGGCGTAGACCCCTTGCTGGGCCCATTGCAGAACAACGGCGGCAGCACGTTAACCCACGCCCTGGAGGGCGGTAGCCCGGCCTTGAACGGCGGCAATCCGGCTGGCTGTTTCAACCATGACGGTGAGCTGCTGGGAACCGACCAACGCGGCTTTGACCGCCCCGGCGTGGGCGGCCCGCGCTGTGACATTGGCGCTTACGAGGCCGGCGATGCACTGGCAACGCCTACGCCCACGGCCACCAGCGACCCGCAGCTCACGCCGACGCCCACATCCACGCCCGACCCGGCCGCCAGCGAGCGCATCTATCTGCCGGCCATTACCCGCTAACCCAATCATTCCGACTGACCCGGTGCGCCGCCATGTCCCGCTATCTCGTCGAGCAAACCTTTCCCGATGGCCTGCAGCTCAGCCCCGACCGTGACGGCGCCCGGCTCTGCCTGAGCATCGTCAGCAACAACGCCCTGGACGGGGTGACGTGGATTCATTCCTACGTCACCCCCGACCGGCGGCGTGCCTTCTATCTATGCGAAGCCCCTTCTCCCGAAGCCATTCGCCGCGCCGCGCGCCGCAATAAGCTGCCCGTAGACCGCATCACTGAGGTGCGCTTGCTGGACCCCTTCTTTTTGCTGTGAATTGTTGCCTGCCGCTTTTCGTTAGGCCATACTGGCATGAGGCGTAGCAGCGAGGCAATTAACCTGCCCAAACATAGCGCCCGCACGAAAGGAGTCAGTATGAAAGCAAAAACAACTAACATCACGGTGATCGGCTGCGGCAGTATGGCCCGCCACCACCTGCGGGGCATCCTGGAGAATTTTCCCGGCACGCGCGTGCCCGTTATTTGTGAGCCATCAGCGGCGATGGCCGAGCAGATGGCCGCGGTGTTTGAAGAGGCCGGGCAAGCCCCGCCGGCGAATGAACCAGATATGCAACGCCTATTAGAAAAGTATGGGCCGCAGCTAGACGCCGCCTTTATTCTCACGCCGCACGCCTACCATCATGACCAGACCCTGGCCTGTATGGAAGCCGGGTTAGACGTGCTGCTGGAAAAGCCGATGGTGATGAGCGCAGACGAAGCGCAAAGCCTGATGGACGCCTCCGACCGGCTGGGGCGTTTGCTGGTGGTGGCCTTTCAGGGCGGCCTTTCGGCCAACGTGCAGACCGCGGCCGCGATGATCCGCGATGGTGCGCTGGGTCGTGTCTTTACCATTAACGGCATGATCTGGCAAAATTGGGATGCCTTAAGCCAGGGCACATGGCGCCAGGCGCCGGAGCTTTCCGGCGGCGGCTTTTTCTTCGATACGGGCGCTCATCTGCTAAACGCCGTGGCCGAGCTGGCCGGTGAGCCGTTTGTAGAGCTGTCGGCCCGCCTGGAAAACCTGGGCCGCGACGTAGACATTAACGGCGTGGTGCTGGCCCGCCTGCAATCTGGAGCGCTGGTCACGCTCAACGCCTGCGGCAGCACCGTGCCCTCTTGCGCCTCCGAAATCCGCGTATTCGGCAGCGAAGGTATCCTGCGCACGGGCGCCTGGGGCGAGTTCCTGGAGCTACAGACCGACCAGGCCACTGGCTGGCAGCCGGTGGAAGTTGAGCCGTCGTTGGGCGTGTGGCAGCGCTTCTTGCTGGCGCGCCAGGGCGAGATTGCCAACCCCTCGCCGCCGGCCGTGGGGTTGCGCATGGCGCATCTGTGGCAGGCTATGCAGCGCTCGTCGGCCAGCGGCGGCACGACGGTTAGCCTGCCGTCCGTAGCAGCCTATGCCGGCGCCGTGCGCGCCTGACGGCGACCCACCTGCTGCTCTCACAACGCGCTTCTGGAGAAAGAACATGACTGAACGCCCACGCATCACCATCTGGAACGAATATCTACACGAAAAACAGAATGAACAGATAGCCGCCCTCTACCCAGAAGGCATGCACCAGGCAATTGCCGCCTACCTCGAGACTCAGGGCTTTACAGTACGCACAGCGACGCTTGAGCAAGAGGAACACGGCCTGACAGACTCTTCGCTACGCGAAACCGATGTGTTGCTGTGGTGGGGCCACCTGGCGCACGAGCAAGTGCACGACGAAGTGGTCGAGCGCGTATACCGCCGCGTGCTGCACGATGGTATGGGGCTCATTGCCCTGCACTCGGCGCATTATTCGCGCATCTTCATCCGGCTGATGGGCACCACGTGCAGCCTGAAATGGCGCGAAGCTGGAGAAAAAGAGCGCATCTGGGTCGTGTCGCCGGGCCACGCCATCACCCGCGGCCTGCCCGAGTGCATCGAAATCGAGCAAGCAGAGATGTATGGCGAGCATTTCGACATTCCGGCGCCCGATGAGCTGGTGTTCATCAGCTCGTTCGCCGGCGGCGAGGTGTTCCGCAGCGGCTGTTGTTTCTATCGTGGGCGCGGCAAGATCTTTTATTTTCGTCCGGGCCACGAAACCTACCCCATTTATCACCATCCCCATGTGCTGCAAGTGATTGCCAACGCCTGCCTGTGGGCCGCACCCAGCGACGGCCCGCCGGCTAGCTATGGCCACAAGCCGTTGCCCGATTCATAATCCGGCGCTGTTCGTAACGCGCTCCAGACGCGTTTGGCGTAAAATGGGTTCATGATCTGGTAGGAGCCACACGATGCGTAGGTTGGCAATAGCGCGCCTGCTCTGGGCCCTGCTCACGGCTCTCATCGTGGCCTTAACGGCAGCCGCCGTGCTGCCGGCCTACGAGGCCATGGCCCAGGTGTGCGACCTGCCGGGGCCTACTTCGCGCCGCAGCGGCTCGATCGTTGGCTCGAAGAAGCCACCGTCCTGACTGCAGGCTTCTTCATCGGAATGGTGGCCTTTTTCTTGTACTCGCAGATCTATCGTTACCGCAATGTCTCTAACACGACGCAGCGTTATCAAACGCGCTGGATAGTCGCTGCTACGGTCTTCGCCATTAGCGGCGTCGTTCTAAGCTGGCTGTTGCTCAGCCTGTTCACCGGCCTACAAGGCCCCGGCGTTATCGCCGGCCAGCTTTTCACCATGCTTATCATGCTGCTTATCCCGCTCTCCGTGGCCATCGCCGTGCTGCGCTACCGGCTCTTCGACATCGTCTTCATTGTGCGCCGTACACTGATTTACGCCTTGCTCACCGGCGTGCTGGCCCTGGTTTACTTTGGCAGCGTCATCGTGCTAGAGAATATCTCGCGCGCCGTAAGCGGCAGCAAGTCGCCGTTCAGTATCGTCTTTTCCACGCTGGTCATTGCCTTCCTGTTCTCGCCTCTTCGCCGTCGCATCCAAATGGGCATCGACCGTCGCTTTTATCGCCGGCAGTACGACGCCCGTGAGCGTCTGAACGCGTTTGCCGCCGTGGCCCGCGATGAGGTAGACCTGGCGCACCTGACAACGGCGCTGGTGCACGTGGTCGACGAGTCGCTGCAACCCGCTTCGCTCAGCGTTTGGCTGAAGGAGCAACAGTCGTGAAAAAGGCGTGGCTCCCCTGGCTGTTATTTGCCCTGGTCGTGCCGCACTTCCTCGGCCTGGTGCTTGAGGAAGGCGATCTGGAGAGCGCCCTATGGCTGCTGCCCTTCGGCGCTTATAGTTTTGTCGGCGCCCTGGTGGCCTCGCGACGGCCGCAGAATCGGCTGGGTTGGATCTACCTGCTTTCGAATCTGTTCCTGGCGATCACGTCGTGGCTGGAGGTGGCGCTTCAGCGCGCTAGCGGCGATGCGCTGCGCGCCGTGCTGACTTACATCCTGTCGGTAGGCTGGATTGGCAACCTGGCAATGATGATTGCCCTCGCCTGGCTCTTCTTTCCCGATGGTCGCTTGCCGTCGCCGCGCTGGCGGCCGGTGCTGTGGTTGGCGCTGCTGAGTCTACCTCTGATAGCCCTGGAAGACGCCAGTCGCGCGTCACCGAGCCTGGCGCAGCGGCTACCCCTGCCGCTGGCCGAGCTGCTGGCCGGCGTAGGGACCGCGGGCATGATCGTGGCCACACTCGGCTCCGCGCTTTCCCTGGTGGCGCGCTACCGGCAGGCCTCCCAGGAAACGAGGCAGCAGATTAAATGGATCGTGGCCAGCGTCCTGGTTATCAGCCCCATAACCCTGCTAGTTCTTATCCTTGAAGAAAACGTCGCCGGCGGTCGTTTGCTGCCTGTCATTCAGACCCTGCTGCCGCTGCTATTTACCATTGTGCCTGTTGCGGCGGGTTTTGCCATTCTCAGATATCGGCTCTACGACATCGACGTCGTCATCCGCAAAACGCTAAGCTACACGCTGTTAAGTGCCCTGCTGGCGCTGGTTTATCTGGGGAGCGTCATTTTGCTGCAGGCGCTATTTGGCGGCGTCACGAGGCAGGATACGCAGGTTGAAATTGTGCTCTCGACGCTGGCGGTAGCTGCCCTCTTTAACCCGCTGCGGCGCAGCATCCAACAGGCCATCGACCGGCGCTTTTACCGGCGCAAATACGATACAGAGAAGCTGCTGCAGCGCTTTTCGCGCCTCGTTCGCAGCGAAGTTCAGCTAGAGAAGCTGGCCGGCGAGCTGCTGGCGGTTACCGAAGAGACCATTCAGCCGGCCTCTATCTCGCTCTGGCTCAAGCCTTCAGCTTCTGCCACACATTCAAAGGCCGCCCCGCCGCCCGAAATATAGTTTTCCAGCGCACTGTATCAAAGATAATAATCAGGCTCTGGCACCGTTTGTGGGTCTACATCAGCCATTTGCTCCAGGCGCTCCAGCCGCTGCCTCACGTTCTTCAGGTGGCTTTCTACCACGTCGGGCAGATCGTCGTGGCGCAGGTCTGGCGTGGGATGCGTCGCTTCATGACGGACGATGGCGCGGCCCGGAATGCCCACCACCACGCGCTCAGGGGCCACGTCCTTTACCACGACGGCGTTCGCGCCAATGCGGCTGCCCCGCCCGATGCGGATGGCGCCCAGCACCTTGGCGCCGGCGCCGATGGTCACGTTGTCTTCCACCGTAGGGTGGCGCTTGCCGCGCTGCGAGCTCACGCCGCCCAGGGTCACGCCGTGGTAAATCATGACGTCCGCCCCGATTTCGGCCGTTTCGCCAATCACCACGCCCATACCGTGGTCGATGAAAAAGCGCGGCCCAATGCGCGCGCCGGGATGAATTTCGATGCCCGTAGTCATGCGGCTCAAAAAGGCAATCAGGTGCGCTGGAAACTTCCAGCCCATGCGCCAGAAGCCATGCGCCAGGCGATGCGCCCACAGCGCGTGCAGGCCAGGCCAGAAAAGAATGACTAACAGCCGGTTTGTCGCCGCGGGGTCGCAGCGCAGCACAGCGTTTACATCTTCACGCAGCGTGCGCAGCATGGATCTAATCCTCCAGATGCTCAAAGAGCGGCGTTGATAGATAACGCTCGCCAAAGGAAGGGATGATGACCACGATCAGCTTTCCGGCATTCTCGCTGCGCTTTGCCACCTGCAACGCGGCCCACACGGCGGCGCCAGAGGAGATGCCTACCAGCAGGCCTTCCTCGGTGGCCATGCGCCGCGCAAAGTTCATCGCGTCGTCGCCGGCCACGGTGATCACTTCGTCGTAAATCTCGGTGTCAAGCACTCCCGGCACAAAACCGGCGCCGATACCCTGAATCGGGTGCGAGCCTTTCTCGCCGCCGGAGAGTACGGGCGAAGCGGTCGGCTCCACAGCCACAAGCTGCAACGACGGCTTGCGCGGCTTTAGCGCCCGGCCCACGCCGGTGATCGTGCCGCCGGTGCCGATGCCGGACACCACGATATCTACCTGCCCATCGGTGTCGCGCCAGATCTCCTCGGCCGTAGTAGTGCGGTGGATTTCAGGATTAGCTGCATTCTCAAACTGCTGCGGCACCCACGCTTTCTCGTGCTCCGCTGCCAGGGCGTCGGCTCGTGCAATAGCGCCGGCCATGCCTTCTGCCGCGGGCGTCAGCACTAGCTCCGCGCCAAAGGCCCGCAACAGCTTGCGCCGTTCCCGGCTCATCGAATCGGGCATGGTTAGAATGAGCCGGTAGCCGCGCTGCGCGCAGACCATGGCCAAGGCGATACCCGTATTGCCGCTGGTGGGCTCGACAATCACCGTATCGCCGTCCAGCAGGCCGTCGCGTTCGGCCGCTTCCACCATAGCCACGCCAATACGGTCTTTCACGCTGTGCGCCGGGTTATAATATTCCAGCTTCGCCACAACTTGCGCCTCCAGGCCCGCCGTGAGGCGGTTGAGCCGTACCAGAGGTGTGTTGCCGATTAGCTTGGTTACATCATTGGCAATTCTCATGAATGGTCTCCTTCTAGCAAAAAGGGCCACGCCCGTGGCCCCATGGTGTTTAGAAATAGCTTCGCTGCAGTTTATCATGCGCCCCAAAAGGCGTCCACATGGGCGTTTCACGGCTCATATTAGGCCCTTGACACGCATGATATACTTGCGCATCGTCGGCATTATCCGCTATGTGTTGTCAGCCGCAGCGACCATCCAGGCTGGCTCTCTCGCAAGGTAATCATTTATGACTCCTAATAAAACAAGCGGCATGCGCGCCTTCATGGTGGTGGCCCTGGGCCAGGTGGCCTCTTTGCTCGGCACCAGCATGACGGGCTTTGCGCTGACCATCTGGGCCTTCGGCGAAACGGGCCGCGCCACCGATCTGGCGCTCATCGGCTTCTTCTTTATCACGCCCATGCTCCTGCTCAGCCCCACGGCCGGCGCCCTGGTCGACCGCTACGACCGCAAGCTAATGATGATGCTCAGCGACCTGGCGTCCGGCCTCATGACCATCGTCATCCTGATTCTTTATCTATCGGGCGTGCTGGAGATCTGGCACCTATATATCACCAGCGCGGTCTCCGGCGCGTTTCAGGCGTTCCAGTGGCCTGCTTTTTCGGCGGCCATTAGCGTCATGGTTCCCAAGGAGCAGTACGCGCGGGCCAATGGTATCAACTCGCTAGGAGAGTCGGCCACAGGCATCATCGCGCCGCTGTTGGCCGGCGCGGTGCTGGTTTCGTTTGGGCTCACCTTCATCCTCATCGTCGATATCGTGACCTTCGTCATAGCCGTCGGCGCGCTGCTGTTCGTACACATCCCGTCGCCGCCGCGCACCGAATCGGGCGCCGAGGGCCAGGGCAGCCTCTGGCGCGAATCGGTTTATGGCTTCCGCTACATCTTCCGCCGCCCCAGCTTGTTGGGCTTGCAGTTGGTATTTATGGTCGGCAACTTCCTTGCCGGCGTGGGCCTCACACTGATGGCGCCTATGATTCTGGCGCGCACGGGCAACAACGAGCTCATTTTCGGCACGGTGCAGTCAGTGGGCGCCGTGGGCGGCGTGCTGGGCGGCGTGCTGATGAGCATCTGGGGTGGGCCAAAACGCCTGGTGCACGGCGTGCTCATCGGCTGGGCGCTTTCCAGCCTGTTTGGCCAGACGTTGCTGGGGCTGGGGCGCGGCCCCATCATCTGGGCAGCGGCGGCCTTTTTCCTGTCCTTCTTCGTGCCCCTGGTTAACGGCTCTAACCAGGCCATCTGGCAGGCCAAGGTGGCGCCCGACGTGCAAGGCCGCGTCTTTTCCGTGCGCCGGCTGATCGCCTGGTTTACCATGCCGCTTTCACGCCTGGTTGCCGGCCCCCTGGCCGACGACGTCTTCGAGCCGGCCATGAGCGCCGGCGGCGCGCTCGTCGACGCCTTCGCGCCGCTGGTGGGAACCGGCCCCGGCGCGGGCATGGCGCTGATCCTCGTCTTCTCGGGCCTCATCGCCGCGGTCGTATGCCTCTGCGGCTACCTGGTGCCCATCATCCGCAACGCCGAAGATTTGCTGCCCGACCACGTGGCCGCGCATGGGCCGGATCCGGCGGTGGCCGCCGGTTAACAAGGCCCCGGCGCTGCATCAGGGCGCTTCGCTCTTCGCCACAATGGCGTCCGCGCTGACCAGACCCTTAAAGCCCTTCAGCGCCGCTTGCCTGCTCACTTGGCCCAGGTGTGGCGCGAACAAGACGTCATGACCAAAAGCTGCGATGTCCTACACGGCCCACGCCGCACGGTAATAAGTTAGCGCGCCCTCATCGATCGCTACGTTCCCATAGCCCTGCAAGAAGGAGGCCGTCTGCTCCGGCCCCACGCCGTCGCCGCCCATGCCGCCGATGGCAAACATCGGGTCGCGCTCCCTGGGCGCGATCACCACCTCATCCCAGTCCACCAGCCACCATGCGCCGTCTTGGGGCATCTCCCATTTTGGATTCTGTTGGCGAAGTCGTTTGGCTTCCAGCTTGACTGGCAAAGCTATACTTGGCTAAAACGTAGATGGAGCCAGGAGGATCAGATGCTGGTACCCAGACGTGGCCATGAGATTCCAGAAGAGACGGTGCAGGTGGCACAAGCGGCCTTCCCGACAGGGAACAAGCTGATGATGCTGCGCGATGCACTCGGTTCCATATTCGAGGATGAGGTTTTCGCCGAACTATATCCTTCACTCGGGCAACCGGCCGAGAGTCCAGGGCGGCTGGCGTTGGTCACTGTGCTCCAGTTCATGGAGCAGCTGACGGACCGTGCGGCAGCCGACGCCGTTAGAGGCCGGATCGATTGGAAGTATGCCCTGGGTCTGGAGCTAAGCGACCCCGGGTTCCATTATTCGGTGCTGACTGAGTTCCGCCAGCGGCTGATTGGGCATCAGGCAACGCAACTTCTCCTCGACAGAATTCTGGAGCGTTGCCAGGAAGCAGGACTGCTGAAAGGGACGAAGAAGCAACGAACAGACTCCACCCGAGTGCTGGCAGCGATTCGCTTGATGAACCGGGTAGAGTTGGTGGGCGAGACCATGCGGCGAGCCCTTGACGAGTTGGCTTCAGTTGCGCCAGAGTGGCTGCTGGCTCGAATGCGACCGGAGTGGGGAGAGCGCTATAGCCGCAAGATAGATGCGCATCGTATTCGCAGGAACCAGGACAGATTGCAGGCTCTGGCGAAGACGATCGGCCAGGATGGCTATGGTCTACTGCGAGACGTGTACGCCGAACCAGAGCTGGTCAAGATTCGCAACCTGCCGGCGATAGAGGCTCTGCGCCGCATCTGGCTGCAGCAGTATTACGTCGAAGCAGATGATATTCAGTGGCGCGAGAAGAAGTCGCACGGATTCCCGCCGGCGCGGAAGATGATCGCCTCGCCCGACGACCAGGGCGCGCGTTATGGGTCGAAGGAAGGCAGCACCTGGACCGGTTACAAAATCCACCTAACGGAGACATGTGAGCGGAACGCGCCTCGATTGGTTACCCATGTCGAGACAACAGTGGCCACCAGTCGTGATGCGACGGTAACCGAGAAGGTCCAGGATGATTTGACTGCCCGCGGCCTTGAGCCTGAGGTGCATCTGGCCGATGGTGGTTACATGGACGCCGACAATCTGGTAAGCAGCCAGGCTAAAGAAATTGACCTGGTGGGTCCAGTCCGTCCGGACAGCCGCTGGCAATCTAAAGTAGAGGGTGGTTATGATGTGAGTCGCTTCCAAATCGATTGGGAAAAGAAGGTGGCTATCTGTCCCGAGGGACAGTCCAGCAGCTACTGGAAACGGGGCAAAAGCGCTTATGGACAACCTAACGAGCATTTCATGTTCAAACGGAGCGTTTGCCAAGATTGTAATGCTCGCTCCCTTTGCACGAGAGCTCAGAAGATGGTGGGGCGGATACTGACTGTTTACCCGCAGGAGAAACACGAGGCGCTCCAGGCAGCCCGGGAGCGACAAACAACGGATGCCTTTCGACTCTTGTATTATCAGCGGAGTGGGATCGAGGGCACAGTATCGCAGGCTGTCCGTGGAATGGGCATTCGACGTAGCCGTTATCGAGGGTTGGCTCGCACCCATTTGCAACATGTTGCGACGGCAGCCGCGATCAACCTGACTCGCGTTGCCGACTGGTTGTCAGGGAAGCGGCCGAAATCGAGTCATTGTTCCCCGTTCGCCACACTTGCGATGCAGTGCTGACTTCGCCAACAGAATCGGAAATGGAGATACCCAAAGCTGCCCTTTCCGATGCATTTCCGGGCGACTACGTATTGATTTTGGGGCCGGTTAGGCAGTCGACGTAAGCGGGGGACGTGGCGGCGCGCTGCGGCGCAGACGGGTGCCGGGGTTGAGGAGATTTGGGTCCAGCACCATAGAGATGTGAGGCGGGCGGTTGGCGGTGACATTTCTCGCGAGGGGGGTGTGACATCTGTTACCTAAATGACCGGAGGCTTTATGGTAAGCTGCTGATCGGAGGCACGCCGCGGGAGTGCCGCTTGAACGTCCGCATAGGATAGGAGAGTCTGGTTATGAACGCACTTGTGATTAATAACGTATCCAAACGTTTTGGTGAAAAAGAGGCCGTAATCGACCTCTCATTCGAAGTGCGGGCGGGGGAGATTTTTGCCATTCTGGGGCCGAATGGGGTCGGTAAGACGACGACGATTCGCATGGTACTGGATATTTTGCGTCCGGATAAGGGCTCGATTGCCGTTTTCGGGGGGCGCATTGATCAGGCGGCAAAGGATCGCATTGGTTATTTGCCCGAGGAACGAGGGTTGTATAAGGACCTGACCGTGATTGGCTGCCTGACCTACATGGGCGAGCTGAAGGGTATGGCTACGGGCGACGCGCGAAGGCGCGCCGCAGAGTTACTGGAACGGGTGGCGCTGGGCGACGAGCTGGAGAAGAAGGTTAGCGAGCTGAGCCGTGGCATGCAGCAGAAGGCGCAATTTGCAGCCACCATCCTGCACGATCCGGATATGATCATCATTGACGAGCCCTTTTCAGGACTGGATCCGGTCAACACGCTGCTAATCCGCGAGCTGATTTATGAGATGCGTGACGCGGGCAAGACGGTGATCATGTCGACGCACATGATGCACCAGGTGCAGGCGATGGCGGGGCGCATGTTGATGATGAACCGGGGGCGGCGCGTGTTGTACGGGCCGGTGGAAGAGGTGCGGCGCACCTATGCCGCACACGCTGTTTATGTTGGCGGTGAGGGGAATTGGGAGGCGTTGCCTTTCGTGGAACGTGTGACGTTTGACGAGGACCGTCGTGCTAACCTGCTGATGTTACGCGAAGGTGTGTCGCCCGAAGAAGCCCTGCGCCTGATTGTCGGCCGCCCTGAGCTGCATGTGGAACATTTCGAGTCGGCCTTGCCGTCGCTGGACGACATCTTCATCGAGGTGGTGGAGGGGCGGCGCTATGGTGGTAACGGGGCTTCTGCCGCGGCAGCCGCAGACACGCCCGTAGAGGCGGGAGGTGTGTAATGAGACGCATGTGGATTGTGGCGCGGCACGAATTTTTGACCCAGGTGCGGCAGCGCGGATTCCTGATGATGGTCTTCTTGTTCCCGTTGCTGATTGGCGGGCTGGGCGTGCTATCTGGTTCGATTGGCGCGCGGCAGGCTTCTCAGAGCGACACGCTGGGCGCCATTGGTGTGGTCGATCTGTCCGGCGTGCTGGCGGCGGAGCATGCCAAACCGGAGGATTATATCACCTTTGCGTCACCGCAGGAGGCCGCGGAGGCGCTGGAGGCGGGCCAGATCGGCGGCTATTTCGTCGTGGCGGCTGATTATATGACCAGCGGTGTTGTGAACGGGTATGCGTACGGGACGATGGGTCTGGGAGTGCAAGAAGCGTTCGAGACCTACCTGAAAGATAATTTGCTGGCAGGCGTGGACGAGCAGCGCGCGACGCTGGCGCGCGATCCGGCGCAAATTGCCCTGGCGACGATGGACGAACGGTTGAATTTGCCGGAAGAGACGGGTATCTACATGCTGATGGTGCCCATCTTCTTTGCCGTCATCCTGGTGTTGTCGATCACGATGACATCGAGCACGATGATGCAGACGGTGGTGGCGGAGAAAGAAACGCGCATGGTGGAAGTGCTGGCGACGACGATCGGGCCATTGCCGCTACTTGCGGGCAAGATATTGGCCCTCTTTGGCCTGGGTCTTTTGCAAATCTTGGTGTGGAGCGTGATGCTGGTGGTTGTGCTCAGGTTTAGGCCGGACGTTAGCGAGCTCATGCAGGGGGTGCAATTCCCGGGCTGGTTGCTGGCTGTGGCGGGTTTGTACCTGTTTCTAGGTTACCTGCTATATGGCACACTGCTGGCGGGCATTGGCGCGTCGAGCCGCTCGATGCAGGAGGCACAGCCATTGGCGGGCCTCTTTTCGTTTGCAGGCGTGACGCCCCTCTTCTTCATGGTGCAGTTTCTGGGAAACCCTAACGGTATTTTGCCCACGATTCTGAGCATGGTGCCTTTCACAGCGCCCACGGCAATGTTGGTGCGGCTGGTGTTGGGCACGGTGCCGCTGTGGCAAGTGGTGCTCAGTCTATTATTAATGACCTTAACAACGGGCGTGATGTTGTGGCTTGCGGCGTGGATATTCCGCGTAGGGTTGCTGATGACGGGTAACCGCTTGCGCTGGGGCACGCTAATGAGGGCCATCCGGCAGGACAAGCAGAACCTGGTGGGGACGGAGGCGATATGAACGTGCGAATGTGGCGCGTGGCTTTACGGGAAATGCGCGAAAGCTTGCGGCGGCGGTCGTTTATCTTTTTGACGTTTGTGGTGCCATTGCTGGCTGTGGTGTTGGTGGGTGCGGTGAGCCTCTACCAGCAGGCGCGCGGACCGCAGGATGAGGAGGCGCAGAGCGCGCCCTTGCTGGAGCCCATCGGTTTTGTGGACCATAGCGGAGTGGTGATCGATCCGGTGGCCTTTGGCGGTATGCTGCTGCCCTATGAAAGCGAGGCAACGGCGCGGGAGGCCGTGGACCAGGGTGAAATCGCGGCCTTTTATGTGGTGCCTGAAGATTATCTGGAAACGGGTGAGGTAACCCGTTACGCGCAGCAGATTAACGTGGCAGGCGATATGCCCGTGTTTGAGGCGCTGTTGCGCAGTAGCTTGCTGGCGGATCAGGAACCGTTGCTGGCGGCGCGGGTGCAATCGCCGGCGACGATTGTGACGCACCAGGTGGCGCGCGATGGCGGCACCGACGCGGGGCGCGAAGTGGGCGGCATGGACCTGTTCTGGATAGCCTATGTGTTCGGCATTCTGCTGATGCTGACCACGTTCATGACGTCGGGACAGGTGATGGGTAGCGTGATCCTGGAGAAGGAGAACCGCGTGATAGAGATTGTGCTGTCGTCGCTGCGCCCGATGGCGCTGATGGCGGGCAAGTTGCTGGGACAGGGCTTGATGGGCTTGATGCAGCTGTTTACGTGGCTGTTTGCCATTTTTCTGATGGTTACCATCGCCGATGTGGATATCCCCTTCCTGCGTTTTCTGCGCGCGGCGCAGCTGTCGTGGCAGCTAGCAGCAGCGGCCTTGATCTACTTTGCGCTGGGCTTTGCGCTGTACGGAGCGATGGCGGCGGCGATTGGCGCGGTGTCTGTGAATATGCGCGAGGGACCGCAGTATGCCATGATTTATACCTTGCCCGCAGCGATGTCAATCATGTTTTTGCCCATGATGGCCGAGGAGCCTGGCGGTGCGCTGGCATTGGGATTGAGCATTTTTCCCATGACGGCGCCCATTGCCATGATGGAGCGTTTGGCGGTGGCTACTGTGCCGCTGTGGCAGGTGGCCCTGAGTATGGTGCTGCTGGCCTTGAGTGTGTGGGGCGCGTTGTGGCTGGCGGGACGCCTGTTCCGCGCCAATACGCTGCTGTCGGGACAGTTGCCAGATGTACGCGGTTTGTGGGCTATTGTTGCGGGAGAGGGATAAAGGCATTGGCCCAGAGCGAGGGATGAGAGCAATCTGGTCTGCCACAACTTAGCAGCCGGCGCAGGCCGGTGAGGAGCCTGATAATGCAAGACGAAGCCATTGTCCATGATATTTTGATTGTCGGTGCGGGATTGGCAGGGATGTGGGCGGCGTTGGCGGCAGGCGAGGCGGGGGTGCAAAAGGTGGGCGTGTTGTCTAAGGTGCATCCTCCGCGCAGCCACAGCGGCGCGGCGCCGGTGATGACAGCTGTTAACAACGCCACTACCCCCACCGACAGCCACTCCCGCCCTTCGCCGCCCTGAGCCAAACCTAGCATGAACCCAAGGAGAAAAGCGGCGACGCAACTCGCGCACTGCTGAATTTGTCAGCGCCAGCGACGGCGGCCCTGACACAAGAGCACTCGACGGGGTCCGCGTTTGTCTCAAACGCCAGGGAAGGCAGGAGGGCTGTTTCTTCACCGAACAAGTAACTTGTTCTGGCACCGACATGAACAACGGGCCTTACATCAAATGCAACTTTGATGGCCAGCGCGCAACGCTAAAGGTTCGCCGCGAAACCAACGCAAACATTGTGCACTGGTGGTTCGCCCGAGAATAAAAAATCGGGCGCAGTAAGACGCACTGTTGCTTGCCGCGTCATTCAACAAATGCGCGGCAGCATCTCGCCCGCCACCATGTGCACCACACGCACGCCGCCAATGGCCGTGCGCAACACAACGCGCTGCTGCGGCTCGGGCTGCACGCGGCCGATCACCACCGCTTCCTGACCATAGCGCGTAGCGCGCATGGCTTCCAGCACAGCCGCAGCATCGTCGGCGTGCACGCAGGCCAGCAGCCGCCCTTCATTGGCGATAAAGAGCGGGTCGAAGCCCAACAGCTCGCTGGCGGCCTGCACCGCTGGGCGTACAGGGATGGTCGGCTCCTCCAGAACAATAGCCACACGCGACTGCTGCGCAATCTCGTTCAGCGTAGTGGCCACGCCCCCGCGCGTGGGGTCGCGCAGCACGTGAATGCGCTTGCTTGCCGCCAACATGGCCGCTACCAGGCCGTTCAGCGGCGCTGTGTCGCTCTGCACATCCGCCTCAAAGCCTAGCTCGCCGCGCGCCTGCAGCACGGCGATGCCATGATCGCCAATGGGCCCCGAGACGATGACCACATCGCCCGCCTGCGCCCGCCCGCCGCTAATCTGGCCTGCGCCTTCAATCAGGCCCACGCCGGCCGTGTTGATAAATAGACCATCGGCCTTGCCGCGCTGCACCACTTTGGTGTCGCCGGCCACAATTTGCACGCCGGCCTCGGCCGCCGCTTGTTGCATGGAGGCCGCCACGCGGCGGATGATGTCCACGTCCAGGCCTTCCTCCAGAATGAAGCCCGCCGTCAGGTACAGAGGCCTGGCCCCCATCATGGCCAGGTCGTTCACCGTGCCGCACACGGCCAGGCGGCCAATGTCGCCGCCGGGAAAGAATAGGGGCCACACCACGTGCGAATCGGTGCTAATCGCCAGCCGGCCGGCGCCCAGGCCGGGCAGCACGGCGGCGTCGTCGCCCGCGCGCAGCGCGTCGTTGTCGAAGTGCGGCATGAACAGGCGGCGGATCAGATCGTGCGACATTTTGCCGCCGCTGCCGTGGCCCATCACGATGCGCTCCTGATGCGCCAGCGGCGCGGGGCACAGGGGTCCTTCACTTAACTGGGGCTGGGTTCCGTTACGCGACATCTCCAATCTCCTCAGGCAGCGTGGCGCGGCCATACTGCTGGTAGGCAGCGCAGGCGCCTTCGGCCGACACCATCAGCGCTCCCAGCGGTTGCTGCGGCGTGCACGCCGCGCCAAAGGCCGGGCAATCAGTAGGCTTCTTCAGCCCCTGCAGAATTTGCCCGGCAATGCACAACGGCGACTCTTGCGGCCGGATGGCCTCCACGGCAAAGCGCCGCTCGGCGTCAAAGGCTGCATAGCGCGGGCGCAGGCCCCAGCCGCTGGCGGCAATGGCCCCGATGCCGCGCCAGTCGCGGTCGCGCACCTCAAAAACCTGCTCGATGACGTCTTGCGCCGCGTGGTTGCCCTCTTCAGTCACGGCGCGGCCGTAGGCGTTCACCACGCCCGCCTCGCCACGCTCCAACATGCGTACCGTCTGCAAAATACCCTGCGCAATGTCCACAGGCTCAAAGCCGGTAACCACGATGGGTACCTGATAACGGTCGGCGATGGCCGGATATTGGCGCCAGCCCATCACCGAGCACACGTGGCCCGCCGCCAGAAAACCCTGTACGCGGTTTTGGGGCGCGCTGAGGATGGCGTGCATGGCCGGCGGCACGCACACGTGTGACACCAGCACGGAATAGTTGTCCAGTCCCAGGCGCGCTGCCTGCATCACGCTCATGGCGTTGGCCGGCGCGGTTGTCTCGAAGCCAATGGCGAAAAAGACCACCTGCCTGCCTGGGTTCTGCTGCGCCAGGCGCACGGCGTCCAGCGGTGAGTAGACCACGCGCACATCGCCGCCGGCGGCGCGCACCGCCAGCAGGTCGCCCTGCGTGCCCGGCACGCGCAGCATGTCACCGTAAGAGGTAAAAATCACTTCTGGGCGCACGGCGATAGCCAGCGCGCGGTCGATCTGCGCCAGCGGCGTGACGCAAACCGGGCAGCCGGGGCCGTGCACCAGCTCCACCTGCGACGGCAGCAGGCGATCGATGCCATGGCGCACGATGGCGTGCGTCTGCCCGCCGCAAATCTCCATCAGCACCCAGGGGCGCGTCACCGTGCGCCCAATCTCGCGCAGCGCGCCCTGTACCAGGGCCGCGTCGCGGTATTCGCTCACATATTTCATAGCGCCCCTCCATACGCTGCACCGTCCATTTCCGGACCGATCTCCTCTTCCAGGTCCACAATCTCGCGCAAGAGCTGCAGCGTCTCCTGCGCTTCGGCCTCGCTCACCAGGCTGATGGCAAAGCCGACGTGAATCACGGCATAGTCGCCCACGTTGGCCTCCGTGACATAAGAGAGGCAGGCTTCGCGCAGCGCTCCGCCAAAGTCGATGCGGCCCATGAGCAGCCCATCACGCTCGAAAATTTCGGTAATGCGCCCCGGAACGCCTAAACACATATGCTTTCTCCACTGAATTGCGCGGCGGCGACCACAGCCTGGCCCAACGCCAACCCGCCGTCATTAGCCGGCACGCGCCGGTGACAATACACGTCAAAATGCTCCGCCAGCAGCATACTCCAGGCCTTTTGCAGCAGGGTCTTGTTCTGCCACACGCCGCCGCTGAGGGCCACGCTGTTCAGGCCCGTCTCGCGCCGCATGCGGCGGCAGACGTCCACAGCCAGGCGCGCCACGCCGTTGTGGAAGCGCGCCGCGATCAGCGGCCGCGGCGCGCCGCAGCTCAAGTCGTGCAGGATGGCCTGCAGCGCCGGTCCCGGACAGAGCAGCGAGCCGTCCACACAAAAGGCATACGCCTCGTCGCAGCTTTCGTCTACCAACGCTTCCAGCTCGATGGCCGCCTGCCCTTCGTAGCCAATCACCTGCTGCACGCCCAGCAGCGCCGCCACCGCGTCAAAAAGGCGCCCCATGCTGCTGGTAGTTGGGCTGTTCAGGCCCGATGCGAGCTGTTGGCGCAACACGGGCAGCGGGTCGATGCCCTGCACAGCGTGCGCCCGCGCGTGGCGCACGGGCGCCAGATCGTCACGCCACGGCAGCCCCACCTGCGCCAGCCAGGACAAAGCCATGCGCCACGGCTGGCGCACGGCCAGGTCGCCGCCCGGCAGCGGCGCCGGCTTCAGGTGAAAGAGGCGCTCGAAGCTGTGGTAGCTGGCAACCATGCACTCGCCGCCCCACACCGTGCCGTCGGCGCCGTAGCCCGCCCCGTCAAAGGCCAGGCCCAGCACCAGGCGGTCGGCGGGCAGGCCGTGCTCGGCCATCACCGCCGCAATGTGCGCATGGTGGTGCTGCACGCCAACAGCAGGCAGGTCGTCGCGCTCGGCCCGCGCCAGCGCGTAACGCGTGCTCAGATAGTCGGGATGCAAGTCGTGCGCCAGCAGCGCGGGGCGCGCCGCGAACAGCTTTTCCATGTGCGCCACCGCCTGCTCGAAGGCTTGCAGCGTACTCAAATTTTGTAGGTCGCCCACATGCGGGCTCATAAAGGCCTGCCGTCCCCGCGCCAGGCAGAACGTGTTCTTCAGCTCTGCGCCGGCGGCCAGCAAAACGGGGGCGGCCAGGGGCAGCGCTACGGCCAGCGGCGCATAGCCCCGCGCCCGGCGCAGGGGATAGAGCGCGGGCGCCGTCTGCGTCGCGCCATCCTGTGCTGCCAGCGCCACGCTATCGTCGCAGCGTGCGGCGATGGGCCGGTCGTGCAGCAGCAGGGCATCGGCGACTGCGCCCAGGGTATCGCGCGCCTCGTCATTGTCGATAATGATGGGCTCGCCGCTGCGGTTGCCGCTGGTCATCACCAGCGCTTCAGGAAAGGCTGCTGCGCGCTCCAACAGCAGCTCGTGCAGGGGGGTGCTTGGCAGCATGACGCCCAGCCGTTTTTGGCCGGGCGCGCACGTAGCCAATAGTCGCGACTCGTCGCGCGCCGGCAGCAAGACGATGGGCCTCTCGCGCGACAGCAACAACGCTTCGTCGTCTGCGCTCGGCCGGCAATGGCGGCGCACGGCCTCTAGGTCGGGCATCATCAGCGCCAGCGCCTGCTGCGGCCGCTGTTTGAGTTGCCGCAGGCGGGCCACGGCCGCAGCATGGGACGCGTCGCAGGCTAATTGGAAGCCGCCTAGGCCCTTCAGCGCCACAATGGCGCCCTGCGCCAGCAGGTCGCGCGCCTCCTGCAGTGCCTCTTCGCGCCGCGCGGCCACCGCGCCGCTCTGTTCTAACCAGAGCTGCGGGCCGCAGGCGGGGCAGGCCACCGGCTGGGCATGGAAACGGCGATCCGTAGCGTCGTGATATTCCGCGGCGCAAGCCGGGCAGAGAGCAAAGCCGGCCATCGTGGTCGCCGGGCGATCGTAGGGCATGCTGCTAATAACCGTGTAGCGCGGGCCACAATGGGTGCAGTTGATAAACGGATAGCGGTAGCGGCGGTCGGCCGGATCAAATAGCTCGCGCCGGCAGTCGGGGCATAAGGCCACATCGGCCGGTACGGCGGGCGTACCGCCGTTGAAGACCGTTTGTGACGGCCGAATTTCGAAGCGCTCATAGCCCTTCGGCGCGCAACGATGCTTCGTAAGGCCCTCAATACGCGCCAGTGGCGGCGCTTCTTGCTGCAAAGCCGTGCAGAACTGCTGCAGCCCCAACCGTTCCCCGCTCAGGTCCATTTCCACGCCATCGCCCGTGTTGCACACCCAGCCGCTCAAGCCGTAACGCGCCGCCAGGCCGAAGACAAATGGACGGAAGCCGACGCCCTGCACCACGCCAGAGACATGAAGGTGCAAGCCTTCTTTCATCACGCCACTCCTAGCGGCTGCCGTGCGCGCACGCTCTGGCGCACCCAGGCCAGCCATTCGTCCAGGCCCTCGCCCGTGCGGCAAGAGAGGGTGAAGGTGCGCACCCCGGGGTTCAAAGCCTCTACGCCGGCGCGGAAATAGTCCATGTCGAACGGCACATAAGGCAGCAGGTCCATCTTGTTGACGACCATCACGTCCACGCCGCGGTAGATACCGGGGTATTTGTAAGGTTTATCGGCACCTTCGGGGATGGAAGACACGAGCAGGTTGGCATGCGTGCCCAGGACAAAGTTTGCCGGGCAAATCAGGTTGCCCACGTTCTCCACCAGCAGCAGGTCAAATTGCGCCAGGTCCAGCTGCTGCAGGGCCTGGCGCAGCATCACCGCATCCAGGTGACAGCCGCCGCCGGTGTTGATCTGCACGGCCGTCGCGCCCGCCGCCGCCGCGCGATCCGCGTCAATGCTCGTGGCAATATCGCCATCAATTACTGCTACACGAAATTCATGCTTTAGCGCGGCAATCGTCTGTTCCAGCAGGCTGGTCTTACCCGCGCCCGGCGAAGCCATCACATTCAGGCTAAACAGGCCCGCCTCATCCAGCAGACGCCGGTTCTGCTCCGCCACGCGGTCGTTGGCGCCGTGCACCTCTTCTTCAATTTGAATGCGTTCTTTCATACCTCCTCCCTGCTTTGCGGCTCGTGGGCTATAGCGTCTGCCCCGCCCTGCTGTGCGGCCCTGTGCACGCCCCCTGGCGTTTCGCGCTGCACTTCAATGGCCTCCAGGTAAAACTCCTCACCTGCCGCCAGGCGCGCCTGTTGCCCGCCGCAGTCGGGGCAGGCCAGCGCCCGCAGCGGGCTGAACTGCGCGCCGCATTCGCCGCAGATCATCTGCGCCGGCCGGCGTTCAAAATGCAGGCGCGCGCCCTGCGCCGCCGTGCCCTCAGCAATCATGTCCCAATAGAACTGTACGGAATCGTCCACCATCGACGACAGCTCGCCGACCACTAGGTACAGGTCGCTGATCCGCGCGCCTTGCGGCGCGTGCTCCAGGGCTATCTTGAGAATCGTTTGTGTTACTGCCAATTCATGCATCGCTACTAACGCTCCTGACTTTCATTCTACTTGTTAAATTTTTCACAAACAGTTATTTCCATCACCCTGAGCTATGACAACTGTCACTAACGGCGCTGCCGGGGGCGGCGTATGCTTCAGGCAGAGGAGTAAAGACACCTATGATGAACCTTCTGTTGGTATTACTCGCAATTGTGTTCGCGCTGCAGGCCATACGCTGCCAGCGACTGGTGCGCGCTGCGCTGTGGCTGGCGGGCGTGAGCGCTATTGTGGCCGTGCTGCTTTACCGCCTGGGGGCCCATGAAGTGGCCGTCATCGAGCTCAGCGTGGGCGCGGGGTTAGTGACCGTGCTGATGGTCTTTGCCATCGCCATTGCCGGCGAAGACGCCATGAGCCTGCCGCCCGTGGTGCCGCGCCCATTAGCCGCTGCCCTAACGCTGCTGGCGCTGGCGGCGGCTGCCATGCTGATCTTGCGCGCCGCGCCGCCGGCAGCGCAGGCGGCTGAGCCGCCTTTCGCCACCGTGTTGTGGCAGCAGCGCGGCCTGGACACGCTGGTGCAAATTGGGCTCATCTTTGCCGGCACGCTGGGCGTGCTCGGCCTGCTTTCCGAAAAGGAGAGCGCGACCGTGCGCCGGCCCGCGCCGCAGGCCAACGAGGATGAGGCGGCCGCCAGCCTGACGACCGCCGCGGAGGGCAGCCTGTCATGACCCTAAGCGCCACGACCGTACTGATTATTGGCGTCGCCGGCCTGGCAGGCGTGGGCCTATACGGCCTATTGGTCATACGCAACCTGTTCCAGGTGGTGATTGCGCTGCAGATTCTGGTAAAAGGGGCCGTGCTGGCCCTGGTCGCCGCCGGCGTACACGTGGGCCAGGTCAATTTAGGGCAAAGCCTGGCGGTCACCGTGATTGTCGCCGATACGGCCGTCGCCGTCGTGGGCATGGCTCTGGCGGTACAGGTGAAGCAGCAAACTGGCTCAGTGGACGTGCACAAGTTGGGCAGTTTGCGGAGGTAAGCCATGTCGAACAGTGCAACACTCACCCTTGCGCCCATCGCCCTGCCCTGGTTGGGGGCCATCGTCATCTGGCTGATTAACGGCGCGCACCTTGCCAGCGATGAACGGCCGCGCACCCTGCACGGGCTGGCCGTAGCCTTTAGCCTGGCCGCCGCGGGCGCCGCCGTGCTGCTCATCCCTCGCGCCGCGGCGCAGCCAGCCTTGAGCATCTACGCCGGCGCTTTCTTCGGCCACTTTACCCTGGTCGCCGACGGCCTTGCCGTCTTTCTGGCGGCCATCGCGACTGTGGTCGGCAGCCTGGCCGTCCTCTTTTCCGTGGACTACATGCGCGGTGCGCAGCAGGTTGGGCGCTATTATGCCCTGATTCTGCTGTTCATCGGCGCGATGTGCGGCCTGGTGCTCAGCGGTAGCCTGCTGCTTATGTTCCTCTTCTGGGAAATCACGGCCTTCTGCTCCTACGCGCTCATCTCATTCTACAATGACGATCCCAAAGCAGTAGCTGCCGGCATCAAGGCGCTGATTATGACCCAATTGGGCGGCGTCGGCCTCCTGTTGGGCGCGCTCGCCGCCTACGCTTATCTAGGCGATTATCAAGTCGCCACGCTCCTGGGCAACGCCGGCGCGCTGCCCGGCGGTGTGCTGGCCTTCATTGCCTTCAGCTTCTTGCTGGCGGCCATGGCCAAATCGGCGCAAGCGCCATTCCACACCTGGCTGCCCGACGCCATGGCCGCGCCCACGCCCGTCAGCGCGCTAATCCACGCCGCCACGATGGTCAACGCCGGCATCTACCTCCTGGCGCGCTTTTATCCGGCCTTCGCTGCCGTGCCCGGCTGGCGCAGCACCGTGGTCGTCGTTGGCGTCGTCACGGCGCTGCTTGCAGCGTTCATGGCCCTCTCCAGCGTGGACCTCAAACGCGTGCTGGCCTACTCCACCGTCAGCCAGCTCGGCTACATGACCTACGCCATCGGTGTCGGCGGCGTCTTTGCCGCGCAGTTACACCTATTCAGCCACGCCGTGTTCAAGGCGCTGCTGTTCCTGGCCGCCGGCGCCATCATTCACAGCGTGGGCACGCGTGACATGCGCCAGATGGGCGGCCTGGCGCGCCGCCTGCCGCTGGTGGCCCTGGTCTTCGCGCTGGGCGCTGCGTCCCTTGCCGGCATCCCGCCGCTCAACGGCTTCTGGAGCAAGGAGCTGGTGCTGGAAAGCGGCCTGCACGGCGGTCCTGTGGCGGCTTACGCGCTGATGGTGTTGGGCGCGGGCTTCACGGCTGCCTATAGCGCGCGCATGGTCTGGCTGGTCTTTTTCGCCCCTGCGCGCGACGCTGCGCACGTGCATCGTGAAGGGCCCGCCATGCGCGCGGCACTGGCGCCGCTGGCCCTCGGCGTGCTGTTTACCTGGCTGGCGGCCGGGCCTTTCGCCCACTGGTTGCAAGGCACCCTGCCCTTCCACGACCTGCACGCGCCAACCACGGCCGGCCTGGTGCGCGAGGTGTTGGGCGCGCCGGCCACCGCCATCGCCTTGCTGGCCACGGCTATCGGCCTGGGCGCCTGGTGGCTGCGCCGCCGGCGCGGCGCCGGTGCGGCGCTGCAGCCCTTGCTGCGCACAGCAAATACCGGCTTTGGCTTTGAACAGCTTAACGCGCGTATCGGCGCTGCAGCGCAGTCGGCCGCTGCGGCCCTGCAGTTGACGCAAACCGGCCAGCTTAACTGGAACGTCGCCGGCATTGTGTTGGGGTTGGCGCTTGTACTCATTCTTCTGGCAATAGGGGGTTAGGATGGATTCTCCGGCAATGATCTGGCTCATCGGCCTGCTACTAATTGCCGCGCCCGCCGTCTACCTGGCGGGTCGCCTCAGCCGCATGCGCCCCTTCTACCAGCCCTCTACGGCGCGTTGGGTGGCTATTGCTGCCCTGGCCGTGGCCTGGACGCCCCTGCTGTATGCCTGGCAGGAGTTCACGGCGCACGGTGTGATCACCTACTCCGTAGGCGCCGTTGCCCTGCGTATCGACGGCCTCAGCCTGCTGTTGGCCGCTGTCGTGTTGGGCCTTAGCGGCCTTGCCACGCTCTTTTCAGCGCCTTATATGGCCGGTGAAGCAGGTGAGTCGAAATTTTACGCCATGCTGTTGGCCGTTACCGGCGTGATGATCGGCCTGGGCTGCGCGGGAGATCTCTTCAACCTGTGGCTGTGGTTCGAAGCGATGGCCGTCACCTCTTACCTGCTGGTCGCCTTTTACCGCCGGCAGGCGGCCTCGCTGGAAGCCGGCGTGAAATACCTGGTGCAGAGCGCCGCCGGCTCGGCCCTGGTGTTGATGGGCATCGCCCTGGTGCTGGCCGAAACGGGAACGCTGGACCTGCAGGCCATTCACGCGGCCGCGGCGCAAATGCCGGGTCTTTCCTTCCTACTGGCGGCTGGCGCCCTCTTTGTGGTGGGCTTTGGCGTGAAAATTGCCATGGTTCCGCTGCATACCTGGCTGCCCGATGCGCACGCGCAAGCGCCCAGCGGCATCAGCGCCCTGCTTTCGGGCGTGGTAATCGAGTGCGGCCTCATTGCCTTGCTGCGCGCGCTGGCGGCGCTGTCCGGCGTCACCACGTCGTGGGGCGTGCTGTTGATGCTTTTCGGCGCGCTAAACATGGTCGCCGGCAACCTCCTGGCCCTGCGCCAGACCCAGGTTAAGCGTCTGCTGGCCTACTCCAGCATCACACACGTGGGCTACATGCTTGCCGGCGTGGGCATTGCCGTCTACACCGGCGAGCTGGCGGGCGCGCAGGGCGGCCTGTTCCATCTGCTTAGCCATGGCCTAATGAAAGGCCTGGCTTTTCTCGCCGCCGGCGCGCTGCTCTACGGCCTGCACCTGGCGGTGGGCGACCACGATCCGCTCACGGTGTCTGACCTGGCGGGCGCAGCCCGCCGCTACCCGCTGCCGGCGCTGGCCTTCAGCATCGCCGTACTGGGCCTTGGCGGCATTCCGCCGCTGGCCGGCTTTATGTCCAAATGGCAGATCATGGTCGCTGGCTTTACGGCGCACAACGGCTGGCTGATGGCCCTGGTGGCCTTCACCGCGCTAAACAGCGTCTTCTCCCTGGCCTACTATGCGCCGCTGGTCAGCGCCCTGTACCGCGTGACGCCTTCGACCGTGGTGCAAAACGGCGCGCGCGTGCCGCCGTTGATGAACGCGCCGCTGCTGCTCATGGCCCTGGCCGTGGTCGTCGCCGGCCTGTGGCCTGCGCTTGTCGAAGGTCTAACTGCACCCGCCGGGGCTGCCCTCTTGGCAGCCTTTGGCGGATAGCACCCGATTGAGGAGATCGTCTTATGACCAACCTACTCCTGGCGCCGCCTATCGCCATTCTCATTTATCTGGGCCTGGCCGCCGCGCTCTATTTGTTTGCCGGCAGTGCGGCCGCCCGCGGTGAGGAAAGTAGCGCAAAGCGCAGCGTGTATACCGGCGGTGAAGCGCCGCCGCTGCGCAGTGCAGCGCCCGGCTACCGGCCCTTTTTCGTTGTAGCCCTCTTCTTTGCCGTGCTGCATCTGGGCGTGCTGATGCTGGGCAGCAGCGGCCTCACGCCGCTCGCAGGGCTTTATCTCGCCGGGCTGCTGCTGGCGCTGCTGGCCCTCATTCTGGGGTAGGATCAAATGGGAAGGATGCAGATGATGAGCTCAAACAGCCTGTGGCAAGAAGTGATGAAGAAGGTGAAGCTCTGGGCGCGCATTAATTCGCCCTGGGCCATTCACTACAACAGCGGCTCGTGCAACGGCTGCGATATTGAGATTCTGGCGACGCTCACGCCGCGCTACGACCTGGAGCGGTTAGGCGTGAAGCTGCAGGGAAGCCCGCGCCACGCCGACATCCTCATCTGCACGGGGCCCGTCACCCTACAGTCGCGCGATCGCCTGCGGCGAATTTACGAGCAGATGCCCGAACCTAAATTCGTGGTAGCCGTGGGCTCCTGCGCCATTTCCGGCGGCGCATTTCACGGCTGTTACAACGTCGTGGGCCACATTGACCAGGTGATTCCCGTCGACGCCTATATCCCCGGCTGCCCGCCGCGCCCCGAAGCGATTATCGACGGCCTGGTGAAGCTGCTGGGCAGCCTCGCGTCTGGTGGCCGCCCGGCCGCGGTGAACGGCAATGACCTTCTAGAAACTGAACACTCTTCCGGCGACGCCGTCGCCGAGGCCGAGCTGCCGCTTGAGCAGCCGGAAGGATGATGACCATGGAAAACGCACCTGACGTGCACCCTGATGCTGTGCAGCTATCGCCAAGGCTGCAGCAGGCGCTCGAGCTGCTGGCGCCTACGGCCGTGGAGAGCAGCTCGGTGGCCCTGGGCCGCCTCGACGTCGTGATTGCCGCCGCGGATTTGCCCGCGGCCCTGCAGGCGCTGATGGACGCGCAATGGGGCTATCTGGCGGCCATCACCGGCGTGGATCTGGGACCGGAAGCGGGCCTCGTCGAAGTGCTCTACCATCTGTGTGCCGGGGCCGATGTGCTGTGGTTGCGCGTGCGTGTGCCGCGCGACGACGCCGCGTTGCCTACCATTTGCGGCGTCATTCCTTCGGCCGGTTTTTACGAGCGCGAGCTAAGCGAGATGCTGGGCATCACCGTGCTGGGCACGCCCGATCCCCGGCCCCTTTTCCTGCCTGAAGAGTGGCCGGCTGGCGTCTACCCGCTGCGCAAAGATTTTGACCCTGCTGGCGTTCAAAACGCCGGGGAGGAGCGACCATGAGTGAGCGAAGAGAGCTACAGCCGGCCGGCGCGGACAAGTTCATTATCCCCATCGGCCCGCAGCACCCGGCGCTGAAAGAGCCCGGCCATTTCGAGTTTACCGTCGACGGTGAAACGGTGGTAGACGCCACCGTGCGCCTGGGTTATGTCCACCGCGGCATCGAGAAAGCCACCGAATCGCGCAACTGGGCGCAAAACATGTACCTCTTGGAGCGCGTTTGCGGCATCTGCTCGCACGTGCACGCCATGGCCTATTGCCAGGGTGTGGAAGCGCTGGCCGACGTGCAGGCGCCGCCGCGGGCGCGGGCCATCCGCCAGCTTGTGGCCGAGCTAGAACGCATTCACAGCCATATGCTGTGGCTGGGCGTGGCCGCCCACGAGGCCGGCTTCGACGCCCTGTTCATGTTTTCCTGGCGCGACCGCGAAACGGCCATGGACATCCTGGAAGCGCTCACTGGCAATCGCGTCAACTACTCGGCCAATGTGCTGGGCGGCGTGAAGCTGGACGTGGACGACGCGCAGCGCGCGCGCATTCTGGAAGGAATCGACTACCTGGAAGAGCGTGCACAGCACTATTTGAAGGTTGTCACGACCGACGCCTTCTTCCTGCAGCGCACGCGCGGCGTGGGGCGCATGTCGCTGGCCGACGCCGCGCGCATGGGCGCTCTCGGCCCCACGGCGCGCGCCTCAGGCGTGAGCCGCGACTTGCGGCTCGATGCGCCGTACGCCGCCTACGATGACTTTCCCGTAAAGCTTATTGTGGAAGAGGCCGGCGACCTGGAAGCGCGCTTTATCGTGCGCATTCGCGAGCTGTTCGAGAGCTTCCGCGTTATCCGCCAGATCGTAGACAACCTGCCCGCCGGCGACCTGGAGGTGAAGCGCATGCCGCGCCGTCTGAAGGCCGGCGAGGTGGTGAGCCGTGTCGAAGCGCCGCGCGGCGAGCTGTTTTATTACATCAAGAGCGGCGGCGGCGAGCAGCCAGAACGCATCAAAGTTCGCACGCCGACGCTGTGCAACATGGCCACGGTGCTGGCAACCACGGTAGGCAGCCAGCTTGCCGATGTGCCCATGATTTTGGTGGGCATCGACCCCTGCTTCTCCTGCAACGACCGCGCCGTGCTGCTGCGCGAGGTCAGGGGCCATGCGCAGCCCTGGACCTGGGCGCGCCTGCGGCAGTATGGCATTGATTGGTACAAGAAGAACGGCAAATAAGCGGCCTGGCGCGCCGTATGGATGAAGTGAGCCTATGGACATCCTGATAGATTTAATCAAGCTGCTTTTCTTCCCCGGCGGGCTCTTTGTCATCTTGCTGGGGATGGCTTATAGCTGGCTGGACCGCAAGGCGCTGGCGCGGCTGCACAACCGCGTGGGCCCACGCTGGTTTCAGCCGCTGGCCGACCTGATCAAGATGCTGACCAAAGAAGAAGTGACGCCCGACGGCGTGACCCCTTTCTTCTTCGTGGCCCTGCCCCTGCTGGCCCTGGCCGGCGCGCTGACCGCGGCGCTCTACGTACCGCTGGCCGGCCTAGCGCCCAGCCACAGCTTTCCCGGCGACCTGATTGTCACCGTTTATCTGCTGGGTCTGCTGACCCTAGCCCTGGGCCTGGCCGGCGCCAATACGCGCAGCCGCTTCTCACTGCTGGCGGCCACGCGCGCCTTCACCCAGCTCTTCGCCTATGAAGCGCCCTTTATGCTGGCCTTGCTGGGCCCCGCGGTCATCGCCGGCTCCTGGCAAATCAGCAGCATCAATGCCTACGCCGCAGAACATACCTGGTTCCTGCTGCTGCAGCCGCTGGGCTTTGTCGTGGCCATCATCGGGCTGATGGGCAAGCTGGAGATGCCGCCTTTCGACGCGCCGGAAGCGGAAACGGAAATCGTCGCCGGCCCGCTCACCGAATATAGCGGGCGCGGCCTGGCCTTGTTCCACCTGGCGAAGAAGGTGGAGCTGGTGGTGGGCCTCACCCTCGTCGCCGCCTTTTATCTTGGCGGCATCGTCTCGCCCGCGGCTTTCTTGCTGAAGACGGCAGCCTTACTGCTGGTCATGGTTGGCTTGCAAGCGCTGCTCGCCCGGCTGCGCATCGACCAGACCGTAGGCCTCTGGTGGCGCTATGGCGCATTGCTCGTGCTGCTGCAGTGGTTGGTGCTGATCGTGGCCCGCTTCGCCTGACGCTCAGGCAAATTGAGGAACAACTATGGCAATGACAATCGGTACTATGCTTGGCGATATCTTGCGTTCGATCTTCCGTCGGCCTGCCACACGCCTGTACCCTGCCGAGCGCGCGGCGGCGCCGCCGCGCCTCCGCGGACAGCTGCAATACGAAGCGCAAAAGTGCGTGGGCTGCGCGCTGTGCTGTAAGGAGTGCCCGGCCGACGCCATCGAGCTGATCACCCTGGACAAAAAGGCCAAGCGTTTCGTGCTGCGCTACGACGCCGGAAGCTGCACCTACTGTGGCCAATGCGTAGTGAGTTGCCGCTTCGACTGCCTGGCCATGCCCTCCACGAAGTGGGAGCTGGCCGCCTTTGAGAAAGATGACTTTGTGCACCTCTACGGCGAAGCGGCCGACATCGAGGAGGTTCTCGATGGCCAGGGCGAATAGAGTGGTGTGGCCCCAACGCGCCGGCGGCGAAAGCCTGCCTCGCCGCCTGGCCATTGTCGGCGTAGGCCACGAGCTGCGCGGCGACGACGCCGCCGGCCTGGAAGTGGCCCGCCGCACGCAGCCCTACGCCGGCGAACGCATGCTGGTGCTGGAAGGCGGCCCCGCGCCGGAAAACGTCGCCGGCCCGCTGCGCCGCTTTGCGCCCGACGCGGTGCTGTTTGTAGACGCCGCCGAGTTTGGCGCAGAACCTGGCGCGGTCTGCTGGCTCACGCCAGAGCAGGCTGAAGGCCTATCGGCCAGCACGCACACCATGCCCCTCTCCCTGTTCGCCCGCTATTTGCAGCAAGAGCTGGATTGTCGCGTGTACCTCGTTGGCATCCAGCCCGCCCAAAACGAGATCGGCGAGCCGCTCTCCGCCCCCGTGGCCCGCGCCGTCAACGCCCTGCGCGATGGCCTGAGAGCCCTCAGCAGCTAGACCCCCTTCCATTTTTCTATAGCCATATCGCAGCCGGCAGAATCCGCAGCTCATGCCACATGACTGCTGCACTACACGTTCACATTAAGCGCGCTGCCCGACTCGTAGCGCCTTATGCCGCCGTAGAAGATGACAATTGCCAGCGCCCAGAAGACAGCAGCCACGCCCAATAGCGCCAGCAGCAGCAGGCCGCTGCGCCCCTGTACGATCTGCACCGGCACAGCGCCCACAAAGCCCGCGGGGATAACCGTGTACAGCATGATGCGCGCCAGGCCGCTGAACAGGGTGTTGGGGTACAGCGAGAAGGTCAGCACGGCGTTGTTCATCTGCTGGCTGGCGTGCTGCGCATTGCCCAAGTAAAAGGCCAGCGAACCGCTGATGACGGCATAGGCGACCATAATAAAGGCTACGACCAAAGCCGACGCCAGGAACAGGGCGATCTCCAGCGGGTGGAAGCGGCCGGTGAACAAGTAGGCCACCAGCCCAAAGGTCACATCGCCGAGGGTCGATACCACCATGCGCGAAAAGATAACGTGCAGCAGCAGGTTGCGCGGAAAGACCAGATAATAGTCGAGGCGGCCCTGAGCAATGAGGTAGGCCAGGTGGTGCGCGGTGTTGCCGGCAAACATAAAGGCCAGGCCGTAGCCCAGGGTAATGATCGCAAAAAGCAGGAAAATCTCCTTCATCTCGTAGCCGCGCACCGCCCCAAACTGCTCGAAAAAAATCACCCAGAAGACGAAGTAGATGCCGTTATTGATCAGCATGCCCACGATCTGCGAGATGAAGCTAGCGCGATACTCCATCGCCGAGGCCAGGTTCACCGCCGCCAGGGCCTGCAAGAAGCGCAGCTCACTACCGATTCGTCGTATCATGGTTCTCTCCTACGATCCTCGACCAACACGCGCGTCACCCTGAACACAACAATCAACCGCCATTAATCGCCAGATGGCGCACGGCCCAGCGGTATTGCCGCCACAGCAGTAGGCCGATAATGGTTATCCACAACCCTTGCAGCCCCAGAATCTGCCAGAACTGCTGCCAGGTGAAAGCCACAAACAGCTTGGCCGGCGCGTAGGTCGTCAGGTTAAAAGGCAGCACGCGCGCCGCCGGTTGTAGCCAGGCCGGCAAGAAATCCAGCGGGATCATCAGGCCGCCGAGGATGAACACCAGCTTCTGGTAGATCAGGCGAAAGGAAAAGGTATCCTCGGTGACAAAAGCCAGCAGGCCGATGATGCTGAATACCAGAAAGTCGATCACCACGGCCAAAACGGCCACCAGCAGCACCGCCGGCAGATGCGCCGCGCGCACTGTGGGCCAGCCGGCGTAAGTCACCACGATAGGCAGTCCCAGCAAGAAGATGAGGCTCATCTTGACCACCGTCGCGCCTAGGCCGTTAAAGAAGTGGTAGGCCAAGTAGTTGTAGGGCCGCGTCAGCGTGTAGGCTATCGAGCCGTCCTTCACTTCGGCGGTGATCGCCTCGTCATGGCGCATCTTGCCAAGCTCCATCACCTCGGCAATCAGAAAGTACCAGATGGTGTTGGCCAGGGTCAGGCCCGCAATTTCGGCCGCGCCCTGCGATTCGTACACCGCCGACCAGAGCTGCACGAAGATGAACATGATAATGACGATGAAAAAGGCGCGGTTTAGCGCGTCCCACACATAGGCCAACTGGTTCTGCAGGTTCGTCAGCGTGATCGCGCCATACTTGGCGCCCGTCGCCCGCGCAAACTGCATCATGACCTCGCCACCTCTCCCTGGCGGTCCATGTAGATTTCGGCAATCACCTCCTCCAGCGGCGGATCGGCGATGTTGATATCTTCACAGGGCTTCGTCGCCAGGATCTGCTGCACCACGACTTCCACCGGCACGTCGCGCGTATCAAAGGCCAGCTTCACGCCGAAAGAGCCTTGCTTGATGGTTGTCACACCCGGCAATTGAAACGGTTCCTCCAGCGCCTCGGCAAAGCGCACGTCGATAATCTTACGCCGCAAATAGGCCCGCTTTAGCGCCGACGTGCGATCGTCATAAATGAGCCGTCCGTGGTTGATAATGATTACCCGCTTGCACAGCTTCTCGATGTCGCCGGCGTCGTGGCTGGTGAGGAAGATGGTCGTCTTCTCCATCTCATTCAACGTGCGGATGGCGTCGCGTATCTGCTGCTTGGCGATCACGTCCAGGCCGATGGTCGGCTCATCCAGAAAGATGATGCGCGGCCGGTGCAGTAGCGAGGCCGCAATCTCACACTTCATACGCTGTCCCAGGCTTAGCTTGCGCACGGGCACTTGTAGCAGGTGCTCAATCTGGAAAGCTTCTACCAAAAAGTCGCGCCGCCGGCGGAAGGCGTCCATATCCAGCTCATAGATACGGGCGAAAAGGCGGAAAGTGTCTTCCGCCGGCAGGTGATACCACAGCTGCGGCTTTTGCCCGAACACAGAGCCGATGTGGTAGCCCAGCTTGCGGCGATCTTGCCACGGCGTATAACCCAACACCGTGGCCTCGCCGCCGCTGGGGAAAAGAATGCCCGTGAGCATCTTAATCGTCGTCGACTTACCGGCGCCGTTGGGGCCGATGAAAGCCAGCATCTCGCCCTCCTCCAGGGCAAAGCTGATGTCTTCCACGGCCTTTACCGTGCTGGTCGCCGGCTTCCACAAAGCCGCCACGCTGCCGCGCAGGCCGGGCGCCTTTTGCTTCACCTCGAACGTTTTTTGCAAGCCGCACACCTCCACAACCGGTTGCGCGTTCTCCATCATCGCCTCCTAAAACAAAAAGGACGCGGTCTCTTATGATGACCGCGTCCCTGAAAATCGGACTGCTGCGCCCTGATCCGGCTTTGCTG
>CAYLJW010000026.1:0-65785 GCA_964384155.1 uncultured Ardenticatenaceae bacterium
TTATACCATCTGCTGCCCCACTGTCAACCTTTTGGCCGTTAGTGTTGCGTAAGAACCAGGCGCTCGAAACCGGCCAGCGCCCTGAAACAAATCCTAGGCTAGAGACGATGCCAGACGGCGCAGGGCAGCATTGGACGGCACACTTTCGAGAAAGGCCCGGCGTGTCGCTGCATCGGCAAGCCGCGCCACGCGCGCCTGCAGTCGGCTGGCGCCAGTTAGCGCCACGGCGGTCGCGCGCGGATCATCATGCGCATCGAAGATATGATAGCAAGTGAGATAGACCCTAGAAGGATCGTCGGCGCCTTCGAGATGCTCGATCTGGAGCCGGTCACATATCAGCGAGGCCTGGGCATAGGCCGCCATATCGCCGGCGGCATGCGCCGCATGGGCAAGGCCGGCGAGCGCTTCGATAGTGCGGGCGGGATGCTGCAAGGCCTGCCAGGCCTCGTGCGCTTCTTGATATCGTTGGCGTGCTTCGTCGTTCCGACCCAGCGCCAGCAGATTGTGCGCCAGGAATTGCAGGGCGAAAGCAATTTCGCGGGGCGCGTTCATGCCCTGAGCGATTTCTAGCGCGTTCCGGGCACGCCCAGCGCCATCCTGATACTGCCCACGGTAGTTGTCCAGGAGGCTCCAGAAGGCCAGGACGTTGCTCTCAAGGGCCGCCGCGCCTGCCTGCCGTGCCATGTCCAGCGCCATTGTGTAACAGTCCTCGGCCCCGGCAAAATCGCCCAGTTTCAGCTTCAGGTCACCTAGATTGGATAGCGTCACCCCCTCGTGCCACAATGACCCGCTCTCACGAACCATGGTCAGATTTTGCTGCAAATAGTGCAGAGTGCGGTCGAGCCGGCCCTGGTGGATGGCCGTGACGCCAATTTCAGCATAGGCGCTGGCGGTCAGGCGACGATCGCCTGTCTGGTGCGCCAGGTGCAGCACCTGGTCGAACAAAGCGTGCGCTTCGTCATAACGCTGCTCATTATCGGCAATGATGCCTAACAAGAGCAGATCCCGGCTCTCATTACGCACGTGGCGGAGCTGGCGGTTGAGGCCAAGGGCTTGTTGGCAGTAGACGCGCGCCTGGGATAGGTCGCCACTGCGCCATAAAACGGCGGCAAGATTTCTGAGTAAGACTGCTTCAGTCACTGCGTCAGAAGCGCCGCGCAGCGCATGATAGGCTTGCTCGAACTGTGCTCGGGCCACGTCGAATCGACCCTGTCCCCAGGCTGCGCGGCCCAAAGCCAGCCCGGCGGCGGCTAAGAGTGCCGCGGGCGGGCGGGCGCTCACGGCCATAGCGTTGCGCGCTTCCTGTTCCGCACGTTCATAATGGCCCAGCTCAAAGAGCATGAACGACAGCTCCACATGAAAGCGCGCCAGCAGCGCGGAATCGGGCGCAGGTGTAACGCTTTGCAGCCGGCGGAGGGCATGGGTTAAGGCACGCTCGGCTTCGCCAAACAGCCCGGCCATGTTCCAGTATTCGATCATACCCGGCAGGCCGCGCGCCAGATATGTGGGGTACGGCGTATTGGCTGCATCCTGCCACGCTGCAAGCACGTTGCTTATCTCTGCCTGTAGGCGAAGGTGACCGCCACGCGGCTGCGGCCCCGTGAGTTCTGCAGCTAGCTGGCCCATGAAATCCATATAGGTAGCCGTATGTCGCTGGCGAAGCGCAGCACTTTCTGACGGGCGTGCACCCAGGATTTCCGCGGCAAAGCGACGCACAAGCGCATGCAGTTCATAATAGCCTTCGAGCGAACGCTGCACGAGCGAGCTATCGACGAGCGCCGCAAGCTCGGTGTCGCTGCTCTGGGTGACAGCGAGTGCGGCACCGGCAGAAAAGGGCCCCTGAAAAACAGATAACTGCGCTAACAACTGGCGGCCAGCCGGCGAAAGAAGGCGCCAGGACTGTTCGAAAACAAGGCGCAGGCTGCGATGACGGAGAGGCAAATCGTGCATGCCGTGCGCCACAAGCTCGGCCGCTTCAACGCCCTGTTCAGCAGTCAGGGCTAAAGCGATTTCTTGTGGCGTACGCTGACGCAGCCAGCTTGCCGCCAGCTCGATGCCAAGCGGCAGGCCGTCGACGGCGCGGCAGATCTGCGCGATATCTGCCAGGCGCCAGTCAGGCGGTAACGGCCGTCCTAAGGTGCGCTCGGCGCGTTCTAAGAAGAGCAGAAGACTATCATAATCGGCGCTGCGCGCTGGCACTCGCTCTTGAGGCACGGCAAGGCCCTGCAAGCGGAAGACATATTCGGCCTGCACGTTCAGCGGCAACCGCGAGGTGAGCAGGAGGGTTACATTGGGAGCATGATCCAGCAGCGCCAGCAGGAAGGAGACAGATGCCTCAAAGCCATGCAGAGACTCGAAGTTGTCGATGATTAGCAGGCAGCTCTTGTGACCCAAATAGCGGATGATCTGGCTTTGAGGCTCCTGTGAGGGCGGGAAGGAAAGAGCCAGCGCAGCGCCCACAGCCGCCAGCAAGCGCGCTGTAAGTGCGTTTTCATCTGCGCCAGGTTGCAGCCCGCGCTCTCCTATGGGTAACTCGGCAAGCGAGGTGTAGAAAATGCCGTCGGGGAACGCTGCAGGGGATTGGCGCTGAAGGCGCCAGGCCAGGGCCAGCGCCAGGCGCGTCTTTCCCACGCCGCCCTCGCCCAGGATGGTGATGAGGCGATAGTCAGGATCGAGAAGGCGGTCTTGCAAGAGGGATAGCTCCTGCACGCGGCCGACAAAAGGCGTGCGCTGCGGGGGCAGCGTGGACATGGGCTGAGGCGCGCCGGCCATTTGCGGCGAATAAACGGAAGCGGCAGAGGTGGAGTCTTTCGGCAGCCCTGGGCCCGAGCCCGATTGCGGCAAGGGCGGCGCCTGTAGGCGGTCCACCTTTATCTGTTCATAAAGGGCAACTGTGTCGCTGCCCGGCTCCACGTCTAGCTCCATCAACAAGAGGCGGCGACACTGCTCAAATTGAGCCAACGCTGCGCTGCGCTGGCCGGAATGAGCCAGCATCCACATGAGCTGGCGATGGCCCTCTTCATACCAGGGCTCCAGGTCGAGCAGCCGGCGCGCCAGGTGGATGCCGTGTGTAAAATCGCCGCGCTGCCGTGCGGCCTGCAAGAGATGGCTGTAGGCGTCGAGTATCAGTTGGCGGAACTGCTGCCGGCGATGGAGGATCCAGTGCTCGAATTCAGGGGCGTCAGGCACCTCGAAATCTTGTAAGAACTCGCCGCGAACAGCTTGCAGCAGACGATCAAGGCGCTGTTCGCTGGCGGCATCTGGGCGCGAAGCGACTAACTGCAGATCCAGGGCGTCAACGGCGTGAGGATGGTCGCGATTGAAAGCGATGGTCTGCCGGCTGGCCTTCAGAATGCCTGGCGGCAGGTGGCGGCGCAGGCGGCTCAGGGTAAGGCGAAGATTGCTACGCGCGCTTTCGTCGGGCATATCGGACCACAAGAGACCGGCAAGGGTCGCGCGTGGCACGGGACGGGCAGCGAGAGCCACATAAATGAGAAGCGCCTGCCCTTTTAGCAGCAAGATGCTATTCAGCGACTGCCCTTCGTAGCGAATGTCGAGCCGGCCGAGGGCCTGGATGTGCAAGGGATGTGGCGCGCCGGCGCCCGACTGCCTTTCCAAATGCAAGCTCCAGAAACGATGAAGATACGGAAGGGATGCGATGAACGATTAAGATGACATTATAGATGAATTTACCGGGAATAAGAACAATAAAGGAGATGTAGAGATGAAGGCAATGGGTTGCAGCACGTGTGGTATGGTCTGGCAGGTGGAGCTGGTTGCGCCGGGCGGTTGGCGCTTGCACGAGTCCCCAGAACCCTGGGCTTATGGTTGGTTAATTAGCGGCGAGACCCCCTGTTGCCCATTCGACGGAGGTGGGCTGGTGGAGGCAACGCCGCAACCCTCAAACGAGGAGCAGGCGGCTATGCCGGCGGCTGCGCCGGCTGCGCTACACGAGTTAGACGCCCTCATCAAGACAGGCAAAGCCCACCAAATGTGACACAGATCGTTTCGCGGCGGAGGAGCGTTTCTGGTAAGATCTGTCGCTATGCAGATCTTTTACCACGACCAGTTCGTCCTGCCCTTACCGCCTGGCCATCGTTTCCCTATGAGCAAATATGCGCTCCTGCGGGAGCGGGTGATGACGGCGGGTCTGGTGGCGCCGGAGAATCTGCGGACGCCGCCGGGCGCAACCGACGCACAGCTACAGTTGGCCCACGAGCCGGCCTATGTGGCGCGCGTGAAAGCGGGCGCGCTCAGCCGCCAGGAAGTGCGACGAATGGGCTTTCCCTGGTCGCCGCAATTGGTGGAGCGCTCGCGCCGTTCCGTGGGCAGCACCATCGCGGCTGGTCGCGCGGCCCTGGCTCACAGAGGGTCAACCCCGGGTATTGCCGTGAACCTGGCAGGGGGCACGCACCACGCCGGGCCCGACTGGGCTCAGGGCTATTGTGTGTTCAACGACGCGGCGGTAGCCGCGCGCACGCTGCAAGCCGAGGGCCTGGTGCGGCGCGTGCTGGTCCTGGACTGCGACGTGCATCAGGGCAACGGTACAGCGGCCATTGCGGCAGGGGATCCGACCCTCTTCACCTTCTCCATTCACGGGGCGCGCAACTTTCCCTTTTTCAAGGAGACCAGCGACCTGGACATTGGCCTGGAAGATGACACGGGCGACGAGGAATACCTGGCGCACCTGGAGCTGGGTGCGCGCCAGGCGCTGGTGCGGGCAGAGGCCGACCTGGTCATTTACCTGGCCGGCGCCGACCCGTATGTGGGGGATCGGCTGGGAAGGCTGGCGCTGAGCAAAGAGGGATTGGCGGCGCGCGATCGTCTGATTCTAGACATGTGCCGCAGCGCGGGGCTGCCGGTGGTGGTGACCATGGCCGGCGGCTACGGTCGTGATGTTCAGGACACGGTGGATATTCATTTTCAGACGGTGCAACAGGCCGGTCGGTGGGGCAGCGGGGAAGAGGCCCTCAGCACACAGTTCGTTGATTGGAGAGAAAGATGAACGACAACAAAGATGAAACGGCCAAAGAGAACAGCAAATATCCGGCGCCAGAAGAAGTGACTTCCGTAACGAGTCACGAGCTGGTGATTGGCAGGCGCACGCTCAAGTACACGGTAACCGCAGGCACGATGGTTCTGAAGGAGGAAGTGGAAGAAGAGGGCAAAGCAAAGGGCGAAAAGGCGCGCGCGACGGTATTCTACATTGCCTATACGTTGGACGATGTGCAAGATAGAAGCGAGCGACCGCTGACCTTTTCCTTCAACGGCGGTCCCGGCTCATCGTCGGTCTGGCTGCATCTGGGGGTGCTTGGCCCGCGGCGTGTGGCGATGGCCGATGAGATGGGCGCATTGCCGCGCCCGCCATTCCGCCTGGTGGATAACGAATATACGCTGTTGGCGCAGAGCGACCTGGTGTTTATCGACCCGGTGACCACGGGATACAGCCGCCCGGCGCCCGGCGAAAAGAGTAAAGCGTTCCATGATTTCGAAAAGGACATCGAATCGGTGGGCGATTTCATTCGCCTCTATACCTCGCGCGCCGGCCGCTGGACATCGCCTAAGTATCTGATTGGCGAGAGCTACGGAACCACGCGCGCAGCAGGCTTGAGCGGCTACCTGCAGCAACGGCACGGCATGTACTTTAACGGGATCATGCTTGTCTCGTCGATTCTCAACTTCCAGACGGCTTACTTCCATCCGGGAAATGACATGCCCTACATTCTATTCCTGCCGACCTATACGGCGACAGCCCATTATCACGGGCGGCTTGACGATGAGCTGCAGAAGCGGCCGCTGGCGCAGGTGCTGGACGAGGTCCGCGAATTCGCCTTAGGTGACTATACGCTGGCGCTGATGCAGGGTTCTGCGTTGCCCGCGGCCGAGCGGCAGACGATTGCGCAGCGATTGGGGCGTTATACAGGGCTGTCGCCTGACTATATCGAGCGCTGCGACTTGCGCCTGGAGATCCTGCGCTTTACCAAGGAGCTGCGCCGCGATGAGGGCCTGACGGTGGGGCGCCTGGATAGCCGTTACACCGGCGCCGACCGCGATAGTGCGGGCGAGCGTTTTGAGTTCGACCCCAGTTATGCGGCGATTCAGGGGCCATATACGGCGACCTTAAACGACTTTGTGCGGCAAGAGCTAAAGTTTGAAAGCGACTTGCCGTATGAGATTTTAACCGACCGGGTGTGGCCGTGGAGTTATAAGAGGTTTGAGAACGAATATGTGAATGTGGCCGAGACACTGCGTAAAGCGATGAACGTGAATCCCTATCTACAGGTTTTGGTGGCCAACGGCTATTACGATCTGGCGACGCCGTTTCTGGCAACGGAATATACGGTGAACCATCTGGGTCTGCCGCAAGCGCGCCGGCAAGACATTCAGTTGACTTACTACGAAGCCGGACACATGATGTACCTGCATCTGCCCTCTCTAGCGCAGCTCAGCAAGGATCTGGCTGCGTTTGTGGAATCAACCAGCTAGCGCAGCCACAAGGCTAACCGATAGGCTGCGCGGTCGCTTGCAGGCGCCTTCGAGCCGGCGCCTGCAAGGACTTGTACTGATTACAGCGTGTGGCCGATGTGGTCGGTGGGCGGTGGGGGCGGAACGTCGGCAGGAACAGAGCGGGGCAACAGGCGGGCCGCGATAATGGCCGTGATCAAGAACAACACGCCGGCGCCGGCGAAAATGCTGCGTAAGCCGAAGACATGCACCAGGCCGGCGCCAATCAGCGGCGCGGCCGAGCGGGCCGCGGCGGCAACGGAATTGTCGAAGCCGTAAACGCGCCCCGCGGCGACGGGCCCAGAGTAGCGCGCCAGCAGCGCGCTGACGCTGGGGATGATGCCGCCAAAGGCAGCGCCGGCCAGAAGCTGCAGCAGCAGCAGTTGCCAGGCCTCGCCGATGAAGGTTTGCAGCAAATAGAGCACACCGCTAACCAGGGCCGAAATCGTGAGCACGCGACGATGGCCGACTTTGTCTCCCAGACGCCCCAGGTAGAGGGCCGTGATGGTGCTCATGACCGACGCCAGGCCCACGACCACGCCTGTGAAGGTGTTAACCGCGGCGCCGGTAGCGAGCAGCGTCAGGATGAAGAGGGGAATGAAGGGCCAGATGAAACTGCGGGCAAAGCCGGTGAGGAAGCGTAGGGCATAGGCCGGCCGCACGCCGGGAACCGCCAGAATCTGCTGCCATCCCTGCAATACAGCGCGCAAGCCGGGCGATGAGGCGGCGCTGGGCACGAACTGTTCGCGGACCCCTTTCCACACTAACAGGCCGGAGAGCGTGAGCAAGACGGCCGTAAGAATGAACGCTTCCTGGAAGCCGAGAAGGTCAGCAATCACGCCGCCGAGCAGCGGGCCCATGGCCACGCCGCCAAAGAGGCCTGTTTGCAGCAGGCCCATGGCATAGCCCGTGCGCTCGCGCGGCGCGATGGAAGCGACCAGGGCATTGGCGGCGGAGAGCGTGCCGGAGATTAAGCCCTGTAGCGTGCGCAGAATGACAAGCTGCTCGGCGGAGGTCACGAAGGCCATCAGGAAGACGGCGGCGGCAGCACCGAACATGGAACGCTGCACCATGATTTTGCGCCCAAAGCGATCCGCCAGGCTGCCCCAGATTGGCGAGGCAATCATCATAGCCACAGCCTGCCCGGAAAAGACCAGGGCCGAAAGAAGCTCGATACTGAGAGAGGAGCGCGCGCCAAGGGCTTCGACATACAGGGGCAGGAAAGGATGCACGGTGGAAAAACCGACTGCGGTCATGAGCTGAGCCACGAACATGATGTAGACGGTCTTCTGCCACGGCGGCAAGCTGCGGTACTTTGTTAACATCGCGCGTATTGTGCCCGCGAATGGGGCGATTGGCGATAGTAAGGGGAAATTATGGCGGCGCTCAGCCTGTCTCGCCGTGCAGGGTGACGACGATGCGGCGCGCCCCACCCTGCTCGCGATGTTCGCAGAGATAAATGCCCTGCCACGTGCCAAGGTTGAAGCGACCGTTCTGAATGGGCAGCGTGAGCGATGGGCCAATCAGCACCGATTTGATGTGCGCGGGCATGTCGTCTGGCCCTTCCAGCGTATGCTCATAATGGGCCGCGTTGTCGGGAGCAAGCAGGCGCAGGTGGCGCTCCAGGTCGCGACGCACGTCGGGCGAGGCATTTTCGTTTAAGGCCAGCGAGGCCGACGTATGCTGAATGAAGAGGTGGGCCAGCCCAACGCTGTATTGCCTGAGCGCCGGGAGCTGCACAATGATTTCATCGCTAATCAGGTGGACGCCGCGGGGGCGAGGGTTGAGCTTTATCTGCGTTTGGGTGTACATGAGCGGATTATCGCGCCACCAGTGAGCATGACCATTGCAGGAGGCGACGCGGCGGACTAAGAAGTAAGCAGGTCACGGTATTGGCGGGCCAGGTCGTCCTTTTCGCCCAGCAGGGTGAATACGCCGTCGATCACGGCGCGGACGCCGGGTTTCGCGCCAGCAGCGCCGCGGTTATGCAGGGCGAGCAGATTGTAGAGCGCCGCGCTGTAATCGCGGCGGCGCAGGGCAGACGCGGCATTCTGTGTCAGGCCGTCTAGGTCGTCGTCGCCGCTCAGTGTGGGGCGGCACAGAAAGTGAGCAAGCGGCAGGAGCCGGGCGGCGGTTGCAGCTTCATTGCTCGCGGCAAAGCCTTGCAGCAGACGTTCGGCTTCGCAGCCGTTGCCTTGCTGCAGCAAGCGGCGCGCCTCAGCCAGGCGCTGCTGCGGATCGGAACGCGGCGGCTGGGTGGCTGACGAGGCCGCACGAACGCTGGCGGTGAGGCGCTGTAGGAACTGCCGCACCCTGGGTTCGGGGTGTGCGCCCACAAATTCGTCCACGACCTGCCCGTTGCGAAAGGCTTTTACGGCCGGGATGCCTTGAATGTTGTAGCGCATGGCAATGTCCTGGTTGAGGTCGGTGTTCAGCTTGGCCAGGATGAAACCGCTATCAGGCTCATTCGCCAGCCGCTCCAGCACGGGGCCCAACATGCGACAAGGGCCGCACCAGGGCGCCCAGAAGTCTACGACCACGGGCGTCTGGTGCGACCGCTCGATGACTTCACTTTGAAAGTTATTTTGATTGACGTCGATTACGGATGCCATCGTTGCCTCTGCCATTGCTGTGCGATGCGCCACAGTTTACTGCCGCTAACGGGCAGCGACAAGGGAACGAGGCGCGCAGCCCGCCGGACGCGCGCGGCGCGAAACGAATGCTGGGTTAGAATAGAGAGGCTGGCATTTGACGATTTAGTGTGGAGGATGCTTTGATGGCCGACTTTGTGCAGGTATTTGTGACAGCGGGCAGCCGCGAAGAAGCGCGTACGATCGCCGCGGCAATCGTAGAGCAGCGGCTGGCCGCCTGCGTGCAGGTGGTGGGACCCATTTCCAGCACTTACTGGTGGCAGGGCCAGATGGAGACCGCAGAGGAGTATCTGTGTCTGATGAAGACCCACAGCAGCGTTTTTAATTCGCTGCAAGTGGCCATTCGCGACGTTCATTCGTATGAAACGCCGGAGATCCTGGCAATGCCCGTCACAGCGGGCAACGAAGATTATCTGAGCTGGCTGCGGGGTGAACTGCGCGGCGGTTGAGGTTGCGCGCCTCCTGGCTCGCCCGCACTAGGCTGAAAGCGCCTGTCGCACGGCGGGCGCCACCTCTCGCGCGAAGGCCTCGATCTGTACAGACTGGTTGCCGGCCACAGGCCAAAAGATAAAAGTGTCCTGGCGGTAGTTGTGGAACCATTCCAGGATCTGCTCCGTCCAATGCGCCGCGTCGCCCTGCAAGTAGTTGTCGTCCAGGTTCGCAGTGCGCGTATCATTACGCCCCAGGTGCAGTACGCCCATCAGATTGTAACCGCGGCGAATGGTGTTGAGCTCGCGCCCGGCTTCGGCGGCGCCTTCGTCGATCAGCCGATTAAGCTCGAGTAAGCGGCGCGGAGGCACCCAGTTGCGCGAGACGAGCAGGCCATCGGCCTCGCGTCCCACCAGGCCCATCATGCGCGGCCCGGTAGCGCCGGCCCAGATAGGGATACGGCGCGTGGGCGCCGGGCCCGGCCGCGCGCCGCGCACCTGGTAAATCTCTCCCTCGTAAGTGAACGAGCCGCCGGCATTCTGCCACATGCCGCGCAAGATGCTCAGCGCGTCACGGAACCCTTCGTAGGCTTCGCCGGGGGTGCGGCGCGGGCCGCCGAAAGCCTCAATTCCCTCCCACATGGCTCCTGCGCCGAGACCCATTTCGAAGCGACCGCCGCTAAGCACGTCGAGGGTCGCGGCCTGTTTGGCGAGCATGGCAGGCGGCCGGAGAGGCAAGTTGAACACATTGCCGGCAAGGCGCACGCGCTCCGTGCGCACGGCAAGGGCCGTGAGCAGGGTCCAGGTTTCGAGCAAGCGGCGGTTATAGGGGTGATCCATACAGGTGACAAGCTCAATGCCCGTCTCGTCTGCCAGGCGCGCGCGCCAGAATGGGTCCTGAGGATCGCGGGCAGCGGGATCGATGGCGATGCCGAATTGGATGGGGGGCTGCACCCCTTGTGGGGAGCTCATTTCGCGTACTCTCCCTCGGGTTGACGGATATGCGAGGAGATCCAGGCGATCTGCGCGATTTCTTCGGTGAGATCGGCCCACAGAAACGCTTCCATCAGGTCAGCGCCGACAGCGACGATGCCATGCTGGTCGAGCAGCATCACGTGGAAATCGCTGCTGCTGCGCGCCGCCTGGCCCACGGCATTGGCAAGCTCCCTGGTGCCAGAGGGCGCAAAGGGCACGTGGGGCATGGGAGGCTGCTTGAAAGAAGAATCAGTGACGTAGGGGATATCGATGCAGCGCACGGCGTAAGCTGTGGCGTAAGGGGCATGGCAATGGACGATGGCCCGCACATCTGGGCGTGCCAGATAGATGGCGATGTGAAAACCCGTTTCTTTAGAAGGGATGAATGGCTCGTGGGCCTGCCATTCGCCGCTTTGCAAATCGACGCAGACGATGTTATCCGCCGTTGTGTCACTGAGAGCGAGGCCGGATGGTGTAATGAGCATACGCTGGTCTCCGAGACGCACGCTAATATTACCGCCGCTGCCACGCGACAGGCCGCGATCGTAAGTGCGTAGAGAAATATCGGTTAGCTGCCGTCGTAGCTCTGTTTCCGTCGTAAACGCTGTCATCTTTCCTCTGTGCAGGGCGCTGTTGCATTTGTGGTCATCGGCGCTATTGTAACACAGGGTCACGAAGGTGCAGGATGCAAGCATGGCGGTCCATGACAGATTGCAGGGTAACGTGTGACAACTATTACTAGTTTCCTGAATTGCTTGCGGGTACTCTGATCTATCAAGCCTGAGTAAAGGAACGCTTTCTTGATTGATATCAAATCGCCGCTTATGAAAACTGAGACGGAACCCGTAGCCCAACACAAAAAGACCAGCAAGACCGAATGGATACGGGAACACCTGGAGCTATTAAGCTGGGCCGTGCCGCTGGCTATGCTGGCCCTGGTGGCCGTTTATGAGCTAGGCCCTTCCCGCTGGCTGTACGAGACGTATGGCTTTGAATATCATCTGATTGCGGAGCTGATTCTCTTTGCCACTTTCGGCCCACTACTGGCTTTCAGCATATTGCATCTCTTGCGGCGCTGGCTGGAGGAGCGTGATACCAGCGAGCTGCAGGCGGCCCTGCTGGCCAGGTCGCGCGCCGAAGCCGAAGGCAGCAGGCAGCTCAATGACGATGCGCTGCAGGTGCTCTTTGCCGCCGGCGTGCTGATTGACACGCTAAAAGCAGGCAACGATGGCTTGCCGCCCCATTTAGAATCGCAGGTTCACGAAACAGAGCAGGCGCTGCAACAGGCAGTGGCGCAGCTACGAAGCCACCTCCTTAAACAACCCAACTAATAACGGAACCGCAGCTCTACGGCCGGTGTAGATCGTTATGAAACGAAATAACCGTAATCGTGGAGGTGCAGCATGCGCAAATACGTTCCGCTTCTATTCATCCCCGCCCTATTGCTTCTGATCTCACCGGCCCTGGCTGGCGGTTTTGCTGTCATAACTCTTGACGAGCTGCCGCGAGAAGTACGCGCGGGGGAGACAATCCAGATTGCGCTGATGTTGCGGGCGCATGGCCACACGCCGGTTGACGGCGTGCACGTTACGCTAGAGGCCGTCCACCAGGCCACCGGGGCGCGCATCGAAGCGGTGGGACAACAGCATGGCGTGCCCGGACATTATGTGATTGACGTCGTCTTTCCTACAGACGGCGAGTGGGCGTGGACGATCGCCGGCTACGGGCCAGAGAGTTACCTGCCGCTCCTGACGGTGTTGCCTGCAACCGGCTCGTTAGCCGCCTCATCCCTTCCGGGCACAACTTTGCCTCTGCGCACCACAATTCGCCTGGCAGCATTGACGCTGATAGCGGCTGCCGTTATTTTGGCCCTGCTGCCCCGTGCGCCGCGCAAGCGCAGCCTGGCGACAGCCGCAGATTGACGCCATGAGAATGCCAGTAATTGTTGCCCTGGCGAGCCTGGGCCTGTTATTGTTGCTGGCCTCGCTAGTTTCCTGGCCCAACGAGCCCGGCGCGAGTGCGCAAAAAAGGGTTCAGGAAGTCGTGCAGGACCCGGCGAGCACCGGTAGAGCGCTATTCCTGGCCAAGGGATGCGCCACCTGCCACCGCCATGACGGCGCCGGCGAGCATACGGGCGCCGTAGCGATGGGCCCGGATCTGACGCACTATCAACCAGACGCCGCCTTCGTGAGACGGTGGCTGCGCGACCCACAGTCGGTGCGGCCGCGCACGATGATGCCCAACCTGGAGCTGAGCGAGGACGAGATCGAGGCGCTGTTGGCTTTTCTGGCGTCCTGACCCTGCTGCTTGTCACCAGGCATGGCCGGCAGTATGATTTGGGCATGCAGGAGCAGGTTGACAAGCACGAGGACGAGAGGCAACACACGCGGCCAATACACGAGCCACCTGCAACCAAGCGGCGGGAGCTGAGCAATGAACGCGCCCGCGTGTGGCAGGAAGAGCGGCCCTGGCCCGTCCGTGTGCTGACCGCGCTGCTAGCCTTGCAGGGATTGCTGCTGGGCCTGCTGGGGCTATTCAACCTATGGGGCAGCGACAATCTGTTTGAAGCCTTCCGCGACCACCCCTTTTTTGTGGCGGTCGTTCCGCTGAGCGTGTTGGCCCTGATTGCCGTGATCGGCTTCGTGCAGCTGCGGCCCGGGGCATGGGTGGTGGCCATGCTGTTGCAAGGGCTGATGCTGCTGATGGCGCTCGCCGTTTATTTTAGCAGCCCGGCTGCCGACCCGGTGCTGTACGCGATGCTGTTTTACGGTGTGGTGATGGTGCTCTATCTGAACTACGCCGAAGTCCCGCTGATTTTTCGGGTGCAGCCCGGAGAGCTGCCCGAAGAGGAAGAAGTGGGCCTATGAGTCCATCACCGGCTGCGGCACAGGTGGGCGGGCTCGATCGCGAGCTCTTGCGGCGGTTTGAACCGGTTCTTCGTTTTACGCGCGGCGAGCGCTTTTTCCCCATGTGTGTGGAGCCGTATGTCGCCGAATGTAGCCTGTGGAAACAGAGACCTGGCCGCGAGCCCGAGCTGCTTGTGCCAGAAAAAGAGCTAACCATGGCCACGCTTGCCGAGCCCCGACAGGCGGAGTTTGGCACCGTGCACTTCCTGAAGTTTATTGCCCCCCTGAACCTGACCGAACTGGCGTCTTACCGGTTGCAGCAGTTGCAGGAAGATCTGGCCAACCGCGACTCGCGCGACGTCTTCCGCGCCGGGCGCGGGCGGCTGGCGCGCGTAGGTTATGGCTCGCGCTTTGTCGACGCGCTATTCCAGTTGTCGCTGCTGGCGCGTGGGCGGGTGCCGGGCGATACGGCAGCGGCGGCCGTGCTGGCCTACGAACAACTCATGGAAGGGCGGCGCGGCGCTTGGCGCAACGACGGCAGCCGCTATCATTACTATGGGCGCGTGCTGCGTGAGAATTCGTGGATCGTGCTGCAATACTGGTTCTTCTACGCCTATAACAACTGGCGCTCTGGCTTCTCTGGGGCCAACGATCACGAAGGGGACTGGGAGATGATCGTCCTCTACCTGTATGAAGAGGCGGGCGAGATCAAGCCAAAGTGGGTGGCGTATGCGGCGCATGATTATTGGGGTGATGATCTGCGGCGGCGTTGGGACGATCCGGAAGTAGAGAAGGTGGGCGAGCACCCGGTTGTTTACGTTGGCGCCGGGTCTCATGCCAGCCACTTTTCGCCCGGCGAATACCTGACGGAAATCGAGCTGCCGTTTCTGGCGCCGCTGGCTGCGGCTTCCGAGGCGGTACAAGAGTTCTGGCGGCAGCGGCTGCGGCAGCAATGGGCGCGAGAGCTGGAGCAGACAGCGGATCAATCGTCGTTTAATATCTTTCGCATCCCGTTCGTCGATTACTCTCGCGGCGACGGCCGGGCTATTGGCCCCGGTACAGCATATCCCTGGGGCGAGCCGCAGCTATTGGAGCCGGCGCCCGGCTGGGTTCGCTTCTACCGCGGGCTGTGGGGCCTATATACGCGCGATCCCTTTTCAGGCGAAAACGCGCCGGCCGGGCCCATGTACGAACGCAATGGCGCCGTGCGCAAATCGTGGTACGACCCTCTGGGATGGGCCGGGCTGGATAAAGTGCCGCCGCCGGATGAAGCGCTGACAATCGTCTTGCGGCAGCGAACGCAGTTGGAAACGCGCCGCGAAGAACTGGCGCAGCAGATTGAAGAGATGAGTGAACGGCTGGTGGGCATGGGCGTTGAAGCGCGGGCCATGCGCGACCATCCACATATGGAAGCCACCTACCAGCAGCACGCGGCCGCCGTGAGCCTCTTGAGCGCAGAGCTGGATGCTTTGCGCGCCCAATACGCCGCCGATAAGGCGCTGCTGCAAGCTCTGGACCTGCACGCCGGCCATCTGCGCGACGGCCAGCGTGGGCCGGCGCGCGCTCATATCCGCCGTGCGCTCCGGCCTCTGAGCGAGGAGAGCCTCCGTTTCGGACGCTTCGCCGAAGTGTGGGCGGCGATCAGCATTGGCCTGCTGCTGCTGGCGTTCGTCTCCCTGGCGCTCTTTGCCCCGCAGTATCTGGTATGGAGCCTGGTGGCGCTGCTTTCCGTCTTTTTCTTCGTCGAAGCCAGCTTCAGGCGACAGTTGCCGCGGCTGGTGAGTAGCGTGACCGTGGCCCTGGCGGTGGCGGCGGCCCTGGTGCTGCTGTACGAGTTCTTCTGGACCGTGGTGGTGGTCGCCGTGCTGACCACGGGCGCTTATTTGATGTGGGAGAATTTACGGGAGCTCTGGACCTGACTGGAGCGCCACTCCCCTGGGCGGCAGGTGGATAATGAACTCTGTTTCATGCTGTAGAAGCACGCTGTGCGGCTGTTGCTGCTCGGCGAAGGGCACGAGGCCGAGGCGGTCGAGCAGGTCGAAACGGGCGTGGCGCACGGCGGCAACTGTGCAGTGCAGGCGGTCGTGCCAGATGCTGTAGGAGCCGAGGCTGCCGTCGCGGCGGTAGTAATAACCAGTCAGTGGATGGGTAAGCCGCACGAGGGCGTCTTCCAGATCTGAAAACCCGCTCAGAGCCTCTACTGGCCGGCCGCTATCTTCCAATTCAAGCCGGGCGGGGGCCCACCGGCTGCGCGTGGTCATGTGGTAGCGACGGTACCGTTGGCTGCGGCTATCGTAGCGGCAGTCGAAACGAATGCGGCCGTGGCGCCACGGCAAACGCCAGACGTAGCGCGGTAGAAGGACGGTGGCCGAATCAAGTGTGGTGCCAAAGAACCAGACGGCCTGCTGCTTCGTGTGTGGATCGACGATATAGGTACGGTAGTTGGTCTGGCCAAAATGGAAGCGCAGCCATGGTAGGCGCGCGAAGCGAAAGTCCTGGTCGGCAAAGGGCACTACGGAAAGCCACACCAGCGACGTCCCATCGGGCCCCGCATAGCTATCCAGGCAGAAGCGGTCGTGCACGTGGGGACGCACTCGCTCGGCGGGCAGCGCATAGGTCACCAGCGCGAAGTGGCGCAGGGTGGTGATAATGTCCATGCCGCCCATGGTCGGGCGCTGCAATAGGTCGGGGTCAAAACGTCTTGGCGTAGGCATGTCAGGCGAAACGAATGGTAACACATTGACGCAACGTCTCCAGATCGTTGTGCCGCCAGTAAAGCCGTACTACAAACTTCATTCGAGATTTTGGCCGCATTCAGCATTGACACAGCGAACATCAGTTCTATATACTATGTATATGGAAGCGCTAGACAAGTTGCGGCTGTTTGCCGAACAAATGGACCTGGAGCCGGCGGAGGAGGCGCAGCCAGGGCGCGCTCCGGCGCACATTCCCTTGCCGGTGCTGGCGGCGAACGGCAAGAGCAGTGCCACCATGCACCCGCCGCCCTCTGCGCCCCCCAGCGCGGCCCCCCTACCCTGCGGCGCGCCGCGGGCCCCGCGTGGCAAGCAAGAGCTGGGCGTGTTCCATGCCGCCGCAGGCGGCAAGACGGTGCCGCTGCTGAAAACCATGCTGACCTCAGCGTGCGAGCGCAACTGCTATTACTGCCCGTTTCGTGCCGGCCGCAACTACCGCCGCGCCACGTTTAAGCCGGAAGAGATGGCCAAGACCTTTATGGACATGCAGCGCGCGGGTATGGTCGATGGCCTGTTCCTCAGCTCGGGCATCATCAAGGGCGGCGCCAGCACGCAGGACAAACTGTTGGACGCCGCCGAAATCCTGCGCAAGAAACATGGTTTCCGCGGTTACGTGCACTTGAAAATCATGCCCGGCGCGGAACGGGCGCAGGTGGAGCGCGCCATGCAGCTAGCGGACCGCCTTTCGGTCAATCTGGAAGCGCCCAATACGAAGCGGCTCCAGGCGCTGGCGCCGATGAAGATGTTTCTCGACGAGCTGCTGCAGCCGCTGCAATGGATCGACGAGGTACGGCGCAGCCAGCCGGCGCGGCTGGCCTGGAACGGGCGCTGGCCTTCGACGGTGACCCAGTTCGTGGTGGGCGCAGTGGGCGAGAGCGACCTGGAGCTATTGGATACGGCAGACTACCTCTATCGCCGGCTGCGCTTACGACGCGCCTATTTTTCGGCATTTCGTCCGCTGGCCGATACGCCGCTGGAAAACGAGCGCGCAGAGAATCCTTGGCGCGAACATCGCCTCTACCAGGCATCGTTCCTGCTGCGCGACTATGGCTTCGACATGGAGGAGATGCCCTTTGGCCATGAGGGCAACCTGCCCCTGGATGTGGATCCCAAGCTGGGCTGGGCGCGATTTAACCTGCACGACAACCCGGTTGAAATCAACCAGGCCGACCGCGAAGCGCTGCTGCGCGTGCCGGGCATTGGCCCCAAGGGCGCGGCGGCCATTTTGCGGGCGCGGCGGCAGGGCACGCTGCGCGACATTCAAGACCTGCGCCAGATTGGCGTGGTGACCAGCCGCCTGGCGCCCTTCGTGCTGCTGGATGGGCGCAGGCCTGTTGACGGTGGGACTGCCAGCGAGAGCCAGGGCGCGAGCCAGCTCCGGCTCTTCTAAGAAACCCTGAAATACGAGCGTCGCCGGCCCCTTGCCCAATTTCGCCGCTAGCCTGATACTTTGGGCATGGAAACCCGTTTCTTGAGCGAGCCCATTGAGGTGGCGTTCGACGATGCGCCGCTACTGGAGAAGAAGTCAGGCTGCCCCGATCGCTTTGTGTGGGCAGAGCAGCGTTTTGAGATTGTAGAGTTGCTGGCAGAGTGGCACGATTACCGGCGGCGCGGGGGGATGGCACAGAATATGCGCCCAGAGCGGCTGGCACGGGCGCAGCGGTTAGGCTCCTGGGGTGTGGGCAGGGACTTTTACCGTGTGCGCACAAGCGATGGGCGCATTTTCGAGATTTACTATAACCGAGCGCCAAAAGACGTGGATCGACGTAAAGGTTTCTGGGTGCTCTAGCAGGAACTGCTGCAAAACGAGGAGTCATGATGGCTGAGGATACAGGCAAGGCGCTAACCCCGGTCGAAGAGCGCATTGTGCAGTTTTACGGAGATGAGATTAAGGGGGTACGTGTTACACGTAGCCCTTCCGGACAAAGTGAATTCTATGTGCCCTTGCGGCCGCTGTGCGATTATCTGGGCGTGAGCTACTCTGGGCAACGCGAGCGCATCGAGCGCGACGCCGTGCTCTCCACAAAGCTGCAATCGGTGATCATCGACACCTCCGGAGGCCCACAGGAGATGCAATGCCTGTCGCTAGACTACCTGAACGGCTGGCTTTTTGGCATCAACGCCAATCGCGTCAAAGAAGAAAACCGGCCACGCGTGATCCGCTACCAGGAGGAGTGCTACCTGGTGCTGCGCGACGCGTTCCAGGGCGCACGGAGCAGCGACCCGCTGGCGCAGGTGGAGCAGCTTGGCCAGGCGCTCATTACACTGGCGCGCGAGCAGCGCGAGTTTAATAACCGCCTAGAGAACGCCGAGGAGCGTATGGAAACCATGGACCGCCGCCTGGTGGCTGTGGAAAGCCGTGTGGCGCCCGCCGAACAGGTGACCGAAGAGCAGGCGCAGCAAATAAGCCAGGCAGTTAAGGCGATTGCTTACAAGCTGAGCGAGCGCAGCGGGCGCAACGAATATGGTGGGGTCTATTCGCAGTTGTACAGCCAGTTTGGCATCACTAGCTACAAACTGCTGCCGGCCGGGCGGTATGAAGAAGCCATGGCTTTCCTGACCGAATGGTGGCAGCAGGTGGCGGGAACCGCCGGAGCGCCCTTTTAACAGGCCGTGCTGCGGCGCTGCTCGGATTTTTCACTCGCCCCGCCCCTTCAGGCCGGCACAACCTGGGTGATGAAGCGGACGGCGTGTTCGAAGACAGACTGTTGATGGCGCGGGTCTTCCGTCAGGACATGATCGGCGTCGTCCCACCATATTAATTCCTTCTGCTGCGAGCCGATGGCGGCGTAAATCTGCTCTACATTTGCGGGCGGAACCGTCGTGTCGCTGCGCGAATGCATCAGCAAAGCCGGCGCCGTGATCTGCGGTAAGGCCGCGTGCACAACCTGCACATACTGGCGCAGCTCGTGGAGCGCGATAGTCGGCGTGAGATGGTATCGGCTGGCGCGCTGGCTCTCGTCCCACCACGGCTTCGGCAGGAAGGGGCGCAGGCGGGCGTAGAGCGGCAGAATGCGCAGGCGCAGATCGTTGGGCATCGAGACCGGCGCACTCATGGAAATGAGGGCGGCGACCGGCTGTCGGGCCGCCAGGAGCAGCGCCGTGCTGCCGCCCATCGACATGCCGACCACCACAATGCGGCGGCAGTGGGCATTGAGCAGGTGCCAGCCGTCTAAGGCTGCCAGGTACCAATCATAGAAGCGTGAGCGCCGCATATCGTCGACGTTGCTGCCGTGATGCGTCAGCCGCGGGCCAAGCACCGTGTAGCCCTGCGCTGCTAGATGACTGCCCAGCTCGCGTACTTCGTTGGGCGACGCCGTAAAGCCGTGCAGCACCAGGCAGCCTGTATCGTTGCCCGCGAAATAAAAGGGCTCAGCGCCCAAAATCAAATCCAGTGTGCTCATCGTTGGCTGCTCCTTCTCCATACCAATCGTGCCGCCTGCTTAAGCAGCGCTGCCGGCCGCCAGGCGGTATGCCACCAGCAAGAAATACTCTATATAAAAGATGAGCCACAAGCCCAGGTAAAAACGGCTCATCTGCCTCTGCTGTGCCGGGTCTATGCGAAGACTTGCGCCCCAGAAGGCGGCCAGGACGATAATGTGCGCCAGCAAGAAGGTGAGCGCCGCCGGGTGCGGCAAGCGCCAGACCAGGTAGCCAGCCGGAAAGAGATAAAAAACGGTCAGTAGCCAGCGCCCAGCGCTAAAGACACGCTGCGCGCCGAGACGTACGGTGAAGGTGCGCACGGTATAGCGGCGGTCTCCTTCCACGTCGGGGATGTCTTTATAAAGGGCAATAACTAGGCCAAAACCAAAGAAAAAGACGGCCGCGCTGGCAATGAGCGGTGGTATGCTCACTGCAAGCTGCAGCGCCTGACGATAGTAGAGAAACAGGCCCACGGTGGTGAGCACGCCGCGCACAAAGGCGATGGACAGCGCCGCCCATAAGGCGCGCTCCTTAAAGCGCAAGGGCCGCAGCGAGTAAAAAGTTCCAATTAAGAAGCCCGCGCCGATGGTCAGCGTTAAATAAGGAGGACGTGCAAAGGCCAAAAGGAGGGCCAGCAAGCCGGCAAGCAGGACGATGGCCCGGCCTCGCTGCATGGAATAGTCGCCCGCTGCCAGGGGCAGATAAGGCTTGTTGAGGCGATCGATGGCCACGTCGGTGATCTGGTTGATGCCCACGATGTAGATGTTAAGCGCCAGGCTGGCAAGCAAGCCGATCAGCAGAACGCCGGGCGCGCCCGGCGCAGCGAAATCGGGGCCCGCGGCCAGCAGAAACATGGACACTGCCTGGATGGTGGTGGCAATGATGGTATGGGGCCGGCTGAAGCGGATGAAGGCGGGAGAATCACGCAAGGGCTATCCTTAATCATAATCATAAATGACGCGCCCGTCAGGCTGCAAGGCGGCTATCGCAGTCTACAAGCCGTTGCACGCGCTCGTCGTCCCAGGCCATAAACTCGCCGCTCCATTCGGGCGCTGCCGCCAGCGCCAGGGCGGCCAGCGCTCGGCCGGGCGCCTCCGGCGGCAACAACTCGCCGCGTTCGTGATATTGGCGAAAGCGCTGGTGGCTATCGGGGGCCATACCCTGTGCCCCGTCTTCGCGAATTGCCTGCTGCATGGCCGTATCGACCACACCGGGTCGCAAGGAAATGGCCACAATGTGGGGCTCTTCGGCCGCCAGGACACGGGTGAAATGGTTGAGCGCCGCTTTGGCCGCAGAGTAAGCCGACCAACCCTGGGTTACGCTCTCGGCCGCGCCGCTAGAGACGTTGATCAGCCGCCCCCTGCTCTGACGCAGGTATGGCAGGGCGTAATGCGTGAGCGCGAATGGCCCCAGCAAATTAACCGCGATGTTTGCTGCCCAGGCCTCTGGATCTGCCGTAGCCACCGGGGCGATGGGCTGCAAGATGCCGGCGTTATTAACCAGCGCATCCAACCGGCCAAAGCGCTCGACGGCAGCCTGCACCACGGCACGACACACCGCAGCGTCGGCGACATTGCCGGGCGCAAGGAGCACCCGTTCGCCGGACGCATCCACTCGAGTAGCGACGGCCCTTAAGCCGTCTTCTGAACGAGCGTTCAATACTACGTTCGTGCCAGATTTGGCCAGTATTTCGGCAGCGGCGGCCCCCAGGCCGCGCGAAGCGCCTGTCAGAATGATTGTCGGAGTCGTCATATCGTTCCTGTGCACCCTATGTCCTTCTTTATGAGCGCCGGCCTACCCCCACCTAGCACCATTGTACCGAGTCAGGACCAAAGGCGAAAAAAGGTCGTCGCACAGCGCCGTTTTTGCGTATAATAGATGAAGGATGGATTGAAGGAGAGAGTAACATGTGGCGGGAGGATCGTAAATGTCTCCATTGACGACAATCAAGGTAACCGTATGCCAGCTACGCGGTGATGACGGCGCTCTAGAAGAGGATTGGCAGCGGCTGGCGGGCTATGTTCGTGAAACGGACAGCGACCTACTGCTGCTGCCCGAAATGCCGTTTTTTGCCTGGCCTTTCTGGCAGAAGCAGTTCCAGGCAGACGTCTGGCAGGCGGCTGTGGCGGCGCATGATGCCTGGCAGGAGCGTTTTTCAGAGCTGGGCACGGCCGTGGTGGTGGGCACCAGGCCGGCAACTTCTGGGGGCCAACGCCTCAATCGCGCCTTTTGGAGGCTGCCAGGAGAGCCTGGCGGCGCCGTGCAGCTGGGCCACAGCAAGGTGTATTTGCCCGACGAGCCAGGCTTCTGGGAAGCAAGCTGGTACGCGCGCGGCGTTGGCGACTTCCGGCCAGAAATGCTCGAACTGGCCGCTGGCGCATCCGTTTGCGCCGGCTTCTTGATCTGTACGGAGCTATGGTTTATGCATGCGGCGCGCCAGTACGGTCAGGCCGGCGCAGACCTGTTGCTCACGCCGCGGGCCACGGAGCGGCGCACGGTGGATAAGTGGCTGGCAGGCGGGCGTGCCGCGGCGGTTATCGCCGGAGCCTACTCTTTGTCCTCCAACCATTACCGTGAAGGCGACGGCACGCGCAGCCTGGGTGGGTTTGGCTGGGTCATCGGACCCGACGGCGAAGTGCTGGCGCTGACCACACCAGGCGCACCCTTTGCTACAGTGTCGATCGACCTGCAGCGAGCGCGGCAGGCCAAACAGACCTATCCACGCTACGTGAGCGACTAGAGATCCCGCTGTAGCCGCTGGCAGGTTTCACATGAAACATTAATCGGCGGGCACAGTGGTCAGGGCTGGGGGTTGTGCTCCTGCAGCACGTGCGTGCGCAGCCACTTGGCCAGGCCAGGAATCTCGGCCGCCGCAAACGGCGCTTCTTGGGGCAGCAAACTCTGCCAGAACTCCAGGGTGGATGGAGGTAGTTCGAGCGCCGCCCAGCCATCCTGCTCGGCGACTGCGGTCAGAAAAGTAAGCAGGGTGGTTACAACGTCCTGGAGTCGCGGCGCCGGGAGCTGCCACCAACGCTGGAAGTAGCGTTCCAGACGGTGGCGCGAAACGAAGCGGGCCACGGCCCAGCAGTCAGCGGGCTGCCACGCGGAAGCCTGCTGCCGCAACAGCTTCTTGACGTTCTGCAGCTCGGGCAGAGCCTGCTGCCAGCCGGCCTCCGCCAGGAAAGGCGAGAGCGGCTGGTTTCTGACAGCATACAGGTGTAGATGGCGCTGGCTGCGGGTGAGCGCTACGTAAAACAGCCGCCGTTCTTCTTCCATATTTGCCGTGCGCTGACCGTCGAAGGGCATGATTTCACGATTACATTGGGCCAGGAAGACCACGGGCCATTCTAGACCTTTCGCGCCGTGAATGGTCGTCAGCGTCACGGCGTCGGTCATCTCTGCGCGCTCACGGCCGATCTTCTGCCGCGCCAGGCTGCGTAAATGCTGCACAAATTCGAGCACCGTGCCTTTGCCACGGGCGTAGTCGATCAACGCTGTCACGCCCGCAGCGCGCCCTTCCCCGGTCTGAGGAAAGCCGCTGCTGTCGAGCAAGTAACTTTTGTAATCGAGGCGCCGCTCGAGCTCGTCGAGCGACTCTGCAGCATCGGCCGTGAGGCGCGAAGCCAACCACGCCAGGTCCTCGGCGAGCAGCTCCATGTTATCGGCCACGCCATCATGGGGCGCCTGCGCCAATGCCAGGCGTAGGGCTTGTGTGGGCGCTGCATCCTGCTTCAATACCGCCTGCGCTACGAGATCATGCAGCGAACGGGAGATATAGCGCCGTGGACGGTTGTAGACTGCCTGCCAGGCCTCGCTGAACCAATCCTTTTGTGCCGCGTTCAGCTTTTGCCCCTGCTGCCGCGCCCATTCTACCCAGGCCAGGCGCACGTAGTAGACTAATGTGCGGATCTCATAGCGGTGGTAAAAGGGGTTGCTGACGCGGAAGGGGATCCCGGCAGCGATCAGGCCCTGCTCGATGTGCGGCGTCTGGGCATTCAGGCGCACGAGCACGGCCATATCGCGCCAGGGGATGTCCTGTTTTTGCAGGCTATGGATCTGGTGGACGATGGAATGGGCCATGGCGGCGACGTCGCCATACACCTGTACCGTCGTTTCACCGGCGAATCCCTGAGTGAGCTGCAGCCGTTTGGGCGCCCGCTGCCGGTTGTGGGCGATAACGCCGTTGGCCAGGATAAGCGGTCCGGCCGGGCAGCGGAAATTGTCGTCGATGATATAACGTTGTGCGCCGTAACGCTGCTCGAAGTCGAGGATGAAACGAGGGTTTGCGCCGCGCCACTCGTAAATAGTCTGGTCGTCGTCGCCAATGGCCATGTAGTTGCGCTCAGGAGCCGTAATCAGGTCCAGAATCAAGGCCTGCGCCAAATTGATATCCTGGAACTCGTCTACCAGCACACAGCGGTATTGCGCTTGTACGCTGCGGCAGACGTCTGGGAAACGCACGAGCGTCTCCCAGGCGCTGAGCAGCATGTCGCTAAAGGTGACGATGCCTCGCTGCAGGCGCGCCCTTTCATACAGCCAGTAAAGGTCCAGGTACCAGTCCAGCAGCACATTTGGCGCGGTGGCTTCTCCTGCCTGCCGGCGCGCTTCTGCCGGCAGGCTAGCCATGGCCAGGTCAGCATACAGCAGGTTGCCTTTACAGGCGGCCACATAAGAGAGGAAATCGTGGCGGTCGATGGTTTCTAACTCCGGGGCCCACGGCTCCTGGCGCTGGCGCGCCTCGTTGATGGCTATCGTCAGCAGGCGCTGATCCAGTTCCGCGCTGTCCTCCCTAGCATCTAGGGTCAGTTGGGGCCAGTAGCCGGCCTGCTGCGCCTGCACGATGATGCGCCGGCCCAGGGCATGCAGCGTGTGCACGTGCACCGCCGCGCAGTGGGGCCACTGCGCCAGCCTTGCGCGCAAATCCCATTCGTTGCCCTTGCCAAAGGAGGTCGCCAGGATCTCACGCGGGGCGAAGACGCCTTCGCGAACCAGACGTTCGATGCGATGGATTAAGGCTGTGGTTTTACCCGCGCCGGCGACGGCATAAACCAGGGCAGGTCCCTTATCGTGGTTGACCACAGCCTGCTGTGCCGGCGTTAAGGAGGTGGCGAACGCATCGCGGACCGTCATGGCCCGCAAATTGTATCACAGGGTAGAACAAATGTGTCGGAAATGGGTGAATTTGCCCAGGAAGGGGCCGCACGCCGGCCGTAGGCTTAGGAGGGGCCTGATGCGGGCTATCAAGCCAGAAGCAGCCAAATTTTAGCGCTCGCGGCCTCTAAGGCCGCGTCCGACCGCGGAAGGAGCTGCAATAGGCGGTTTTGAGCGCAAGGGCGACTCACCGCGCATCAGGATAGCTCTAGTTCAGCGGCCTGGAGTGTATCTGGCCGGCCCTGTGGTGCGGGTGCGGCTTCATGGGAGCTGCGCAGGCCGTTCTCAAAGCCGGAGAGAATCGATTCGAGGGCCGGCAGCAGCGCATTGACCCGCCGCAAGCGTATGGCCAGGTCCCAAAAGGGCTCAAATTTCTTCCATCCCCCGGCGTAAGCCAGGTGGCGCAGGCGTCCGGCAACCGCTGGCTTCGTCTGGGCGCCGCGCCAGATGTTGCGCCAACGATAAAAGTCGTCGTAGGCCCGCCAGTAGCCGGCTTCAAGCGCTTCAGCAGACAGGCGCCGCGGCTGAAACACCACGTGGCGCGTATCGTACAGCGCCCAATTGCTGTGGCGCAGGCGCCCTTCCCGCGCCATGCGCTGGTAAAGGGCGGTCCCCGGATAGGGCGTCAGGATGTGAAAGGTGGCCGTTTCAATACCCTGGCTCACGGCCCAATCGACCGTACGCTGGAAGACGTCCTCGTCATCCTCGTCCATGCCAAACACGAAGCTGCCGTTGACCATGACGCCCAGGTCGTGCAGCCGGCGAATGGCGGCGTTGTAATCGCGATTCAGGTTCTGCACCTTCTGCTGCGCACGCAGATTGTGCGGGTTTAGCGTTTCAAAACCGACAAACAGGCTGCGCAGCCCGCTGGCCGCGGCTTTTTCCAGCAGGCCAGGGCGTAGGACGGTCTGCACCGTGGCTGCTGCCTGCCACAGCCGGCCCATGCCACGGATGCCGTCGAAGAGCTCGGCCGCGAAGCGCGCGTTGCCGAAGAGGTGATCGTCCAGAAAGTACAGATGGCGGCCGGGCAGGCGGTTGATTTCGGCTAGCGCGGCGTCGACTGTCTGCGTGTAAAAGCTCTTGCCGCCGGCAAAGAAGGCCTCTTTGTAACAAAAATCGCAGCGATGGGGACAGCCGCGCGAGACGACAATGGAGTTGGGCACGAGATAAAGGCGGCGCTTGAGCAGCTCGCGCCGGATGGGCGGCAAGGCGGCCAGCGTGCGCTGCTGCGACACATAACGCGGCGCGGCGGCCTTGCGCCGGAAGTCGTCGAGGAACTGTGGCCAGGTATCCTCGCCGGGGCCCAGGAACACGGTGTCCGCGTGCCGGGCGGCCTCGTCGGGCAGCGAGGTCGCATGCAGGCCGCCCAGAACGACATAAGCGCCGCGCCGGCGGTAATGGTCCGCCAGTTCGTAGGCGCGGTACGCCGAGGTGATGTAGACCTGAATCACGACGAGATCGGGCTCATCGTCCACGCACAAGGTTTCCACGTGTTCGTCCTGGATCTCAACCTCGTCGTCGGCGTGCAGATACCCGGCGAGCGTGGCTAGGCCCAGCGGCGGAAAGAGAGAGTACTTGATCGGACGAAAGAAGGGGCTCTTGGCCTCGGTGAGCGCTGGCAGAATCATCTTAACGCGCATGTTTCCTCCACGGCGTGACAGGGTTGGAATAACACTGTGAGGCAGTATAGCGCTGAGTTGGCGGCCTACTCGAGCACGCAGGGCGGCCGCGCCGGGCACCTAGGTGCTTGCGCCGGGCGCATACTCGGTATCGATTACGGTGGCAGGGAAGGATTTCGTCGCGGCTTTAGCGCGCCTCACGCCGGTAGGCCTGCACCTTACGCAGCAGCTCGCCGAGCTCGCGGTGTAGGTCGTGTAGCTCTTCGGCGGCGACGGTAAAGGCGTCGTCGAGCGCCAGATCCCGTTCCAACAGCACGCGCTCTTCGTCGGGCATGTCATAAAGATAGCGCAGCACGCGGCGCAGCCGGCGATGAAGTTGGCGCGCCTGGGCGGCGCTATCCACGGCGCGCGCCGCTGCGCCGAGGTCGGCCCGTTCGGCGCTGCGTTTCTGCGCCAGCATCTGCTCCACGAGCGCTTGCACGGAGCGGGTGATGGCGCGGTTAGGGCCATCTTCGCTTTCGTTCTCCTGCTGCCAGGCGATGAGCTGCCGCAGGGCTGCTAATTGGAGCCGCGGCTCATCGCGCAGCTTTTGCACGATGGGCCGGATGGTGATTTCGGCCAGGCCATGCTCCATCACCACCTCCTGCGCCTCTTCGCTGAGCGTGAGCACAGAACTCAGATAAATGCGGTAGCGCTTGGAGATGCCCAGCTCTTCGCTGACGCGGTCCCAGGGCACCAGGTTGGCAGGTGAACTATCGTTCACCATGCCGGCGGAAGGGCTATCTGGCGCTGGGGTATCGATAGGTGAACTATCGTTCACCCCGGACAGCTCGTAACGCAAGGCCCACAAGCCGCGCGCTTTTTCCACGGCGTTGATGTCTTCGCGCATGATGTTTTCGACCAGCTGGTGGGCGCGCACGGTGATGCCCGGCGCCGCCATGCTGGCGCGGATCTCGGTGGCCTCGCGGATCGCCTCCCCGGCGTGAATGGCGCGACCTTCCAGGGCCAGCAGCACGTGCGCCCAGTAGCGGCGCTCGCCGGTGACGATGAAATGGGTCACGCCGGCCGGCGCTTGTTCGTCAGGATGGGGGCTGCGCACGGTAATCGGGTTGATCAAGCCGTGGCGCGCGATGCTGTCCGCCAGGCGTCGCAGGGCTTGCAGCTCCGAGCTCTGGCGCTCGCCCTTTTCCTCCAGCCAGCGGCGCATGGCTTGCATTGGCGACAATGAGCCCGCCGCTACCGCCTGCGCCAGGCTCTGTGGCAGGAGCCGGCGGGGCTGCCGCGGATCCGGGCGGATGGCCGCCAGGGGCTGGCTCTGGGCTGCCTCAGCGGGCGCCTCGCCCTGCCCATAGGGGTCAATGCCCTGGAAGAGTGTTTCGGTGAGCGCCGTCTTCTTTCTAGCCACGGTTCACAATCTCCTTGATCAGCGCTGCGTAAGCCTGCGCGCCGTCGCTGCCGGCGTCATAGGCGAAAATGTCCTGTCCCTCGGCGTGCGCCTCGCCAATGGCCACGCGGCGCGGGATGGCCGGCAGCAAACGCCCGCCAAAGGCGTCGGCGAGCTCCTGCTGCGTGTCGCGCGCCAGGGCCGTGCGGTCCAGCAGGGTGGGGGCCACGCCCAGCACCTGCAGGCGCGGATTGGCGCGGCGAACCATGCTAATCGTGCGCTGCAGCAAGTTTAGGCCAATGATCGGAAAGAGGCCCGGATCGACAGGAATGAGCACTTCGGTAGCCGCCATCAGCGCGTTCACCGTCAACAAGCCCAGGCTCGGTGGGCAGTCGATCACCACAAAAGCATAGCGCTCCAGGATCGGCTGCAGCGCTTGTTGTAGCTGCCGCTCGCGCTCGAAGGCGTTCACCAGCTCCAGCTCGGCCGAGGCCAGATCGAGGTGCGAAGGCAAGATATCCAGGCTCACGGCCGTGACGCCATCGACCTGCGCCAGCGGCACGGTGCGCACCACGGACGCGGCAGGCGCCTGACCCAGGATGAGCTCGTAGACCGTGGTCTCGTCCGGTTGGCGCGGCCCGGCGGCAAACGACACGCCCAGAAAGACGGCTGTGGCGTTGGCCTGTGGATCGACATCCACCAGCAGCACGCGCTGCGCCGACTCATACCGCGCCAGGCCGGCGGCCAGGTTAATGGCCGTGGTCGTTTTCCCCGTGCCACCCTTCTGGTTGGCAATGGCAATGACTCGCGTCACAACACGTCTCCCGGCCGGGAGCTAAATCGGCGCCGGCTGGCAATGGAGTGCAACATACCCTTCCATCATATCCTGGTTACGCGTGCAGGTCGACCTCCACAGAGCGCGGGCTGCACTATTACCGCGTTTATTGTATTACATTATGTCAATATATGGGCGAGGAATGGGCGGTGAAACGGCGTCTTCTTGCAGCCGTGGGAGTAATCCAACTGTTCATGCTCAGAGAATCGTCGTAATGAACAGTGAAAATGCCGCGCTTTTGGGCAAGAACGGGGTATCATGTTTATTGAACGGGTGCATGGTGCAAGCAAAGGAATGAAAAGTGAAACAGGTTTGTCCCTGCTGATTGAACAATGGGACGAAAGCCATCCCAGATGGCAGCAATTAATGGCTTTCGTCGCCGACCAGGGCCAGGCCAACTGGCTGACATTCACGGCGGGCTTCCATATCAGCTCGCACGTGCTGGTGGCGCTTTCTGCTGGCGAGATAGTTGGCTTTCTGCGCTACGTGATTCAGGAAGTGGGTCCCGAGCTCGACCGGCCAGCCCTATTACGCGATGGCGTGGCGCTCATCGAGGCCAAGGTGCTGGCCTTCGCCGTGGCGTCCGGGCAGCAGCGCCAGGGGATCGGTACGACGCTCCAGGTGCACTTGCTGCGACTGGCCAGGCAGCAGGGCTGCTATCAGATCCGCTCTCATAGCAGCGGCCCTCACAGCGCAAATCACGAGCTGAAATTTTCGCTTGGTTTCGGCGTCCACCCGATCATACGCGAAGATGATGACGAGGGAGCTTACTTCATTATGCCCCTGGAGCTGCCAGAGAGGATCGCAAAGCGTCTTTTAGAAGTGCCCGGCGCGCCGGGGGAGCTTCCAGCCCCGGCTGAAAGGCCCGGAAGCGTGCAGATTCGCCATGCGACGGTGGCGGACGTCCCTGCGCTGTGCGACCTTTACCTGGAATTCCACGAGTATCACGCGGCGGCCGTTCCCGCTCGCCTGCAGAGCCTGGCAGCGCCCGACCGTTTTAATCGGGAAGAAGTGGCGCGAAAAATCGGCGCGCTGCTGCAAGAGCAGGACGCGCAACTGGTGGTGGCGGAGCTCGGAGGCCGCATTGTGGGCCTGTCCGAGCTATATGTACGAGAAGACGATGGGCAGAACCCGGCTGTGGTCGCCCGCCGCTATGCCCACTTGCAGAGCCTGATGGTGACAGCAGCCGCGCGGCGGCATGGGGCAGGGCGAGCGCTGCTCGAGGCCGCCGAAGCATGGGCGCTACAGAATGGCGCCGAGGAGGTGCGGGTGGATATCTGGGAGTTTGCCGGCGGACCGCTCGCGTTTTATGAGGGCGCCGGTTATCGCACGCTGAAACGAACGCTTGTGCGGGGGTTGCGCAAGCGGACATCAAGACACGAACCATAATGCTCGTCATTTAGCCTGCTCAATCCGAAAAACGGCCCGCGCGGATGGCGCTGTTGCGGCGCGGATCATAGCATGGCTAGGGCCTTTCGCATAGTATGGAAATGACCTGGTCACTCGACCGCACAGATGGATGAAGATAAAAGCGAACGATTGTTCATTACGTCATTCTGCCGCGAGGGGCCGGGCGGCCACATGCGGCGTATAGTGCAGCACGATGTAGCCACACACGAGCACAACGGCCAGCCCGGCGGTAAAAGCATAGGCTTGGCGATGGACCCAGGGTTGCTGCAAGAGGCTTAGCAAGTCGGCCAGCACGTCTAGCGGTCGCAGCAAGGCATCCCAGCTATTCCAGCGCAAAAAGCGGCCGATGGTGACGCCCAGGCTGCTGAGGCAAAGGGTGACGAGGGCAAATAGCCAGCCGGTGATCGGCCCCATCAGCTCCTCCACTAGGGCGTGTACAATCTTCAGCGAGACAAGGCCCAAAAGTAAGCCGGTGATGGCAAAGACCAGAAGCAGCAGCAGGTCGTACCAGAAGGGCACATCGCCCCAACGCCCCAGGTGCAGCAGGTCGGTTAGCAGGTAAGGCGCGTTGGGTAAAAAGAGCAGCCAGCAAATGGCGCCCGGTACGAGCAGCGCCGGAAAGCGGCGCAGGGCAGGCAGCAAGAGCGCAGCCAGCAGGGGCATCCAGGCTAGAAACAGGTTCCACAATAAGAAGGCGAAGGCGGGCCGGCCGGTGTGCAGCCAGCGCACGGCCACCAGTGCCGTGGCCAGGAGGGAGGCCATGAAGAGGGCAATGAGGATGACAATGAGTTGTTTGCGCAAGTTACGGTACCTCCAGTCTCACTTCACGTTGTTCCGGCGCCCATTTGTCCCAGAGGATAGCCTTACAGCCGCTACCGGGCGGGGCGCGATTAACCGTACCACGGCGCATTGCGCCCGGCGATGACCCGGATGCCTGCCAACGAGCACGCAGGTGCTTGACAGCTCTGCCAATCTCTGGGACGCTTTTGGCGACAACAATCTTGAAGCGGTTATGGTTGAGGCGTATGCTGCGTTTACTACTGGTTGAAGACAACGAAAAGTTGCGTGCGGCTATGGCCCGTGGCTTGCAGGAAACGGGGGCTGTGACGGTGGTCGCTGGCTGCGCCAGCGGCGAAGAAGCGGTGGCCATCTGCCTGGCGCAGGCGCCCAACGCGGTGTTGATGGACGTGCAGCTTGCTGGGCAGATGAACGGCATCGACGCCGCCGTCGCCATCCGGCGTGAGCTGCCGCGCCACCCGGTCGTCTTCTACTCTATCCAGGACGACGACGCCTACTACCGCGACTTCCGGCGCAGCGGCATATTGAGCCATTATGCCTACGTGCGCAAATCGAACTACTTGCTGCCGGAGATGATCGTGCCTCTGCTGCACGACGCGGCGGCGGGCCGCAGCTTCATCGATCCCGAAGTTGAGTCTCGCGTCCAGGAAGTGCGCCTGAAGGATGAGCAGTCGCCCATGGCCCTTCTGGAGCCGAACGAGCAGCAGGTGGCGCGCATGCTGGCCGATGGCTTAAGCAATGAGCAAATCGCGGCGCAGATGGGCTTTCGCGATAAACGCACCATCAGCCGCATTAACGGGCAAATTTATACTGCCTGGGGGCTAAACGACACCACCACAGACGAGAAAGTGGCGCGAACGCGCGTGGCCATCATCGTACGGGCCGGCAAGCTGATGCAGTGGGATGAGGATGGCGCGCCGCACGTGGTGGCCTTTGACTGAGCTGGCAGGCCGGCCGTGAGCGCAGATGGCCGGCGCAAGGCGGCGTCGCCGAGCTGCTTATGAGTCACCAGCCCTGGCTCGATTGGGCCGTCATGACCTTCTCGCTGTTCAATGCCATTGTCCTGCTGTGGCTGGGCGCCACCGTGTTGTTGAATGCCGACCGGCGCACGTGGGGCATATGGCTGGCGGGGCTGGGGCTGCTGCTGGGCGGCGCTTTCTTTATCAGCCATTCGGCCATTCTGGCCCTGGACTTCACTCACCTTAGCCGCAGCCTGCGCTTCTGGTGGTATCTGGGGCTCATCCCCGTGGTCATGCTGCCCCTGGGCTGGTACGTGCTGGTGCTGTGGTATGCCGGCTATTGGAACGACCGGCAAAGCGATCTCTTCCGCCGGCAGCGCACGTGGCTCATTGGGGTGCTTCTGGCCGCGCTGGCGGGTCTGGCGGCGGTTGTGATCTATGCCAACCCGCTGTCCGAGAGCGTCTCTCTGCTGCCCCTGCGCTTTCCCATCCAGCGCTTTGGCGGCACGCCGCTGCTGGCGGCGGGCTATGCGCTGTATCTGGTAGCCTGTTTTGGGCTGGCCTTAGATGCCTTGCTGCGTCCCGGGCCCACGCAGCGCACCATGGGCGACCAGGCGCGCCGGCGGGCGCGAGGCTGGCTCATCGGCGCCTCGCTGCTGCTGAGCGCCGTTAGCCTGCTGGTGATCGTCGTGCTGGGCTGGGTGCTGGTCAACGTGCGGCAGAATGGCGCCTATGTGGTGACCGCGGACCTGCTGCTGACGCTGGCGCGCTTTGATCTGCTGGTGAGCGGTCTGATCGCCGTCGCGATTCTAACCCTGGGCCAGGCGATTGTGGCTTATGAAGTTTTCACGGGCAAAACGTTGCCGCGCAGCGGTCTGCGGCGACAATGGCGGCTGGCTTTGCTGCTGGCCGCCAGTTATGGTGCCCTGGTGAGCGGCGTGCTTGTGCTGCAGCAGCGCCCCATCTACAGCGTGCTATTGTCGCTGCTATTCATGACTGCCTTCTTTGCCTGGTTAAGCTGGCGTTCCTACGCTGAACGCGAGCGCTACATCGAGCACCTGCGCCCGTTTGTGACCAGCCAGCATCTCTATGATCATCTGCTGGCTATTCCGCAACCGGGCGCTGCAGAGGCTGCGCCGGCCGCGCAGCCCTCCATGCTACCCAGCAGCCAACCCTTTGAAGCACTGTGTCGCGACGTGCTCGGCGCGCGGCTGGCCTACCTGGCGCCCTGGGGGCCGATGGCGCCGTTGGCCGGTGCGCCGCTGGCCTATCCGGCGGCGCGCGCCGTCTCTATGCCGCCATTGCAGGAGATCGTCGCCCGCTTCCAGCCGCCGCAAACGGCCTATGTCGCCGTGGCCCCCGAAGCTTACGGCGGCGCGGTGTGGGCCGTTGCCCTGTGGAGCGCCCGCGGCCTAGCCGGCGTGCTGTTCCTCGGCGAAAAGGAGGACGGCGGGGTCTATACTCAGGAAGAGATGGAGATCGCGCGCGCCAGTTGCGAGCGTTTGCTCGATGTGCGCGCCAGCGCCGAAGTGGCGCAGCGGCTGCTGGCCTTGCAGCGGCAGCGGCTGGTGGAAAGCCAGGTTGCAGACCGCCGCACGCGCCGAGTTCTGCACGACGACGTGCTGCCCCAGGTGCATGCGGCGCTGCTGGCGCTGGGCTCGCCCAACGGCGCGCGGCAGGAGAACGCTGCCCCGGCCATCGCCGACGCACAAAACGGCGGCGACCCGCGCGCCTTGTTGGTAGGCGTGCACCGCCTCATTTCCGACCTCCTGCGCGACACGCCGCCGGCCGTCACGCCAGAAGTGGCGCGCCTGGGCCCCCTGGGCGCGCTGCAGCAGGCGCTGGCCCATGAATTTGCTGACCGCTTTGACGAGATCGAGTGGCAGGTGACGCCCGAGGCGCTGGCGCGCAGCCGCAAGCTGCCGCCGCCGGCGGCCGAAGTCTTGTTTTATGCCGCGCGCGAAGCGCTGCGCAACGCGGCGCAGCATGGGCCCGGCGGGAGCCGGCCGGGCGCTGGCGAGCAGCCCGCTTTGTGCGTGCGCGTGCGCGCCAGCTCCAGCGCAGAAAACGTGACCGTGGAAATCGAGGATAACGGCGTGGGCTTGGCCGGCGCCGCACCAGGCCACGAGGAGCGAACGGGGCACGGGCTGGCGCTACACAGCACGATGATGGCCGTGGTGGGCGGCACGCTGGAGCTAGACAGCGCGCCCGGCGCTTACACGCGGGTACGGCTTGTGCTGCCGTCGCGCGATTGACGCGGGCAAAAGGAAGGCATGGCAGACCAGCAGCCAATCCAGTATCGCATCGTCTACTGGCGAGACATCCCAGTGAACCTGCAGCTGCGGCGGGGGCGACAACGCCACGTGCACGCCTTGCCCCACGCCTTCCAGCAGACGGTTTATCGTGCCGCTTACCGCAGCAAGGCCATTACAGGCGAGGCTTATATGGCGTCCTGGCACACGGGCTCATGGCAAGATCTTGACGACAGCGCCGCAGCCGCCAGCGAGCTAGAGGCAGCCGGGCGCGCACTGGCTGCAGCGCTGATCCAGGCCTACGACGAGGCGCGTCTGAATGAGTTGGCGCTGAACAAAGGGGTGGAGCCGGGGAAAGGGGACGGCGCTTAGCGCGCCATGAGGCTCACCAACTGCGATTCGAGCCGGTTATAGCCTGTGAAGCGTACTTCCAGCGGCAGCTCAAGGTAGTGGGCGACTTCCTTCGCTTGTTGCAGCAAGCCCTCATCTTCAATCTGCGCCAGGTACACCACCCGCTTGTAATTGCGGAAGTAATCCTCTTTGAGCTGCGGGTAGCGATCCAGGCCCATGCTTTTCTTGATGAGGCCCTGGAAGGTACGGATCATGAAATCGGTGAGGAAGTAGGTGCCGGGCTCTTCACGCAGCAACTGCTCGAACAGATCGCCGCCATACCACTCATAACAGTGCGGACCGTCCAGGCGCTCGACGCCGTACTGTTGCAGGACGGTGTCCAGGGCGCCCATCGAGCCGCAATCACCGTAGACCACTATAAGGCGGTCGTAGCGCTCGCGCAGCTCCTGCAGACGCTGCTCCACGTGCGGCGCGATACGCTGCGGGTAGGCGTGGTTGATGGCCGGTATGCCCACAATATCCACGTCCCAGCCGTGCTTCGTGCTGATTGCCTGCACCTCGCGCGCCAGCGCGCCGCAAATAATGAACGCTGTTTTCATAGCTGCCTGTAGGATAGCGGCCGGCGTGGAAACGGGCAAGGGCAGAGCTTTATAGACCGTTGTCTAAGGCAGGCATCGACCAGGCATCCACCAGAGGGCCCCCTTAGCCGTCTGGCGCCACGAGCAGGATATGCAGCTCGCGCGGGCCGTGCATACCCAACACCAGCTCCATGGCGATATCGGCTGTGCGGCTGGGGCCCGTAATGATGAGGATGTTGCTGGCCTGGCGCAGGCGCTGCAGCTGAGCCCTGCGCTGGGCTGCGAACCAGCTTTCCAGGTCAGCAAAGAGCTGCTCTTCATAGAGCACGGCAATGTGCACCGGCGGCAGCAGTGATGTGCTGCGATAACAGCCCGCCCCGCTGCTGAGCAGCAAGCTGCCAGTCGCCGCCAGGCCCGCCATAGCTCCCGTGAGCCCAACCTCTGGGTTCGCATCACGCGGCTCGGCTACCTGGATACCGCTCCGCGACAGGGCCTGCGCCAGGCCGGGTAGGCCAACCAATTCAAGTTCCCAGGCGGCGATAAGCGTTTGCCCTCGCAGCAGCTCCAAAAGCATCTGTAGGCCCTCTTCGCGGCCGCTGGCGCGGTAGGCTTGCGCTCCCTGCATGATGGCCTGCTGCATAAACTGCTGGGCCAGTGCGCTGGCGGCGCTCGTCGCGCGTGGCACAACGGGGAGTAAGGCGCCGGCCGGCGTCGTATTGGGAAAGGGGCGTCGCGCCACGCGCAGGGCTCTTAAAATCCGGCTGCGACTCTGGCTATCAGGCATCTTCGGCGCCGGCCTCCTGCTGCCGGTCGGCCCATAGCCGATGGAAAGAGCGTGGCGCGAAGGGGGGCAAGTCACGATAGGCCGTCCAGCCCGAGAGTGGAGGCGGCAAGGGCGGCGCGGACCGCCGTGACAGCAGCGCGACCAGGCGCCCGGCTGCGGCAAAAAGGCGGGGCCAACGCGAGGCCAGACGCCAGCCTTTCATGGCCACATTCCAGACGAGCTGGTCGTGCCCCGCTTGCTGCAAATCATGGCGCAAGTCGAGCAGCATGCGCGGCAGGTCGATGTCTACGGGGCATACTTCCTTGCAGCGCCCGCACAGGCTACTGGCATGGGGCAGGGGGCTGGCGTTCTGCAGGCCGGTCATCAGCGGTGTAACCACGGCGCCTATGGGGCCGGGGTACACCCAGCCGTAAGCGTGCCCACCGGTGACGCGGTAGACGGGGCAGGCGTTGAGGCAAGCGCCACAACGAATGCAGGCCAGCGCTTCGGCATACTCACCAGCGTAGATGCGCGAGCGGCCGTTGTCCACCAGAATGACATAGACATGCTCTGGCCCGTCGCTTTCAGAGCTTGTGCGCGGTCCGTGAATCATGTGCGTGTAAACGGGCATTGTCTGTCCGGTGGCGCTGCGTGGCAGCAACTGTGTGAGTAAGGCGTATTCTTCGACGGTCGCAACGACCTTTTCAATGCCCACGAGCGCCACGTGCACGCGCGGCAGGCTGGTAACCATGCGCCCGTTGCCCTCGTTAGTCACCAGGCACACGGCGCCCGTTTCGGCGATAATGAAATTGCCCCCAGAGACGCCCATATCTGCTTTCAGAAACTTCTGTCGCAGGAAGCGGCGGGCAAAGCTGGTCATTTCTTGCACGTCGTCGGTCGGTGGCATCCCGGCCTGCTGCACCAGCGTATCACGTATGCTGTCTTTGCTTTTGTGTATGATCGGCGCGACGATGTGGCTTGGCGTGCTACCGTCAAGCTGCACGATGAATTCACCAAGGTCCGTTTCCAACACGGCAAGCCCTGCCTGCTGCAGCGCCTCATTGAGGCCAATTTCCTCGGTGACCATACTCTTACTCTTGGCCACCAACTGTACCCCATGGCGGCGCGCGATTTGCAGCACGTGCTCATTAGCCTCGTGCGCGTCGACGGCCCACAGCACCTCTGCGCCGTTCTCCTGTAGCTTTTGCTCGGCCTCTTCAAGCAGCTCGGGCAGCCGCTGCAGCGCCTGGCGCTTCACCGCTGCCGCCTGCCGGCGCAGAGTTTCGCCATGTTCGCGGCCATGGGCGAACATCGCCAGGTCGCGCTTACCGGCCGCCTGCGCCGCGCCATAATCCACGGTGGCGCGCATGCCGGCATCATGGATGGCGATACGCGCGGCGGGAATGAAATTGTTGGCCTGTACCTTCATGGGTTCGCTGGCGCCTCTTGCACGGCCTCGGCCAACACATCGGCGATATGACGCACGCGTTTGGCCGATCGCTGCCTCTGCAGACCGCCGTTGATGTGCGTCAGGCAGCTCGCATCGCCGCTGAGAATGCAGGACGCGGCGCACTGCTCGATAGCCTGCAGCTTATTGTGCAACATGGCCCCGCTGATGTCAGCCATTTTGATGCTAAAGAGCCCTCCGAAGCCACAACAAACATCGGCACCAGGCAGCTCGGTCAGCTCGGCATTTTGCACCTGGGACAGCAGCAGGCGCGCCTGGGCGCCCAGCCCCAGCAAGCGCAAGCCGTGACAGGCGTCATGGAAGGCGAACGTCTCCGGCGCTGGCAGGCGCCCCCCCAGGTCGTGGATACCAAGGCCATCCACAAGGTATTCGGTGAACTCCCAGGTGATGCTCGCCAGACGCAGGGCCTGGTCCTTCAGAGCGGCGTCGCCGGCAAAGAGACGCGGATATTCATGACGCACCATGGCAGCGCACGAGCCAGACGGTGTCACGATCACCTCGGCGGCCTCGAAGGCGTGCAAGAATTGGTGCGCTATGGCGTGGGCGTCGGGCCGATAACCGGCGTTGAAAGCCGGCTGCCCGCAGCAGGTCTGGGCCATAGGGAAGTGGACGTCTATGCCCAGACGTTGCAGCACCTGCACCACAGACAACCCTGTATGTGGATAGAGCATGTCTACGATGCAGGTGACAAAGAGCGAAACGGGCTTGCCAATAGGCGAAGGGCGCTGCTCGGAGCTCATCTTACCTCATGACCGCTGCATGTGAAGGGCTCGTTTGAGGCCATCAGTCCAACGTCAGGCCGTAGAGATTTTAGAGAGAAATACCCTTACCGGCAACCGCTTCAGCGGCAAAGCGCTATGACCCAACAGCGCTATGAGATACAATTTTATGACCATTGGCTGAGGCAAAAGAAGGTGCGTCAGATGACAACAGTTGAGATTCTGCCTTGTATCAATCCGGGCACCGGCGCGCAGTTCGACGCCGTAGCCATGTCTACGCCGCAAGAGGTGACCGCGGCGCTGGCCGAGATGCGGCGCAACCAGAGCGTCTGGCAGGCCACGCCGGTGCGTGAGCGCGCGCATAGGCTGAAGGGCCTCCAGCAAGCGCTGGTTGATCAGGCAGACGAGATTACGCGCGTGGTCAATCAGGATACAGGTAAAAGCCGCCAGGATGCGCTGGCCGAGCTGTTTATGTTGCTGGATAAGCTGCAAACATACCGCCGGCGTGCGCCCAAATGGCTGGCGCCACAGCGTGTGCCGCGCGGCATCTATCTTTTTAAACGCTATTACAGCGTGCCGCGGCCCTTTGGCGTGGCGGCCATTATTGGCCCCTGGAACTATCCCCTGGATCTCACCATTCCACCGGCTTTCGCCGCGCTGCTGGCGGGTAACACGGTCATCTTGAAACCATCGGAAGTAACGCCGGCCGTGGGCCGGTTGATTGAGCGCATCTTCCAGGGCCTGCCGCAGCTAGCGCCCTATGTGCGCGTGCTGCACGGCGACGGCGCGGTGGGCGAGCGCCTGGTGGCTGCGGGTCCAGATGTCGTGTTCCTGACCGGCTCGGCGCCCACCGCACAAAAGGTTGCCGCCACGGCGGCCAAGAAGATGACGCCCTTGCTCTCCGAGCTAGGCGGCAAAGACGCCATGATCGTGCTGGAAGACGCCGACCTGCGCGCCGCAGCCCGTTGGGGCGTGTGGGGCTCATTCGTCCATGCGGGGCAGGCCTGCGTGGCTGTCGAGCGCGTCTACGTGGTACAAGCCGTCTACGACGCCTTTTTAACAGAGGCGCTGGCGGAGACAGAACGGTTACGCCTGGGATACTCGCCGGAGACACAAAACCTAAACGATCTGGGCCCGCTCACTTTTCAGCGCCAGGCCGACAACATCAATGCGCATTTGCAGGAGGCCCAGGAGCAGGGCGCGCGCATTCTGGTGGGCGGCGGCTGTGATGGCCTGTTCATGGAGCCTACGGTGGTCGTAGACGTGCACCATGGCATGAAGCTAATGCGCGAAGAGACCTTTGGCCCGGTGATGCCGATCATGCAGGTGCGCGATGAGGCTGAGGCTATCCGCCTGGCGAATGACAGCCCCTTCGGGCTCAGCGCATCGGTATGGAGCAATGACCTGCGGCGCGCCGAGCGCGTGGCGCAGGCCCTGGAGGTCGGCTCGGTGGTGATCAACGACGCCCTGGCGCACTATGCCGTGCCGCAGTTGCCATTTGGCGGCAGGAAGATGTCGGGCAGCGCGCGCACGCATGGCCAGCAAGATGTGCTGCAGTTCACACAACTGCAATCATTTGCCGTAGGGCCCATTCCGGGCAAGCTCGACGTTGCCGCGCAGTTGCGCCAGCCCAACAACTACCACTTGATGCGCGCTATGCTGCACGCTTTATTCGGCGTTTCTTGGGCGCAGCGAGCGCGCCTGGCCCCAGATCTGGCAGCGCACCTAACCCGCCAGAAGGCAGAGCCGCGCAAACATGGCGTCCGTGCACGTCCGGCGCGGGGCGCAGCTTTTGCCGGCCTCCTGACCGCCTTTATTTCTCTGCTGTTCGTGCACTTGCGGGGACGCGAAAAGCGCTCCTGATTGGCTTGCTCCGTTCAACGCCCGTCAGCCGCGGCGTGCGGCTACGGCTTCCGCCTGTCGCTGCCACCACTGTTTGAGAGCGCGCATCGCCTCTGTGTTGAGGCGATGTCCCATATCGTACTCGTGGTAGTCCAGCTCGGCGCCCGCCAGATTCAGCGTCTGGGCGCAGCCAAGTGAACGCTCGTAGGGAATAGACTCGTCGCGCTTACCCACGGCCATAAAGATGGGCATGCCCTCTAGCGGCTCGGCGGCCGCCAGATCGCCGCAATCCATAGGTAAGAAACCCACCAGGCCGGCAATTCCCTGGATCAGCTCCGGGTATTGCATGGCGACGGCGTAAGAGGCGGCGGCGCCCTGGCTGAAACCCATCAGGTAGACATTCTCGCGGTCGGCGTTATACAGCTCGGGCAGCGCGTCAATGAAGTCCACAATGGCGCCCACCGGCACGTCGAAGGCAGCCAGCGTAGGCCACTCTTCCTTTTCACGGATGCGCCAGGAGTAACCGCCGCGCGGATCCTCGGCGATGGCGCGCGGCGCAACCAGCAGCCAGCCTTTGGGCAGCGTGCGCGCGAAGATCCACATCACCTCTTCACTGCCGCTGCGGCCGTGCAGCATCACGATGGTGGGGTGCGGGCCGCCGCCGCTGCCGCGGCGCACGCGGTGTACCAGCCCGGCGCGTTGCACCTCAGGGCGGCTCTCCACAAGAAAGTGTTCCTCTTGGTTCATATCACTGCTTCGCTGCTTGGCGCCTCTCGCTTGCTATAAAAAAGCGAGGTGGCCGGAGCAGCGGGCGCCGTCCAAGCCACCTCTGGGGGGGGAGCCAGGGTTACTATAGCATTGACCCTGTGTAGCGTCAATGGGAATTCGTTCAGCGCCAAATGCAGCGCGCCGGTACAATTTCACGCCGTTTCAGGTTATACTTTGCTTTGCCGCCGGCTTGCTGGGCCTCCCGGCGGCGTATGGGTTGAAGGGGACGGGATCCTCTGGCTCTGTAAAGAGCGTGTGTTGGTAGAAGTGCTCGACTAACCGCACCTGAATGCAGGAGGATCTAGAATGTTTCGTCACAGCTTCGTAAATGCATCTTTGCTTGCCGCCCTCTTGTGCCTGGTTCTATTGTTAAATGGGGCAGCAGCCATGGGCCAGGACGCGCGGCAAGGGCAGGCGGCGCCATATCAGCAGTGGCGAGAGTCCGTGCAGGCTGATCTAACGCGCTTCCATATGCCGGAATGGCTGCTGGAAAGCGCTGGGCGCCCTGATTCGGCTGTGGCGCGGCAATCCCCGGCGCTCGTCGCCGGCCACCACCGCCTGGTTTACCAGTCCTACGACCGCCAAGAATGGAACATTTACTACGACGATCTGAGCGGCGCGCCGCCGCTGCTGCTGGCGCATACGCCGCAAAGCGAGCTGCAGCCGCGGCTAAATCGCGGCGTTACACGCATCGTCTTCGCCTCCGATCGCGACGGTGATTTCGAGCTATTTGCCATCGATCCCGACGGCGCTAACCTGATGCAGCTCACGGACAACGATCACGACGACGTGAATCCTAGCTGGTCGCCCGATGGGCAGCAGATCGCCTTCGAATCCTACCGTCACGGGCAGCCTGAGATCTACGTGATGGACGCCGATGGCGCCAATCAGCAGCGCCTCACCTTCCGCCCCGACTTCGACGGCTTCCCTGCCTGGTCGCCTGATGGCGCGCACATTGCCTTCACCTCGTTCGCCGATAACAGCTATAACATCTATCGCATGCATGCAAACGGCGCCGGTCTGACCCAGCTAACAGCGGGCATGTCCAGCCTCTACCCCGCCTGGTCTCCAGACGGACGCACAATCGCCTTCAGCGCCGACGGCGATGACGATAGCTGGCTGGAGCTGTGGACGATGGACGCCGATGGCAGCAATGCCCAGCAGCGGCGAAATGGGGTTCCCGAAACCGACTTTTGGGTCAATGGCTGGTTTGGCAATGCTCCGCAGCAGTCGGTGTTGGGAACGGCTGTCTCCTATAACTTCAGCGGCGGCCAATGGTTCTGGAATGACACGGAACTATTTGAATGGGTCCTGGACGGCAGTTATACGACTTTTGGCGATGATTCCGGCGTTGCATGGCATCCCGACATCGCCTCGATCGATGGCACGGCGCCGGTGATGCCGGCCGTGTCGCTCGCCGAATTTTCACGCCAGGAGGTGAACGCCTCCTGGCTCGACGCTCCCGACACAGGCGGCTCCGGCACATACGGTTACGACGCCGACGTGCAGGAGGTCCCCGGCGGGCCGTGGCAGGTGTTGTATAGGCAGCGCACTGAAACCGGCTTTCAAGAGACGTTCCCCGCGGGCAAAATGTACCGCTTCAGAGTGCGGGCGCTCGACGAGGCCCACAACTACTCGGCCTGGCTCTATACCATGCCCACCACCGTCTACACGTGGAAAGTTGAAAGCCATGTCCTCGATAATCGTGGCAATCCGCTGCCCCATGCCGCCGTTCACACCGAGCCGCCTTCATTCGTCGCTTTCGAGCGCAATGCCGTCTATGCCAACTACGTCGGCGATGAGCGCACGCCTTATGAAGTGACCTGGTCTTTGCCGGGCTACGGCGACCTGCCGCCGGGCTTCTTCAGCCTTAGCGATGGCGACGCCATGATCGCCGTGGTGTTGCCGCCGGCCAACGATGTGATCGACGACGGTGATTTCGAAAGCGGCACGCTGCAAGGATGGCATTTCAGCGATCCGCAGTCGACCACGCTGCAGGATGGCGTGGCCAAGACAGGGCGCTACAGCGTCTACCTGGACGCCAATGCCGCGGCCGCGACGTCGATTAGCCAGACGGTCACCATCCCGGGCGACATGCCCAACCCGACCCTCTCCTTTTTCTACACGCTGGCGGCCGATTTCGGCATTACGCCGCAGTTAGAGGTGCTCGTCAGTGACGGACAGGCAACACAATCTGTGTTGTCGCTCAGCGGCGAACGCGAAGCATGGGACCATGCCTGGGTCGATCTGTCTACGTGGCAAGGCGAGAAGGTTACGCTTACCTTCTCGCGCCCGGCAGGCGTGCGCGTGGCGAGCCTGGACGACATTACATTAGGCTCTACCTCGCCCGACCTGTGGCTAGCAACGAGCGGCGCGCTAAGCGCCATGCCTGGCGAAACCGTGACGCGCACCCTTTACTTTGGCAATCGCGGCGGCGTTGCAGCGCCCGACGCGCAGTTGACGCTGACGCTTCCAGGCGCCCTGACGCTGGTGGAAGCCGTACCCACCGCCAGCGGGGCTAACCCCTATACTTGGAACCTGGGGACGGTCACGGCCGGCGGCTCGGATAGCATCACCTTGGTCCTGACCATGGCCGGGAGCGTTACGCCAGGCCAGATCGTGACGGCGCAGGCGCTCGTCGAGACGCCGTACGAAGCGTACCTGCTTAATAACGAGCTAGACCTGGACTTCCTCGTAGGGCGACAGATCCTGATGCCGCTCATCATGCGCCCGTAAGCCGCTGTTGTCTGGCACTGGGCACACGCGCCGGTATCTTTGCGGCATCCTCCTATAGGTATAGGCGCCCATCAAGGCGCTGGCTCAGACAGAGGTTTCAGTGACTGAGCCAGCGCCTGCAGCCGTTCCAGGGGCCAGATGGCGCCAGATACCTGCAATCTATAGGCCATGCCCTCTTCCGTCCAGCTCAGGGATGTGATGCCCTGGATCTGATCCACAAAATATAGGCCGCCGTCGCCAACTCCCGCCACGGGCTCCAGCGTGACGCCTTCTGCATCCTGCTGATCATCTCGACCAGGGGTAGAGAGTGGTCCCTCTCTCTGGACGACGGTCAGGATCGGGCTCGGAGAGACGCCTGCCAGAGCAAATTGCTGCGTCACGGCCCCGTCAGCCACATCCGCGCCGACGAACACATAGCCATACGGCAGCAAAGATAGCGCACGCAGCGCAAAAGAAACGTCCTGCTGGGCCTGATCCAATGTCAGGTTGAAACGGTCTGCTATCTGCGGATGAGGCTGCGGTTCCGTTGCCTGCAAATCCACTTCGACCAGGTTGTCCAGCGCATTTGCCGCCGGTTCGGGCGTCGCTGTGGGCTCGGGTGTGGCCGTAGGCTCTGGCGTGGCCGTAGGCGTGGGCGTGGCGGTGACCGTCGGCTCGGCGGCGACCAGGGCCGCAGCCGGTTCGGGCGCTGCGGCCGGCCGGGCGAACAGGGCCAGGCCCCACACCAGAAAGGCCAGCGCCAGCGCACCGGCAAGGACGGGACGAAGAACGGCGATGATCGGTTTCATCGGTTGCTTGCTCCTTCGCCGGCGCTTCATAGCGCCGGCCAGTTGTGCGATTTTTACCTGATTCAGTTCCGGAACCTGGATATTCAGGCTAAGCGCCTGCAACAGCTCGCGGTGAACGCGGGCATAGTCCCGGCAGTCGCTGCAGGCAGCCAGATGGTCGTTCAGCGCCTGTTCCTCTGGCGCCGTCCGCTCTTCTTGCTGCAGCAGCACATGAGCCTGTTTGTGAGTCATTTGCGTCATGTCTCAACTACCCTTTGCACTTGAATCTGCGCCGCCAGCTTTTTGCAGGCATAATGCAGGCGCGAATGGACCGTTCCTTCTCTTACATCCAGAATGAGGGCAATCTCTTTGACCGGCAGGCCGTGCACATAGCGCAGGATCAGGGGCAGCCGGTGTTTCTCTGCCAGGGTGGCCACAGCAGCCCACAGCTCTGTCTCTCTTTCGCCACGGACAACAAGCTGTTCTGGTGTGGCCGCGCGCCGGAACGGCAGCCGTTGAAGCGCCCGTTTCAACCGTTCCTGCCGCGCCTCTCGGCGCAAATAGTCGCGGCTCTTGTTCACGGCGATGGTAGAGAGCCAGGCCCGCAAATTGGTGCCCGGCGTGAATTGCTCCAGGCGCCCAAAGGCTGTAATGAACGTCTCCTGCGCGATGTCATCGGCCGCTGCGGCATCGCCGACAATGGAGGCAACAAGGCGGTAAATGTAAGGGTAATAATCGCGCACCATGGTTTCAGCGTCTGGCATGCCCGGCTTTAAAAGCGTATCGACTGTAGCTGATAATTGTCTCATTCTACCTATTAAACGACGGTCGGGAGGGGAACCTTCAAAAGACATAGTGCCAGGGGGCGGCCACGCAGGTGGGCGCCCAGCGCACTTAAATGAGGCTGCGGTTGAGGGGCGTCTATTGCCGTTGGCCTTATTCTGCGGCAGAATACGCGCCTCTAAGCCGTGCCCTGAGCACGCCTGGCCATTTTAGCCACAAGCAGCCCGGAGATTACTATGGAACAGACGCCTGAATGGGTCCTTGTTCTGCGTTCCTTTGATTGGGAAGCTGCCGGACAAATAACATTGGCTGCCATCTTAGGCGGCATCATTGGCATCGAGCGCGAGTGGCGAGGCCGCCCGGCAGGTTTTCGCACGAATATCCTTATTTCGCTGGGCTCCTGCCTGTTCACCGTGTTGTCCATCCGCGGCTTCCCGCTAAACGAGTCGACGGCGCAAGATTCGGCGCGCATTGCGGCCCAAATTGTCAGCGGCATCGGCTTCCTGGGCGCAGGCGCGCTGCTGCAAACGCGCAATAAGACCAAGGGGATGACAACGGCCGCCACAATCTGGCTGGTCGCGGCTATTGGCATGGCCGTGGGCACCGGCAGCTACTTTCTGGCCGTGTTCACCACGCTGCTAACCGCCACCGTGCTGCAGTTTTTGCGGCCGGTAAGCAAGCTGGTGGAACATGAAGGCAAGGCACACAAAAAAGGGCAGGCGCATCAAGACGATGACGACGGGGAATAAAGCGCCCGAAGAGCCGTTGCAGAGCGACGAGCTGACCATAAGAGCCTATCAGGCGTTGGTCGACGAATGGATCCGCACCGTGGGCGTTCGCTACTACTCGGAATTAACCAACACGGCCGTTTTAATGGAAGAAGTGGGCGAGGTGGCACGTTTAATGGCGCGCCTGTACGGGGAGCAGAGCTTCAAGAACTCGGAGGAAGCGCACGACCTGGCCGATGAATTCGCCGATGTGCTCTTCGTGCTGGTGTGCCTGGCCAACCAGACGGGCGTGGACCTGACCGGCGCCATCTGGCGCAACCTGCAAAAGAAAACGGAACGGGATCGCGAGCGCCACCAGCGCAACGAGAAGGTGCGCCGTTAAGCACGCCTGCTGCGGACGTCAGGGTTCTTGCTGGCGAATAGCCACAGCCACCGTGCGAGAACCTGCCTGTTGAAAATCGAGGCCAAGCGCGATCTCCTGCCCTTCGATCAATGGCTCTTGTAGGCCAATACACATGATGTGCAGGCCGCCGGGAGCGAGCACGAGCTGCGCGCCGGGGCCAATGTCGAGCCGACCATGCTCCACCGGAGCCATATGCATCACGTCTTGCTCGTCCATATGCGTCAGGTGTATCTCTATGGCCTCACAACTGTCGCTGCGGGCCCGCTGCAAAGTATCCGCCTGGGCCGAGTCGTTGACGATGGTCATGTAGAAAGCCGCCGCTGGGGCGCCCTCTGGCGAGGGGCGAGCCCAGGCATTTTGAACCGTCAGCTCGCCGCCGGCTGCGCCGGCGCAGGCACTGAGCAGGCAGGCAAAGAACAGGCAGAATAGCCAGTAAATGTCTCGGTAGCCTTGCATTACAATTATTCCGCGATCAAAGTGCGCATGTCGGCGGCGATGTCGTCGACCGCAGCGTCATAGCTATAGGTCACGCGCAAGGCGCCGCTCTTATCTATCACAAAAATGCGGGCGGTGTGATCCACCAGGTAGCCGATCGCCTCGCTGCCCTCGACGGCCTGGTAGAAGACGCCGAAGGGGTCCGCCGCTGCCGCAATTTGCTGCGGGCTGCCCGACAGTCCCACAAAGGTGGGGTGAAACGAATCGACGTAATTCTGTACTGTTGCGGGATCGTCGCGCTGCGGGTCGACGGTAATCATCAACACCTGCATCTGCGCGCCGCCGTCGTCTAGCTGCTCTTGCACGCGCGCCAGGTTGGCCATGGTCAGCGGGCAAACATCTGGGCAGAAGGTGTAGCCAAAGTAAATGGGGATGACCTTGCCGCGAAAATCCTGCAGCGAAACGGGTTCTCCCTGCGCATCCTGTAGGGCAAATTGCGGCGTTTGGCGCGGTTCAGAATATTCGGTGCCCCGCAATTCCGGGGCGGGCGAGCCAGATACCGTGCAGGCGGCCAGGCTGAGCCACAACAAGGTAAGCAAAAGTCCAACTCCGAGCTGCATGTGTCTCATAATGAACCATTTTGCACCCTTTCGTAACAAAAGCAATTCACGAGATGGTCATTAACCAGGCCCACAGCCTGCATCATCGAGTACACGATGGTCGGCCCCACAAAGTTGAAGCCTCGCTTTTTGAGATCTTTGCTGAGGGCGCGCGATTCCTTTGTTTCAGCCGGAATCTCAGAGAGCGCGTGCCACTTGTTTTGGAAAGGCAGCCCGCCGACGAATGGCCAGAGGTAAGCGTCGAAGCTGCCGAACTCCTGCTGAATGCGTAGAAAAGCCTGTGCATTGCGCACGGCGGACTGGACCTTGAGGCGGTTACGGACGATGCCTGCATCTTGCAGCAGCGCGGCTATGCGCTGCTCGTCGTAAGCAGCCACTTTGCGCGGGTCGAAGTTGTCAAAGGCGCGACGATAGTGGTCACGTTTTCTTAGAATTGTGATCCAGCTAAGCCCGGCCTGTGCGCCTTCCAGGATGAGGAATTCGAAAAGGGTGCGGTCGTCGTGTACGGGCACGCCCCACTCTTCATCGTGATAAGCGATGTAGAGCGGATCGGAGCCGGCCCACTCACAACGCGTTAGGGGCTGGATCTCACTCAATGCTGCGTCTCGATCAGCAGGCGGTAGGGTTGTGTGAGATCAGGCTCGCCGTCGTTGCTGATATAGACAAAGAAGCTTCCAGCCGGCTGCGGGCCAAGCAGCAAGACCTTTTGTACGGCCGTGCTGCCATCATTCTTCAGAAATTGCGCCACCTGGCAACTCTGTCCCCTATAAGCGGCAACCTGGCCCGCGAGCGGCGCGAAATCGTCTACGACGATACGCACCTCTGCTGGGCTGATCAGCTCAAAGCGATACCAATCATGATCGTCGTCGGCGAAAAAATAGGTGGGTGTGTCAGGCTGCAGCTCATAGGACTCCGCACAGCTATTGTTTGGCTCGCCGGGCGAAACCAGGCAGTTGAAACAGATGACCGGGAAGTTTAATTGTGCAAACTGGTACGGCGGCGTGCCTATGGCGCTGGTCGGCGTCGCCGTGGCCGTGGGCGTGGCGGTCAACACGAGTGTGGGCGTCGCCGTAGCCATTGGCGTCGCCGTTTCAGGCTGTGGCGGCGTTGCCGAGGGCGTAGGCAGCGGCGTCGATGTGGCTGTCGCCGTGGCAGTGGGGCTGGGCGTGGGCGACGGCGTAAGCGTCGCCGTGGCGGTTGGGCTGGGAGTCGGCGTTGGCGTGTTTAGCGACGCTGCCGTGCAAAAGAGAACCCGGCTCGGATTGAAATAGCCACCGACGGGCCGTTGCGCTGCGGTAAGGCCATCATCAGAGAGAACTGGCGTGGTGTAGCGATAGAAATAGCCGCCGGGGCCGCCTCGCACAAAAACGGCATCAATGGGCAGGTTCGACATCCAGTCGACAGTGGTCGGGTTGTTGCCCCAGTGAACGTCTAGCGTGACGGTAAGCAGCCCAAGCGAATACTGGCCATCCTCCACCTCGTCCACAGCCAGTTCTTGCCAGATTACACCAGATGGCGCGAGCTGCGCGCAGCTCGCGTTGAATCCAATGTAAATAGGAGACACATGTGTGCTGATGCCCACGCCTGGTATGAGGGCCAGAACCAATACAAGTAGAATGGTAAGCCCTGCTACTCTGTGCTTCCCCAGCGACTGCCGTCCTGGCAGCCGACTTCTGTTGCCATTCATGAAAACATTATGGCGGCATGCCAGCGCCGCGACAAGCGGGCTAAAGAATCCAGTACCGCGGTACTGGCAGCGGTTTAAACGGTTTTTGTCTTCCCTGAGCGCTTTAACAGTAAGAAAAGGCCGCCAAGAATTAGAAACACCGGCCAGATGCGCCCCAGGAATTGCAGAACCGCAAAGGCCACGCCGCCAAAGAGTAGGCCACCGCCGATTATGGCCATAAGGGCGCCGGGGATGAGCGCCCACCAATGGTTATCGCCGGTCGAGATCTGGGACAGGATGGGAATGAGGAACCAGCCTGCAGCAAAGGCGAGCATAAAGATGCCGCCCTGGACTTCGCCGCTGCTATTTTGGAAGGGCCCGGTGATGAGCAAGGTGCCCACGCCAATGCCGCTGAGAATGCCCCCAGGGATTAAGAGCCCCGACTCTCGGGACAGCAGGCCCCAGACCACAAAGGCCAGACCCATCCCGGGCAAGATTAATAAGCCTAACGTCGCGCTAATATCGAAAAATATTGCCGCCAGGGCCAGCAAGCCAACCGCGATCAGCAGGATGCCGGCAAAGATGCGACCTCTCGCTTCGTCGTCTTTCATCTCCTTACTCGCTTCGCCCCTCGCACCTCGGCGAGCACACTCGGTCGCCGGCGAACGGGCGTATAAACTCGGCAGCAGTAATTCGTGCGCTAATTGCCGAGGTTGTAAATCTCGCCGAATTTCTTGTTAAGATATTCGAAATACGGTTCGACACTGAGTGAGCCGCCGGTTACGCGCTGCACCATCTCTGCTGTGGTGAATTTGGCGCCATGGTGATAAAGGTTTTGTCGCAGCCAGTTATGCAGCGTGTCAAAGCGCCCCTCTTCCTCCATCTCCGAAAGGATTTCTGGGTGCTGCTTGAGGGCTTCGGCGTAGAACATGGCGGCCAGCACATTGCCCAACGTATAGCCCTGGAACGCGCCGCCCACGGTTCCGGCAAACCAATGCACATCCTGTAACACGCCGTCACGGTTGTCTGGCGCCCGCACGCCCAGATCTTGCTGGTAGCGCGCGTGCCACGCTTCGGGCAGGTCGGCAAGGGCCAGCTTCTCTTCCAGGAGCTGCAGCTCCAGATCGAAGCGGATCATCACGTGCAGGTTGTAGGTTACCTCGTCTGCGTCGGTGCGAATCAGCGAGCGCTGCACTTTGTTGACGGCGCGGTAGAAAGCATCGAGCGACACATCGCCTAGCTGATCGGGAAACGTTTGCTGTAGGCGAGGGTAGAACTGTTTCCAGAATGGCAGGCTGCGTCCCACCTGGTTTTCCCACAGCCGCGATTGGCTCTCGTGCATCCCGGAAGAAGTGCCGGATCCAAGAGGCGTCGCATCTAGGGCACGGTCAATGCCCAGCTCGTAGAGCGCATGCCCCGCCTCGTGCAGCGTACTAAACAGGGCATTGTTGAGGTCGTTTTCGTCGACGCGCGTCGTGATGCGTACGTCGTCGAGCGCAAACTTGGTCATGAACGGATGCAGCGTCTTATCCTGTCGCCCGCGCCTGAAATCGTAGCCATACTGTTCAATCACCTGGCGGCCGAACTCCAGTTGTTTGTCCTCGGGGTACGTGCGGTGCAGGATAGAACTGTCGACCTCCTGCTGTGCGGTGATGGCCTCTACAAGCGGAACCAGCCTCTCGCGCAGCTCGGCAAACAGCGGCCGAATGGTCGAGACGCTCATGCCGTAGTCGGAAAAATCGATGAGCGGGTCGGCCACATGCTCGTAGCCGGGGAAGAAGTTGGCCAGTTGGCGGCTGAGGTCCAGGCCCTTCTGCAGATAGGGCTGCACAGCGGGAAAATCATTGGCCGGTCTGGCCGCGGCCCAGGCGCCGTAGGATGCGGCAATATGTTCATAAAACGCTGCCGTGAAGCTGGGCGGCACTTTGATCGAGCGCTCGTAATCTCGCCGCGTCACACGGATAAGGCTGGCATCGTCGGATTCGTAAGGCCATTGGCTCTCGGCAACTGGTTCCAGCTCGTCGAGCAAGCGCCCCACAGCGGGGTCGGTGAACTTCTCCTGGGCCAGACGTGATAACGTCGCCATCTGCCGCCCGCGGGCCGCGGCGCCCGCCGGCGGCATGTAGGTAGACTGGTCCCAGCTCAGTAGAGATACCGCCGATTGCAGATCATCTACTTCAAGCAGGCGAGTTTTCAGTTCGTTAAGCTTTTCTTCCATGGTTGGTGTCGGTTCCTCGTAATCGTCTAGCGGACCGGCAGGGCGTTAAAATTGCCGCCGCTAACCACAGTAAGCCAGGCCGCGACCCAGCCGGTGCGGCCCTGATGCGTCACTTGAATCCAATCGCCGCTGGCATTGCGCGCCACGACGTTGACCGTCGTACCAAAGGGCAGGACGGTGAGTATCTGATGGTTGGTGCCCGGGCCAGAGCGCAGGCGCAGGTTGGCCTGGGTCGTCGCGCGCACGCCGCTGCTGGACGGCGGGTCGGTTTGGCCAGACGGCGCGCCGCCGCTGGGGATGATTAACTGCTGGCCCGGCCGGATCAGGTTCAGATTGGCCAGGTTATTTGCCGAGGCGATGGCCTGTACGGTGACGCCATAACGGCGTGCAATGGCCGCCAGATACTCGCCCGGCTGCACCACGTGTACTCCGCCAGTCTGCTGTCCACCATCGGTGTCGCTCGGAGGAGGCGGCGCCGGGGGCGGTGGAGGCGGTGGAGCAGGGGTCTGACCCACCACAAACAGCGTCGCGTCGTCCCAATAGACGTCGCTATGCTTCAGCGGGTACTCGGCTCGTGAATAGGTGAACACCGTCACGCGGTTGCCTCGCGCCTGCGCCTGAACCGAAAGCTGCTGATAGGCGTCGAAGGGGTTCAGGGTATTGGACCAGACGATGTTGGCGCTGGTTGGGCTCGTGCCGCCGGTGGGGTCTATGCCCACGCGCATGTTAATCCAGACGTTGGCATCCGAAGAGGTGCTGTCGCTGTTCGACAGCCAGGCCTGCCCCCAGACGCTGAACTGTAAGGTCGCGTTGGTGGGCACGCTCACCTGCTGCATGAAGCCGGCTTCGTGCGTGCGGTAGAAGCTGAAATATTGCGCCGCGTTCGAGCCAGAACGAATACGGTTGGTAAAGGGCGCCGCCGGCTTGTATTCGGGGTTGGCGTCCGATGAGCGCGCCTTGATCCACCACGGGCGCCAGTTTGGCGGCACTTGCGCCGTATTGCAGACGCCATGCGGGCAGTCGGCGTGCTCCTGCGCCGTTTGCGGCACATACGGGCCATAGCCGCCCTCGAAACCTGGGTTCTGCAGCAGGTTGCCATCCTGGGCCATCACCGGTTGCGCAGCAGCAGCCAGGCCCAGCGTTACAGATAACAAAATGAGCAATAGTAGAAAGCGATACATAGTTACTCTCTCCACGGTAATAGGCGCCAATTTCGACGACGGACAGATGCCTCCGCCGGGAAGCCCGCGGCCTCTCTATTTCCATCGACAATAAAACCAATACACGGTAGCACAAGGGCGCGCAAGATGCCACAAATAAACGAGCTGTGGCGGCAAGCCTGTTACCATTCTTTAGAGCCATGCGCCGGTCGCCCGTCCTGGCTTCTGCCAACATCCAGGTATAATCCCGCCATCTGATGTTTTGCAGCTTGAGGAGTCGATAATGAATCGTAGAGGTATCTGCACGTTTTTGTTTGTGCTCACAGGCTTCTTGTTCTTGTTCAGCGGCGCTGCAGCATGGCCCGCGGCAGGTCGTGTGGCGGCCCAACAAGAAGAGCCCGTGGTTTACTTGCGCTACGATACCCATATCGACGTACGTGAAGACGGCAGCCTGTTGATCCGCGAAGAGCAGGAAATCCTATTTGGCGATGCCTTTCGCACGGCTTTTGCCGAAATCCCACTCGATCATGTGACTGAAATCCGCAATGTGACACTGGCCGAGAACGGCAGGCCCTATACCGAGGCGAGCGGCGCGCCCAATCGACCAGGCGTCTATCAGGTTAGCTTCGAAGAGGACAGCATCTTTGTCGAATGGATGTATGAGGAAACCTCGCCGGGCGAGACGCGCACGTTTACTCTGGAATACGAAGTGATCGGCGGTCTGTGGGTCTACGAGGATGGCGACGTACTGGAGTGGCGCGTGGTGCCGGCAGATCGCGGTGGGGCGCCCGTTCGCTCCAGCACCATAACCGTGTCGCTGCCGCCCGGAGCCGCGGCCAGCGCCGAAACGTTCGCCTTTGGGCCAGACTATCGAACCGAGATCAGCGACGACCAGGTGCGCTTCACGGTAGACGAAGCGATCCCCGACGGAACTGCCTTCCAGATCATGGTAGGCTTCGAGCATGGCCTAGTGGCTGCCTCGGTTCAACCGTGGCAGCGGCAAGAAGACAGCGCCGAGCTGGTTTATAGCATCCCGCAGGTGGAGGTGTCCTTGCAAGTGACGGCTAATGGCCTGATACAGGTCACCGAGCGCCAGACGGTGACCGTCGATGCAGGGGTTCTCTATGGTGGGCAGCGCACCATTCCTCTGGCCTTCGTCGACGATCTGGCCGCCTTTGCCGTCCTGGAAGGGGAGATCCCTTATGACAGCAGGCCGGAACGCAACGCCGCATGCGAGTCGTGTTTCTGGGTGGAAGAGCAGGGCGGCCTGGAGCCATGGATTCGCGTACAGCGCGGGTCCGGGCAGATGGTCATCGACGAGGCAGCGGCGGGCCAGGTGCACGTCGCATGGACGGCGCCGCCCCTGGTGCGCGGCGAGCAAACCACGTTCGTGATTCGCTACACAGCTGAAGGCGCCCTGCAGTTGAGAGAAGATGCCGAGGTATTGTCCTGGACGCCGCTGTCTGGTTTCGATGTACCGGTTCAGAACGCCCGTCTGCTGCTTGACTTGCCGCCAGGGATTCGTGCGCAAGACGTGACCGTAGAGGGCGGCGCAGCAGCCGCAACAGGCAACGGTCGCTTGGTCATCGAGCGCGAGCAGCCTTTGCCGGCCCAGGAGGCCTGGCAGGTGCGGCTAACCCTGCCGGCGGACGCTACGAGCGGCCCCGCGCCGCGCTGGCAGCAAGAGATGGAAGCGGTGATAGGCGAGGCGCAAGCCATCCAGGCCGAGCTTCTCAGCCGCGAGAGGGCGCTGGCGCGGCAGCGGCTGGCCTTTGGCGTGGGCGGCCTGATGCTGCTAACCGGCGGCCTGTTTGCCGTGGGAATTGCCTGGTATCTATGGGGCCGAGATAGTGAATCCGGCGTTGTGCCCGAATACCTGAGCGAGCCGCCATCGTCGCTGCCGCCGGGCATCGTGGCCTATCTGCTGGACGAGAAGCCGACGCCAAAGGGCGTCCTGGCTTCGCTCTTCCATCTTGCCACGCTCGGTTTGCTGCGTATTAAGCTTACAGATCCGCTGAGAATTGCACGCAATTGGGAAGCTGAGCTGGCGCCCGGACAGACCATCGAAACAGTGGACGGCGACACGGCGACGATACCGGAGCATATGGCCCTGCTGTTCAACGGCCTGCGCGAAGAGCTGAGCCAGGACCCGACGCCTCTGGCGCAGCATGCCAGCCGCCTGCCGCAGATCATCCCGCAGGTTTATTATGCCATGGGCCAGGAAGCGTCGGCTTTTTTCGCGCAGTTGCCCGATGAGGCGCGGCGTCGTTGGCTGGTGTACGGTCAGTGGATCGTCCTGGGCGGCGCCGGCCTGGCTGTCGCGGCTGCAATCGTCTACGCCGGCCGCGTGGGGTGGGTGGCCGTGCTGCCGGCGCTGGCCTTAATGGTCGTGGGCACGGCGCTCATTGTCGTGAGCCGCTGGATGCCGCAGCGTAGCGCGGCCGGAGCCGAAGAAGCGGCGCGCTGGCGCGCCTTTGAGCGATATTTGCGTAACCTACAGCAATATGGCGATACGGCCGGCGCGCAGCGCATTTTGGAACGCCACTTTGCCTATGCTGTGGCTCTTGACGTTGAAGAAGTGGTGCTGGCCCAGGCCGGCGAGATGGGCGGCCACGTGCCGACCTGGACCCGGCCCGTCGTGCTGCAAGAGCCGATCATGGGCCGCGACTCAGCCGGCCGCCCGTCAGTGCAGGGGCCGCTGCGCCGTGAGCCGGTGGCCTCGGTGCCGGGCGAAGGTGGAGGCGTGCTGGGCAAGCGCCTGCCATCGGCAGAGAGGGAGGCAGCAACGCCATCGCTGGCCGGAGCGGCGGCATCTATTGCTTCGCACCTGGAGCAGGCCAATGCCAGCCTGACCAACACCCTGCAGCAGGCCGTGGGGCAGGGCGACGAGACGCCGTTTGAGCTGGTGTGGCGCGGCGCGCGCGGCGCCGGCAAGCTGACGTGGAAAGCCACCACCACGTCCCTTGAGATCATCGATGCCATCCTCGACGATGCATCTTCCGGCGGCGGCGGCGGCAGCTATCACGGCTCATCCGGGAGCAGGTCGAGCCGCTCGTCGAGTAGTAGCTGGGGCTCTAGCCGCAGCAGCTCTCGCAGTCGCAGCAGCGGCTCCAGCAGCCGCAGCAGTAGCTCGCGGCGCAGCGGCGGCGGGGGCCGTCGCGGCTTTGGGCGCTAGGCCAGCCGTCAGGGGTATGCGTTTGTAGCCTGGGGCGTATCCAGGCCGGATAGTAAAAACTGCAGGGCAAGCGGTAGGCGCCTGGCCCAGGACGGCTCGTTGTGGCCCGCGCCCACTTCTTCGACAACCAGCAACTGGTGGCGCAGCCGGTAGCCTTTCTTCACGAGAACGCGCTTCATGCGCCGCACGGCTGCATAGTGGCGGCGAGACTGGCGGCGTGCTGCTTTTTCCGTGACGCTGCCGCCATACTCGCGCGTACCCACATCCATATAAATCTTGCCCGGTGCAAATGCAGCCTCTTCCACATATTCATAAATCTTGCGGTTGGCATACCAGAAGGAGGGGCTCATTACGCCGGCCAGGCCGAAGACGTCTGGGCGTCGAAAGAAGCCATACAGGCTAATTAGGCCGCCCATCGACGAACCCATGATCGCCGTATGATGGCGATCCGAAAGGGTGCGGAAGTCGCGGTCGATAAGTGGTTTGACTGTCTCTGTTACAAAGGCCAGATAGCTGTCGCCGCGCCCCGGCCCGTGGCGCGGATCGTCAAAGGGGCTGTATTCGGCGAGCCGCTCCTTTTCCATGTTGGGGATGCCCACGATGATCGCCTCAATATGCGCGCCGCTAAGCCGCTGCATCGTCTCGTCAACGCGCCACTCCCCGGAGAAGCTCTTATATTCGTCGAAGAGATTCTGGCCATCATGCATGTAGACCACGGGATAGCGGCGCTGGGCCTCACCATAGGACGGCGGCAGGTGCACCAGTATATCTCGCCTGTTTCTTAGCTGCGGGCTCCAGACGCGCTCGCGCACCTTGAGATCGCCCACAACCGTATGACCGGCTTCAGCAGCGCCGTTGATGGTGTAGTCATGCCATTTTTTTGCGGTTGTCATGGTGTAGAACTGTGTTGGCTTTTATGTGCGAGTTGGCAAGTGGCCACGGCCATCAAGCCTGATAAGCCTGCTCCTTTTCGGGGGGGGATGTGAATGCTTCGTGATGCTCAGCAGCTTCGAGCGCCAGTACAGAGGAATCGTCCGGCCAGGGCGGCAGGCCAAGGAGTTTGCGATGTACATAACGGCCCACGACCTTCGCCGTGGCCAGCAGCGGTACGATAAGCAAGACGCCTAAAAGGCCGCTTACCATCAGCGCGCCGATCAGCCCGGCAAACACGACGCCCGGATGCAGGCGCATTTGCTTGCCCATAATGTACGGGCGAATCCAAAGGTTGTCGAGCTGCTGAATAGCCGTGTACAGCAGCACAATCAGCGCAATAAAGCCCAGCGGTGACCAGCGCAGCAGGCCAAAGCGGAACAGGCCGACGATGAGCAAGGTACCCACGACCATGAGCGCGAAAATGAGCAGAAACATCAGGAGCTGAATGCGTAGAAATTTGCCCCAAACCTGGTCCACCTTGTTCAACAGCACGTCAAATTCCTGGCGGTAATTGTCCGGCGCCAGCGTGACAACCCACGGCTTGATCTTGTAACCGTCTTTCAGCAAATAATAGTACATGACCACAACGGTGAGGGCCCATAGGAGATTTGTGGTAACGCTGGAGATGATGCTAAGGGAGCCGACAGGCAGAGCGGCAAGGAAAGAGGTCCCCATCTCTTGCAAGGGGTCGAGAAGCTGCTGCGGTAGCAGATGAAAGCCCAATATGTTGACCGGCCGGGAAAGCCACAGCTCAATTTCTTCGGCGGCGCTGATAAAGTCTTGCCCCACGCGGCTAATGGCGTTCACGACAACCGTGCCCAGCGCCGCCGGGATAGAGAGTACGAGCAATAGCGTGAGCAGAAATGTGATGATCGCCGACTGGGCGCGATTCAGCGAGCTTCGCCTGGCCAGCCAGCACACGGCCGGGTTCATCAGATAAGCCAGAAGCGCCGAAATCAGGATGGCGTCGAGCAGGGGCGCGGCAATGAAAGCCAGCCAGATGGCCCCTGCCAGGGCCAAAACCATGACCAGGATGCGCGTTGTGTTCGACCACGTCGTGTGCATACACTGTCTCCGGTCATCTCACGGTATTACCGCTCTTCGACGACGGGATGTGGCTCGGCCATGTCTTGCTCCGCCGCTACCTCCAACAGGTTCTTTACGGGCTCAAGCGATTTCTCGTCGGCAAGGACCATCACATTGTCTCCGGCTTCAAGGATGGTGTTGCCTCGTGGTACGACGAAGATGTGATCCCGTTCGATAAGTACGAACAGCGCCCCTTTCGGAAGCGCCAGCTCGACGAGCTGCTTGCCCACCGCGTGCGAGAGCGGTGAGACCTCGACCTCTTCCAGGTTGCCGCTCATGCCCTCGGTCGCTTCAAATTCGATAGGCGACCGCGGCCGGGCGCGCAGCGGCTTATCGACGCCCAGCCATTTGGCAACCAGAGGAATAGACGTGCCCTGAATCAGCACAGACGTCAGCACAATGAAGAAGACAAGGTCGAAAATAATACCGGCGGCATCAATATTGTGTATTAACGGAAACGTTGCTAGAACGATGGGCACAGCGCCGCGTAAGCCAACCCAGGACACCATCGTTTTGTCCCGCCGCCGCATGCGAACGGGCAGTAGCGAAATGATCACACCAATGGGCCGCGCCACAAGGATCAAGAAGGCCGAGATGGCCAGGCCCTGCCACAAAATGGTGGTCAGGCGCGAGGGGAAAACGAGCAAACCGAGCGTCATGAACATGGTCATTTGCATGAGCCAGGCCATGCCATCGTGAAATCGGAGCAGGCTGCGCTTGTGGATAAACTCGCTGTTACCCATCACCAACCCGGCAAAGAAGACGGCCAGGAACCCATTGCCGTTTATCAGGCTGGTGGCGCTGTAGGCACCCAACATAATGGCCATCGTGATCACAGGATACAGCCCTTCATAAGCCAGGTTGACCCGATTGAGCAGCATGACCGACAGCCGGCCGAAGATATAGCCAAGCAGGGCTCCCAGCAACATCTGCTGAAAAAACATGGGCACGAGCGTGGCGACTGACGCTTCGGGGCTGTTTATGAGCCCGATGAAAGCCGTGGTGAGGAAGATGGCCATGGGATCGTTGGTGGCCGACTCCAACTCAATCATGGGTTTGATGTTCCGGCGCAGCCCGACGCCCTTGCTACGCAGAATGGCGAAAACGGCCGCTGCATCTGTTGAAGAAACGATGGAGCCTAAAAGCATCGCTTCCAACAGGGTGAAATCCATGATTGCATACGCAAACAGCCCCACGAGCACCGCCGTGAGGCCTACGCCCAGGGTTACTAGAATGAAGGCGCCAGTGAGCGTCGGGCGCACACTGTTCCAGTCGGTATCCAGGCCGCCGGCAAAAAGGATGAAAACCAGGGCTACAACACCCAGAGCCTGAGCGAGCACAGGATCGTCGAAATAAATACCCCCCGGTCCTTCCGAGCCGGCGAGCATGCCGATGACAAGAAAGATAAGTAGGGATGGCACGCCGTAGCGGCCGATAGCCTTACTAACGAGCGTACTGATTAACAGCAAGATGCTGACGACCAGAGCGAATTGTTCTAAGGACACGTTCTCATGTTTTCCCAGGGCAAACGCTGTTCGCTAGCCCGAGACGTCGCGTTTCTGGATGCAAAAGGGCATCAACCTATTTATTAGTAGTATAAGTATAAACAGTCATCTATGAAGTGGCTAACCGTTTCTGCCAGTAGCGCGTGATGCCATCTACCGACATGAACAGCGGATTTGCTGCTTCATAACGCCCGTTAAAAGCGTACCCGTCTGTACGAGCCTGTTCGGCACGGGCCCTATTCCATTGGCGATAGTCGGCCATTAGCGCGTCACGCTGCAGGCCCTCTTCTAGTTTGCTGCGGATAAAGGCCGCCGACTCCTCCAACGTCCCGGCGAGCTGCTGCAGGTGCGGCCCAGGATCCTCCACGGCGCCAAAGTGCGTTAGATAAAGCGTTTCGAGATCTAAGCCGCGCAGGCGATCGATCGACCCTCGCCAGGCCTCCAGGTCAAACTCTGGCGGCGGCGCGGGCAGAGAAATCCAGGCGTGCGGCTGCAAACGAACGCCGGCGACATCGCCGGCGAAGGCGCTGCGGCCCACCTGGTAAGTATGGTGATGCCACGCATGCCCTGGGGTGTCCCTGGCGATTATCTCTAACCCAGCGGCTCGCACCACATCGTTATCGTAAAGAGGCTGCACAAAGTCAGCCGGAGCCGGCGTCATGTCGCCCCACAGCCGCTTCATGTTGTCTTCGCCGTAAATACGCCCAGCGCTCTTCCATAGTCTTGCCGGATCGACGATGTGCGGCGCGCCCACGTGATGGACGTAGACCGTCGCCCCTTGCTGCGCCCACCAGCCGGCGCCGCCGGCATGATCAAGGTGTATGTGCGTCACCAGCACATGACGAATATCCTGGCTCTGCAGGCCAAAATCACGCAGCTTTTCCCGCAGGGTGGGTAAGGTAATCATGGGCCCTGTTTCGATGAGCAGCCAACCCTCTTCTCCTTCAACAAGATAGGCGGCAATGGCATGTTCGAAACCCAGGTACAGCAGATCAAGCGTGTGAACTTGCATTCCTAACTGCTCCTAAAAGCGGCTTCGTGGCGCGGAGATACGGGTGTCTATTGTATAACCCGTTACACAAGCTTCTTATATCTGGGGTCCATTGACTTTGGATCTGGCGCTTGTTACCGTTAGCCATGAAGCAAAATGTGTCAATTTTCACCGAGATGCGACAGGAAATGACCGTGCAATGATGGGAATGTTGGGGAGTTCCCTTTAAAAGAGTTTAATGGTGGTTCTATTACATCACATTTTGCCGGTAAGTGAAAACGATGGAGACAGGGTAACCAGTTTTAGAAGATAGCAGGAGGCCATTTCATGGCTATGGAGTTGCTCGACAGGCCCATGTTAGACGAGTTGATGGCGTATCGCGACGACACTTGCGTCGCTATTTATCTGCCCATGGAGCGCCGAGGCGCCGATGTGCGCGGCAACTCAGTACGTCTGAAGAACCAGTTAAGCGAAGTCGCCGCAACGTTGGAGGCGTCAGGCTGGCGCCGGCCGGAGATCGACGACTTCTTGGATCGGCCGCGCCAGCTGCTGGAGGATTCTAACTATTGGCAGCATCAGCAAGATGGTTTTGCCCTATTTATGGCGCCCGGTTTTTATGAAACATTACGGCTGCCCTTAAGCTTCGAACCGCTCGCAGTGGTCTCCGAGCGTTTCCATATTAAGCCACTGCTCCCCTTGCTGGGCGAGAACGGCGTCTACTATATTCTGGCCCTGAGCCAGAACAAGGTGCGGCTGTTAAAAGGCACGCGCTTCTCAATTGAGGAAATAGATGCGGAGCTCATGGCGGCCGCAGGGATTCCAGGCGATATTGACGAAGCGCTGGCGTTTGATGATCCAGAAGAGCAGTTGCAGTACCGAACAATCACGGCGGGTGAAGCTGGCGGACCTGAGCTGCTGCATCACGGTCATACCATTGAAGACGAGAAACGGCAGCGCCAGCGCCGGTTTGTGCAGGCTGTGGGCAAAGGCGTGGCCACACTGCTGAAGGGCAGCGACGCGCCGATCGTGGTCGCTGCAGTTGGTTATCTCCATGCCCTGGCGGCCGATGTGGCGCGCCTGCCCACAATCGCCGAAGATTTTATCGAGGGCAACCCCGAGCACACACAGATTGAGGCGCTGCGGCAGAGGGCCTGGGAGATTGTGTCTCCGGGCTTCGAGGAGGCCAGAGAGACGGCGACCACGCGCTATAAGGAACTGCCTGGGAACAGGACCACAGACAGGCTGCAAGAATTGGTGCCGGCTGCCGTTCAAGGTCGCATCGGCACCCTCTTCGTGGCTCGAAACAAACAGGTCTGGGGCCATTACAACATGGAAACGCACGAGGTCGTGGTCGATGGCGCGTCACGCAGCAACGGCGAAGACCTTCTCGATTATGCAGTTGTACACACATTAACCAACGGCGGTGATGTCTATCTTCTTGACGAGGACGAGCTGCCCGCTCAGAGTGACGCCGCCGCCATCCTGCGATTCTAAGGAGCAAAAAAAAGCGAGGCAATTGTATGTTATCAAATATGAGATCTGTTCAATATCCGCCCCCCTTAATGCCTACAAATGTGGGTACAGAGGACCGTTGGGCTTCTCTTGGCGGCGGGCTTGTCCTGCTACTGCTCAGCTTCTGGCGTAAGTCGTTTTCGTCACTGCTGTTGCTGCCCATGGGGCTTTATCTGCTGTATCGCAGCATGTCCGGGCATTGCTATATGTACGAAGCGCTGGGCATCAGCACGGTGCGCTATAGCGGCGGCGCCGGTGGCGAGTTGCCGCCCACCGGTGTAGACGCCTACGACGAAGTTGCAGAATCTTCGTGGGAATCGTTCCCAACCAGCGATGCCCCGTCCTGGACGATGGGTAAGAGAGATTAATGGAGGTATAAGATGACCAACCAAGTAACACGCACGGTTATTGTCAAAGGTGACCCAGGAGCGATCTACGATTTGTGGGCAGATTTCGAGAACTTCCCCCATTTCATGGAGTACGTCAAGTCCGTACGCAAGTTAGGCGAGCGCCGCAGCGAGTGGGTGGTTGCCGGTCCGCTGGGCGCCGACGTGCAGTGGCAGGCGGAAATGACGCGCGGCGAACGGGGCAAGCGCATTGCCTGGAATAGTAAGGATCACGAAGGAACCATTACGACCAGCGGACAGGTGACGTTCGTCGATATGCCTTCGGGGCAAACGGAGGTCACCGTGCTGCTGCAATACGACGCGCCCGGCGGCAAACTGGGCGAAGTGGCGGCGCAGCTCTTTAGCAATCCCGAGAAACGGCTGGAAACGGATCTGCGCAACTTCAAAAAGTTTGCCGAGGGTCAAGATCGGCCGGTGATGAACAGCTAACTGCCTGAAGCCTGGGCGCCTTTGCTGCATATTGAATTATTAATCCCTTTATACGGGTGCAGCTTTTTTCCGCATTGTGGAACCTCGCACCCCGGCATGCTAGAGGCTGCCCTGCGCTGCAAGCAGGTACCACACACGGTAGCGCCGGTAAGGGCTGCTAGCAAGCCAATAGTGATCATTGCTTGCATCACGATTGTAGCTGCGTGCGGCTGCCCGGCCGTGCGCGTGATAACGACTTGTAGAGCCCACGTCCGACTGTGGCGTGGGCTCGTCAACCTTTCGCTCACCGTTCCCCGTTATCCCTTGTTTTAACAGGTCTGTAAGTTTGCGGTTGATTCGTTTGTTAGCACGAGCCGGCTGCGGGCTATAAGGGCCGCAGTAGCTGTTGGGAAGCTGCCAGGCGATGTAGGCCTGCCCGGCAGGGCCTAGCTTCCCCCTATCGTCGGTTAATTGAAAAACGGCGGCGCCATGGCGCCAGGCGCGCTGCTGCAGCAGCTCCTGCGAACACTCCTCGCCAACCGCCCAGTTGCGTTCTGTATGAATACCGCTTTTGGCTTCGTACGCCTGCTGGCTGCGTCGCGATACGCCGGTGATGCCGGCGACCGTCTGGCGCGAGACGGGTTTGTCGCCGTTACGGCTGCTGTGAAAGACGGCAAAGAAGTGGGCGCGGACCGTTCCGATACTATCGAGTAATACGGCTGCGGGCATGGCCACAGGCTTCATGGTGAGCTGTGAAAGACCTAAAGCATGAGCCACCCTGGCTGGCGAGCGCAGCCAGATGCGCCCGCCGGCCGAGCAATTGTCGCTTCGCTGCCAAAAGAGATCATTGCCCTGAACGAGCAAGTTGCGTAACTGGCGTTGGCTACAGAAGCGCCACGCAGATGTCGTGCTGGCGAACAACTCATGGATCTCTGTGGCGTAGAACCAGCCTCTGCCGTGTTCATCGAGTCGCCGCAGCAACAGCCAGAGCCGGCCTGCCGCCGTATGCTTTTGCTGTAGCATGGCCAGGGCCAGGTCGGGATAGATAGTGATTTCCTCGTGATCAGGCTGTTGCTGCGCTGCTTCGACCGGAGCGCCGCACGCGCCGCCTGGGCCGGGTGGGGTAGCAGGGAGCCAGGCACACGCGAGGGCCTCTTCTCGCCTGTGGCGCGCCATCTGCCGCTCCTGGCTGGCGCGCAGGCTCTGTGCTGCCGGCTGGCTTTGCCAACCTGGCTGATTGGCCGCGATATCCTGGGGAACAGCCGTAGGTAGCAGGCAGCGACCGTGAAGATCCGTATGGACGGGAAGTTGTTGCTCGATGCGCTCCCGCCGGCGAGCCTGACGCCGGCGCTGAAGCTGCTCTTGCGCTGCGTCCAGGGCTGCCGGCACAGCAGGGTTGTCTTGCCGCGAAAACAAGCGAAACACTCCCTGCGCAAGAGCAATAGCGCGGCGACCACCTCAAAAAAGCGCGGCTTCTTAAGCGTAAGCTGCCATAATTGACAGGGTTGGCGCCCTGTGCTATGCTCTATACGCAACTAGTAGGCTGCCCTGGGGACACAAATCCCCCCTCCCCAATCAAGGGGCTCGTATACTGGTGTTGGCGGCACCATATACGCTGAAGGGCAGCTCGCTGGGACAAGGCCAAGCGTTTTATACGCCTGGCCTTTTTGCTAAGGCGTGCAATTGCTGAAAAGACGTTCGCAGGGTGGGAGAGAGCTCCGACAACTTCTACTAGCTAAAGAATTTGTCATCCCCGATGCTATTGTCTAATTGCAGCGAATTAAAGTACAATAAGAGGTACTGAGAGGCATTACGCACGACCTGGATCGAGTCTATCAAAGTTAGAAGGGCGTGTCAACAGATCTATAGCATATACATTTGATTTTCTGGGCCCTTTTGCGTAATATTACCTTAAAGTTTTCCTTTCACGGCCAGATATTGAGCATAGATTTGCTCGCTTCAGGGGATAAATGATGATTGATAACCCAACGTTAGAGCTGGAGCAGTTTGCACAACCGAACTGGGATCGCCTAGGAGTGGTGATGCCGCCCTTCAGCATTGAGGCCGACCCACGGTTCATGTACATTTCGGACGATACGCGGCGAGCCCTGTCTAAGGTCAGCTTTATGGTTGAGGCCGGACAGGGCGCTTCCGTGGTTGTAGGTGAGGTGGGCACAGGCAAGACGACGTTGGCATCCTGGTTTCACAGCCGTTATCAGCGCCGTCCCGACTTTGTGGCGGCGCGCGTTGATGAGCCACCCAAGCGTAGCGGCCTCCTATTATTGCGCCGCATTGCGGCCGAATTTAATTTACGCACCCGGCGCGCCACGGAAGATCAGTTAAATGAGTTCCGCTCTTTCCTGGTTCGCCAGAGCGAGAAGAGTGTGCTGCCGCTCATTATTATCGACGAGGCGCACGAGCTAGGCGTCGAGCAATTTGTCGAGCTGCGGCGCATGCTCAACTTCCGCGATCCGGAAGGCGGCAAGGCCTACCAGCTTATCCTGCTGGGCCGGCCGGAGCTGGATATCAACTTGCGCGATGTGCCCGACTTCAACGATCGTGTGGCTACGCGCTCTTCATTAGATCCGCTGACCCCCGACGATACCAAGTCGCTTATTGAATATCGTCTTCTGGCAGCCGGCCGTGATCCGCGCCAGAAGCCGCTCTTTTTGAACGATGCTATCTTGCCGGTCTGGCGAGAGACGCGCGGCTATCCGCGCAGCATCTGTCTGCTGTGTCTACATTTATGCCTGGAGCTCTTGGATAGCGGCGGCGAGTATATCAACGAGAAGTTCGTAATAGACTTCCTTAATAAACATCAGAGCTACCGGCGGTTGGAGGATATGTGAGCAAAGGTGCTTCCGAAAAGGACAGCACGCTTGCAGCGTTACTGCGCGATAAACCCAAGCGCGGGCGCCCCAGGCGAGAAGTCAGTCGCGACAACGTCTATATCGAGCTGTCTGCTGAACAAAAGCAACTGATCAGCGACCTGGTCGACGATTTGCCAGAGAGTTTTGTGCGCGCCGATGTTGCCGATTTGGCGATCATGGTGCTGGCTGCGCGATTGGAGTCGCTGCGCCGCGCCGTGGCCGGCCGCACCCGTGAAATTCCTGAGGGCATTACAGATCTCGATTCATTGTATTTGTTATGGGATCTACCTTCGCCCGAAGTTGGTGCTACGATGCGTTGGACTTCGATCCGGCTTTCGCCGCAGCAAGCAATCGAGTTAGGTCGCGCCCATGGCACCCTAAATGTGCTCTTTGGCGTCACGCGCAGCGAAGTCTTTGGCCTAGCGCTGGCACTGTTGGCGCAGTTTGCCCAAACCGGGGCGCCGTTCGACGATGTTTCCTCCCTCTTGGAGATGAAAGAGGCGATCAGCGATCTTTATTTGTGAGCTACTCATAAATAAATCAACGGGTGAGTGCTTAATTTTACGGTGAGAAACGGCTATATAGCCCAAGATATGGGTCACAAAAGGAAAAAGTTCCCCATATCTAGTACATTTAGCTAAACTTTTGCGCTTTCGTGAACCCCCCGTAAAAAGTTGGCGCCGCACCCTTTTCGTAGAGGCCTTTTTCGCAAGTCACGCCAGGTTGGTAGGCCTTGGCAAGCGGCGTTGGCGTTATATATGAGTTGCCATAAGCAGCAACATTTTTCTTGACAGTTAAAAGCAGTTACAGTATACTCCCCTTTCGCCTGCATTTGTGGCAGGAGAAAGGTGCACTTTAACAGTTGAATAGTGATAAGAACTGTGCGAGGTTCGAAACAATTCTTA
>CAYLJW010000027.1:0-65102 GCA_964384155.1 uncultured Ardenticatenaceae bacterium
AGCAGAGCGGCGAGCTGTCAGGCCTGACGCGCGTGCGCGGCTTCACCATCGACGATTCGCACCTGTTTATGGCGCCGGAACAGCTAGAAGAGGAGTTTGTGCGCGTCGTGGAGCTGGTTCAGTATGTTTTTGGCGCAATGGGCTTCGACGATTTCCGCGCGCGCCTGGGCACGAACGATCCCGACAGCGACAAGTACGCCGGAACACCCGACATGTGGCAGCGCGGCGTCGCCGCCATCCGCAATGCCGCCGACAGGCTGGGCATGAACTACTCGCTGGAGGTTGGTGAAGCGGCCTTCTATGGACCTAAGCTCGACTTCATTTTCCGCGATGCGCTGAAGCGTGAGTGGCAGCTGGGCACCGTGCAAGTCGATTTCTTGCTGCCGGAGCGCTTTGAGCTAGAGTACGTGGGGCCCGACGGCGAAAAGCACCGCCCGGTGATGATCCACCGTGCGCCCTTTGGCAGCATGGAGCGCTTCGTGGGCATCCTCATCGAGCATTTCAACGGCGCGTTCCCCCTGTGGCTGGCGCCGGTGCAGGCCAGGCTGATCCCCATCACCGACCGCCATGTGCCTTACTGCCAGCAGGCGGCGGCCGCGCTGCGCGCCGCCGGCATGCGCGTGGAGGTGGACGAAAGCAGCAACCGCATGAACGCCAAGATTCGCGATGCCCAACTGCAGAAAATCCCCTACATGCTGGTGGTTGGCGACCGGGAAAGCGAGCAAGACGCCGTGGCCCTGCGCACGCGCGAAGAAGAAGATCGCGGCGCCATGAGCCTGGAGGCTTTCAAAGAGATGGCCCTGCAGAAGATTCGCGAGCGCGACATGGCCTTGTAGCCGGGCAAAGCCGCCGCGCAGCCCAATCTACGGCCTAAGCGGGCAGGCTTACCACAAACTTGCTGCCCGCGCCCTCTTCGCTTTGCACCTCGATGTGCCCTTCGTGGGCTTCGATGAGGCTCTTGACGATGGCCAGCCCCAGCCCGGTGCCCACGGCCATGTTGCGGTGCTTGTCGACGCGGCTGTAGCGATTGAAGATGTGCGGCAGCTCTGCCGCGGGAATGCCATAGCCCGTATCTTCCACTTCAATCTTCACGAATCGGCCATTTTGCACCGCGCGCACGGCAATCTGGCCGTTTTCGGGCGTGTATTTGATGGCGTTGGAGATCAGGTTCTGCACGATGCGGCTCACTTTCTGCCGGTCGGCGTGCACAAACAGCGGCGTGGCAGCCGACTCATGGCGCAGGGCGATCTGTTTTTCCTGGGCCGGCGGCATGCTGGACACCACCAGGTCGTTCACCAGCTCCACCAGGTCAAAGTTTCGCCTTTCGACGAGCACGTGCATGCCCGATTCTAAATGTTCGATATCCAGGATGTTGTTGACGATCTCTTGCAGCGCCATTTCGTTGCGCAAGATAACCTGCGTCATGTGCGCGCGCTGCTGTTCCGGTAGCTCCGGGTGATCGCGCAGCAGCGAGGCGTAACCATGAATGTTGGTCAGCGGCGAGCGCATGTCGTGCGTCAGCACCGCCAGAAAGGCGTCTTTTTGCTTGTTGAGATTGGCCAGCGACTCATTGGCCGCCACCAGTTCCTGCGTCCGTTCGGCCACCAGCTCTTCGAGCTGCTCCAGGTGCCGGCGCGTGCGCGCGACATAGATGCGAAAGGCGTAGGCCGAGAGAAACACAGGCAGGAAAAAGATGGCGATGCCCATGGTGTCGAATTCGGCCACGGCCAGGGCCAGCACGCCGCCGCCGGCGCCCATGACGATCACGTTGATGGGCATGGCCCAGCCATTTTCGCGCCAGAAGGTGAGCGGCCTGATGCCCTGCTGCAGGCGTAAAATGCCGATCAGCAGCCAGACGTTGACCTGATCGCCCACGATGGCCGCAATCAGCCAGGGCAACACCAGGGCCACAGCCGGTTCACCTCCCAGCCAGCCTCGCGTCAGCATGAAGGCGTGCCCGGCGGCGTAAATGGCCACCGCGCCCATACCTGTATTGAATAGAAGCTGCTCCCAGGTGCCTTTCCACTCGCTCGCCGTGAGCCGTTTGATGATCCAGATGCTCAGGCTAGCGGCTGTGGCCACCAGGGCCGCTGCGGCCGGCCCGTAGAAGGGGACCACCGCCAGGCTCACGGCGCTGCTCACTTCAAAGGTGACGCCCGCTCCTGTCGCCGCAAACTGCGCCAGGATGGCCAGCGCCATCAGCAAGAAAAAGATGTGCAGCCGCTCGCTTGCCGGCAGCTCCAGAAGGCCCTGCAGGGCAAACATGTGCCCTAACACGGCGATCAGGACAATGTACGACAGCCGCAGTGAAGATGCGCGCTTAGAAAACAAGGAACCTCGTCATCTTAATCAGGATCAACGGTCAGGCCATTCCAGTAGTAGCCGCCGTTCCAGTAGTAGCCGCCGTTCCAGTAGTAGCCGCCATTCCAGTAATAGCCGCCGTTCCAATAGTAGCCGCCGTTCCAGTAGTAGCCGCCGGGCCATGCCGCGCCGTCGCCCAGCCAGCTATAGCCGCTCTGCCACAGCCGGTCGTCGCCCAGCGGCTGCCAATCTGTGCTGCCGTTCCAGTAATAGCCGCCGTTCCAGTAGTAGCCGCCATTCCAGTAATAACCGCCGTTCCAGTAATAGCCGCCGTTCCAATAGTAGCCGCCATCCCAGAAGCCGCCGTTGGCCTCCGCCAGCTCGTTGCCCGCTTCATCCACCAGCACAAACGCCCCGTCGCGGTAGACCGCCGGGCCCACGTACTTTTCGCCGGGGACCATGCCCCTGTTTGCTTCGCCGCTGAGGCCGCCCCACAGCGCGTCTGGCAGCCACAGGCGGCCGGCGCCTTGCTGGAAGACGCTCCAGGTCAGCGCGCCGTCCTCGTGCAGCGCAGGCCGCGCCGCCGCTGTCAGGGCATATTTGACCTGGTTGGGCGTCATGTTGGGATGCTGCTGCAGCAGCAGGGCCACAGCGCCGCTGGTCACAGCCGCGGCCGCCGAAGTACCCGAAGCCTCGTAATAGCGGCCCAGCAGCTGTGCATCGCGGTGCGCTTTGGCCCAGGTGGAGCTGGGATCCATCACAGAGACGATGTGCGCGCCCGGAGCAATGAGGTCGGGCTTGACGAAGCCGGTTTCGGTGGGGCCCGCGCCGCTAAACGGCGTAATATAGTCGTCGCTCTCGTCCTGCGGTGTGTAATTATCGGTGAAAGCGCCAACGGTGATGATAAAAGGATCGTTGCCCGGCGCGGCGATGGACAAGGGGTCTGGGCCTTCGTTGCCTGCCGCGGCCACGACCACGATGCCGGCGTCCCAAAGCGCTTCCACAGCCTGGTTAACGGGGTCGGCCCAGTAAGGTGTGCCCACCACGCCCACGAGCGACAGGTTGACTACGCCGATGTTGTACACGTTCTTGTGCTTCAGCACCCAGTTGAGCCCATCGAGCACGTCGGAGTAGCTGCCCTGGCCCTGGGCATCGAGCACGCGGACGTCCACAAAGCGCACGTTCGGCGCGACGCCCATATAGCCCTGGCCGTCGCGCTCGTTGTTGCCGATGATGCCGGCGACAAAGGTGCCGTGGCCGTGCGGGTCGGGCTGTCCGGGCCGCAGCCGCTCGCTGCTAACGGCGTTAAAGGTGGCCACGATGCGCGACCGCAGCGAGGGGAAATGGTTGGAAATGCCGCTGTCGACGACGGCCACAGTGACGTCGCGGCCGGTGAGCCCCGCGGCGATAGCCTTGTCGGCGCCGATCAGTTCCGGGAAGTCGGCTGCGATGCGCGGCCGCCCTGGCACCTTGCCGCTCGCCGTGACGCCGTGGTCGTCGTATAGCGCCAGCACGCGGCTCTCGGCGGCCAGGGCAGGCAGCTTGCGGGGGGCGATCTCGGCGGACACAGCCTGAATGATGTCCAGTCGTTTGGTCACGAGCCCGCCCAGCGCTTCGACGACGTCAGCCGCGGTATCTGCCGAATCGGCCTGCACAATCACCATTGCCGGCGCGGAGACGCCGGCGGAGACGAGCAAGACGAGCAGCAGCAAGAAACAGGCTAAGGGGATGCTATGGTGTGGTTTCATTGCCGGCCTCTTCTTTTTCATCCTGGATGGTTTACTTCTAGTTTCCAGTATCGGAGAAGAAGGCCGCTGCTTCAATAGGAAAAAGGGGGTGCTACTCGCGGCGCTTACGCAGCCTGGCCGCCAGCGTTTCGCCGTTCTCCTCGTCGCCGGCCACCGGTCGTTCTGCCGGCCGCGGCGGCTGTGGCTGTGGCGGCGGCTGTGATTGCGGCGGCTGGGCGTCGGGGGGACCAGGGGCCGGCCGCACCGGCGGCTGCTCCGGCGCGCCACGTGCGGCGCGCTGCTTGGCTGCAAAGAGCCGCTCCACCTGCGGCGGACGCTCTACCGGCGGTTCCGGCGGCAAGACACGGCCACGCACGGCGGCCCAGGCTCGCCGCAGGTCATAAGCCGTGATCGTCAGGCGGCGAACGGCGATGTCCAGGGGCAAGAGCAGGGCGGCGGCCATGAGCAACCAGGGCCAGATGGGCCGGGTAGCCGCGTCCGTGGGCAGGCTGTGGGCGAACGCCGCGGCCGGGTCTGCGGCGATGTTGCGCCCGCCGGTGAGCGAGGCCACGCTTTGCAGCAGCGCCTCGTTACTCTGTAACTGGCGGTATTCGGGCGAATAACCCAACACCCAGCCGCTGGTCTGGGCCACGGCTGCCTGCTGCTCGCTGCCGGCCACGTGGCCGGAGATACCCAGCAGGTACGCGCCCTGATTCTGCGGATAGAAGCGGCCCTCGTAGCGCCCCGGCGCCGTCTGCTGCAGGGTTATCTCCGTCACCGCGCCGTCGGGGGCCGCCACATTGGCCGCAAGCTGCAGGTCGTTGAAGAAGTCGCCCCCGGCGCGCCGCACGTCGACAGTCACCGAGGCCTCGGAGCCTTGCAGGACTACTACCGTTTCCACGTTGCTTTCCGCCCCCTGGCGGATAGTCCAGCGCACGGCCTGCGCCCAAAAGGCGGGGAAGCCGTTCCAGCGCGCCCAGTCGCCGGCCCAACGGCCCGTAGCGTCCGAGGTCCAGGCCACGGAGCGGCCCAGGCCATATTGCCACACGGCGAGCAGCGGATCGCCCAGGTGCGTTTCCAGGATTACCTGAGCCGCGTTTTTGGGACTGGCGCCGACGTAGCCATACAGCGGCGGCGTCTGGCGGATGCCGCTGAGGATGGGGCTGGGGTTGGCCAGCGCCGGGAAGAAGCGCTCTTCGACGAGGTAAGTGCGCTGAATGGCGGTCGTCTCTTGCGTGAATATTTGCGGCAAGTTGGCCGCTTCCAATGTCAGATGGAAGCGACCCTGGCCCAGGCCGGCCATACGCTGCAGCCAGGGCACATCGGGGCCGTCGCCAATGGCTACCATCGAAATGGTCACGCCCTCGGCCACCAGGTTTTCGATGAGCTGCGGCACGCCCTCTTGCTCATTGGAATCGGCGCCGTCGGCCAGAATGATGATGTGCCGCACCTGGTTGCTGCTCTGGGCAATAGCCTCGGCGGCCGCTTCCAGCCCCGTGCGCACATTAATGCCGCCGCCGCCAGCCCCGATCTGGCGAATGGCGTCGATAATCGGCTCTTTGTCCGCGGCCAGCGCCGGCCCCACCACGTCGCTGGGTACGGTGTCTACAGGAATCACGGTGATCTCGTCGAAATCATTCAACAGCTGCACCACGCGCACAGCCGCCTCGCCGGCAAGCTGGATCTTGGCCAGGCCACCCTCTTGAATCGACATGCTGCCGGAGCGGTCGATGACGATGGCCATGCTAACCGCGGGGAAGCGCTCCTGGTCTTTGATCTGCATGTCGACGGGCAGCGTCTCTTCCAGCGGCGTGCCGTAATAGCCGCCCATGCCATAGCTTTGCGGTCCGCCCACCACCACCAGGCCGCCGCCCAGATCGCGCACGTAGCTCTGCAGGGCCGCCATCTTGCGCGGATGGACGTCGCGGGCATTGACGTTTACCAGGATAATGCTGCTGTAGTTGCTGAACTGCGGCAGGGTGCTGGGCAGCTCTGGCGTCGAGACGCGCTCGACCTGCAGGCCCGCGTTTTGCAGGGCGTCGAACAACAGCGCTGCTTCGTCCTGCGCTGCCGTGTCGTCTGGCCTGCCAGAGACCATGAGAATGCGCGGCGGACCCACAATTTCTGTAAAGGCGGCCAGGCGATTGTTTTGCGAGATGGCGTCGGCGGCCGGATCCACCTCAACTGTAAAACGGGCAAACTCTTGCTCGCCGGCCTGCAGCGGAATAGAGAAGTTGTTGCTGCCGGCCTGAAGCTGCACGCTCGATTGGTGGATAATGCCGCCGCTGCCGAGGATGCGCAGCGTGGCGCCCATGGGCGCTGTGCTCTCGACGGTGACGCCGACATCAAAGCCCTCGCCGCGAATAACGCGCGTGGGCGCGTCCACGCGCTCGAGCCACGCTTCGGGCCCTGTCACGTCATCGCCGTCGAGCATCACGGCGTCGATCTGGATGCCGGCAGCCTGCGCCAGGCGCGCGGCTTCAATCGTCTGGCCCTGGGTGTGCGCGCCGTCGCTCAGCAGCACCATGCGCCGCGCGCTGCCGGCCGGGAAGAGGGCCATGCCCAGGAGGATGGCCTCGGCAATATCCGTCTGTAGCCCTTGCGGCGTGGAGCTGACTGGCGCCAATTGCGCCAGGCTGCTCATGGGCCGCTCCACCAGGGCGTCGGCGCCAAAGACGACAACCGCGGCCTGGTCGTTGCTCTGCATCTGCTCTATGGCGCTGCGGATATAAGTTTCGGCCTCGGCGCGCTGCTGCGGCGAGATGGAATCGGAGCCGTCTAACAGAAAAACCACGGCCAGCTCGTCGGCGGCGCGAACTGCCTGCGCGCCGGCCAGGCTCACGGTGATCAGCGAGACGATCAGCAGGCGCAGGGCCAAGCTGGCCCACTGCCGCTTGCTTCGCGGCCATGATAGGCGCGGCCGGCCTAACCAGTAGAAGTAAGGCAGGCTGAGCAGCAGAATCAGAGCCAGCGGCGCCGTAAAACGCATCTCACAGGTTCCGCAAATCGCAGGCAGTGGTCATGGCGCGGCGTGTGCTGCTGCCTCGGTGGGCGCCGGCAGGTAAACTGTGAAGGCGCTGCCTAGCCCGAGTGTGCTTTCGACGTCGATATCCCCGCCGTGGGCGCGAACGATAAAGCTGGTGAGCGCCAGGCCCATGCTGGGGCCAATGGCGTCGGCGGCGCGGCCGGCCGAGGGCGGCCTGCCTTGCCAGATGTGGGGCAGCCGCTCTTCGGGGATACCCAGGCCGTCGTCGCGCACAGTCAGGAAAAAGCGGCCATCCCCCAAGCCATACTCCACATCCACGCAGCCGCCGATGCGGTTGAAGCGGATGGCATTGTGGATCAGATGCTGCACGGCGTCGTATAGGCGCAGCCAGTCGCCCTGAAATGTCGGCAGATTGGGGCTGGGGATGACATTGACTGTGACGCGGCGCGCCGAGGACATCGTTTGTAGGTCGTGCACCGCCTTATTGACCACTTCGCCCAGATCGACCGGCGCGAAACTAAAATCGTGTTGATGGCTGACGCGGCCGGCGTTGACGATCAGGTTGTCGAGCATCAGCCTGAGCTGGGCCAGATGGCGATTTAGCTCGTGAATGGCCGGAGCCACGCCAGCGGCGCGGTGCTCGCGTTCAATGGCCTCCACCGTCTGGTGGATCTCAACCAGGGGTTCGCGCAAAGCCGGCGAGATCATTTGCGCCAGGCGCTGGTGCAGCAGCAGCAGCTCGCGCAGGCGCTGCATCTCGCTTTGCAGGTCGCAGGCTGCCCGCCGGCTACGGGCCACTTCTTGCGCCGCCTGCTGCAGCTCCTTCGCCTGCCACAGCAGCAGGCCGCCGTGCGCGCTCACGTCTTCCAGCCAATTAAAATCGACGTGATCATACGCTTCGCCGCTAAACTTCTGGCCCAACGCCAGCACGGCGACGAGATCATCCCCCGCGCCGAGCGGCATAAGCAGCTCAACCTTAGCCTGCCGCAGGCGCTCTCTCTCCGCCGCAGCCATATCGGCGAACGCCGGCAGGGTCTCCAGCTCGTAGGTCGTCAGCGGCGAGGGTAGCCGCTGCCTGAGATGCTGCATCAGTGCGCCAGATGTGGCCAGTTCCAGCGTCTCGTGGCCTTCCACGGCGCCGACGGCGGCTACCTGCTGCAAGCGGACCTGTTCGACATCCTGCTGCTGCAGAAGATAGAGCCTGGCGCCTTCGATGGCAATGTTGAACTGCGTTAGCTGAAGCAGCATCTGGCCCAGGGCGGCAGGATCGGGCAGCACACCGGTCACCTGCGGATCTTGGGCCAGCGTGGCGCTGCGCCTGTGCTCGTCTGGCAGCAGCATGCGGCGGAACAGCGCCGGAACCAGGCGATTGACCGCGCCAAACAGCGCCGTAAAGAAAGTGGCCGCCAGGCCCAGCTCCAATATCGAGGGTCGATCACCCTGGTCGGCGATGCCGTCGATGATCAGCACTAGAAAGACCCACGCCAGCACCAGGGTGAGCAGGGACGCCGCCAGGCGCGCCACGGCATAGCGCACGGCGCGCTTCAAGGGCGTCAGGTTGCGGCGCAGCAGGCTGTGCACGCCCAGCGCCGCCGAGAATAACAATCCTAATCCGCCCAGCTCCTGCCACGCCGGCTGGCCCGGCTGCTGGATCAGGGCTACCAGGCCGCTGATGCACAGCAGCGCCAGCGTCACGGCCCAATAGTGGAGCCGGTTGTGATACAGCGCGCTCAGCGCCTTCTGCCCGGCATCGCGGGCGAGCAAAAAGGCCGCTAAGAAAGGCAGCAGCCACGCCGTCACCCACACCGACGACCACAGGTGAAACTGTGTCTGCACGCGAGCGGCGCCGGCCCAGGGCACGATGTTATAGGGAACCACGGCGGGATCGATCAGCAGCGACAGGATCCAGACAAAGGCCGTGATCCCAAACAGCAGCCGGCGGTGCGCGCGTGGCGCATTCAAAAACTCCATGGTGCTTAGCAGTGCCAGCAGGGCAAAGGCCGTCAGCACGTGGCGCGCCGAGGTTTGCCAATGAAACACGATCTGCCGCGTGAGCGCCGCGCCGCTGTAATGGGTGAGCAGGCTGCTGGACCACAGCGCGCCCACCAACAGCGTCAGGGCCCAATACTGGCCGTAACGCCGGAAACGACATTGCCGCCAGGTGTACAACGCCAGCGCCAGGAAAGCTGCGGGAAGCGTGAGTGTGATGAAGAGCTGATGCGTGAGCGTCATAGAACCCCAATGCAAAGATAACCCAAATATATCCCAACTCTGAATTTGGGATATATTTGGGATAAAACTACTTCAAGATGTAATGTGTGCCCTTCTTAGAGCCGATCTTGAGCAAGATGTCGCGATCGACCAGATCTTTCAGATCCAGGCGCAGCGTCTCGGCGGTTACATCAGGGCACAGCCGCTGGTATTCGCGATTGGTGATGCTGCCATATTCACGCACGTAGGTCAGGGCGCGAGTCTGGCGTTCGTTCATGTTAGACGCCGCGGGCGTGGGCCGCAGGCTGCGCCGGCTCTTCTCCAGGGTCACGGTGAACAGTTGCGGCGTGGCGCGGAAGAGCGGCGGCGGGTGGCCCGCCTGCACCATCTCTTCAATCATGCGGTCGATGCCCAGGCCCAGCTCTTCAATGTAGCCCCACTGAAAGAGGCCGTTGACGATGCGCGGGTTGCGCGAAAAGTGCTCTTCCACCAGGTTGTCCAGCGTGATGTAGCCTGGCAGCGAGCCGGGGCTGCTAATCTCCATTCTATCGCTGTACATGCGGATCTCAATGCGGCGGCCGCGAATGCGGTAATCGCGATGCGCCACCGCGTTGATCAGCGCTTCGCGCACGGCGAAGCGCGGATAGTCGGTAAGCTCTTCGCGCGCCAGGTGGCTCACTGTGGCGCCCACGCGCATCTCCTCCCAGACGATATTCCAGGCGCGCTCGACCAGGCGCGCCAGTGGGCCGCTCAACTCGTCGCGCCGGCCGTACACCGTTTCGTTGGCTTCGCCCGTTGGCTGAGAGCCCGGAAACTTCACAAAGACGATGCCGCTTTGCGGCAAGAAGGCCTGCGGCCGCTTGCCAAACAGCAGCATGCCGGCCACTGTAGGCGCGCCGGCGCGGTCTGTGGCGCCAATTTCAAATAGCAGCTCGTCCGTCTGCCCCACGCGCGCCGCGCCGCGCTCCTGCCGCTTCTCCAGATACTCGTCGATCACGGCCTGATCCAGGTCGGCGCGAGTGGCTCCGGCGAGCAGCTCCTCTTCAAAGTCGCCGGCAGTTTTGGCCCTGGCCAGTTGGCTGATCTCGTCGCCGCTGAGGACGCGGTTCTCCGGGCCGCTGCGCACCAGCACGCGGCCATCGGATAGGCTGTGCAACTGTGGGCTGCGCGACACGCGCACGCCCACCACCGAGCCTTCGCCCCCGTCCAACGACTGCCATTCGCTTTCGACCGGCGGGCTGCACAAATCGACCGCCTGGCGCAGGGCGGCCTCCACATCGTCGGCCCACACATCGGGCGCAATGTGGCCGGCATCGTCCACGCCCACAACCAGCAGCCCGCCGTTGGCATTGGCCAGGGCTACGAGGTTCTCGGCCACCGCCAGAGGGTCTGCTTCTGCGACAAAGGCTAGTTGTTGTCCCGGTTTGCGGTTTCGTAACGGCAACATCGAATCAGGCGCCTGCTTGCAAGATGGGCGGCATTATGGCAAGTATAGCAGATTATGGGGCCGCTGTTTAACGGCCGCTAAAAGTCACAAGACCTGACCGGTTTCCAAAACCAGCCAGGTCTTTGAGACCCTGGGAAATGAAAAACGGCCTGATGAGCATCAGGCCGCCATATCATACCAGCTTGCCTCGCGCAACCGCTGAAGTCGCGCCGGCGCCGTGTTACCTGCTAACCAGGGCTGCTACGAGCCGTTGCGAAAGGTCTCCACAATGCTGTTCGATTCGCCAAATTCATTGGCTACATAGGCGTCGGCCGCCCGGTCGTTGTGCCAGTCGTCGCCGTCGACCAGGTAACGAAACTGGAAACGGCTGTCGAGAGGCAGGCGCAGGGTGGTCTTGAACGATCCCGACTTCAGCCGCTCCATGCGTATGGGGCTCCAACCGTTGCTATCGATAACCAATGCCACGGATTCGGCATCCTCAGGCTGCACGCGGAAGGTCACTTCGCATTCGTCTAACTTCTTAAAAAATCGCTTCTTGAGCATCAAACAGTCCTCCAGGCTCCGCTAAATTTCAAAACAACGGCGGGCAGCTTATCAGACGGGCAGTGCAGGGTCAAGGGGCGCGCCCGTTTTCACAGAAAACGCCCAGCTAAGCGGGCGCAGGGTTCGTTCGGCTAAGCGAAAGGAGACCGCTTAAGATGAGGAGGCAATAAGCCGCTCCCTGGCGATCTCTGGCAGCTCTTCCTGCAGGCCGTCGCCGCCTGGCGGCAGGCAGACCACGGAGAAGACGTTGACCAGTGCCTGGATGCGATGCAGCACTCGCACAAATTGGCGGGCGCGCGCCACCTCCATATCGAGCAGCACCACGGCCTGGCCATCGTCGGTCTCGGCATGCACCATCGGCAAATTGATTTGCTCGCCCTGAATCAGGTTCGTGATCTCAAATAGCAGCCCCGGCCGGTCGTAAGTCTCCACTCTTACCGTAAACAGGCGCACTTCGCAATCCTCTTCACTGCCCCAATGCAGCTTCAAGATGCGATCCGACAGCGGATCCAGCGGCAGGCGCGGGCAGCCCTCGCGGTGCACGGTGATGCCGCCGTCGTTGCGCGCAAAGCCCAGTATGGGGTCGTCGGGCAGCGGCTGGCATGTGCGACAGAGGCGCAAAGGGCGGCTGCCGGCGCTGTTGATGATCAGCTTTTCGCCATCTTGGCCGGTGACCACGCTGCCCACGTTGCGAATGGGGCGCTCGTGCCACGTATCCTGCAGCACGGCCGTCGAAACCGTCGTGGGCAGCAGCTCGGCGCGGCCCATGGCATGGTATAGGTCGGAGACGGCGCCGGCAGACATCAGCCGGGCCACGCGCTCGTGGGCGAAGTCGGGCATGCCCAGCATCCACAGCTCATTTTCCAACAGGCGCTTGCCTTCGGCCACGGCCGACTCTTCTGCCAGGCGCCGGAACCAGCGGCGCACGTGCGCCCGCGCCCGATTGGTGGTGAGGTAGCCCAGATCTTCGTCTAGCCAGATACGCTGTGGCCCGTCGCCGCGTTTCACAATTTGCACGCGGTCGCCGCTTTGCAGCGGCTGGTTCAGAGGCGCTTTCTGGTCGTTGACCAGCGCGATGCGGCACTGATTGCCAACCTCCGAATGGATCATGTAGGCAAAATCCAGCGGCGTGGCGCCCTGCGGCAGCTCCTTAATGTCGCCGGCCGGCGTGTACACCGTAATCTGATCGCGGAATACGTCCTGCACCACACCCTGAACGCCCAGCCGCGGGTCTTGCGGCTCCAGGTTAATCGTTTCGCTGATGTTGGCCACCAGGGCATCCACGCGCTCGGCAATCTCGCGCGACCACAAGGGCATGCCAAGCTGCATCCAGCGCGCCATCACGCCAATTTCAGACAGCACGTCCATGGCCACGGTGCGAAAGCGCACCTTGATGCGCTGCCCCTGTTTAGGCACCACGGTGGTGTGCAGGGCGCGGTACAGGTTGTCGCGCGGCGAGGCAATATAGTCGTCGAAGGTACTCGGCACGGGCCGCCACATCTGGTGAATCTCGCCAAGCGCCAGATAGCAGGAAGGCACGTCGGGCAACACCACCACCAGGCGCAGGGTGGGGTCGTACTTCAGGCGGTTGCCGTGCCGCGCGCCAGACTGTGACGCCTGATACACAGAGTAGACGCTCTCCGGGCTCAGCTTGATGTCCATGATCTGGATGTCGGCCGAGGTCAGCTTCTCCGCGATCTGGCGGCTAACGATGGCGAACGGCGTCTGGTGCTGGTGGCGGAGCTGCTCTAATTTCTGGCGGATGGTGTGATAAGCGCGCGGATCGAGCACTTCTAGCGACAGCGCTTCCAGGTCCGTTTTGACTTCCCAGATGCCCAGCCGGTTGGCCAGCGGGGCGTAGACGGCCAGCGTCTCGTCTGCTTTGCGCTCCTGCGCCGCGGGCGTAGTGGCTTTGATCGTGCGCATGTTGTGCAGGCGGTCGAAGATCTTAATGATGCCCACGCGCACGTCATTGGTCATCACCCCAAAGAGCTTGTGCAGGGTGGCGTCGCGCACGTCCTCTTTCGACGGCAGTTGCGCCGAGGCGTCGCCGGTAACCGCTTCAAACTTAGTCAGGCCGTCCACCAGCCGCCCCACCTCCGGCCCAAAACGCTCGCTAATCTCCTTGACCGAAACGCGGGTGTCTTCCACCACGTCGTGCAGCAAGGCGGCTGCCAGCGTGGGGGCGTCCATATGGTATTGCGCCAGGTAGTAGGCGATGGTCAGCGGATGGGTGAAAAATGGCTCTCCCGAGCGGCGCACTTCATGCCCATGCTCCCGCCGCGCCAACTCGAAGGCCTCGCGCACAATTTCGCGGTCCGCAGGGCCCAGGTAAGTGCTGATAAGGTCGAAGAATGCTGCGCCGTCGGGCGCAATATAGTTCATCATACTTCATTGCTATTCTTAATTGTGAAGAATAGCGCATTCTATCATTTTACCGTCGCTTAGGTGATGCTTCAACATCTTGGGCATTTTGCGCCGCGGCGGCCATAGCAAAGACAACCGCCGGGGCTTGCTGCTCAGGGCCGGCGGTTGTCTTTGAAGCTAGCTTGACCGCAAAGAGGGGTCAGTCGCTGTCCGTGGCGACTTCTGCGCGATTTTTGAAGTCTGTGAAGCGGTAGCCCACGCCGCGCTCCGTCAGGATGTAACGCGGGTTAGAGGGGTCCTCTTCAATCTTCTTGCGCAGGTAGTTAATATACAGCCGCAAGTAATGTGTCTCGTCGCGGTATTCGTAACCCCACACCTTGGCCAGCAGCGTTTCGTGCGGCACCACCCAGCCGGCATTCTGAATCAGGTGGTTGAGCAGGCGATATTCGGTGGGGCGCAAGTCGATGCGCTCGCCTTCCACGATCACCTGGTGGCGATTGAAGTCCACCGACAGCCGCTCGTCGATATCCAGGATGGTGCGCGGCGGCCGGGCGGGCCACTCTGCGCGACGCATCACGGCATTGACGCGGCTGTTTAACTCGCGCGGGCTGAACGGCTTGGTAATGTAATCGTCGGCGCCAAGCTCCAGGCCATGAATGCGATCTTCTTCATCGGCCTTTACCGTGAGTAAGATGACCGGAACCGTGGAGATTTCACGCAGCATGCGCAGCGTCTCGAAACCGTCCATTTCCGGCATCATCACGTCCATAATCACCAGGTCCGGCAGATGTTGGCGCAGTTGTTCCAGCGCCTGGATGCCGTTCTTGGCCTCCACCACCTGGTAGCCTTCCAGCTCCAGGTTCATCCGAATAAAGCGAATCATCCGCGGCTCGTCGTCCACCACCAATATGAGCCGCGATTTCGGCGTCTGTAACGACGAAGGTATTTTTTCGACCATCTTGTACCTTATGCTAGTCGCGAACGAAGCCGATCACATCTTCTGCTTCCGCCGAGGGCAAGATCTGTACGAAGTTGATGCGATGCCAGGGCACCACGATGCGCGAGACATCCTCGTCCAGGTACTTCAGCTCCTTGCCATCGCGCATGCGCGGGTTGCTAAGGAGCATTAGTTGATCTTGCACGTCGGGTAGAGATTCGATTTCACAGACGATCGGTTCTTCGTTAGCGATGTGAACGATGACAGAAATGCTCATGATATACTCGCCTCAGCCATACTATCAGGTGATGGTTAGATCATTATATGCGACAGGCGACCAGATTCGCTGCGGTCTCATTCCACAAAGATATGTACCAGCAGCTCACCGAAGCGCAGCTCGTCGCCGCTGTGCAGTGGATAGGGCAGGTCGGCCGGTATGGCATAGTTGTTGAGCATGGTGCCGTTGGTGCTGCTCATATCGACCACGACCGGCCCTTCACCGGCGCGACTAATGATCGCATGAAGGCGCGATACGCCAAATTCTGCGCCGCCGTCGCCCGTGAGGTCTATTTCGGGATACAGTGCAGCCGCCGGATCCGCGCGCCCGATGCGTATCTCTTTGTCCAGCGATAGAGTGACGCGCCGCCCGCTGTTGGGAATGACCAGCGTAATGCGTTCCGCTCTGGCTCCAGGGGCTATTTCCTGGCCCATCAGCGGCGGTTTGGCCGGGCCGCCGGAAACATCGGTAAAGGGGTGCTCACTGCCGTCGGGCTGGCGTTCCTCGTCCAGCAGATAGGCGCCGCACTCGTCGCAATACAGGGCGCCAGGAAGCTGGATGCTGTCGCAGTTTTTACACTTAATCACGGCGCAAAGAGCTCACGGCTGTGGTGATCAGCGAGCGCGTGCCATACTTCAGTCGCTTGCGGCCTTGCAGCGAGAGCGTACCCATCTGGCTGAGGCGCTGCTGTTCTAATTCGGCCTGCTGCGCCAGCTCCGGGTGCCCCGCTTCCAGCAGGCGCGTGGTTAGAATGTGCATGCGCCGGGTGGCTCGTTCTGTCTGGCCTGCTTCAAATTCATCCCACGCTTTTTCGCTGATGCGATGCAGGTTGAGCATCTGCACCGCGCGCAACACGGTGGGCGGCGGCGCGGTGTCGGGTTCACCGGCAACAACCAGCACGCTCTCCTGATACAGAAATGAGCGGCCGCTCACTTTGACGCTGGGAATGTCCACTTTGAAATCGAGGCCAAACTCAAGCCTGGCGCCGCTGCTCTGCGCCGATATGACCAGCTCGAGAAGCAACGAAAGCGGCGCCCGCATCTCCACCGAGCCTAGGGGCAGGGGCCGGGCGGCGAAGTCGAGCATCAGCGAATAGGGTGACAGCTTGATGGCCTCATTACAGCGCACGCCTTTGGGTAGCTTCATTTCCAGGCGCACATTGTGGGCATAGGTGGCGCCCAGGCCGCTCACCTGTTCGCGCAGGAAGCCCTCTATTTGCGAAGGCGCTTCGATATAGGCCGACCTGCCGCCAGAGGGCCGCACGAGCTGATCCAGGAAGCGGTCGTTCCAATCGTCGCCGATGCCGAAGGCGCTGAGGGCGATGCCGCGCTGCGCCGCCCGGCGCGCCAGCGTGAGGCATTGCGCTTCATCGCCGTAGGTATGGCCGTCGGTTAGCAGCACCAGGTGGTTAATGTAGCGCTGCAGCGGCCAGCGCGAAATCTCGCGCATGCCTGCATCCAGGCCCTGGAAGATCTCCGTGCCGCCCGACGCTTGTATGGTGTTAATCTGGCCGATCACCCGCTCGCGCTGTTCTACCGGGGCGCTTTGCCACACCACCTCGGCGCGGTCGCTGAAGGTCACAACCGCCAGCATGTCAGACGGCGACAGCTTGTATACCACTTCTCGCGCCGCAGCCTTCACTCGCGCCAACCGCTCGCCGTTCATCGACGTGCTGCGGTCGAAAACAAAGACCAGGTTCAGCGGCAGGGCGCTGCCGGCGGCCTGTTCCGGCGCGCGCAGGTTGGCCAGGATATAGAGCAGTTGCTCGGCGTCTAGGGCGTCGATGCGCCGCTTCGAGATCTGGGTGGTCACTTCCAGCAGCTCTGGCGCGCGCCGTGCGCGGGCGGCATCGTAATCGGCCCGGCGCAGCGGGTCGCTCAGCACCTCGTAGGCCGCCAGCAACTGGCGGTAGGCGGCGTTCACGCCGGGGTCGCGCGCTTCTTTGGGAAACTTCTCGGCAAGCGTGCGCGCTGCAGCGTGGATCTCGGCCGTGGTGGCCGTGGGGGCCACGTTTAGAATTAAGTAGTGGTCGGGCTGCTTGCTCATGCCTACACTGTCCTCGGAGGCTGGGCCGCAAGGCACACGTCTATCGTGCGGCGCCTGTCGCCTCTATCTGCCCATCAGTAGGCAAATGCCACCAGGATAACCGTGATATTGTCGTGGCCGCCGGCGGCCAGGGCCGCTTCCAGCAACAGGTCGGCTCTATCCTGCAAGGTGATCTCCTGCGCCATGATGCCGGCGATGGTCGCATCACTGATCTGGCCCGACAAACCGTCACTGCAAAGGATCAGACAGCCGTTTTGTGGCAGCGAGCACGTGGAGATGTCCACCGGTTCTTCCATCGCGTCGCCCATCAGGGCGCGATACACCATGTTGCGATTGGGGTGTAGGGCCGCCTCTTCGGCCGTGAGCTGCCCCGCGTCTTGCATCGCCTGGACAAAGGTGTGGTCCGTGGTCACCAGCGACAGCTCTCCGTCGTGCATCAGGTAGGCGCGGCTGTCGCCAATGTGCACCAGAAACAGGCGGCTGCCCAAAATAATGGCCGCCGTGAGCGTGGTGCCCATATCTTTGCCGTTCTCTGCCCCGGCCAGGGCGCGGTTGGCCAGTGCCACGGCCTCTTCCATGACCTCTTGCACCGGCTGCTGCATGGCATTTTGGCCTTCGCGCAGCAGCGAGCGGTAGAGCTGATCGAGGATATGCTGGGCCATGGTGCGTGCCACAAGGCGGCTGGCGCGGTGCCCATCGTGATGCCCGCCCATGCCATCGGCCACAATAAAAAGGCCAAAGAGCGGCAGCGGGTCCGCGCCGCCATTTTGCGAATAGAAGACGAAGCTGCTGTCTTCGTTGCGCGGGCGCACGTTGCCCACGTGGCAGCGATTGGCAATTTCCAGGCGCGGTTCTTTGGCGCCCGCACCCGGTGCGCGCTCCGCCAGAGCGTCTGGCGGCGACCCGCGCTCACGGCTCAAGGGCGCTGTTTCTATTCGAGGCGCCGTTTGCTGCTGCGGCGCGTTGTCCGCTTCTGAATCGCTCATGGCTTCCGGCTTCGCATCCTGATTGTCGCCTGTCGCAACAACCCTCTTTTGCTTCGTGCTCGCGCTGTCTTCGCTGCTTATTAGATTGTTCACAAATTGTTTTAACCGTCGGCGCACGTCATTTCTCCCTGGCGCAACATGGGGCAGCACGATTGCGGCAAACCGGGGCTAGACGGGTAAGGCATAAAGGTGATGATCGACCGAGCCAATATAGAGTGTGTTGGCGTCGATGACTGGCGATGAAATGACCATACCCCCAGTGCTAAAGCGCCACCGCAGCTTACCGCGGTTGCAGTCCACACTATAGACATTGCCGTCGGTGGAGCCAAAATACACGGCGTCTTTCCACACTGCCGGCGAAGAGGCGATCTGGCCGCCTGTTTCGAAGTGCCACACCTTGCGCCCGGAGCTTAACTCAATGGCATACAGGTTGCCATCGGCCGAGCCGATAAACACCGTGCCCTCGTAAGTCACAGGCGAAGAGATGATTGGCCGGTTGGTGCGGAAACGCCAGATGGGCCAGCCGGACGACACATCCAGCGCATAGACGGTGTTGTCCATCGAGCCCACCAGCACCATGCCTTCGTCGACCGTGGGCGTGGAGGTCACCGCGCGGCGCGCCTGGAACTGCCACTTGATCTGTCCTGCGAGGTCCAGGCAGTACACATAGCCGCCCTCCGTGCCAAAAAAGACCAGGTCGTCGGTCACATGGGCCGAAGAGCGCACGGGGTGGAAGGCGTTCGTGCGCCAGGCCACGCGCCCGCTGCCCGTATTCACGGCGTAGAGAAAGGCGTCGTCGGAGCCGAAAAAGACGTGGTCGAACCTGGCCCGCGGCGAGGAATAGATGGGCCCGCCGGCGGTGTGGCGCCAGTTCAGGCGTCCGGTGCTGATCTGAATGCTGTACAGGTTGCTATCGGCCGAGCCGATGAACACCGTATCCTTATAGACGTAAGGGGAAGCAGCGATGCTATCGCTTGCCGGGAACTTCCAGCGCAAGGCGCCGTCCCGGCTGCTGAGGGCATATAAGTTGTTATCGTAGGCGCCCACGAAGACCGAGCCGCGCGCCAGGGCCGGCATGGAGCGGATCTCATCTTCGCACTTGAATTGCCACAGCGGCGTGATCACATCTCCGCCTGCGTCCTGGCTCACGGTCACCGCTGAGAAGCTGCCGGCCTGGTCTGGGGGCATGAATGCCGCGCCCGCACTCGCCGCCGTGGGCGCCGCCACGCCTTCTATGTGCTGCTGCACCGCCGCTAACGCTTCCCTCAGCTCCGTGGCGTCTTTGTACCGTTCGGCGGCATTGTAGGCCACGCAGCGCATGATCACTTGCTCAAAGGCCGAGCTAACCTCCGGGTTGACGGCGTGGATGGGCCGCTCCTGGAAAGAGAAGGGCGGCTCCAGGCGAGGGTCCTGGCGCGTGAGTAGGTGGTGTAGGGTAGCGCCTAAGCCGTACACGTCGCCGGCCGGGCTGGCCTCGCCGCGGTATTGCTCCGGCGGCGCGTAACCCTCGGTGCCGATGGTCGTGTTCTTTTCTTCTGATTGAAACAGCTTGGCGATACCGAAGTCGATCAGGCGGATGCGCCCATGGGGATCGAGCATCACGTTCGACGGTTTCATGTCGCGAAAGACGATGGGGTTGGGCTTGTGCTGGTGCAGATAATTCAGCACATTACAGATTTGCAGCGCCCAGTCCAGCACCAGGCGCTGCTCGAACAGCTCTGTGCCCTCGCCCAGCAGCGATTCCAGATCTTTGCCGCGGATGAACTCCAATACCAGGTAGCTGCGGTCCCCTTCTGAAAAGTAGTCATGCACGCTAACCACCGAAGGGTGGTCCAGGGTCGCCAGAATGCTGGCTTCGCGCTCGAAGGTGCGCGTCGTAATCTCGCGAATCTTAGGGTCGGCCGCCAGGTTGACCATTTCTTTGATCGCCACCAGCTTGGTGACATTGGCAAAGCGCATGTCGCGCGCCTGGTACACCGAGCTGAAGCCGCCGACGCCCAGTGTGCCGATGACCCGGTAGCGCTCCTGCAGCACATCGCCTGGCTGTAGCTGGCCAGAGCGTCGGTTGCGATTACGGGCCTGTTCTCGCGATAGTTGTCTAGTAGTTAAGCCGCCCATTCCTTGGTCCTGTCTCTGTTCACCTCAAGTGATCCTTGGTAGCAATTGTCATTGGCCGGCCGTTGGGCGCCCGGCGAGCGGTTAGGTGGGCAGTTGCCGGAGCACAATTATAGGGCCAATGTCTTCATATGATCAAGGAGGCGGCGCCAGATGACCATAGCGCGTAAGGACTATACGGGCGCGGCTACTCGGCTTGTGGCGCTCGCCGCCAGAACCGTTCGCCGCCCGTCGCGCCCACCTGGGCCTTGATGGCCTCTGCCATCTGTTCAACCGAGTTGAAAAGCGTGCTGATTTGTGAGCGATAAGCGGCGGTTGCTGCAATGCGCGCCGCCAGCGCCGCTGCGCCGATGGGCGTTATGCCCGCGCGCCAGGCGGCCGGCGGCTGCACCAGCGCCGCCAGCGCCTCCGGAGCGTGCTGCACATAGGGGTAATCTTCGTAATAGGTCAGTTCGTCGCCCCACACCTGTTCGGCGGCGGCGCGCACAAGCTGGTGGTCCACATGGTTGCCCACCGTCAGCGGCGCAAGCACCCGCTGCGCCGCCGGCAGCGTGGCCATAAACTGCGCCAGCTCGGTCACCAGCGGCTGCTCCGCGGGGTGCACGGCGCCAAAAATAGCCTCATTCGAGCTGTAAAGGGGCTGGCCCTCTTGTGGATGCAGGCGATAGATGCAATCGGGCAGCGAGCCATGTAGGGCGTCCGCGCCTACGCGGCGGCACGCTTCCAGGTCTTCCGCGCGCCGCACCGCCACCGCTTCGCTGGCCGAAAGGCCCCAGTTATGGTGCAAGAACTGGGCGAACACAGAGCGTACGTCTGTTTGCGGCTCGCCCGCCGCCAGCGTCACAATCAGCACGCTTTCGCTGCGCTGTGTCTGCTCATAGATCAGCCCGCCGCAAGACAAGATGGCGTCGTCTAGATGGGGGGATAGCAGCAAGGTATCGTATGAACGTTTCATGGGCGGCGGCCGTGGTCTGGTGTGCTACTTTAACACTTTCTCTTTATAATTGGAAGACATGTCCGGTAAGCTGACCCATCTGGATGAGAGTGGCCGTGCGGCGATGGTTGATGTCGGCGCCAAGACAGTGACAGAGCGCGTGGCTATCGCCCGCGGCGCCGTCTATATGGCCCCGGAAACCGTGCAGCTCATTATGGCCGGCAACGTGAAGAAGGGCGACGTGCTGACCATCGCCCAACTGGCGGGCATTATGGCCGCCAAGCGCACGTCAGAGCTGATCCCGCTCTGCCACCCGCTGCCGCTCAACAAGGTAGACGTTGCCTGCACCTTGAACCCGGCGCAAAGCTGTGTGGAAATAGAAGCCACGGTGCGCGTCAGCGGCAAGACCGGCGTAGAAATGGAAGCGCTCACCGCCGTCTGCATAGCCGGCCTGACCATTTACGACATGGCTAAAGCAGTCGATCGCACCATGCGCATCGGCGACGTGCGCCTTGTCTATAAAGAAGGCGGCCGTAGCGGCGTCTTTCGCGCAACTGAATTGGAATGAGTCCTGGTACCCAGACGATTGTGATGGAAGTTGAAGTAAGGCTATTTGCCTCTCTGAAAGACCGTGCCGGCGCGGGCCGCGTGGCCGTAGCCGTGCCCGCGCCGGCGACCGTTGCCCGGCTGACCGACGCCCTGGCAGCGCGTTACCCCGCGCTGCAGGCGGCGCTGCCTTCGGCCCTGGTGGCCGTGAATCACGACTTCGCCTTTGCCGACACGCCCATTGCGCCCGGCGACGAGGTGGCCATCTTCCCACCGGTTAGCGGCGGCGCAGGCGAGCTGCCATACCCCACCTATTTCAGCGTGAGCGCCGACGAGCTGGACGTCGCGGCGATCAACGCCCACCTGCTAGAGCCAGAAGTGGGCGCCGTGGTCTTTTTCCAGGGCGCCGTGCGCGGCGAGACGGCGCGCCAGGGCCTGCCCGACCAGACCCTGTACCTGGAGTACGAAGCGTATGAAGAGATGGCGCGGCGCAAGATGGAGCAAATTGCGCGCGAGATCTGGGCAAAGTGGCCCCTGGTGCGCGGCATCGCCATGGTACAGCGCATAGGCACCCTGCAGATCGGCGAAACAACCACCTTCGTGGCCTGCGCCGCCGGCCATCGCGATCAGGGCGCCTTCGAAGCGGCGCGCTATGGCATCGATCGGCTCAAAGAGATCGTGCCCATCTGGAAGAAAGAGGTGGGCGCAGACCGCTCACTGTGGATTGAAGGAGACTACCGCCCGACGGTCGCAGACCGCCAGGACTAATTCGCGCCGACGCCCCGCTCAATTTCACAACTACCGGGCGCTCGTCGGTGTTTCATAAAGAAAGTTCGGGAACCCGGCTGGCGAAGTCGGGCGCCTGTTTGAAGAAAGAATCGGATGCTCGTCACAAGGGAGTATTTGTAATATGGAAAACGGGTACCGGCGCGTTGTCGTAACGGGCATGGGCGCCATCACGCCATTAGGGCATAACGTCGCCGATACGTGGTCGGCCATCTTGCAGGGAACGTCTGGCTTTGGCCCCTTCACGCTCATCGAGAAGGGCGACCACACATCGGGCGGCCTTTGCGAGGTCAAAGCGTTCGATCCGGCGGACTACATGGATCGCCGCGACGCGCGCCGTCGCGACCGCTACCAGCAGTTTGCCACGGTAGCCGCGGCCGAGGCCATGCAGCAGGCAGGCCTGGACATCACCGACGACAATCGCCAGCGGATGGGCATCGTGATGGGCACCGGCGTCGGCGGCATCCAGACCCTGGTGGAGCAAGAAAATTTGCGCCTGGACAAAGGCCTGCGCCGCATGAGCCCCTTCGGCATCACCATGATTATGCCCAACGGTGCGGCGGGTATGCTGGCTATCGACTACGGCATCCACGGCGCAAGCACCACCATCACCACAGCCTGCGCCGCCGGCTGCGACGCCGTAGGCCATGCCTTTCGCGCCGTGCGCCGTGGCGAGCTAGACGCAGCGCTTGCCGGCGGCTCGGAATCGATCATCACCCATGTGGCCGTGGGTGGCTTTGAGCAGGCCAAGGCCACTTCGGCGCGCAGCGACGGCACGCCGCGGCCCTTCGATCGCCACCGCGATGGGCTGGTGGTGGGCGAGGGCGCGGCGGTTCTGGTGCTTGAAAGCCTGGACCATGCCCGCGCGCGCGGCGCCGACATCCTTGGCGAGGTGGTAGGTTATGGCCAGACCACCGACGCCTACCACATTACGGCGCCGGCCGAGGGCGGCGCCGGTGCGGCGCGCGCCATGCGCATGGCCCTGGCCGATGCGTGTCTGGAGCCGGCGGCCGTCGACTATATCAGCGCCCACGGCACAGCCACCGAGCTGAACGACAAGTTTGAAACCATCGCCATCAAGGCTGCGCTGGGTGAGACGGCCTACGATACGGCCATCAGCTCCACCAAGTCGATGACCGGCCATATCATGGGCGCCACGGGCGCTATCGAAAGCGTCTTTTGCCTGCTGGCCATCGCCCAGCAGGTCTGCCCGCCTACCATCAACTACGAGGAGCCAGACCCCGACTGCGACCTGGACTACGTGCCCAACCAGGCACGCCAGAAAGCCGTGCGCGTGGCCTTGAACAACGCCTTTGGCTTTGGCGGGCACAACGCCGTGCTGGCCTTCAAGAAGTTCGAGCTGTGAGCCAATGGACGACTTGTTAGCCCTGGAAGAGCGCCTGGGCGTACAGTTCCAGGACTATGGCCTGCTGCGCCGCGCCCTGACGCACCGCTCCTACCTCAACGAAAGCCCCGATCCGGGGTTAAAAGACAATGAACGCCTGGAATTCCTGGGCGACGCGGTGCTGGACTTCGTGGTGGGCGCTTACCTATTCGAGCGCTTTCCAGACTTAGACGAGGGCGGCCTCACGGCGCTGCGCGCCGCCCTGGTGCGCACCAAGACTCTGGCCGAGTTCGCCCGCCAGCTAGAAATTGGCCCCTGTTTACGTCTGGGCTACGGCGAAGAGGAAAGCGGCGGGCGCAATCGCACGCCCACGCTCTGCGCCGCCTTTGAAGCAGTCATTGGCGCCATTTATCTGGACCAGGGCCTGCAGGCGGTTCTACCGCTCGTCGAGCGGCTGGCAGAGCCTGCCCTGGAACGCATCGTGCAAAATTCCCTGCATAAAGATGCCAAGAGCGAGTTTCAGATGTGGGCCCAAGCGCAATTTAACATTACGCCGCACTATGAAGTGGTCTCGGCGGAAGGGCCCGACCACGAAAAGATCTTCACCGTGCATGCCCTGGTGGGGCGCGACATCTGGGGCGCCGGCGTGGGCCACAGCAAGCAGGCTGCGGCGCAGGCCGCGGCCAATGTGGCCCTGGAGCGCGCCGCAGAACGCGAGGGGCAGCGGCAGCCGCAGGCAGAGACGCGCCGGCAGGCGGGTAAGTAAGGGTCTTTCTGTGCCATGCGCATCTTGCTTACCGGCGGCAGTGGATACCTGGGCCGCTGCCTGGCCGTCCCGGCTGCCGCCGCCGCTGCTGACCTGATCCATACTTACTTTAGCAACCAGCCGCCGGCCGTGCCCGGCGCGCGCCGCCTAGACGTCCGCGACGGCCCCGCCGTGCAGGACCTGGCGCGCGACTTTGCGCCCGATGTCATCATTCACGCCGCAGGATCCAGCGGGCGCCCGCAAATGGCCGAAGTGATCGAGCTTGGCGCGCGCAACATCGCCGAGGCCGCCGCGCGCGGCGGCGCGCGGCTCATCCACCTGTCTACCGACGTGGTCTTCGACGGCCGCAGCGCGCCCTACGCCGAAGACGATCCACCGCGGCCGATCCATGAATACGGCCGCGCCAAGGCGCGCGCCGAGCGCATCGTGGCCCAGGTCGATAACCATGTGATCGTGCGCACCTCGCTGATTTACGGCCTGCAGCAGATGGACCACGGCACGGCCTGGCTGGCGCGGGCCCTGCAGCAGGGCAAGCCCGCGACCCTCTTTGTGGACCAGCTACGAAACCCAGTGTGGGTCGCGTCGCTTAGCGCAGCCTGCCTGGAGCTGGCCGCGGCCGATTATCGCGGCATCCTGCACGTGGCCGGTGGGCAGGTTCTGAGCCGGGCGCAATTTGGCCTGCGCATGCTGCGCTGGTGGGGCATTACGGAGCGCCAGACGTTACGGCTGGGGCCGGGCGACGGCGCGCGCTGGCCCGCCGACTGCACCCTCGACATCAGCCGCGCCAGACGCCTGTTGGCCACGCCGCTGCCCGGCGTAGACCAGGTGCTGGCGGCGCATGGCTTCGACGCGCCCGCCGGCCCCCAGCCTGGCCCTTAGCCCTGTGTGCAGGCCTGCGCTGCGCGCAGCAGGTTAAGAACAACCGGTACGATGGTACTGAATCGTTTGCGCCAATGATTCGCATTTGTTATGCTAATTTGTTTTTTACATGGGTGCGCTAGGCTGTTCAGAGGTTGGTTTGGCCGGTTGACTTTGGCCCTTTACCTATGTTAGACTGCACTCTTGTGTTGGAAAGAGGCGGTCGCAGCGCAACGTTTGGGGGGCCGACATCAGCTTACTTACCAACACCTTTTGTTTATATATTAAGGAAGAGGATAGGTAAGATTCTAAATGAGCGATCCGAGCAGTACGTTTGATGAAATGGAGATCGTCAATGCCCTGCTGAGCGACGCGGCGGAACGTGGCTATTTGACTTATGATCGCATCCTCGAAGCGCTACCCGAAATTGAGAACAACGTCGGCCTATTAGACTCGATCATGGAAGAGGCCCAGGCTGTCGGTATTTCTATTTACGAAACCGAGGAAGATGCCAAAGAACAGCACACCGACAGCGACAATGGCGTAGAAGAGTTCGAGGACGACGAGGAAGAGCCGCATCGCGCGCCGCTCTTCGATCTGAGCAACGTGCCCATCGACGATTCGGTTGGGCTCTACTTCCGCGAGATGGGTCAGCAAGACCTGCTCACCGCGGAGGAAGAAGTGCAGTTGGCTAAAGAGATCGAGGCCGGGCGAGAAGCGATAGAATATATGAAGAGCGTCGGCGACGAGCTGTCGGACAACCAGCGCGATGAGCTATGGTTGATGAAAGAGCGCGGCGACGCAGCGCGCGCGCACCTTATCCGCGCCAATACGCGCCTGGTGGTGAGCATCGCCAAGAAATATCGCGGCCGCGGCCTGCAGTTCCTGGACCTGATCCAGGAAGGCAACGTGGGCCTGATGAAAGCCGTGGAGAAGTACGATTACCGCCGCGGCAACCGTTTCAGCACCTATGCCACGTGGTGGATCCGGCAGGCCGTCACGCGCGCCCTGGCCAACCACGGCCGCACTATCCGCATCCCCGCGCACCTTGGCGGGCGCATCAGCAAGCTATATCAGGTGGCCCAGGAGCTAGAGCAGCAGCACGGCCGCCAGCCCACCGCCGAAGAAATTGCCGAGGAGATGGATCTGCCCGCGGATCGCGTGCGCTGGATGCTGCGCACCAGCCGCCAGCCCGTGCACCTGGAACGCCCCGTGGGCGATGAGTCGGACGCCGAGCTGGGCGACTTCATCGAAGATGTGGAAGCGCCGCCGCCGGCCGAGACCGTGGCGCAGACCATGCTCACCGAGGAAATCAGCGAAATCCTCGATCAGCTCACGCCGCGCGAGGCACGCATCTTGCGCCTGCGCTATGGCTTGCAAGACGGCGAGTCGCGTACGCTTAAGGAGGTCGGCGAAATGTTTGGCCTCTCTCGCGAGCGCATCCGCCAGCTAGAAAAAGAGGCCCTGCGCAAACTGCGCCATCCCAACTTCGCGGGGCACCTGCGCCAGTATCTGAACTAACAGCGCCGCCAGGCCAAGTTAGGCACGTCCCTCATAAACAAAGCTCAAAATAGCGCCAGACAGCCGCGGAAAGAACCCGCGGCTGTCTGGCGCGATGCGCGTGGCAGGTCGGAGTTACCAATTCTGCAGGCATTAGGCATCGGGCACAATTGCACAGCGATTTGCACATGTTATAATGCAACAATTCTGAGGAGAGTACCCACCGAACCATGATCAAGGACGCAAACCGTCGCCAGAGCCCCAGAGTCCGCCTGCCACTTTGGGGAGTTGCTTTACTTGCTTTGTTCATCGCCATATTGCTGATCGGCAGCACGATCTGGCTGTTTAATACCGTGCGCGATGTAGCCTCTTCGATGGACCCGGCGCCCCCTGCTTTTGAGGACGGCGACGCGCCGGCCGGCGCGCAGAACCCCTGGAGCGTGGGCGACCCGCTGATCACGCCGCTGGCCGGCGAGCCTGCGCCGGGCGCGGGCTTTTCGATTGAGTCATTTCAGCCCTGGTCCGGTAAGGAGCGCGTTTCGGTGCTGGTGATGGGCATAGACCTACGCTGCGAGGAAGAAGGCCCCACGCATACCGACAGCATGATGGTGCTGACTATGGACCCCGTGGGCCTCTCGGCGGCGGCTCTGTCGCTGCCGCGCGACCTGTGGGTGGAGGTGCCAAATTTTGGCGCCAACAAGATCAACCAGGCCTACTTCCTGGGCGACGTGTACGACTACCCCGGCGGCGGCGCCGCGCTGGCCGTGGAGACGGTGGAAGCGGCCCTGGGCGTGCCCATCGACTTTTATGCCGCGGTGAACTTTCAGGGCGTAGTGGATTTTGTGAACCTGATCGACGGCATCACCGTCGATGCACCCGAGGACATCGCCGACGCCACCTACCCCGACAACTGCTACGGCTACGACCCCTTTTACCTGAACGCCGGCGAGCATGAGCTGACAGGCGAACAGGCGCTGAAGTATGCGCGCACGCGGGCCACGACCGGCGGCGATATAGACCGCGCCGGCCGGCAGCAGCAGGTGGTGATGGCTGCGCGCGATAAGCTGCTGCGCCTGGATATGGCGCCGCGCCTGCTGCTGCAGGCGCCGGAGCTGTGGCGCTCCTTTCAAAACAATGTAGACACCAACCTGACCCTGGAACAAACCATTCAGTTGGGCCTGCTGGCGCAAGACATTCCGCGCGACAGCATCCGCATGGAAGTGATCGACTACGATTACGTCTATAACGAGACCACCATGGACGGGCAGCAGGTGTTGGTGCCCAACCGCGACAGCATTCGCCTGCTACGCGACCAGTTGTTCGCCCCGCCGGCTATCCCCACCCCGGTGATCGAGAATCTGCCGCAGATGATGCTGGAAGAAAACGCGCGCATCATGGTACACAATGGCACCTCGGTGTTTGGCCTTGCCGGCGAGACGGAGCAGTACCTACAAGGCGTCGGCTTCCGCATCGTGGGCGTGGGCAACGCCGATTCCGCCGGCTACCCCACCACACAAATCCTGGATTTCGGATCGCACCCCAACACCACGCGCTATCTGGCGCAGGTGATGGGCATTCCGCCGCTGAACATCAGCTACAGCAGCCAGCCGGCTACGGGCTACGATGTCCTGGTGATTCTGGGCAATGACTGGCTGGTCCCGACGCCGGCTCCCTGAACCAAGCGGGCAAGGCCTATTCTTCCAGCGAAAGGCGATAGACCTCTTTGGCGCGCCAGCCCGCTAGCTGCGCCACGTGCGCGGCGGCCTCTTTGCGGCGCTTGCCTTGCGCCAGCAGCTCGGCCATCGCTTTGCGCACGGCGCTCTCCTGCCACATCAGCTCTTGCGCCGGGGCCCCGGCGATGACCACCGTAATTTCGCCACGGACTTCGTTTTGTGCAAAGTGGGCCTGGGCGCCCTGCACTGCGCCGCGCCAGATCTCCTCAAATAACTTGGTCAGCTCACGGGCCACGGCAATCTGGCGGTCACCCAGCACCTCCAGCACATCTTGCAGCAAAGCCAGCAAACGGTGCGGCGCTTCGTACAGCACCAGCGTGGCCGGCTGGCGCGCTGCCGCGCTGAGCGCAGCGCGCCGCGCCTGCTGCTGGCGCGGCAAAAAACCCAGGAAGAGGAAGCTATCGCTGGGCAGGCCGCTGCTCACCAGCGCCGCCACGGCCGCCGACGGGCCGGGGATGGGGCTTACGGGGATGCCCGCCTGCAGCGCAGCCTGGACCAGGCGGTAGCCGGGGTCGGAGAGGCCCGGCATGCCGGCGTCGGACACCAGAGCTACATCATGGTTGCCCAGCCTTTGCAGCAGCTCTTGCAGCCGCCCTTCTTCGCTGAAATCGTGATAGCTCACCATCGGCGTGTCTATCTCGTAATGCGTGAGCAGCCGCCCCGTGGTGCGCGTGTCTTCGGCAGCAATCAGGCTGACCTCGCGCAGGATGCGCAAAGCGCGCAAGGTGATGTCTTCCAGATTGCCGATGGGCGTTCCGACCAGGAATAGCGTGGGCATGGCCAACCGTTTGGCGCGGGGCAGCAGGCAGCGCGGCAATCACCAACGCGCACGCGCCGGCCGCCGCGCTTTAGTGGTTCTGTACGAAGTGAAAGATGACCAGGTTCTGGTTACAGCTCGCGCGCGATTGCAGCGAGTAGACCTGTGACACCGCGCTGCCGCTGTTGGTTTCCAACTGGACGTTGTAATCGCGAATCACGGGGGCATTAAACAAAAACTGCTCATAACCAGATGGGCCATAGGCCGGCGCGCCGCCAACGGGCACCCGTTCGTCAATGCCGCTGCCCCAGACGTGCACGCGGTATTGGCCCGCGCCAACGGGGTTGCCCACGATGTCCAGCACCTCGCCGGCGATGCCCATCCATTCACAGCCGGCATTGTTGGCAAAGTTTTGCAGGTACATGGGGCTGGTGTCCGATTTGGTGAAAGGGTACGGCGCGCGGGTTACTGTGACGGTGGGCGGCGGGCCGGGCGTGTCGGTGGCCGTGGGCGACGGCGTAATCGTGGGCGTATTGGTCGGCGGTGGGAAAGTCACCGTAATGGAGGGGATGGCCGTGGGCCGCCGCGTGTTAGTAGCCGTGGGCGGCGCCGTCGATTGCGGGGCCGGCGGCGTCCACGTGGCGTCGAGCTGTTGCGGCGCGGTGGGCGTGGCCACCGGCGCCTGGGCCAGGGCCGCAAGCGTGGGCGTGGCCAGCTCCTGGGCATCGGGCGTCGCCTCCGTGAGGCCCAACAGGTTGGTGACCGGCGCAACCATTTGCGGCGCGGCAATGGCCACGACAACCCCGGCAACAATCAGGAGTATCATGACAACAATGAACAACGACGCCAGGTTCAATAACAGTGCGCCGCAGCCTCCTCTTCTCCGTCTTGTGGCCATTGGTCACTCTCCAATTGGTTATGCGCCGGTCTCGATAAATCGTTCGATAATGGCCTGCGACCATTGTTCTGCCAGCCAGCTCTCAAAGCGCTCTTGCAGCAGCGCCGCGCGACGGTCCGGCCCCAGCGGGCGCTCGGCGTCGGCTTCGACAACCTGCACGAGATAATAGACTGTCTGGCTGCCGTCGGCGATGGTGGCCGTGATCACCTCGCTCACTTCGCCCGGCTGCAGGGCAAAGGCGGCTTCTTCCAGCTCTGGAATCAATAGTGTGCCCTCGGCGAAATAGCCCAGGTCGCCGCCATCGGCCGCCGTGGCGCTATCCAGCGAATGCTCGCGGGCCAGGGCGGCAAAGTCGCCGCCGGCTTGTACCTGCTCTAAGAGCGATTGGGCCAGCGCGGCGTCGTCTACCTGCAGATAACGCGCCCGTACTTGCGGCGCAGTGAGCGGCACATCGGCGGTGACTGCGGCAGCCACGCGCTCGGTTAACATCTCATAGGCCAGGGCCTCACGAAAGGCGTCTTCGCTCCACTGGTTGGCTTGCAGCCAGCTTTCAAAGCTGCCTTCGCCATTGTTCTCGACGGCCGCCTGCCGCAGCTCGGCCATCTGCTCGTCGACCATCTGCGGCGTCAGGGCAATGCCGTTTTGCGCCGCCGCCTGCTCGATTAACGCGCGCTCGATGAGCATGTCCAGCACCAGGGCCTCCTGGTTCGACGGCGTGCTTTCATCTTGCAGGATCAGGCTCTGGCCCTGTTGGTGACGGGCCAGGGCCTCTTCGTAGGCCGCCAGGGTAATGCGCTCGCCGTTAACCGTGGCCGCCAGCGGCTCTTCTGGCGTGGGGGTTGGGGGAATGGCCGTCACCGTGGGCGGCGGCCCCACTTCGGGGGGCGGCAGCGGTGTGGCTGCGCCGTTATCGGCGCCCGCTTGCTGCGTCGCGCCCGGCGCCGGCGCAGCATCACGGCAAGCGCCGGCAAACAAAAGCAAGGATAGCAGAAGGGCAGTTGTCAAAAAGCGACGTGGCATAAGCAAAGCGTCTTCCTGCACAGATGCGAGCGTCAGAAACCCATGCCGCGCGAGGTGCGGGCACGGGCCTGTTTCACCCTCCTGGCCCTGGCGCGATCAGACATAATGTGAGATCAAATTATACCCTTGCCCCTTACCCGCGCAATAGAGCCCTGGTCGTGGTCTAACGGACAAAGAGGAACACGGCCGCGGCGGCGACCAGTAAAAAGACGATGGCGCAGCCCAGCCTCATCACCGTCGCCGTGAGCTTAAAGGCCACGCGCAGCAAGGCCAGCGCGCCCAATAAGATAACCGCCAGCACCACCAGTGTAACCATCTCGCCAGAAATGGCGCCGCTCAATAAGTTCATGACATGCTCCTTCTACGGCCCACGGTCACCGTGCACGCTAGCCCGCGTGGCCGGCAACCAGTTGGCCTTTTTTGAAGACGGCCTGCACCAGGTTAACACCAAAACGGTAACCCAGCATGCGGTAGTCGCTTTCGGTGAGCACGATAATATCCGCCTGTTTGCCCACTTCCAGGCTGCCCACCTGCTCGCCACGGCCGATGGCGTGCGCGGCGTTCAGCGTAGCCGCGACCACGGCTTGCGCCTGCGACAGGCCCATATAGCGGCAGGCCAGGGCAATCACCATCTGCATCGATTCGCACCAGCAGGTGCCCGGATTGCAGTCGGTGGCCAGGGCCAGCGCGCCGCCGGCCTCCAGGATCTGGCCCGCCGGCGTGTATTCGTGGTGCCCCAGCCCGAAAGGCGTTCCCGGCAAGCCCACGGCGATGGTCGCGCCGCGCCCCAAGGCGACGATATCGGCCGGCGGCGTGCGCACCAGGTGATCGGCCGAGACCGCGCCTAGCTCTACGGCCAGGCCCGTGCCGCCCAGGCCCACAAACTCGTCGGCGTGCACTTTGAGACCATAACCGAGCTGCTGCGCCCGCTGCAAAATGCGGCGGCTTTGCTGCAAGTCGAACACGCCTTCTTCGCAAAAGACGTCGCAGAAGAGTGACACGCCGTGCTTCTCCATCCACGCTGCGCCCGCCGGCAGCATCTCCTGCACCACAAGCTGCACATATTCATCGGTACGGCCCTGCATTTCGGCCGGAACGGCGTGCGCGGGCATAAAGGTGTAGCTTAGCTCCACTGGCTGCTGCTCATTCAGCAGGCGCATGGTCTCTAGCTGCTTCAGCTCGTGCTCCGTCTGCAGGCCATAGCCGCTCTTAACCTCGACGCTGGTGGCGCCATGGGCCAACATGCGCCGCAGGCGCGGCAGGTTCTCCTGCACGAGCTGCTCGACTGTTGCCTGACGTGTGGCGCGCACTGTGGACATGATGCCGCCGCCGGCGGCCATAATCTCCATGTACGTGGCGCCCTGCAGCCGCTTTTCGAACTCGTCGGCGCGGTCACCGGCCCACGGTATATGCGTGTGCGGATCGATAAAGCCGGGCAGCACGCAGTGGCCCGCTGCATCGAGGCTCACTTCCGCCTGGTAACGCGCTTCCAGGTCCGACGAAGGGCCCACGTCGACGATCAGCCCGTCTTGCACAGCAATGGCTCCGTCTTCGATGAGGCCCAGCGTGCCCAGCTCTGCGCCGCGCTGCGGCCCGGGGCCGGGCGTCACGCATAGCTGCGACGCGGAATGGATGAGAAGATCGACTGTTGGCAAAACGGCCTCCTTTGTGTTGCGCCGCAAGGCGCGGTAGGCTGGCCCGGCGCCGCGGCGTCAGGGCCGGGCCGCGGCCAGCGTCTCGCCGGGCTTCGGCTCGCGTACCCAGCGCGCCAGCACCAGAATGGCCAGCAGCGTGAGGATCGCGCCGACCGTGGTGTTGCCGCTCAGGCCAAAGCGCTGCCACACTTCAGGCCCCAGCAGCGCGCCAATCATGCGGCCCAGGCCCGCCGCGGCGACGGCCACCGACAGGGCCACGCTGCGCGCCGTGGGTACTACTTCCGTGAGCAGCGGCATGCTGCCGACGAAAGAAGCCTCGAACAGATAAAAGAACAGAAACAGCATCAGCAGGGCCAAAGCCAGGCTGACACTGGCATAGGGCAATAAGAAGTAGACCAGCGACAGCGCCAGGCCCAGGGTGATCACCACGCGGCGCTTGCCGAAGCGATCTACCGACCATCCGGCCGTCAGCTCGCCCAGCACCTCCGAGCCGCCAATGACGGCGCTGGCCAGGCCCAGGTTTGTGAGGGCCAGGCCGTAGCTTTGCTCCATCCAGTCGCCGTAGACAATTAGCAGCAGCTCCTGGGCGATCATGGCCAGCAGCACGTATAGGGCCACGGCCCAGATCACGGGGTGGCTGCGCATCACGCGCAGTACCGAGCGCAAATTGGCGGCGCGGGTGGCGTGCACGTGGGCCGCCGGCAGCAAGCGCCACAGCACAAGCGCCGCGCCGAAGCCAAAAACGGCCAGCCAGAAGAAGGGCGCATGCCAGCCCTGGCGCTCGATCGCCAAGCCCACCAGCGGCGCGCCCACCAACAGCGCGCCGGCCCACGAAAATTCGGTCACGGCAATGGCCATGCCGCGCTTCTCGTAGGGCACCACGTCGCCCAGATAAGATTGCATCGTGGGATCATAGACGACCTTGGCCAGGCCCGTGAGCACCAGCGTGACGCCCAGGAACCAGTACGAGGGCCACAGAAATACGATGAGACAACCCAGGCCAAAGCCCACCATCGACAGCGCCAGCAGCAGGCGGCGGCCAAAGCGTTCCGATAAGGGACTGAAGAGCGGGCTTAAGAAGCCGGCAAATGAGCGCAGGGCAACCAGTTGGGCCACAGACGTAAGCGGAACGCCCAGGCCGCGCGCGATGGCCGGCAAGAAGGGATAGGCCATACGGATGGAGGTGTTGATTGCCAGGCGGCCAAAGACGATCGCAGCAAGCTGTACGCGCAGGCGTTGGGGGGTTCGGGATTGCACAGGGGGGAGTTTAACCGACAGCCCAGCGCCAAACAAGGCGCTGTAAGATTAATGAAAGGCAGAATGTAAACATGGCCTTAGATAATGATGAAAGACCATCTCACCATCGAGAGTACATTGAAGACGCAGTTGGACGAAATAAGAAGAGAAACTATGTCGGGGGAGAAGTGGGAAGTCCTGGAGAGGGAACTGGTCATCGAACACCCCCACGTGGCGGTGGCCATCGAGACGATTGGCTTGCCAGATGGGCGGGTGATCAACGACTGGCCAATCGTGAATGCTCACGATTACGTCAATATTGTCGTATTCGACAGCTCCGAGCAGGCTCTCATTTTAGAGGGTTATAAACATGGCGCGCGCCGCACAACCTGGCAGGTAGTGGGCGGCTACCTGCTGCCGGGCGACGACCCGCTTTCGGCGGCGCAAAGAGAGCTGCTGCAAGGGACCGGTTACCAGTCTGAAGACTGGCGTTACCTGGGCAGCTTCGTTACCGAGGCGCACCGCCATGTGGGCGTGGGGCACTTCTTCCTGGCGCTGAATGTCAGCCAGGTTGCAGCGCCGCTCTCCAACGATCTGGAGTCCTCGGCCATTCGCTGGGTGACAAGGCAAGAGCTGGGCTATGCGCTGATGGATGGCCGCATACACATCATCAGCTATGCGATGGCTATTTCTCTGGGCCTGATGACCTTGCAGAAGCTTAAGCAGAATAAGGCGCTGGCCTTTATTGCCGCCCATCGCAAGAAAATGGACGCGAGTTGAGTTTCAAAATTGCTCTGTTACGAGCCTTTGCGGGCCCTTTTTATCAGGCCTTGCGGTAGGGGTCGAACAGCTTCTCCCATTCTTCGATGGCAAAGCGGTCGGTCATGCCGGCAATATAATCGCAGACGACGCGTTCGGTGGAGAGCGTGGCCATGCGTTTCTGGGTCTTTTCGGGGAGCATCATCGGCTCGGCGACATAAGCCTGAAACAACTGCGACACAAATCGTTCGGCCTTCACCTGCATGCGCACCAGGCGATGATGGCGGTACATATTCTGGAAAAGAAAATCCTTCAGCTCGCGCACTTTGCGCTGCATGGCGGGCGAATAGCCCACTACGTTGCGCTCGAAGAGCTGCACCTTTTCCGGCGAATCGAGGTTGTTTTCCTCCAACGTTTGTGAGGTGGTGAGCACCACGTCTGTCACAAAAGCGCCAATCAGCTCGCGAATGATTTCTCGGCGCACCAGGTCGCTAAAGGGCCGGCCATTCCAGCCGATATTTTCCTTGCAGTCGCGCCAGATCTCCAGCACCCCCAGATCCTGCGGCGTAAAGAGCTGGGCGCGCAACCCGTCTTCCAGGTCGTGCGCGTTATAGGCCATCTCGTCGGCCAGATTGGCAATCTGCGCCTCGACGGAAGCCCGTTTTTGCGGTTCATAGCCTGTGGCGTCGCTCTTATCGTACTCCGTTTCGTGCTTGATCATCCCCTCACGCGTTTCATAGGTGAGGTTCAGCCCGCGATACGCCTGGTAGCGGTGCTCTAAGTCGGTCACCACGCGGTAGCTTTGCGTATTGTGGTTGAAGCCGCCATGGCCCTGCATCACGGCGTTCAGGGCGTGCTCGCCAGCGTGCCCGAAAGGCGGGTGCCCCAGATCGTGGGCCAGGCAAATGGCCTCGGCAAGATCTTCATTGGCGCCCAGGCCGCGCGCCAGGGAACGGCCAAGCTGGGCCACTTCCAGCGTGTGCGTCAGCCGCGTGCGATAATGGTCGCCTTCGTAGAAGACGAAGACCTGCGTCTTGTACTCCAGGCGGCGGAAGGCGGTGGTATGGATGATGCGATCGCGGTCGCGCTGAAAGGCCGTTCTGGTTTTCGATTCAGGTTCTTCATAGGCGCGCCCTCTGCTCTCTACGCTCTTCAGCGCATACGGCGCCAAGCGATTCGTCTCGATTTCTTCCAGCCTGTCGCGTAGAAATATCATCGTGCTCTCCTTCAGGTGCGCTATCGGGCTTCAATCGCAGTCGATCTCTCCTATCGTGAGTATAATCAAAGTTATGTATAATAAAAACTGAGTTCGTGGTCCATCATCACGCTTTGTCATTGCCTTTTACAGGATAAAGGGTCCGCTCATGCAGCAACGAATGATATTCTTTGTCGCCGCCGTCGCTGTCATTCTGGCGATAGCTGGGTTTCTGTTCATCAATTACCTGTCGCGCGGCGGCGAGCAGGCGAGCGACGATCCCCTGCAACAAGCGCCGGGCGATCCGGCGGGCGAGACAGTGCCGCCGGGCTTTCCGGTGATCGTAGACAATACCACGGTCTATCTACAAACCGTGCCGGAGCGCAGTGTGAGCCTAGTGCCGCCGCCGGCGACGGATCCCATCGTGGTCGAGGAGCCGCCGACCCCTGAGCCAACGGCAACGGACGTGGTAATCGAGCAGACCATCATCCAGCCCACAACGCCGCCTATCGCCACGGGCACCGATGCCGTGGTCTTCATTGATTACGTGGTGCAGCCGGGAGATACGCTGTACAGCATCGCCGATAGGCAGGGCACTTCCATTGAGCTTATGGCCGTTCACGGTATATCAGCTGAAAACCTGGCGCCGGGAACAACCCTGCGCCTGCCAGTAGCCAACGTGGCTTACTGCTCTGGCGCCCAGACATATGTGGTGCGGCCGGGAGATACTGTTTTCAGCCTTTCGCGCCGCTTTAACACCACGACGCAGGCCATCAGCGCGGCCAATGGCCTCGACGCCAATTTCCGCATCAACGTGGCGCAGGTGCTTTGTATCCCTTAGGGCGGCGAATCAGCCGGCGCAGCCTCAGTTAGAACGGCCTGGCTCCCTCGAAACTGCGGGCCTGCCACGCCTGGTAGAGGACGATCGAAGCGGCGATGGCGGCGTTCAGAGACTCCACGTTGCCGCGCATCGGCAATCGCAGCAGGATGTCGCACGTTTCGCGCACCAGGCGGCGCATGCCCTGCCCTTCGTGGCCCACCACCAGGCCAATGGCCATATTGAGATTGACGCGCGACAACGGCTGCGAATCTTTGGCCGGGTCGAGGCCCACCAGCCAAATATCGTCTTCTTTTAGCCGGCGCATGGTTTGCGCAAGGTTGGTAACCTGCGCGATGTGTAGGTGTTCGGCCGCGCCGGCGGAGTAAATGACCACGGCGGGCGTGATGTCCGGGGCGCGGCGGTCCTGGATGATGACGCCATGCACGCCGCAAATCTCCGCGGTTCGCAGCAGGCTGCCGATGTTTTGCGGACCGTGCAGCAGGTCGAGCAGCAGCAAGAAGGGGTGTTCTTCGCGCCTGGAGGCATGCTCTAAAATGGCCTCGACGCTGCTATAGGGGTAGGGCCCCACCTCCAGCACTACGCCCTGGTGGCTGCCATCCTGGGCCAGATTGCCCAGCTCTTCTTTGCTGGCGCTGACGATGGGGATGCGGCGCGCTGCCGCCTCTTCATGTAACGCCTGGAGCTGCTCATCCTGGCTGCCCTGCTGCAGCCAGAGCCGCGTCATCTGGCGGCGGCCGGCGCGGATGGCCTCGCGTACCGTATTACGGCGATAGAGGCGCTCCAAGGCCTAGCTCGTTGTCTTCCACGTCGTCTCGCCGGCGCGGTCTTCGAGGACGACGCCAAGCTCATGGAGACGATCACGGATCTGGTCGGCTCTGGCCCAATCACGGGCGGCGCGCGCCTCGTTTCTTAGCTCCACCAGCAAGCGCACCAGGCCTTCCTCGCGCTCGGCGCTGGCGCTGCTCTGATCATCCTGGGGGATGATGCCCAGCACATCGCCGCCCAGCCTGCGGTAGAGAGCGTCGATGGCTTGCAGCGTGCCTTTGGTCTGCGGCTCGGCCAGGTTGAGCACGGTATTCACTTCACGCGTCAGGTCGTGCAGCACGCCCAGGGCGGCGGGCGCATTGAAGTCGTCGCACATCTTTTCGTCAAAACTGGCGCGCGTGTCTTCGAGCAGGCGCAGCATGCCCTCGGCCGCCTCGCCGCCGGGCGCCGTGGCTAGCTGGGCGCGCACCAGCTGTACGGCGCTCCACAGGCGCTGCCAGCCTCTGTCGGCCGCATGCACCGCTTCTTCTGAGAAGTCGATGGGGCTGCGGTAGTGGCTGGATAAGACAAAGGTGCGAATGGCCTGCGGGCGCCAGCGCTGCAGCGCGTCTTCCAGGGTGAGCGTGTTGCCCAACGACTTGCTCATCTTAACGCCGTCGAGCGTCAGCGTGCCGGTCAGCATCCAGGTGCGGGCGAATGGCGCTTCGTGCGCGGCCTCGCTCTGCGCAATTTCGCATTCGTTGTGCGGGAAGATGTTGTCGATGCCGCCGCCGTGTATATCGAAGGTTTCGCCCAGATATTTGCGGGCCATGGCCGAGCACTCGATGTGCCAGCCGGGGAACCCTACGCCCCAGGGGCTGTTCCAGCGCAAAATATGCTCAGGGTCGGCGCGCTTCCATAGGGCAAAGTCGGCCGGATGGCGCTTTTCTTCCAGCACGGCCACGCGCGCGCCTTCTTCTTGGTCCTCCAGCACGCGCCCGCTCAGTTTGCCGTATTCGGGGAAGGAAGAGACGTCGAAATAGACTGAGCCGTTGGCCACATAGGCATGCCCTTTTTGCAGCAGCGTCTCGATCATCTCGATTTGCTCAGGTACATGGGCGCTGGCGCGTGGGCTGATGTCGGGACGCACGACGTTGAGCGCGTCCATGTTTTCGAAGTAGAGGCGCGTATACGTTTCGACGATCTGCATAGGCAGGCTGGAGGTCTGTCGCGCTTTGCGCAAAACGCGGTCCTCGCCGTCGTCGCGCAGGTGGCCCACGTCGGTAATATTCTGCACATAGAGCACGTCATAGCCCAGGTAGCGCAGCGTGCGCACGACCACGTCGAAACTAATGTAAGTCTTGGCGTGGCCGATGTGGGAATAGTCGTAGACCGTGGGTCCGCAGACATACATATTGACTCTGTCCTCATAGAGGGGCTCGAACTGCTGTTTCTCACGAGCCAATACGTTGTATATCTTCAGTGTCATCTCAGACCTCAAAGGAGTTGGTAAAATGGCGCGGCTTCATTTTACTGCAACCAGGGTGGCAGACAAAGCGGCGCTGCCAGGCATCAGGCGCACCGCTGTGCCCCGCTAGGGCATGCGAGCGAAGATCATGCGCCCGGCCGTGGTCTGCAACACTTTGGTGACAACGGCGCGCACGGTGCGATCAAGATGCTTTTCGCCATCCTCGACCACAATCATGGTGCCATCTTCCAGGTAGCCCACCCCCTGCCCATACTCTTTGCCCGCTTGAATGATCTTCACCGACAGCTCTTCACCGGGAAGGAAGGCAGCCTTGACAGCATTGGCCAGATCGTTGATGTTCAGCACAGACACGCCCTGCAGCTCGGCGACGCGATTCAGGTTGTAATCGTTGGTCATGATGGGGCACGCCAGGTCGCGCGCCAGGGCCACCAGCTTGCTGTCCACATCGCGCACATCGCTCACGTCCATGTCGGTGAACTTGAGGGGAATGGGAATCTCTTGCTGCAAGATACCCAACACTTCCAGGCCCCGGCGGCCGCGGTTGCGGCGCAGCGTATCGGCGCTGTCGGCGATATGCTGCAGCTCGGTGAGCACGAAGTTGGGCACCAGGAGCGTTGCGCGCAAGAAGCCCGTCTTACTGATGTCGGTAATACGGCCGTCGATGATGACGCTGGTATCGAGCAGAATGTAATCGGCCGATCCATCGTCGTCGGCCGCCTGCCCTGCCCCGCCAAACAGGGGCCGCATCGAACCCAGGAAGCTGCGCAGGTCTTGCTGGCGCAAGGTAAGAATGACCACACTCAAATAACAGAAGACGATGGCGGCAGCGAGCGGCGCGATCTGCTGAAAGGGCGGCGGCAGAAAAGATAAGGGAAAGGAAAAGAGCGCCGCGGCGATGAGGCCCATAAAGATACCGAGCACAATGGCCCCCAGCCGCTCTGGCGGCATGCCCACTAGCTGGCGTCGAATCTGGCGGATCGGGCGCGTCGTGACGTATGGCGTGAGAATGAGGCCGAAAAGCACGCCAAACAGCCCCAGCAAGACGACATAGAAACCGGGCTCAACGTCGATGAGGTCGGCTACCCAGCGGCCCAGGAGGGCAAACAAGACGGCGAAAAGAACAGCGCCCAGCAGCCGGAAAAAGAAATCTACGCTCAGTCGCATTTCATTTCACCACAGGCGACGATCGGGGCGGTTGCCACGGCTTACTTTTGCTTCCGCTTTGCCCGTGACTCGTTCTTTACCTGGGGATAATGAAGCCGGCTCCACGTCACGTGAAATGGCTGTGACGCCTATGCAACCTCTGAGCGCAGATCAGAGACCAGGTACTCTGGTCGCTTCTATGGCTCCAATAGCTGTTTTCCGGCATTGAGAATTGAAGAATGAGAACGGGCCGAACGCCAATAATGACAGCTTAATATATACCCAAAAATCTTAGCATAATGCTGCGACCATAGCAAACGGGCAAAGAAAAGACCCGACAGGCTGCAAAAACCTGTCGGGTCTACAAGCCTGTCGGGTCTGGAAGCCTGTCGCGTCTCTCTTCTCTCGCTAGCGCCCGTGGCGCGTGCGCGCGTGCAGCATGGCCGACGTGGGGCGTGGCCCGCGGGCGATCGGCTGCGCCGCGCTGCCGGCATATGAGGGCCCCGGCCGTCCGGTCTCACGCAGCGGCTGCTCTTGTAGCTCGTAGTGGTCGTATAGCTCGACCGGCGCATAGGGCAGCGCGCCGTCGTCTTCTTTTACCTCGATATGCTCGAAGAAGTGTGTGCCGGCTACGGAGAAGGCGCCGATGAAGAGGATGCGCGTTACCCAGACCAGAACGGCGACAAAGGTGGGCACGATGTCCAGCAGTTGCTCGCGGCTTAGCAGCTCGTTACCCAGATCATGGCTCAGCAGCGCCAAGCCCACGGCCCACCAGGTCATGACGGCGTTCATCGTGGCGCCCAAGATCCATGCGCCCATTAAATACCAGGTCTCGCCGCTGATGGCCGCCTTGCGCGAGGGCGCAAACAGGTGCGCCAGCCCGGCAAAGTCGATGGCGCAGAAGGCCAGGGCCAGGATCGACGCCCAGCGCAGCCCCGCAAAGTTAATATCGCCCATCAGGTTCAGCAAGGCGAAGCGCGTCGTGTCGAAGTTGAAGACCTCGAAGGCCAGCAAAGCGACGATGAGCAGCACGCCAACGGGCGCCTGGCGGGCGAACAGGGCTAAGGGATGATCTGCTTTCTCGGCGACACGGAGCGACAGGCGCTCCGGAGCACTATGATCCTGCGGGAATAGATGCTGCATGCGCATCGCCTCTCTCCTGCGTTCATTCAAATGAAGGTGTCCATTAAAGTCGCGCCGCCGGCTCTCTGTCCCCCACGGGCGCGCAATCTCATTCCCTTGGCAGCGAGCGGTCATATGAAGAGTGGTTGGGACTACCGGATCTTATGCGGTAGTCCCAGCCGGGGGAAGGAGGATAGAACTACTGTTCTATGGAAATATTAAGACAAATGTTCTATTGTGTCAAGGGGGTTTCACGTCGCGCTCACGGCGCGCTGCTGGCAGGCGCCAGCACCAACAGGGATTCGACGACTACCTGCCGGTCGCGCACCAGGCAGTGCGCTTCTACGCGGGCGCCCAGCTCTGGCACGCCGTGGATCACCGTATCGTCGGTGATGCGCGCCGTGATGCGGCCGATTTCCCAGACGGGGCCGTCCATGGCCGTGAGCGTGCCCACGTAGCCGGCGCGGCCATCGCGCCCTACCTCCAGCATGGTGTACACCTCGCGGTTGCGTTCGTGCTCAATCTGCTCCAGTAGGGCATCGCGCTGCGTGGCGGGCGCCAGCAGCAGCTCCACGCGCTCAACGCCGCGCTTCAGGGGGTAAAGCAAGTCGCCGGGGATGGCATCTGCGGCCGCAGGCCCGGCGACCACGGCAACAAGGAAAAGCAACAGCGCCAGGGAGACGGCGGCGAAAACGATGCGCAGCCGGCGCGGCGCCGGCCGGCTGCGCGGCTGGCGAAGCTGCTGCGCCGCGGCCAACATCTGGCGGCGCGAAGCCTGGCGCGCGGCTTCTGTAGGCGCAGGCCTCTGAGCATCCAGCAGGGTCGCGGCTTCTAAGATCGGGTACAGCGCTTCCGCCGATTGCGGGTAGCGCTGCAGGATAGCAGCGACCGGCTGGCCCTGCTCCATTTTCTCTAACGCTTGAATGATGAGGTCTTCGCGCACCTCGTCCATTACAGCTTTTCCTTCAACGCGCGCGCCAACGTGGCGATGGCTCGCGCCTGTAGTTGCTTCACCGCGCCTTCTGTCTTGCCTATTAGCTCGGCCACATCGCGTATGGGCATCTCATAGCCGAAGCGCAGGGCAATGACCTCGCGCTGCGACTCGGTCAGGCCGGCCATTGCGGCCTCCACTTCGTTCCAATCGAGACGCCGGGCGACGGTGTCTATTGGGTTGTGGGCGTTGCCCACCAGGCCATCGCTGAGCTGCACTTCTTTGCGGCGGTACTGCTTGCGATGGAAGTCGTTCACCACCCGAAAGGCGACCCCATACAGCCAGCCGCGCAGCGTGTTTTGCGGCGCCGTGTGATCACGCAGCGCGCTTAACAAGCGAACAAACACCTCGCTGGTGAGGTCTTCAGCGACCTGCTGGTTGCTAACACGAAACACGATATAACGAAAAATCGGCTCGTAATAGCGCTCATGGATTTCCGCCAGCGCCTCGTCGTCCAGCGCCCGCGCCCTGGCTAACAAGGTCAGTTCTTCTTGCACGCCGAGTGATGTCTCCGCTTTTTTGGCTACCAACTCAGACGTGCATTATACCGCGGGCCAACGCATCTCGCATCGGATACCTGGCGCAGCACCATCAACTTATAAGTTGCGCATCTGGGCCAAAGGTCACGAACGAGCTGCCGCGAGGGCGTTGCGGTCAGGAATTTTGGGAAAGAATTTCTTGAAGCTCGTCGGGATCGATGTTGTTGGGATCGACGCCGGGACCATATTGGTAAATGTTAGACCAGGGGATGTAGTTGCTGACAAAGGCCTCATCGCCGTACATCAGCAGATCGTTGCCATCGTAAACGCGGCGGTTGACGGTGACGCGCGCCCCTTCCACGGCCCAATCGACCTGTACGATCTCGCCGGGCTCCAGCTCCTCGTTATACTCCCATATATCAGGCCGCGCCGGGGTCTCGTTCTCAAAGACAGGTCCGTCCTTTTCAACGCGGCGGCCCACGCCTGTGCTGTAGAACTTGAAGGTCAGCGACTGCCAGTTCTCATCGTAATAGTTTTCGATGAGCAGGTAGTGATCTGTGTTGTTCACAAACTTGACGTCGACGAGCGGCGAAAAGACGGTGGCGTCCATGCCTGGGCCTTCGCCATCATCGTAGTAGTGCACGCGGTAGCCATGCTCCAGGCGCTCGGTGATGGGGAAACCGGCCCAAAAGGCAGCCTGATAAAGCGTGGTGCTTACCTGGCAGACGCCGCCGCCCACGCCTTCGACGGTACGCCCGCCGATGATTACCAGGCCTGTGGTAAATCCGGCGTCTTCGGAGACATCGCCAAGGTACTTATTGAAGGAAAACTCTTCGCCAGGGGCCACCACAATGCCAAAGAACTGCGCCGCCGAGCGCGCAATGTTATGCTTGCGTTCTGGCGTGGAGCCATAAAACCAGGTGGTACTCTCGGAGATAAGCTCGGTGATGCCCAACTGCTGCGCCGTGGCATTGGAATGTACGGTGGGCACAATCTCGTCCACCACAAAGGGCACCGAGCGGTTGGGCGTGCCGACCTGCTGCATGAAGGTTTGCAACGTGGCTTCCGCATTTAAGGAGCGGCCGTTCACATGGGGCTCCACAAGCACCAGCTCGCGCGTATCGTCGTCAAAATAAAAGCGCGCATTCTCCGGCTGGCGGAACACGCGTGCTTCGATCTCGCTTAACCAGTTGCGGACGGCATTTTCGTCAACAAAGACATCGTAGCGCGCCCGGCCGTTTTCCTCGACCATCTGCACGCGCAGCCACTCCGATAACATTTCTACGGGTATTTCAGCACGATCGAGATCGAGGTCGGCGAGCGGCTCGGGGAAGTAGAAGGCCATGGGGCTGCCAAGAATGGCCTGCACACGCTCGGCCACCGGCAGGTCGTCCAGCACGTTGGGCCGCTGCTCGTGCAGCAGCAGCTCTACCTGCGCGCTGCGCAAGTCCAGCACGGGGCGCAGCAGGCGCTCCTTCAGCTCGGACACATCTAAGTGGCGCCCAACCTGGCCGGGCGTATATTCAAAACGGCCAGAAACGCGCGTTAGGCCGGCATCGCGCGCCGGGCGGTTGGTAGTGGCGGCAACCTCTTGCAGCGCCTGCTCCAGCCGGCCCTCGTCGAAGACGATCACCGGCGCAATGTCATGGCCGAAGTACCAGGTGTCGAAGCGCTCGCGCAGGGTGCGCAGGGGCCCACCGCTACGACCCACCTCATAGGCGCCGTCGACCGTGCGCTGGATGTCATAGCTTATGCCCAGGTCCTCCGGCGCAAACTGCCACTGCTCGCCGCTTTGGGGGTCGGACAGGGTAATTGTGCGCCCGGTTGCGCCGGTGAACATCTGCGCCAGCGCCTCGGTCGCTTCGGCCTGTGACATCTTGCTCAGATCCACGCCGCCCACGCGCACGCCGGTGTAAATGAGGCCCTGGTGCTGCGACTCGTAGCTCACAATCAGGAAGGCCGCAGCCAGCAAGAGCAGGGCAAGGGCCGTGAGCGGCGGCACCAGGAACCAGCGCACGCCGCGAGCGAAGGCGGCGTCTTGCGGCAAAGTCAGCGGGTTGTCGATGGTGGGGCGTTGCTGCATTGGCTAAATCATTCCTTTATACGCGCTTGGTGTCGGGCCAGGCCCGTCTGCGGCGCCGAGCGATTATAACAGTCGTCTTTAACGCGGGAAGCGTCACCCGCCGCTTGCTAACAAACTGTTCAGACGGCCCGCGCCGGCCATCACCGCGCTTCAGCCCACACCCACTCGAACTCTTCTTCAAAGTAAGAAGCGAACTGGGCATCGTGCACAATGACGATGTTCTCGTCGTTGATTTCGTTGGCGTTTCGGCTGAAGTTGAAGGAGCCGAAGATGACAATGGCGCTGTCGATGATGATCACCTTGTGGTGCATGAGGCGGGGGTTGCCGTCCTGGCGCACCTGCAGATCAGGCAGACGCGCGTCGCGCATCCGGCCAAAGTTGCTGAACTCTGTTAGCGAGCCGACGGTTTCGAATACGCCGCGCACCTGTACACCTTCCAGGGCGCGGTCGAACATGGCCGAGCCAATGCGCTCGTCGGTGAAGGCGAAGGCCATGAAATGGATGCGCTCGCGCGCCCGGCCGATATGTTCGGTGATAATCGGCGGCACATCTATTTCGGGACCGAAATGGGTTTCTACCAGCACGCCATTGACTACGACGCGCTCGGCGTCAGGCTGCACGGGCGATGTGGGGCCAAACTGGCGGTCAATGACCATTTCGTCCATTTCCGAGCGATAATTTGCCGCAATTTCGGGCACATCGAAGCGCACGGCGTTGTTATTGTTGCAGTAAGCGCCGTTGCTAGTGTAATTGAGCGAGCCGGTCCACACCACGCGCTCGTCGATTATGATGAACTTGTTGTGCATCAGGCCCGAGCGGCGGTCGGTGATCACGCTGATGCCGTTGCGCCGCAGGCGACGAATCGAGCTTAGGTCTTCATAATCGCTGTCCGTCACCACGCGAACGGCGACGCCCTCGGCGCGGAGCTGGATCAGGGCATTGACGATGGGCTCTGCATCAAGCTGGTAGGCGGCGATATCGGCGCTTTCCTGCGCCTGTAGCAGGTCATCGGCGATGATGAAGTCGATGCCGTCGCGGCGCTCTTCTTGCGGCGGGCAGTGGGGGTCCGTGAAATAGATGTCGTACCAGGGGCCTTCCGTCTGCACCACGCGCTCGCGGCGCCCCGGGTTTAAGTCCACCGAGACGGTGCAACTAAGGGCCAGCAGAATGAGCATCGCCGGCAGCAAGAGGCCGCGGCGCAGGCGTGGCGACACTATGCTTCTTCGTCCTGCCGCAGCAGCCGCATCAGCTGTGGAAAAACGGCTCCGGACGCGGCCGCTTGTGGCTGCGCAGCCAGCTCCTCCAGCGCCAGCAGTGCCGCCTGCGACTGTGGTGGCGCGCCCAGGCGGTGCAGGGCCTCCACGAATTGCAGCACCGCGACATATGTCTCGGCCTCGCCGCGCGCGCTGCTGTCGAGGAGCTGGTTGAGCCGGCGCATGGCAGCGCGGATGTCGCCCACCGTCTGCTCCAGCACGCGCTCCGCTTCATCTGCGGAGAGTTCACGGGTTGTTTCCAGACTGGCGCGCAGCCGCCCCAAGGCCCAATCAAGTAGCTGCTGCGCCTGGGCGTCGTCTAGCGCATCGCGCAGGCTGCTATCGGCAATCAGGCGCTCGCTGCCCCGCCGCCAGAGGTTTTCGATGTTTACTGCTTTGTGGTCCATGCGCTGCCGCTATGCTCTACAATCGGGTCACGGTGGCAATCAGCTTCACCGGCGTCGATTATTGTGCGCTGCCGCCGATTCGTCAACCGCGGCGCGCCGCGGCGCCTGCCAACAGCGTCTTAGATATCGCGCCGCGAGAAGATGAGCAGCGCAGCAAGCAAGAGCGCGCCGGTATAGAGCAGGGCATAAACGACGACCGCTTCATTGGGCTGCGAGGTGACCACGAAAGGTCCCGGAAACTGCGACGTATTCAGCACCTGCGGCTGGAAATGGATCGACGCCTTCTTCCACAGCACGTCTGCGGGCATCAGCAGGCTGGAAGCAATGCCCAGGTCCACGGCTGTTTCATTGCGAAAGATGGCGCCTAGCTGCTCTACCCAGCCGCCCACAAAGGCCGTGGCGTACAGCATGAAGGCCAGCGCCCCGTTGGCCAGGGTGGAAAGGCGCGTGCCTCCCAGAATGGTGAGGCTGAGCATGCTCAGGGCGCCCAGCATCATTAAGCCCAGGCCCGACGCCACGTCTTGCAGCATGTGGCCGGAGCGTACATAGACGATGAGCAGCAGCCCGCCCGAAAGCAGCAGGAGGTAGGCAGAGAGCACGGCGGCGAAGCCCAGCCATTTGCCAGCCACAACTTCCCAGCGGCGCAGCGGCTTGGTCAGGACGGTTTCGATGCTATGCGACTCCACTTCACCAGAAATGGAGCCCGCGGAAAGCAAGGCGGCAATAACGATGACCAAGAAATTGACCACATAAAGGCCGGTTAGCGCCAGGAAGCTGGCGACCATCGTCGTCAGATCTAGCGACTCGCGGCGAGGGGCGGGCGCCGTTTCCAGGTCCGCCAGGATGTAGTGAAAGCCCAGGCCAAACAGCGTCAGGAAGAGAATGCCCATCAGCAGGGCCACCCACAGGATACGGCGCCGCTGCGTTTCGCGGATGGTTAGCATGGCTACCGTTAAGATGGTTCGGACCGCGCGCACTTGTCTCACTCCACCAGCTTATCGCCGATAATCTGAATAAAGCGCTCTTCAAGGGATAGCCGCTGAGGGCTGAGCTCGTAGAGCTGGTAGCCATGCTGCACCGTCCAGCGCACAATCTCGGGCAGCAGCTCTTCACGGGCAAGCGTAAGCTGCACCGTGCCGTTGCCCGGCTCCAGGCGCACGCTTGACGCCAGGCTGCTCAGGCCTGTGAGCAAGGCTTCGTCGGGCACGCCGACGCGCAGGCGCACCTGGAGCGCCTCGTCCTCAAGCTGCGCCAGGGAGGTGACGCGCAAGACGGCGCCGTCGCGGATGAACGCGACGCGATCGCAGGTTAGCTCGATTTCGCTCAGCAGGTGCGAATTGAGAAAGACAGCCGTGCCCTTCTGGCGCAGGTCGTTGATGATCTGGCGCACGAGCCGGCGCCCCAGGGGATCGAGACCAGAGGTAGGCTCGTCGAGGAATACGAGCTGTGGCTCATTGAGCAGCGCCTGGGCCAGGCCAATGCGCTGCAGCATGCCTTTGGAGAAGGCCGACAGGCGCGTTGTGGCGCGGTCGGCGAGGCCCACCTGCTCCAGCAGGCCGGGGATCACCGCGCGCCGCGCCGCGGCGCCCATGTCGTAGAGCCGCCCATGCAGGTCGAGGAACTCGGCGGCTGTAAGCCACTCGTGGAAGCGAAAGTGCTCGGGCAGGAAGCCCACACGGGCGCGCGCCTGCAAATCTCCGGGCGGCGCACCCAACAAGGCCGCTTCGCCCGACGTCGGCGCCGTCAGCCCCAGCAGCATCTTCATCGACGTGGTCTTGCCGGCGCCGTTGGGGCCCAAAAAGCCAAAGATTTCGCCGCGCTCGACACGCAGCGTCAGATCGGCCACGGCGACCTTAGCGCCGAATTCCTTACGCAGCCGGTGTGTTTCAATTGCGGGGGTAGGTTGCATGGCGTGTTGTTGGTGTCACCCTGAACACATGTGAAAGGTCTCGCTGCGCTCACGCGGGGCAGCTGGGCCTTACTGCATAGACGCGGCGATCTCCTGCAGTGTGCTCACATCGTGGGGGCCACGCAGGACGAACAGGGCGCCATCTTGCTGCCACATCAGGCTGTTTTCATCGCCTTCCAGGCTGCTCAGGGCCAGGCCGCTGGCGCCGTTGACCGTCACTTCGCTGAACGTCGCCACATTTTCGGGCACGGGCAGCAGCAAGGTGCTAGACCAGTCGATGCCCGCAGACAAGCGCCGGGCTTCGCCCTGGGACATACCCAACATTTGCAGCAGTGCCTGCCCCAGCACATTGGGGTCCACGTCGTCGGGATAGTCGATTAAGGGGCTGCGAGACTGCATCAGCGCCAGACCATCTGGCCAGCTCTGGTGCACGGCCGGGTAAATGGCGACGTCGATGGCTGCGCCGTCGAGGCTATCGGGCAAGAGCTGCGGGTCGAGGTCTGCGGCGCTCAAGATAGCGCGGGCATTTTCAAGATCGACGATGAGACGGCCGCTTCCGGGGCCGCTCACTAGCACACGCTGGGGCTCGCCCAGGGCCGTCGCGGAATAGACAGGTTCGCCGCTGATGGCCGCGGCTTCCTCCAGCGTGGCGACGGCCTGCGGCTGGCCGGGCTCGGCGGTTATTTGCAGCTCGCCGGGGTGCAGGCCCTGGTCGGCGATGCGCTCTAGCACCGCCACTTGCTGCGGCGATACGGAAATGGCGGCAAACTTCTGCACGCGGAATAAGCCCAGAAAATCGCTTGCGGCAGCGCGCACCGGCGGCATGGTGAAGGCCACAGCCAATAATACAATGGCGGCAAGCGAGGAAAATGCAAATCTTCGGTGTGTTATCATTACGAACCTCCTGAAACCAGTTGGAGTTGGCGGCTCGCCACAAGGGGAACCGGCTAAGGCGCATTATACGACCGCTGCCAGCCGGATTTCCAGCACTCAGGTGCCTGGTAAGCTGCTACTCATGTTGACAGGCCCGCCGCGCTGCTTATAATTCCGCCCTACGCTCACACATCCCACACTTGGCCATTACCTAATTCATTGGAGAGCCTACTGATGAACAGAATACCTGTTGGCGTATTGGCTGCTACTGGCGCCGTGGGCCAGCGTTTTGTGCAGCTTCTGGCTAACCATCCCTGGTTCGAGGTGCTGGCCGTCACCGGCTCGGAGCGCACCGTGGGCCGCCGCTACGGCGCAGGCGTAAACTGGGTGATCCCCGGCGACCCGCCGCCGGCCATCTCTGAGCTGGAGGTGCAGGCCACGGAGCCAAACCTGGACGTTTCCGTGGTCTTTTCGGCGCTGCCGCCGGCAGAAGCGCGCGACTGCGAGCCGCTGTTTGCCGCCGCGGGCTATGCCGTGGTCAGCAATGCCTCGGCCCATCGCATGGTAGAGGATGTGCCGCTGCTGATCCCCGAAGTGAACCCCACGCATACTGAGCTGATTCAGCGCCAGAAGCAGGCGCGCGGTTGGTCGGGCTTTATCGTCGCCAGCCCCAACTGCTCCACGACGAGCATCGTGCTGCCCATGAAGGTCTTTCAGGAGGCCTACGGGCTGCAGGCGGCCGTGATCACCACCATGCAGGCCATTTCCGGCGCCGGCTATCCCGGCGTGCCCTCGATGGCCATTATAGACAATGTGATCCCCTATATTGGCGGCGAGGATGAGAAGCTGGAAAACGAGCCGCGTAAGTTGCTGGGCCGCGTGGAGCACGGCGAGATGGCGCTTGCCGACCTGGCGCTGAGCGCGCAGGCCAACCGCGTGCCGGTGATGGATGGCCATCTGGCCAGCGTGTCGCTGAAGCTAGACGACACACCCGGCCCACAAGAGGCCATTGGCGCCCTGGAAGCATGGCGCCCGCCCGAAGTCTGCGCCGAGCTGCCCAGCAGCCCGCCGCGCCCCCTGCTCTATCGCCATGAAGCAGACCGGCCGCAGCCGCGCCTCGATCGCGATTCGCAGCAAGGCCTAGCCTGGACGGTGGGCAAGGTGCGCGCCTGCCCGGTGCTCGACTTACGCTACATGGCCATCACGCACAACACGCTGCGCGGCGCAGCCAGCGGCTCGATCCTCAATGCGGAGCTACTGAGAGTGCAGGGCTACATCGGCTGAAATTTATTCCACGGTCACCGGATCGACGTAGTGCAGGGCTACCACCTGGATGAAGGTGTTGCCAATCTGCAGCGGGATGGGATTGTCGTCGGCGTCGTAGAAGGTGAGCATGTGGTTAGGCTGTTCGCGGCGCCACGTGCCCGTGTACATCTGCCCGTCGCGGAAGACCATGGCCCGGCCCTGGCCCCACACCTGGATCTCGGTGGAATAGGCCTGGCATTCCGTGCCGCCGATGGGAATGTATTCACAGATGCCGAAGTCCACCTGGTGCAGGGCAAAGACCACGACGACATTGGCCGCGGAGAGCTGCTCGTCTGTGTTCTTGTCGCGATGTTCGTCGCCGTCGGCCCAACGAAGGTAGCGACCAGACGCTTCATCAAACTCCCAGTCGATGACCATGCGGTCCTGGTAGTTGATATTAATGTGGCTCACCTCTTCGCCGCCCTCCGGCGGCTCTTCACTGAAGACCATGTGCGTGTTGAGCTGCGGCGCGCGATTTAGCTCGCGCTCTTCCAGATAATCCCACCATCTTTCCGGATCGCCGTAGAGCGTGTGTTCAAATGGCTTGTCTTCGCCCGTGCGATAGAAGCCCGGCACGTCGGCGCGCAGGATGCGGCTAGAAAACGGCGAATTAAACAGCTTATAGTTCACTCCGGAGCTGGCGCCGGAGTAGGCGAATGCCGCATCGTACATCTGGGGGATCTCGGCGTCTATCAGGCGTCCGCTGCGGATGGGGCCCATATCTGGCGGCGTCTGGCTGTAGATCACCGCGGTGAAACGGGTGATTGGCCCTTCTGTAGCGTGCTCAAACACCAGATCTGCCTGGCCCAGGCCCGCCTGCGGGCGCACAAACTCGGCCGGAGAGTTGGAGATTTTCACGGCAATAGGCCGGCGCTGCAGCAGCTCGGGATCCTCCACCAGCTCGCCGGTTAACGGGTTGCGATCTTCGCCAAAGTCTTCGAGCGACATCAGAATGAGCGGCGTGGGCGTTGCCGTGGGCGTCACCGTGGCTGTGGGCGCCGGCGTGGCCGTTTCTGTGGCGGACATGGTCGGCGTCGCTGGAATGGGCGGCCGCAGCGTGTTGGTCGGCTCAACCACCTGCGCCACTTCTTCCGTGGGCGTGGGCGGCGGCGGCGTGGCCACTTCCTGGCCGCAGGCGGCCAGCAAGACCACAATCATCAGCAACGTGACTTTAGCGTTTCTAAGTTGCATAAGGGCTACTCCATGGAACGGCACTTTTTTAGCGGCGGCGATCATAGCACGCCGCTAGCGCGGGCACAATGGCAGGGCCGAAATCGGAGCGCGGGCATCCTGCCCGCCACTCACGGCCATCCTGGCCGCGCTGCGCCTGATACGTGCTTATGGCTCCGCCGGCATATAGCCCGGCAGGTACCTCACACGCCCATCTGCTTGCAGCATGTGATAAGGCATCCAGGCCACGCCGAACAGCTCCACGGCGATATCTTTCTTAAAGGGCGTCACCTTGATCTCCGAGACATCCTCGACGATCGCCTCCCACTTGGCCTGCAGGTCGGCCATGGCCGCCTGCATCTCCGTTTCGGCTTTGTCGATATCCTTCTTCAGCCGTTCGATCTCTTCTTCCGACTCTTTGACGTCCTCGGCGGCGCGGGCGGTCATGCGCCGCTTGGTCATGGACGAGGAGACGCTGCGGCGGCGCTTGGAGAATAGGCTAAAGAGTGTCTCGGCGTGGGTGGCCGCCTCCTCCATTTTGCGCCGGCTATGCTCGGCCTTGTCCTCTTCCAGCTCGCGCTCTTCGCTGCTAAGCTTCTTTTCCAGCGCGTCGAGCTTGCGGCGCCACTGCGCCTCCACTTTGTCGGCCTCTTTGGCCGCTTCCCTGGCCGCCGCCGCCTGCCGCATGCGCGAAAATTGCTCGTCACTCACTTCTGGCCCGGCGTACACTTTAAGCGTTTCGTTGGCGCGCACGGCCACGGCCGCGGCGCGGTAAATCCAGTCGGCGAAATCGCTCTCCAGGGCGCGCAGCGCGCGCTCATCGCTAAAGGGCGGCGCGAGCGCATCAAAGCGCGCTTGCGGTGCGGGGCCGCCATCCAGGTCGCGCCCGGAAATGGGCCCCACGAGGGACTCATCCCAACGCAGTAGGCCCGTCGCCGGCGGCTCGTGCACCAGGGCCGTCTGCCTGGAGACATGATCTAAGCCCGTCTTGCGATCTGCATAGCGCACTTCGGCCTGCGCCAACAAGACGGGGCGGTAAAACAGGCCCAGGGGCATGGCCCCCTCAGGTAAGGCGCTGTTCTGGCGCTGTGCTGCCTGCGACGGCGTGACGTTGTTGGGCAGGAAGTATTGCGACACGCGACCGGGCACAGCTGGCGGCGTTGCCGTGCCGGGCAGTGCGGGCGCTGCCGGGGCGGCTGGAGCCGCAGCAGGCGCCCCTTGTGCCGGCGCATGCACCTCTGCTGGTTCTGGCGCAACAGGCTGCGGAGCCTCGGGCTGCGTAGCAGCCCCCTGTGCCGTAGCCAGCGTGGCGCCGGCCAGCGCATTCAGCGCCGGAATTTGCGCCCGCGTCATGGGGCCCGCCAGATAGTTCATGGCCCAGCGCGTGGTGAAAAGCAGCGGATGCTTTTCGTGCACGTTACGCATCAAAAAAACGCGCTTGCCGATGGCCGAAATCAGCTCATCGTATTCCCGGCGGTCCAGGCCGCCAGGCATGGCGCTGGCCAGCCCGTCCAGCAGGCGCGCCTTATCTTGCTCTGTGCCCAACTTGCCGATGAACCAGCTACCGGCATTGGAAAGGGCCTTGTAGTCGACGTCCACCGGATTCTGCGTGGCCAGCACCAAGCCTACGCCGAAGGCGCGGGCCATTTTCAGCATGCGCAGCATGGGCTCTTTTGAAGGGGGGTTGCCAACAGGCGGCAGGTAGCCAAAAATCTCGTCGAAGTAGACCAGCGCGCGCAGCGAGCCCGTGCCGGCCTGTGTGCGCATCCAGCTTTCCACCGCCGAGTAAAGCAGCGTTACAAAGAACATGCGCTCGTCGTCGCTGAGGTGCGCCAGGTAGAAGATGGAATGGCGCGCGCGGCCATCGGCGTCGTACAGAAGCTGGGCCACGTCCAGCGGCACGCCTTCGATCCAGGTCTGGAAGGCCGGCGCGGCCAGAATGTTGTTCAGCAGCATGGCCAGCTCAAAGCGATCCTTCTCCGGGAAGAAGCGGTTGACGTCGAAGACGCCCAGCTTGTCGAATGGCGGCGTCTGCGTTTGCATGATCAGCTCGCCCAGGTCCAGGTCCTGGCCCTGGCTCCAGGCATGCTCAAAGATGTTCGACAGCAAGATGTGCTCGCGCGAGCGCACCGGGTCGACATTCTTCAGGCCGATTAAACCGAGCAGCGCGGTGACGGTGCCCGATACCTTTTCGCGCAGCAGCTCGCGATTATCTTGCCAGTCGAATTCGGGCGCTTCTAGAGAGGCTAAGATGCTCACCGGTATGCCGGCGTCAGAGCCCGGCGTATAAATGGTAAATCGAACGCTCTCTTTTAGCCGCCGGACACGCTCAGGTGTTATGTCCCACTGCGCCAGCCCGTTGCGCCACAAGTCGGCAGTTTCCTGCGCCAACTGCGCCACATCTTTGCCCTCACGGCGCGCCTGGTCGGCATTGACCCAGGGCTGAAAGTCGGCCGGCAGCAGCTCGGGAAAGTGCAACACGGCGTTGGTGATGTCGCCCTTGGGATCGATCATCAGCGCCGGTATATTGTTCAACGCCGCCTCTTCCAGCATATCGATGCACAGCCCGGTCTTGCCCGACCCGGTCATGCCCACGACGACAGCATGGGTAGTGAGATCTGCAGGATCATAGAGCAGCGGTTTGTCTGTCAGCTCGTGCGAGCCCGTGTCGACGACGCGCCCCAAATAAAATGAACCGTCCGTTTGAATCATCAGTCTGGCCTCCTCCGCCTATCATAGCACAACCGTGCATGGTGCACCTTACAAGGAACCTTTCCAGGCGAGAAATCTGTCCTATTTTTTTGACTTAGCACAGGGCCAATGTTACCCTCATGGCGTCAAAATTTGAGGCGAGGTATTGGAAAACAAAATGAAGCATTTCACGCTCTTTATCGCGATTCTCGTGCTGGTCACGCTGGCCTGCGGCTCATCGGGGGGAGACGAGCCGCCTGAGCCCACGGTCGATTCTGGCGCGCCAACCCAGGCGGCCGTTCCCGGGGTCGGACAAACCCCCCAGGGGGGACCTGTTGCCGTCGGTGGTCCTGTCACCGCCCTTGGCGATTTGCAGCAGGCTATCATTCAGATTCAGGCCGAAGGCACCTTTGTCGATCCTGAGTTTGGCTTACAGGTAAACAGCGCCGGTCGCGGCTCTGGTTTCATCATCGACCCCAGCGGCATCGCCGTAACCAACAACCATGTGGTAACCGGGTCAGCCCTGCTTCGCGTGTGGGTGGGCGGCGAAACGCAGCCGCGCAACGCGCGCATTCTGGGCGTTTCGGAATGTTCAGACCTGGCGGTGATCGACATCGACGGCGATGGCTACCCCTACCTGGACTGGTATCCGGGCACGCCTACCGTGGGCACCGACATCTACGTGGCAGGCTTCCCCCTGGGCGACCCAGAATTCACCATGACGCGCGGCATCGTCTCTAAGGACAGCGCCTTTGGCGAGACGCAATGGGCCTCCGTCGATTCCGTGCTGGAATATGACGCGACCACCAATCCTGGCAATTCAGGCGGTCCAGTGGTCGACGCCAGCGGGCGCGTGGTCGCCGTGCACTATGCCGGCAACAGCCAGACGCGCCAGGCTTATGGCATTGGCAGCAGCGTGGCGCGCAACGTGGTCGACCTCCTGCGCCAGGGCCAGGATGTGGACTCCATCGGCGTGAACGGTTTCGCCGTCAGCGATGGCGAGGGCCTGACGGGAATCTGGGTTTCCTCGGTGAAATCCGGCTCCCCTGCGGACCGCGCCGGCATCCGCGGCGGCGACATTCTGAACGCCATGGAAGGCTTTGTCCTGGCAACCGACGGCTCGATGGCCGATTATTGTGACATCCTGCGCAGCCATCTGGCTAGCGACACGATGAATGTAACCGTGATCCGCTACAGTACGCAAGAGGTGTTGGAAGGACAGCTCAACGGCCGCGTGCTGGAGCCATCGTTCTCCTTTGCCCAGACGCTGGAGGACGAAGCGCCTCCGGCACAGAACAGCGGTGGGCAGCCGGCAGCCGGTTACAGCAGTTACGTGACGGTATCCGACGACACCAGCTCCCTAACCGTATCCATACCGGCGGAATGGGCCGAAGTAGACGGCAGCGGTTGGGTCTCTGACGGGCAGCAAATCGGCTGGCAGATCACGGCGGCGCCCAGCATTAACGGCTTCAACACCACCTGGACCACGCCGGGTATGTTCTTCGGCGCTTCCATCGACTTGAACTCCTTCTCCGAGGGCGAGCTGCTGGATGCCTTTGACTACTCCGATTCGTGCAGCTACGGCGGCCGTGAGCCGTACCAGGATCCATTGTACAGCGGCCAGTATGACCTCTGGACCAACTGCGGCGGCACCGACTCGCTGTTTGTGGTCGTCGCGGCAAAGCCTGAATCGGGCGCCTATATCATCCTGGTGGCGGTACAGGTGGTTACCGAAGCAGACCTGGCGGCCCTGGATCAGATTTTGAACACGTTCATCGTCAACGAGTAACGGCGACGCGTTCTCACTTCAAACGTCATCCAGAAAAAGCCCGGAAGCGGTTGTGGCCGCTTCCGGGCTTTCTATATTCACGGCCGGCTGCTCATGGTGAAAAAGCGCCGCGATTCCACGAGCACGGGTATGCCGCGCAGCAGGTTGAGGGCGATGGTGGCGGCGACCAGCGCATTGGCAATGAGCCGTAAGGGGGGCAAATAAGCGGCCATGTCCGTGCCGGCCCATACGGGCGTGAGCGCGTGCACCAGGGCCAGTGCGGGGAAGGTGAGCGCCTTGGCCACACCATAGGCAGCGCGCATCAAGCGCTGCGAAACCAGCCAGCGCCCCCAGGCTGTCTGCATCATCTCGAAGGGCTGCAAGCCCTGGCCCATGGCAAAGCCGCGCACGGCGTCGGTCAGGATGCCGCGCGTCACAACCAGCAGCGCAATCCACAGCGGCACCAGGTCCAGGCTGACGAACGTGATCCAGAAGACGTTTTCGACCACGCGATCGATGGCGATGTCTAACACGGCGCCCAGCGCGCTGGCGCCGCCCCTGCGCCGGGCAATCAGTCCGTCGAAAGCGTCGATGAAGATGGTGAAAATGATCAGGGCGAAGGCCGCAATTCTGGCCGCAAAGTGGGGAAAATGAAGGAGGATGACCGACAGGGCTAAGAAGAGCAACCGGCTAAGCGTCACGGCATTGGCAAGCATGTTTACTCCTGGCAGATGCGACAGATGCCCCCTGTTGTATCACAGCGAGACCGTAGTGCCATGGTCCGCCTCTACATCACCGCGAGCGCCGCTTAAGCTACTCGCTCACTGTTTGGGAATATACTGCAGCGCTAGGTAGGCCGGGCGCAGCGAGCCATCCGGGCGCAACAGGCTGTAGCCCGATTCGCTGAAGCCAGCGCCGATGACCGGCGCGAAGTTCAGGTTCCACAGGAAGACCGGGCCTATGCCGGGCCAGTCGTGAATCAGGGCCAGCGCCTCCTGCAGGTAATGCGCCTGCTGCCATTCGCTTACATAGGCCATGAACTGCGCCTCGGCCGGTGGCGGCGCGCCGAACCCTTCGAAGCTGCCCCAACCAAACTCCGTCAGCCACAGCGGCCGGTGTCCATACCCTGCCTGCTCCAGGAGTGTGCGGTACTGCTGCAACGTGTCGCGGAAAAAGAAGCTGCTGTGGTTGTTGTGGGTAGGCGCCGCCTGCTGCCCGTCGCCCACGCTGGCCCAGGGCGGGTTGGCCCAGCCATAGGGGTGCACGCCAATGCCATCCACCACGTCGCCTACGCCATTTGCCAGCATGCCGCGCAGGTAAACGCGGTCGTCGATGGCTATCACGCCGTCGTTGACCCCCGTGGTCGCCGGCGCGCCGCTGATCACCAACGCCTGCGCATCGCCGCGACGCACCCCCGCAGCGCCGGCGCGCGCCAGGTCGGCGAACGCAGCGGCGCCGAGCGGCGCGCCGTTCCACTCGCGCTGCAAGTTGGGTTCGTTCCACAGCTCATAGGCCGCCACATTGCCCTGATAGCGCGCGGCGAGCATGGCCATAAAGTCGCCAAACTGCGCAAAGTCAGCCGGCGGGCCGTCCATTTCCGCCGTCACACGGCTCCACTCTGGCGCTTTGGCCACGCTGAGCAGCACTTTTTGGCCGCGGCCTGTAGCGCCCGACACCAGGTGGTCCAGCTCGCGCAGCAGCCAGTCATCGTAGGCGTCGGGCTGCGGCTGGTAGACCTTCCACGGTACCTGCACCTTCACCCAGCCCGCGCCAAGGTCGGACACATGGTTGAGAATAGGATCCAGCTCCACGCGATGCAGGTGCACCTGCAGACCCAACTGCGAGCGATCCAACACCGGCCCGTCATAGGCGGGGAATGGCGGCGCCGGGGTTGCCGTGGGCGGCGGCGTGGCCGTGGCCGGCGGCGCCGCCGGCGTTGGCGTGGCGGCGAAGGGAGCTACGGGCAGATAGGTCAGCGCCCCGGCTGTGGCCGTGGCGGGAACGGCAGCCGGCGTGGCGCGCTCGGTGGTGGCTTGCGCAGTAGCCGAGGCCTGAGCGACGGGCGCATCGGGCAGCGGCGTGGGCGTTTCTGCCGGCGCGCGGCGGCAGGCCGCTAACAAAGCAGCGAGCAGCAGCCAGAACAAGACCGGGCGCAGGCAGTGAGATAGACGAGTAGCGCGAGACGGTTTCATAGGACAAATATTCTAAAACGCGCGGGTCAGGGCAACAAGGGACGCTAATCGCTTGTTCACCGCGGCTCATGTGGCAGGCCGGGCGGCGATGTTACAATAGCGGCATGAGCCAACCACAGGTAAACCGTTATCCCATACCGGCTGAAGAAAGTCGCGTTGAGCTGCGCGTGAAGAACTCCCGTTTCATCGCCACGCTGGCGCCGGCCTTTACGGTGGATGAGGCGCGCGCCATTATTGCGCGCATACGCCAGGAGTTTTCCGACGCTAGCCACAATGTGCCGGCCTACGTGGTGGGCCATGGCGCGGCCGTCACGGCCCATTGCAGCGACGACGGCGAGCCGGCCGGCACGGCCGGTAGGCCGCTGCTGGCCGTGTTACAGGGCAGCGGCCTGGGCGACGCGGCCCTGGTGGTTACGCGCTATTTTGGGGGCACAAAACTGGGCACCGGCGGCCTGGTGCGAGCTTATGGCAACGCCGCGCGCGCTGTGATCGAAGCAGCGCCGCGCGCCGAGCGCGTGGCCACCTACGTTGTGCGCGTGGCCGCGCCTTATGCCCTGTTTGAGCCGTTGCGCCTGCTGCTGGCGGCGCACGGCGGCCAGACGCTGGACGAAACATTCGCCGCCGATGTCACGGTCACAGCCCTTTTTGCCCAGGAACGGCTGCCGCCGTTTCAGAGCGCCTTGCGCGAGCTTTCTAACGGCGCGCTGGAAGCCGAAATCGTCGAAAGCCGTGACGACACCATTTTGCGCCTCAGTTAGCAGGATTTAAGGCAGCGCGGCGCGCAGGCGCTCGATCCAGTTCAGGCCCATAATGGCGGCGATGTCTTGCTCTCCGTAACCGCGTTCGCCCAACACGGCCGCCAGACGCGGCAAGTCGGCGCTGGTGTCAATTTCTGCCGGCGTGTCAGCCAGGCCAAAGCCGCCGTCCATGTCGCTGCCGATACCCACATGGCGCGCGTCGCCCAGTAGCTGGCAGATGTGGTCGATGTGCGCGGCCACGTCTTGCAGCGTGACGCTTTCTTTGGCATCGCCGCGCGCATAATCGGCTTTTAGAAAGCGGTTGTAGAGCACCACGCCGGCCATGCCGCCGCGCTCCGCCAGCAGCCGAATCTGGTCGTCGCTAAGCTGCCGTGGCTGCGCCACCAGGGCGCGCGCGTTGCTGTGCGTGGCTACCACGTGCCCCTCGTACCGTTCCAGGGCCTCAAACGCGGCCTTGTCGCTCATGTGCGAGATGTCGAGCACGAAGCCGAGGCCGGCCATCACTTCCATCAACTGGTAGCCGTCCTGCGTGAAGCCGTCGCGGCTGCCAGAGCCGTGAGCGTAGCGCGTGTTGTGCCAGGCAGGCCCGATGAGGCGCACGCCGCGCTCATACCACTCTTCGAGCTCCTGCGGCCGGCGCACGGGATCCGCGCCTTCCATCAGCAGCGTAATGCCCAAGAGGGGCGTCGCGCTGCCCTCCTGGTGGCTGGCGATCACCTCTTCCAGGCCCCGCCGGTCTGTTACCAGGCGCACCTGCTCCATTTCGTCGGCCAGGCGCGCGTAATAGTCGAGCTGCTCCAGGGCGGCCTCGTAGGCCTCGTCGGCGCTGCGATAGACCAGGCGGCGATTTTCGGCCAGCTCCTTATTGGCAAACTCAGGCAGCACGAAGAGCGACCCGAAGACCAGGGCCACGCCGCCCTGCAACAGCTCGGGGATGGTCACGCTAATGACGCCTTCAGGGCCGGGAGCGTGCCTCGCTTCTTGCCGGCGAATATCTTGCGCCGCCTGGCGCAGGTCGCGGCCAAATCGCAGCGCGCTATAGGCCAGGTCCAGGTGCGCATCGACGATAAGCATGGGGCTATCCTTTTCTATAGTTTGGCGGCAATCGGGGGCACCACCTGCTTCTTGCGCGACAGCACGCCGGGCAGGTAGATCGAGCCGTCTTGTAGCTTGCAGTTGAATGCGCGCTCCACGGCGCGCGTGCGCCCCACCGCCAGCAGCTCGCTGCCTTCGCGCTGAATGTCGGTCACCAGCAGCACCATCAGCACCAGATCGTGCGCGTCCAGGTGTTGCTGCATCGCCTGCAGCAGCTCTTGCTTACGCTGCAGCACCACGGCCTTGTCGCCCACTTCCACCTGAGCCACGGCCACATCGCCGGCGGCGAAGTCGAACGTTTTGACGTCGGCGGTGATGATCTCCGAAGCCGCCTGTGTGGCCATATCGAACTTGGCGTTGTACATGCGCACGCCAAAGGCCATGGCTTCCTCGCCCCATAAGCGCGACAGATAGTCGACGGCCTGCTCGTCTTCCGGCGTGGTGGTGGGCGATTTGAGCAGCATGGTGTCGGATAAAACGGCGGCCAGCAGCAGGCCAGCGATGGCGCGCGGCGGCTCCACGTCGAGCTCGCGGTAGCGCCGCAGCACGAGCGTAGAGGTCGAGCCCACCGGCGCAATCATGGCCAGGATCGGTCCCGACGTCTCCAGGCCGCCCAGGCGGTGATGGTCGATGATTTCCAGAATGTCGGCGTCGCGAATACCTTCCACCGACTGGCTTTCTTCCGAGTGATCGACCAGGATGACGGGGCGGGCGCGCATACCCACCAGGTCACTCTTGGTGATCACACCGTGCAGCTTATCGGCGCCGTCTACCACCAGCAAGATGCCCGTGCGCGATTCGAGCAGGTCTTGCACAATCTCTTGAATCAGCGTCTCCGGGCGCGCCGTTAGCGCCTCGCGCTCCATGAGCATGAGCGCCGAGACGCTGAGATTGATCAGGCGCGCGGCGGCAAAGGTGTCGTGCGGCGTCACCAAAATCGCCGTATTGCGCTCGCGCGCCATCTGCTGAATGGCCGGTGACGGTTCAAAGCCGCCCGTAATAATCAGGCAGCAAATGTCACACGAAAGCGCGGCGCGCTGCGCGTTCTCGCGGTTGCCAATGATCACCAGATCGCCCGGCGCGATGAAGCCAACCATCGTCTGTGGATTCATGGCCCCGATCAGCACATCGCCGCGCACCTCTGTAGCCGGGTCGCCGGCGACGATGCGCGCCTCCAGGGTCTCGGCCACGTTGGCCAGCGAGGTGGCGGCATTGTGCAGGTTGTGCATCTGCAGCTCGCGCAGGTAGCTGCGCGCCAGGTGGCTCTCGGTGACCACGCCCAGCGCCCGGCCTTCCTCGTCGACGATGGGCAGGGCGTGCACCTGGTGCCGGCGAATCCGCTCGCCGACTTCGTGAATGGTGTCGCTGCTGTGGCCCACCACAGGGTCGCGCGTCATCACATCTTGCGCCCGAACGTGGATATGCACCAGGTGCTCCGGCTGCTCGAGGCCCACATGCTGCAGCACAAAGCGCGTCTCGCGGTTCAGCTCACCGAGGCGCGCCGCTATGTAATGGCGGCTGCCATCGCCAGTCACATTTTTCAGATGAGCATAAGCAATCGCCGAGGCCACCGAATCCGTATCTGGGCTTTGATGACCAAAGATGTACACGGGTTCCATGGGCCGGATTATAGCATTGCCCCAGAAAAGGGATAGGTAGGCCGGCGCCCAGCGCCCGGCTCTACGCGCCGTTAAGCGCGTCTCGCAGCACTTCGGCCGGGTGGTAAGCTCGCCGGCCCGTGCTGTGGGCGATCTGATGGCGGCAGCTACTGCCCGGCGCCACGAGAAGGGTCTCCGGCGGCGCCTGGCGCACCGCGGGGAACAGGCGCCGCTCGCCCATCTTCAGCGAGATATCGACGTGCTCAGCCTCATAGCCAAACGACCCGGCCATGCCACAGCAGCCGGAATCGACCTCTTCCAGCACATAGTTGAGCGGCAGGGTGAGCGCGCTCTTGGCCGGGCCTGTGCCCACCAGGGCCTTCTGGTGGCAATGGCCATGCAGCAGCAGGCGGCGCGCCTCGCGGTGGAACGACAGCCGCAGCCGGCCGGCGGTCGCTTCGTTGGCCAGGAACTCTTCCAGAGTCACGCTTTGCGCAGCCACCAGGGCAGCCTGTTCATCGCCCGGCAGCAGCGAAAGATATTCGTCGCGCAGGGTCAGGATGCAGCTTGGCTCCAGGCCGATGATCGGCAGCCCCTCCTGGGCCAGGGGCGCCAGCCGGCTCACCGTGTGGCGCGCGGCGGCGCGCGCCTGCGGCAGCAACCCTTTGGAGATCATGGGCCGGCCACAGCAGCGGTGCCCGGGCAGCACGATATCATAGCCGGCCGCTTCCAAAAGCTCGACGGCGGCAATGGCGATGTGCGGCTCGTTGTAGGTGTTAACCGTATCATTAAACAGCACCACGGGGCGCAGGCCGTAGCGCGAATGTTCAGCCGCCCTGTTCTTGTGGAACCAGGTCGTAAATGGCTCGCGCGCCAGCGGCGGCAGCGTGCGCCAGCGGCTGATGCCCAGCGTCTTTTCCATGAGGGCCCGCGCCGCGCCGCTGCGCAGGCCCCAGTTGGCCAGGGGCGCCAGCGCGCCGCTGCCCAGGCGGTTGATCTGCGCAATGTGGCCAAACAGCCAGGCGCGCAGGGGCACGCCGTGCCGCTCGTAGTAGTGCGCCAGCCATTCCGACTTAATCTTGGCCATGTCGACCGAAGAAGGGCATTCGGCCTTACACGCCTTGCATTCGATGCACAGGTCGAGCGCCTGGTAGATGCGCTTGCTGCTAAATTCCTCCGCCGGTAAGCGCCCCGACATGGCCGCGCGCAGCAGATTGGCCCGGCCGCGTGTGCTGTGCTCTTCTTCACGGGTCACCATGAAGCTGGGACACATCGTGCCCGTGGTGCGCTTGCGGCAGATGCCCGCGCCGTTGCACATTTCTATGGCGCGATGGAAGCCCTGGTCGGCGCTAAAGTCCAGGTGCTCTCTTAAGGGGATGACCTCATAGTGCGCGCCGTAACGCAGGTTTTCGGTTATCGCCGGGCCGTGCACCACGGTGCCGGGGTTGAGAATGTTGCCAGGATCGAACGTGCGCTTCACCTCGCGGAACAGGCCATAAAGGTCGCGGCCGAAGAACTGCTCGTTCAGCCAGCTTCGCGCCTTGCCGTCGCCATGCTCGCTGGACAGAGCGCCGCCATATTGGCCCAGCAGCTCGGCCGAGAACTGCGCAATTTGCGGCAGGCGCGCGATCTCCTCGGCCACCTTGGTATTGACCAAAGGCCGGATATGGATGCAGCCGGCGCTGGCGTGGGCATAATAGGCCACCTGTGTGCCCAGATCGTTGCAGAAGCGCTCCACGCGCGTCACATACTCTGCCAGGTGCTCAGGCGGCACGGCAGCGTCTTCGATGAAGGGGATCGGTTTGTGATCGCCCTTAATGCTCATCATCAGGCCCAGGCCCACTTTGCGCACGGTCCATACATTGCGCTGGCGCTGCGGGTCCAGTGCCGTAACCACGGCCGTGGCGCCCATCTTATGGCGGCGCAGGCGCTGCTTCAGGTCGGAGATCCTGGCTTGCAGCTCGCGCTCACTCTCGCCGTAAAACTCGGTGATCAGGATGCAGTTGGGCGCCCCTTCGACGAAGGTGGTCAGCAGGCGGGCATATTCCGGCACGTCGCGGCACAGGGTCAGGCCCAGGTTGTCCAGCAGCTCAATGGCCGAGGGCTGCGCCTCCAGCATGACGGGCACTGCGGCCAACGCATCATAAAGCGAATCGAAGTGCACGATGGCCAGCGCCGTCTGCCGCGGCAGCGGCACGAGGTTTAGCTTGACGTCGGCGATCACCGCCAGCGACCCTTCGGCGCCGCAAACCAGCTTGGCCAGGTTGAAGCGCTCATCTTGCGGCCAGCGATAGCTGCCGCCGGCGGCGATCATACGATCCACGTTGTAGCCGCCGCAGCGCCGCCAATGGCGCGGCGTGCCCCGGCGGATGATCTCCTGGTTGTGCATACTGCTCAGTAGGCTGTGCAGGCCGCGGTAAATCTCGCCTTCGCGGCCCGTCGCCCGCCGGCGCTGCGCCAGCGCGTCCTCTGTGAGCGGCCCGAAATGGGCATTTGAACCATCGTTCAGAATGACGTTCATTTCTAGAACGTGGTCCGCGGTCATGCCGTACAGAATGGAATGGCTGCCGGTGGAATTGTTAGAAACGATGCCGCCTAACGCCGCGCGATCGCTGCTGGCCGGGTCGGGGCCGAACTGCAGGCCGTGCGGGCGCAAAAAGCGGTTGAGCTCGTCCAGCACAATGCCCGGCCGCACGCGCACCCACTGCTCTTCGCGGTTCAGCTCCAGCACCTCATCAAGATGACGCGTAAAGTCGATGACCAGGGCCTCGTTGGTAGCCTGCCCCGCCAGGCTGCTGCCCGACGTGCGCGGCAGGAGGGGCACCTGATAGTCATGGGCCAGGCTCACCGCCGCCTGCACGTCGTCCATGCTGCGGGGGATCAGCACGCCGTAAGGCATCACCTGATAAATGCTGGCGTCGGTGCTGTACAGCGTGCGGCTGTAAATGTCCGAGCGCAGCTCACCGCGCACCTCGCGCCGCAATTGCTGCAGAAAGTCGGGCAAGACGTCTATTGATCTCATCTCTTCAGGAAGCATCCAAAAGCGAACAAAATAGGCTCGTAGTAAGGCATTTTATTGCCCGTCACAGAACAGGCTCGTAGTAAGGCAATTCATTGCCCGTCACAGAACAGGCTCGTAGTAAGGCAATTTATTGCCCGTCACAGAACAGGGTCGTAGTAAGGCAATTCATTGCCCGTCACAGAACAGGCTCGTAGATATCGTGTTAAAAGTCAAGCATTATGTACGTTAACAGCGTGCC
>CAYLJW010000028.1:0-8150 GCA_964384155.1 uncultured Ardenticatenaceae bacterium
GCAGCGTAATGGTGTCGCCCACGCGGCACTCGCGCACGGTCTTCAACCCGGTGGCTACATAGCCCACCTCGCCGGCAGTCAGCTCATTCACCCGTTTCATGCGCGGACCAAACACGCCAATCTCGATGGGCTCCACGGTCACGTCGTTGGCCATCATCTTAACCCAGTCGCCGTCTCGAATCGTCCCTTCGAAGATCCGCACATAGGCAATCACACCTTTGTAAACATCGTAATGCGAATCAAAGATTAGCGCGCGCAGCGGCGCCTGTGGGTCGCCTCCGGGCGGCGGAACCGTCTTTACAACGGCATCTAGCACGCGGTCGATGTTTGTGCCCACCTTCGCGCTGATGGGAATGACATCCTCCTGGACAATGCCAATGAGGTTCTCCACTTCTTCGGCCACGTCTTCTGGCAAAGCCGCCGGCAAATCGATCTTGTTCACGACCGGCACCAGCTCTAAGTCGGCCTCCAATGCCAGGTATAGGTTGGCCAGCGTTTGCGCCTCGATGCCTTGCGTGGCGTCCACCACCAATATCGCGCCTTCGCAGCTCAACAGCGCACGGCTCACTTCATACGAGAAGTCCACGTGCCCCGGCGTGTCGATCAGGTTCATCTCGTACGTTTCGCCGACCGCATCCGTATAGCTCATGCGTACCGCAGAGGCCTTAATCGTCACGCCTTTTTCGCGCTCCAGCTCCATATCATCCAGCACCTGCTCCTGCATCTCGCGCTCCGAGATGGTGCCGGTGGCCTGCAAGAGCCGATCGGCAAGCGTCGATTTGCCGTGGTCAATGTGGGCAATTATGCAAAAATTCCGTATCTTACTTCTATCCATGACCGCAAGTATAACAAACCCTTTCGAAAAAGTGAGGAATGCGCGTGCCCGCTAACCAGGCTCCCGATCCTTCGCAGCCGCACAGCCACGAGCCTAACCCGCATCCGCCGGCCGCAGATCCTTCCTTTGTCGTCATCGCACCCGACGGCCAGCAAAGCGCCATAGAACCTAGCAGCCTGCATGTGCTGCCCCAGTCGCAGGCAGCCGGCTGTTACATCGTCAGCACCGGTCACGGCGTATCGGGCCCCTTTACCTTTGGCGGCGTGAGCCTGCTGGTGCTGCTCGAACAGTTCGCCGGCGACGCCTGGCACAACGCCGCCGTGCTCAGCGCCGACGGCTTTGGAACTCGTATCTTGCGCACCGAGCTGCTGCGCCCTGACCCATCGGGGCCCATTCTCCTGGCTACACGAATTGACGGGCGGCCCATGTCGCGCGCTGAAGGGCTGGTACGTCTGATTGTGCCCTTCGAGCGCGACGACGCCCTGCGCCAGGTCAAATGGATAGCGCGTATCGAGCTACGCTGACGTACGCCTACCCCGTACGGCGCTCGCTCCAATCTCGCTATGCGAACAATCCTATCTAAAGCACAGTCCGTACAGCGTCTGCGGCAATTCCCACGGCCGGCTGGCCCGGCCGCAACCAGATTAGAAACTCCACGTTGCCGGCGCTACCTTCAATGGGCGAGCGCATCACGGCCTGTGGCCCCATGTCCGCCGTCGCCGTCCACTGCCACATGTCCAACAGCACCTGGCGATGAACGTCGCGGTCACGCACGATGCCGCCCTTGCCCACTTCCTGTCTTCCTGCTTCAAATTGCGGTTTCACCAGGGCCACCACGTCGCACTCTGGCGCCAGCCAGCCGTGCACTGCCGGCAGGATCAGGCGCAGTGAGATGAATGACACGTCGATGGCTACGAAGGTCACAGGCTCCGCCAGCGCGTCGAGGTAGCGCGCATTGGTGCGTTCAATCACCACCACCCGCTCATCCTGGCGAATGCGCCAATCCATCTGTCCATAACCCACGTCGATGGCGTACACGCGCACTGCGCCGCGCTGTAGCAGCACATCGGTGAAGCCACCCGTACAGGCGCCAACATCGGCGCAGACGCGGTCGCGCACGTCGATGGCAAATTGGTCCAGGGCAGCGTCGAGCTTGAAGCCGCCTCTGCTGACGTAGGGCAGCGGTTCGGCGACAGAAATCTCGGCTTCTTCCGCCACCTGCATACCGGCCTTGTCGGCCCGCTGGCCATCGACAAAGACCTCCCCGGCCATGATCAGGGCCTGCGCGCGGGCGCGCGTCTCGGCCAGTCCACGCTGCACCAGCAACTTGTCGAGCCGCTGCTTACTTTTGGCCATCTTAGATGATCGCGCCGCCGGCGATGCGCTGCGTCCAATCTTCAAAGGCATCTACCAGCGACCGCCGGATATGGATTCGTGGTCGCCAGCCGGTATCGCGCGCAATTTTGTCGTAGCTGCCAAACAAGACCGGCGTCTCTGATGGCCGCATGCGCGCGGCGTCGTACACAATTTCCAACCCAACTTCGGCCACTTCGATGAGCACGTCCAGCAGGTAGTAGATGGGAACGGCCTGGCCCGAACAGATGATATAAGTTTCGCCCGGTTTGCCCGCTTCTGCCAGCATCTGATAGGCGCGCACCACATCCCGCACGTCGGTAAAGTCGCGCTCGGCCGACAGGTTACCCACGGCCATGCGCGGCTCGCGCTTGCCGAGGCGGATGGCTGCAAGCTGGCTGGCGAAGTCGGGCACGACGAAGCCTGTCGCTTGACCAGGCCCAATATGGTTAAACGGCCGCGCCTCAACCACTGGCAGGTTAAAGCGCTGCCAGAACATGGGGATCAGGCGCCCGGCCGCCCACTTACTGAGGCCATAGGGATGGTGCGGATCGGGTTGACTGGACTCGTTGATGGGTAGCTGCTCAGGTCTGACCACGCCATAAATCTCGGCGCTGGTCACGGCGACGACGCGCGGCCGGCCCTGATTCGTGGCCGTTTGCAGCAGGTTTGCCGTGCCCACAGTATTGATACTCAGCGCCCGGCCCGGATGCTTCCACGATTCGGCCGTCAGCGCCCAGCCACCCAAATGGTAGACCACTTCGGGGCGCGCCTCTTCAAATGCGCGCTGCACAGAGCCGGTGTCCAGCAAATCTCCCTGCAAGGCGCAGAACGAAGGGTGCGCCAGAAACGGCGACGTTTCGCCCGCCAGCACCAGCCCATAGACGTCATGTCCCTGCTTCAGAAGTTCGCGTACAAGGTGGTTCCCCACGAAACCTGTCGCTCCCGTTACGAAAATCCGCATGCAGTCTCCTTCGAGCTCCGGGTTCAAGGTCAACCCGCTGGGTTATACTTCACTAGCTTGCCTGCCTGGCGCCCATTATACCGCTTATTTGGACTTTTCCTCCTTCACAAGTCATAATGTCGCTATGGATCGTGCCATCCTCGATCAACTGCTGCCAGCCTTACAACAGAGCAGCGCCGGACTACTGGGGGCATACGCCATTCCGGCGGCTGCGGACGGCTATTTCCTACGCGATCGGTTCGAGGACGCCCTGCTGCTGCTATTCAGCGACGACCTGTCGATACATAGCGCCCGCGAAGCGCTGCTGCGCACGCGCGTCGACTGGGGCCAGGTATTTGAGACGCCGCCCTACGTGCACACACCCGCCACGCTGGCGCGCGTAGCGCGCCTCTTTCCCCTGTTCCACCGGCACCTTGCGCGCCACGCCGAACACCTGCAAGGCCAGCTTCTGCCTATAGAAAGCGCGCGTAAGGTGCACCCCGTGGAGCTGCTGGCTTTCCTCATCACCGAAGCTATGGCGGCGTCGGCTGCCTTGCTGCCCGATTACGACGAAAGCGACGCCATGCGACGCTTGCAGCGCCTGGCCCACAACCTGAGCGGCAACGAAGTCGATGCGGGCGCTCCACCGGCGGCGCTATTTTCTCAGGTCCAGGTCCACCTGCGGCTCGTCGTAGATAGCCTGCCCTCGCTCGCTCGGCATCGCAGGCCGCTGGTGAAATCTAGCGGCGAACCCAATTTGCTGGCATTTTACGAGGATCACCAGCGCCTGCTTGCTGTCATTCCGCCGCTCAGCGCCAACCTGCTGCAGAAGATTGACTGGCCCGCCGTGGCGCGCGGCCGGTCCGACTATCTGACCACGCTCAACGTGGCCACCAGCGACCAGTTTTACTTGGCGCTACAGGCGTACCGGCCGTTAGATTATGTACTCGGTAGCTTTCGCCGCCTTTGGGGCGCCGACCTGTTGAAAGGACTTACCGTCGCCGCACGCGGCGTGTTCCGCCAGGCGGCGCGCAAACCGGCGCAGCTCCTTGCCGGCGGCGCGCTGGGAGACTACCTCCTGGCACCCAATGCCAAGGCCCTGCACCAGGTGATCCATGACTATCAAAATCGCCTCTTAAACATCCGCCTGCAGCATGAGCTACTTTGTCGCCACTGCGATATTCCCCTGGAGGAGCCGCCGCTGCCTCTGCCGCGCCGTGACGAGCCGCTCTCGGCGCGTATCGACGCCATCGTCCAACACCTCAACTGGTGGGCCGATCATTACAGCCAGCATATGGAGAGCCGGCAGCCAGCCGAAAAAATGTCGCCGCTATGAGGCGCGACAAGCTGTTGCTCTTGTTTCGCCGTCCGCCGCGCCAGCTCCGCGCCGGCCTGCGCCTATTTGCCCTGCTGTTTTTCGTCACCTTGCTGCAGCCGCCGCCCATTCTGGTCACGCCTGGGCTACCGCAGACGGTGATAACCCAGCGCCCCATCACAGGCGTCCACACGCGCCTGACCGACGAGGTGGAGGAGTGGAAGATCAAACGCTCGCTGGAGATGGTCCGCGAAATGGGCGCGCCGTGGATTGTGGAGTTCTTCCCCTGGGCCTACTACCACGCGCGCGACGGCGGAATCGCCTGGCAGCATCCCGATATGGTCGTGGAGCACGCGGTAGCACAGGGCTTGAAAGTAGTTGCGCGCATCGGGCTCACCCCGCAATGGGCGCGCCCGGATGATACGCCGCTGACCTACCTGGACGCGACCGCCTATGAGCATTTCGCCGATTTCGCCTCAGCCTTTGCCGCGCGCTATCGCGGTAAAGTCGATTATCTAATCGTAGGCAACGAGCCCAATTTGAGCTACGAGTGGGGCTATCGCCAGACCACGCCCGCCGATTATGTGGCTTTGCTGCAGGCCGTTTATCCTGCTGTAAAGGCCGCCAATCCAGACATCACGGTGCTGGGCGGCGCCTTAGCGCCGACCCTGGAGCCGGCCGGCTCCCCCTGGGGCCTGAACGACCTGCTCTATCTGCAGGGCATGTACGACGCCGGCGCTGCAGATTACATGGATGCTCTCGCCGTGCATACCTATGGCCTCACCTTTCCGCCAGAGGCCGAGCCGGCGCACGACGTTTTAAACTTTCGCCGCGTAGAACTGGTGCGCGAAGTGATGCTGAGCAATGGCCAGCAACAGACGCCGATTTTTATCACGGAGAGCGGCTGGAACGACCATCCGCGCTGGACCCGCGCCGTGCGTCCGGCACAGCGCATCGGCTACACGTTGGACGCCCTGCGCTATGCTGAGGCCCATTGGCCCTACGTGGAGGTCGTAGCCATCTGGGCTTTTCGCCTGCCGGCGCCAGCCAACAGCTATATGGACTACTACACTCTCGTGACCCCAGAATTTATCCGCAAACCGATCTACACAGCTCTTCAGAGCTACACCGGCAACCGGCCAGACGCATGACGGCATCGCGAGTCGCCTGGCACGGGCTGCTGCTTGCGGCCCTGTTTTTGCTGGCCGCCTGCGGCCGAGGCGGCGAGAGCTGGCAGCGCATCCAGGAAGCCGGCGTGATGCGCGTGGGGCTGGATCCCACCTACCCGCCCTTTGAGAATGCCGATGGCGGCGAGCTGCGCGGCATCGACGTGGATTTGGCCATCGAGCTGGCCGGTCGGCTAGGCCTCGAAGCGCAATTCGTCTACTTTGGCTACGACGGGCTGTATGACGCCCTGGGGACCGGACAAGTCGACGCGCTCATCTCGGCCCTGGTGGTGCGGCCCGACCTGCTGCGCGACTTTGCCGCCAGCGAGCCTTACTTCAATGCCGGGCAGGTGCTGGTCGTCGCCGATTCTTCCCCCATCGGCGGTATGCAGGATCTGCGCGGCCGGTTGCTGGCCGTGGAGCTTGGCGCTCAGGGCCATGTGACGGCGACGGAGTGGCAGCGGCGCGTGCCGAACCTGGGCATATGGCCCAACGACACGCCGCACGAGGCGCTCGCCGCTGTGTCGCTTGGCGACGCTGATGCGGCCCTCGTCGACGGCATCAGCGCCCGCCTCTATCTGGCGGCACAATCCGACCTACAATTGCTGTCGCCGCCGGTCACCGTGGAACCATTTGTCATGGTCGTCCGTATAGAAGATCAGCGCCTCTTGGAAGAATTGAACCGTGCGCTGCGAGCAGTCGAGCAGGATGGCAGGCTTGAGGCAATCATTTCTGAGCAGATGCGCGCGGCAGCAGCGCAGTAGGAAGCCCTGTTCGCCCTTTGCCCGCCATCTATTATAATTACCGGCGTTCCACTGACAGAGAAGGATAACAAACATGCTCAACTCCGCTGTTAAAATGGCCCGCCTCCGGGGCCGCCGCCCACTCATACTGCTGCTCGGAGCGCTCGTGTTGCTAGCCGCCCTCCTACCGGCTTCCATCGGCGAAGCGCAGGTGAAGGTTTTTCACTGGGAGCGTTTCGACGTCGATATCCAGGTTCAGGAGAATGGCGACCTGCTTGTTACGGAGCGCCAGGTCATCAGCTTTGGCGGCGCGCCCTTTAGCTTTGGCTACCGCGAGCTGCCCGCCGGCCGCAGCGGCAACAATGACGGCATCGACCAGGTTGCCGTGCGCGAAGGCGATATTCAATACCAGCAATCTGGCTCGCGCCAGCCACACACCTTTGAGGTCACCACAAGCAGCAGCAGGGTAGAGATAGATTGGTACTTTCCGCCCGCGCTGGGCAATAACAGTTACGAATTATCCTACCGCGTTCGCGGCGGCGTGCGCACGGAATCATCTGGCGACCAGGTTTTCTGGAACGCGTTGCCCGCGGACCTTGGCGCGCGCGTTAGTAACAGCACGATAACCATCCGCTTGCCGGAAGGGATTCAGGCTGCCTCAACCACGGCGCGCATGCGAGGCAGCGAAAGTGAGCAAATTGAAACAACAGTTTCTGACAATGGCCGCACGGTGGCCTTCACCTTGCTGCAGGGCCGCCCGGCCGGCGACGCTGTAGAGGTTGGCGTTCGTTTCCCCACGGGGCAGCTCGCCGTGGAGACGCCGGGTTGGCAGGCGGCCGAGCAGCGCGGCGATGTTCTTAATATTCTCGTGCTGTTGTTTAGCATGCTCGTTCTGACCGGCGGCATCATTCTGGTGGTGTTGAATTGGTACCTCCGCGGACGCGACCCCGAAATTGGCGTGACGCCGGACTATCTGGCGCAGCCTCCAGACGACACACCTCCCGCCGTTGTGGGCACGCTTATCGATGAGACGGCGCACATACACGACATTATGTCGACGCTCATCCATCTGGCCGAGCGTGGCTTCCTGACCATGACCGAGACCGGGCGCAACAAGGATTACCGCTTCGAGCGCAGCGATAAGCCGCTCGACGGTCTGCGCCCCTTCGAGCGCAAGATGATCGAGGGCATTTTTGGCAAAAAGCGGTCGCGTAACTTAAACAGCCTCAGGTACAAGTTTGCCGAGCGGCTTCCTGCGATTCGTAGTGAGCTTTATAAGGAGCTGGAAGAGGCGGGCTTTGTGCGCTCGTCGCCCGAGTCGGTACGCAATCGCTATGGCTGCTTTGGTTTTGGACTGGCGGGACTCGGCTTGTTGCTTACCTTTGTTGTAGGCCCGGCCTTTGTCGACTCTGTGTCGCTCGCCTTCTGCTTGCCCATTGCCGTGGGTGTGGTAGGCATTGCCATCTTCATCGCGGGCCGCTATATGCCGTCGAAGACGCAGCGTGGCGCCGAAGCCGCCGCGTCCTGGCTGGCCTTTAAGAAGTATCTGGAAAACATCGAGCAGTTTACCAACCTGGAAGAAGCAACCGGTATCTTCGAGAAATACCTGGCCTACGCCGTGGCTTTTGGCCTGGAACGGAGCTGGATTCGCAAATTTTCGGCCGTGCCCGCCGCACCGATTCCGCCCTGGTACATCCCTTACTTTGGGACGGGCCACCCAACGGGCCGTGGCCGCAGCACGCGCGGCGATGGCACAGGCGGCATCGGTGGGCCGGGTAGTTCGGGCGGTTCGGGC
>CAYLJW010000028.1:8160-64284 GCA_964384155.1 uncultured Ardenticatenaceae bacterium
CATCGCTGGAAGGCATGTCTGGCGGCCTGGCCGGCGGGCTCGCCGGCATGTCCACAGGGCTCACGCGCATGCTCACCAACACTCAGACCGTCCTGCAAAGCACACGCTCGTCCTCGGGCAGCGGTGGGGGCGGAGGTTTTAGCGGCGGTTTTAGTGGCGGCAGCAGCGGCGGCGGCGGCGGCGGCTTCGGATAACCTCACAGGAGAACAAAGGATCCACTATGGGTAGAACTATCGGCATTATTCTCGTGGCCATCGGCGTTGTTGGCTGCCTCATTCTAACGGCGCTGATGGGCTCCTACGTGGTCGACGACCAATTATCGACGAGCGCCGCCATTCTGGGCTTCGCGCTGGGCGCTGCGATTCTCGTCATCCCCCTGGGCGCCGGCGCGTTCATGCTGTGGAAAGGCCAGCAGGAAGCGGCCTCAGGCGCGCAGGCACAAAAGCAGCGCCAGCTCCTGGATATGGTCAAGACCCGCGGCCAGGTAGCCATCAGCGACCTGGCCATTGAGATGAAGAGCTCCCGTGAAGAGGTGCAAGACATGCTGCACCAGCTTGTGGGCATGGGCCTTTTCTCGGGCTACGTCAACTGGGACGAGGGTATGCTTTACTCGCGGCAGGCCAGCGAGCTGCGCCAGCGCAGCACGTGTGAAGTGTGCGGCGGGCAGCTAGAGCTTGGCGGCCACGGCGTGATTCGTTGTCCCTACTGCGGCGCGGAGTATTTTCTGGAATAGCAGCGATGGGCCGACCCTTGCCGGCCCATCACCCCATCGCAACTGGCGATGAGGGCTCCGCGAAGCACCGCGACGCCCTCATTCAATGCTCCATCACCCATCAACAGCCATCACCACTTAATCGGCAATCCAGATCATGCTGGCGCCGCCCACCGTCTGGCCCGCCTCATCGCGCTGTGCCACATCCAACATCATCTGCGTACCGGCGGCGATGCCCGCGGGTAGCGCGCCCTGTACTTCCAGGGCCAGCATCTGCCCGGGCGCCTTCTCTATGCGGATGGTGGCCTGCGGCTCGCGAACTTCGACGTAGCGCTTGCCGTCGCGCAGCACCAGCTCGCCGCCGCGCACCAGCACATTGCCCGGCCGATAGCGCGGTGGGCAATCCAGGCGCGATCCCTTGGCCAGGGTCAGAACGCCTTCGCAGCAGCCGATGCGCGTGCGAATGCGCGTCTTGTCCAGAAACTCAATACCGCCGCAGCCGTCGCCAATGTCCGTGGGTGCGGGCTCGAATACCAGATCCACATTGGGGAAGAATCGGTTGCCTTCGTCCAGGGCCACTCGTAGGAGCATGCCCTGGGGCATACGGCTGCGGTCGACCACCAGCGTCAGCGTGCGCTCGCTGTTGAGACTGTGCCCGGCAATGAAGGGGAAAGTCGCGGCCGCCGACGCCGTCGAATCGGCTAAAACATTAATCACCGACAGGTTGCGCTGCGCCAGGTTGTTGCGCTGCAGCACCACCGGGTCGCTGCCGAATGCGGCTGTGTCAAAGGAATAGTCGTTCTCAGCGGTCACCGCGGCCACCAGGCAGGGATGCCAGCTCTCGTCGAACAACGTTTGCACCTGCGCCGCCGAAATCGAGAACTTGGCGATCACCTCGTCGCCCGCCGCGATGCTGGCGAACGATGCCGAGATAGGCGTCGGGCTCAGGTGGGTGCCGTCCAGGGCCGTCCAGTCGTGCGGGTAGACGAACTGCGTGCCCACGAACGGCGTCAGCCGCGCGCTAACCGACACGTTGCGCGCATCCTGCGGCCCGTTGTTTCTCACGCGGATGTACAGGTAATTGGTCTGCCCCAGCTCCAGGTGCTTGGACTGCGACGGATCGCCGGGCACAAAGACGTCGTCGTCAAAGATGCGCACCACGATATCGGAGAAGCTCCAGAAGTTGCCGCCGCTGGGCGTCGAAGGCTCCAGTCCATCGTCGCCGGTCCAGTCACGGATGAACAGGTCGGCGAAATCGAGGGCGCGGCGCACGTTGATACGCCCGTAGCCCATCTCCTGGTTCCACGTGCCGCTCTGATAGGCGGGCGTTTCGGCGTAGGCCAGCGGTCCCGTTTTCTCTGCCGTACGCTCGATGATGCGCCGGATCTGCACATTGGATAGAGTGGGGTACTGGCTGCGCAGCAGGCCCGCCAGCCCCGCCACGTGCGGCGTGGCCGCCGAGGTGCCGTCAAAGATGGTCACGTAGTCGCCGGCGGCATCGCCGCCGCTGGCATAGTTGATGCACGCCCAGTTGTTAATCGGCCCGCCGCTGGCGTTATAGCCGCCTGCGCCCTGGATATCGGTCGTAGGGATGATCACGCCGGGCGCCACCACCGAGATCTGCGGCCCAAAGTTCGAGCCCCAGCACTCGCCATCGGGGCTGGCGGGGTTCTTGCGGCCGTCCGCCTGGTCAGAAGCGCCCACGGCGATGACCAGCGCATTCGTTGCGGGATAGGTGATGCCGGCATTGTGGTTGTGTGTGGCCACGGCCATCACCAGGTCTTCGTCAAAGGCATGCTGGATGGCCGGGTCGATGATCGCCGGGTCCCACGCATTCCAGCCAAAACTCATGCTGATGACGTGCGCGCCGTTGTCCGCGGCGAAATTGATGCCCGCGGCGACCTCCACGTCTGTCCAGGCCTGGAAGGCCAGGGGCATGATCAGGCAGTCGCCCGCCACGCCGGCCACGCCCGCGCTGTTGTTGAAACGCGCGGCGGCGATGCCCGCGCAGGCCGTACCGTGGTTGCCCGTCGGCGAGCCATCGCCGCCCATCGTACCCAGGTTAATGCCTGAGCCGAAGTATTGCAGGTCAGGGTGCGTCAGGTCGCAGCCTTCGTCCAGTACGCAGATCACCACGCTGTTGTCGCCTGTGGAGATGTCCCAGCCCTGCGGCGCGTCGATTTGCACCATGTCCCATTGCTGCCCGAACAGGGTGTCATTGGGCACCACGGCCGTTGGTGTGATCAGCGGCATCGTTTCGAAGCGCACGTCTACCACCGCTTCGCGACGGCCTTGTTGCAGCGCCGCGCGCAGCTCGTACGCGTTCACCTCCAGCGCATTTTCGATCTCGAAGTAACGAAACGGCCGCAGGTAGCTCGACTTTTCTTCGACCTCGCGCAGTTTAGGTTCGGCGGCGAGCGCCGCCCCAGCGCCGTTGGTCGCCGCCGTCGCCACGCGTCGGATGACGTCGTCGTCGGGCTCCACGCCGCGCGCCAGGCGCACCAGCAGAGCGTGCGGCAGGGGGCACAGCAGGCCGCCGCGCCCGGACATGTTGGGCATGCGGTACACGGGCCCTATCCAGGCCAGCTCACCGCCAAACAGCTCGCGCACCCGGCCGATCAGTCCCTCATCGACGGCGCCACCGTGTACCGAGCGCACCCAGAAGCGCGTGGGCGTGTGGTTCACGCGCCCGCGATAACCGCTGGCGCCCGATTCCACGTCGCGACTCTCGTCTTCCAGAGCCAGCCCCAACTCCTTCAGCCGCACTGCCAACTCTTCGCGCACCTGCTCTTCACGGAAAGCGAGCAACAGGCGGCTCTCGTCTAACAACACCATCCCCCCAGACCCATGCTGCAATCTTTTTGGAAAGCCGTTCATTTTGTTACCTCCAACAACACCTTTTGGCGCGGCCCGGTTGGGCCCATCAACAGCCTTCCTCTATCGCCCTCACTCACCAACCAGCGCATCCTCCACATCTCCCCCGCCAAACCAAACCCGCGCCGGTTAATAAATAAGCCTCTACCCAGCATAAACGCGTCTGCTACGTGTTCTCCGGCTTGGGACTCAAATCCGCTGCAACCCAGCCGCTGCATCCCCCGTATAGCTAGCGGTGAACCAGTTACGACCATACCGTCCCCTTGCATATCGCCCCAAACCAGCCACGCGGCAAAGTTGCCACTTGCGTACGCGTCCTGCTGGGCTAAAATGAACAGTATCATGCCACCTCTACGCTTAAGGAGCGCACCATGACCGATCCCTTTGAGAAGGACCCCTTGAAGAGTTCGTCTGCACCCGATTTGTTTCAAAAGATTGAAGATGAATCCACCTGGCTGGGCCGCCTGGCGCGCAAGATCCCTGGATTCAGCGGCTATGTGGAACGCAGCCGCCGCCGCGAAGCCGACCAGATCCTGCGCGATTCGATTACCAACCAGCTTGAGCAAACACGTCTGGCCCTTTCCAACGTGCACACCGAGCTCAGCCGCGACATCGTGCTGGCCATGGACTATGCCGAACCCCTGGGCCGCGCCGATAGTCGGCTGATGGGCCTGATCGGCAAGATCAAGGATGCGCCGCAGGGATATGCGGGCTTCTTTGACGCCGTCAAGATCAAGGAAGGCGATCTACAGCGTCTCTATGAATTTGACGCCAAGATGCTCGACTATGCCGACGCCATCGCCGCCAATGTGGACGCCTTGCTGGCGACCATTTCGGGCGAAGGCGCCGTCGCCGAACAAATCCGCGCGCTCGATGCCTCTATTCAGGATGCAAATAACGCCTTTTCCGGCCGCCAGGATCTTCTGAGCGGCGCCGCTTGAGCTCTTAGTTAAGGAGAATTTCTCATGGCTCAAATTCTAGATCGTGTAGCCGCCGAACCTTGGCTGCGAGATGAGATCGTGCAGAAGGTGCCGCGCGGCGGTCCCGGCGATATCAAGCTCGGCTCGCCGCTCATTGTGCAGCCGGGCGAGATGGCCGTCTTTGTGCGCCAGGGTGAACCTCTGGGCACTTTCAACTCCGGCACGCACGTGCTAACTACCAATAGCATCCCCCTGCTCGGCGACCTCATTGAGCGCGGCATCTTTGGCGGCAAGAACGTCTTCACCGCGGACGTCTTCTTTGTGAAAGCAACCGACATGACCCTGAAATGGGGCACCTCACAGCCGATCATCGTGGAGCATTTCAACCGCCCGCCCGGCGCCAGCGCCATGGTGGGCAACGGCACCTACGTGGCCAAAGTACGCGATCCCTGGCGCTTCCTGACGGCCATGGACGCCTTTCGCGACAGCGTGCGCCAGCCGCAAATCAAGGATCGCCTGGACCCCATGCTGGGCGTGATGATGCAGGATAAACTGAGCGAGCTGGCTATCGCCAAGAACCTGGGCCCGGCGCAGCTTCAGAGCTTCTCCAAAGACCTCAACGAGCTGCTAATTGGCCTGCTGCAGTCTGAATTCGACGCCATCGGCATGGTGCTGGTCGATTTCAACATCCGCATGGGCCTGCATCCGAATTCGCTGCAAGTGGTCACCGATATGGGCTACGGCACCAGCTACACGCAGCGCCAAATAGCCGACGCCGCCGTCGCCGCCGCCGAGAACCCGGCTGGCGGCAACCTGGGCGAGATCGGCTTTGGTATGATGGGCATGAGCGCCATGCAGCAGATGCAGCAGCAACAACAGGCGCAGCAGCAGCAAGGGCAGCAAGCCCCATCGCCTGCACAAGATGCAGGCAGCAGCGGCGCCGCAGCCATGCCCGACGTGATGACGCCGGAGCAAGTGGCTACCTTCTTGCAAGTCTCGCCCGAAGACATCGTGGCCGCCATCGAAGCCGGCGACCTCAAAGCGCGCAAGATCGGCAACGCCTACCGTATCAGCAAAGCCAACGTCGAGGCTTTCCTGGCCGGCTAGACGCCTGTTTTGCCGTAGCGAAGCGACCAGGTTCGTAGTACGGCAATTTATTGCCCGTCATCGCCCGTACCAGGGCAGTAAACTGCCTACTACGAACCTTTTTCCCCGAAGGGGAGCCCCGATCAGCGCGCAGCGCCGCCATCCTCGGCCAGCGCGTCGCGCCAGCTCTGCTGCACCCGTGAAGCCCCCAAACCCTCATTTAACAGCCAGCCCAGCAGCGTGGCGCAATCGCGACAGAATTGCGCGCTGGACGATTGGTCGATCGCCCTCGGTCGCGACCATTGGCGGTGCACGTTGGCTTCTGCGGGCGCCAGGACCAGGATGGCATCGTCGGTGATGGCCTTCAGCCTAGCGATGTGTACCGAGATAGGATTCTCAGCGTGCACCACATAGCGGTTGACCAGGCGGAAATTGGCCTGCTGCAAGGCCAGCGTCAGCGCCGCCCAGCTTTGCGGTTTCCAGTGATGAAAGGTAAAGATCAGTCGGCCGTCGGCCTTCAACACACGCCGGCACTCGCTAAAAACCTGGCCCAGGATGCGCCCATATTGGTCGGCGCCGTTGTGCAGCGAATCGACGGCGATTTCGTCCAGGTCATATTGCCAGCGACAGCCTCGCGTATCTTCCTCTGAAACGAGCTCGGCCAGCCAGACGCGAAAGAAGGCCGCCAGGTCGCTATACTGCACGTTATCGTAGTAAGGCGGGTCGGTGACCACGTAGTCGACGCTGCCCTCGGGCAGCGGCAGCGACGCGGCTGACCCCTGCCGCAGCAGAAAGGAGCGCTCCTGCTGCCGCAACTCCGCCTCCGAACTCACTTCATGGCCGCGATCTTGCTCGCCGCGCACCGGCACAAACGGCGAGCCCGTTTGCCCATTCTGGCGCAGGGTGCGCTCGCGCGGCTGCCTGGCCCAGGCTTGCGCCCGCCGCAGCCGGTCGTGGAACAGCTTTTGCAGGGTTCCGGATGCTTTGGCCGGATAGAGCACATTATTTTCTAACGCTGTACAGGGAAAAGAATAAGCATGATAGGCAAAGGCATGGCGGATGGCGCCGGGCCGCGCGCCGGTGGCCGTGGTGGGGCCGCCCTTATAGCCGCTGAGCATCGAGTTAAATTCTGTCGACGTCGAGATCAGCAGCGCCAGATTCAGGCGCACAGGGTCGTCGACGGCCTGCAGCAGGCGGCGCGCCTCGCGCATGTAGAGCAACTGCCGGCTGGAGAAGAGATCGCGGTAATCATCCACGCCATGATTCAACAGATCGCGCGTCTTGGGCCCGCCCTCGACGGCAAAGGCGCTCTGCCAATGCTCATAGACGGCGCGGCGTTGGGTATCCGCTGCGGCTATCTGCTGCCGGTCGAAACGGCGGGCCGCCTTAAAAAAGTGGCCATGCCTGGCGCACTGGCCGGCAACGGCCAGCGGCGTATAGCGCTTATAGTACGGTTTGCTCAGATCTTCGACGTAGGCCTGATGGCAGGTGCGGCATTGCCCAGCGCCCTTCTCCACCAGCGGCGGCCGGCGGCGCGGCTCACAGCGGCAGCTTTCTCCCTTGCCCAAAACGCGATGGCAGCGCGCACAGAGGCGATACGCCGCCTGCCGGCCCTCTTTACGTAGAATCAGCGAATCGACCAGCAGCACAGGGCCGCAGGCGCAGGCACGCTGCGCGCCATACAACACAAAGCGCAGCGGCGCCTCGCGCCGGCACGTGCAGCATTTTGTCAGCCACAAGGGGCCAAGCGCTTCCCGAAGCCCTTCAAAAAAGCGCTGGAATGCGCTTTCCAGGCCGCGGCTATCGAGCGCGCGCAAAGAAGCGCGCGCCTGCAACACGGGGATGGGGTCCACGTCCACGCCCACCACGCTGGCGCCAAGGCGAATGGCCTCGTGCAGCGTTGTGCCGCCGCCCATCATGGGATCTAGCACCACTTTACCTTCCAGGCCGCCGGCGACGTAGTAGTCGCGCCGCGCCTCATCGCTCACCAGATGCTTTAGAATCAGGCGGAAGGTGCTGCCGCAGCGCCGGGCCCACCATTTGTGCAGGTAGCTATTGGGCCGGTAATGATGCTTGTTATAGCTTTCCAGGCGCGCCATCTCGCCGGCGAAGGCCTCGTCGAACGTATCGTCTAATGCCACTCGTTGCCCATGCGTCGCCTCCTGCGCCACGGCAGGATCCGTTGTTGCTGCCAAACCTTCCCTCTCCATCGCTTGTGGCGAAATCGGCTGAACAGGCCCATTCTTTCTGAAAGGCCTTAATGTTGCAAGTAAATCAGGTATACTGGCATTCATAACCACCGCCGGTTTGCCCATCGCTCCCACACAATACATCAGGCAAACCTCAGCACAAACCGACAATTTATGGAATCCATTCAGACCTTTGCCCAGCAGGTTACCGAAAACGTCGAGCGCGTGATCATTGGCAAGCGAGATGCGATTGAGATGATCCTCGTCGCGTTGCTGTGCGAAGGCCATGTGCTGCTGGAAGATGTGCCAGGCGTGGGCAAGACCATGCTGGCCCGCGCGGTGGCCACCACGCTCGGCCTCTCCTTCAAGCGGCTGCAATGCACGCCCGATTTGCTGCCCAGTGATGTCACCGGCGTGTCGGTGTACAACCAGAAGACGCGGCAATTCAACTTCATCCCCGGCCCGGCCTTCACCAATATCTTGCTTGCGGACGAGATCAACCGCGCCACGCCGCGCACGCAATCGGCGCTGCTGGAAAGCATGGGCGAGCGCCAGGTGACGGTAGACGGCGAGACCCGGCGCTTGCCGCGGCCGTTCTTCGTCATCGCCACACAAAATCCGGTGGAGTACGAAGGCACCTTTCCCCTGCCAGAGGCGCAGCTCGATCGCTTCTTCCTCAAGCTGCAAATCGGCTATCTCGATCCCGCTACCGAAAGCCAGATGCTACTGAACCTGAGGCGCGAGCACCCTATCGAGCAGCTTGAGCGGGCTGTAGACGGCGAGCGGCTACCCGCTCTGGCGCAGCAGGTTTGGGATGTGCACGTCGACGAAACGGTGCGCGACTATGTGGTGCGCATTGTGCACGCCACGCGCCGGCGCAGCGAGTTTTTGTTGGGCGCCAGCCCACGAGGCAGCCACGCCTTGTATCGCGGCAGCCAGGCCCTGGCGGCCATTCAAGGCCGCGACTATGTGCGGCCCGACGACGTGAAGCTGCTAGCGCCGCTCGTTCTCAGCCACCGCTGCCTGATGCACCCAGAGAGCGCCCTGCGCGGCAACTCCAGCGAAAACATCATTGCTGCCATCCTGCAAGAGACGCCGCTGGACCTGGGCGAAATGGAAACGAGCTGAGCCACGTATGGAACAATGGGCGACGTTTCCGTACTGCTGATTATCCTGCTTATCGTAGCCGCTTTTCTGCGCGTCGACTTTATCTTTTATATCGTCTACGTGGTGGCCGGCGTCTATTTATGGTCACGCTGGTATCCGCGGCGCGCCTTCCGCAGCATCCATTTCGCGCGCTCCTTCCCCGAAAGGGCCTTTCTGGGCGAGCCGGTCACCGTCAACCTGACCTTCCGCAACCTCAGCCGCCTGCCCTTGCCCTGGCTACAGGCCGTCGAGAGCATCCCGCCACAGCTCGGCGCCGGCGCGCGTAGCGGCATCGTGCTCTCCTTACCCGGCAAAGCGACGCGTACCTTTGATTACCACATCCACCCGTTGCGGCGCGGCTACTATCGCCTTGGCCCCTTACAGCTGCGTAGCGGCGATCTGTTCGGCTGGAGCGAGCTGCAGGGCACGTCGGAAGTGAACTATCTAACCGTATACCCGCGCATCACGCCTCTGGTGCGCCTGGGCTTTCCCTCGCGCCTGCCTTTCGGCACCATCGCCAGCAACCAGCGCCTCTTCGAAGACCCGGCGCGGCCTGCTGGTGTGCGCAGCTACCGCTCTGGCGACAGCATGCGGCAGATAAACTGGAAGGTGAGCGCGCACACCAATAATCTGGTGGTGCGTACCTTGCAGCCGGCGATTTCATTAGATACGGCAATCGTGCTCAACCTGGCGCAGGGTGACTATGACGCCCGCACACGCTTCAGCGCGCCAGAATGGGCCATCGAGATCGCCGCTTCGCTGGCTGCGCACCTGATCGAACGCCAGCAGGCCGTGGGGTTTATGACCAACGGTCGCGATCCGCTGCCGGGCGGCAGCGCCCACGGCCTGGCCTCGGCGCAGTACGACGAGCATTCGGGGCGGCTCGTGCCGGCCAGCGAAAGCGGCCAGGCGCTGCCGGCCGACACGACGCATTTGATCGCGCCGCGCGGCGGACGGGCACATCTGATGTCCATCCTGGAGCTGCTGGCGCGCGTCGAGCCGGCCCCTGCGCCCGAATTCCCTTCGTGGATAGGGCGCGCCTGCCTGCACCTGAGTTGGGGCATCACCGTGCCCGTGGTCACGCCGCAGGCCGGCGATGCAACCTTTCGTGCCCTGCACAGGCTGGTGCGCGCCGGCCTTAATCCCGTGCTCGTGCTCATTGCGCCGATCGCCGACTTTGCCGTCGTGGCGCGGCGCGCCCAGCGCCTGGGTTTCAGCGCTTTTCACATCGTGTCCAAAGAAGATCTCAACATCTGGCAACAGCAACGGCCGGTGGAGGTTGCTCGATGAGCGAGGACGCGACGCCTAGCGCGTCCCAGCCGGCCGCAGCAGAACCCGGCGAGCCTGCAGGGGCCGCAGCGCCAAGCCCCGTGGGTCGGCCAGGCTGGCAGCACATCTTGGTGGTGGCCGCTCTAGCCACGGCGCTGGCCGCCGGCCCGCTCATCGTCGTGCGCCAGGCGTCACAAAATGAGGCCTGGCGCTGGCTCGTGCCGATCATCTATATTGTGGCACTGGAAGCGGTGATCACGTCACAGTGGCTGGCCGACCCGCGGCGGCGCCACCTGGACCACACCCGCTATCGCTTGGCCGAGCTGATCGTCATCGCCCTGGCCCTGCGCCTGATTACGTGGGCCCTGGGCGATGGTCTACCCGGCTGGGCGCAATGGCGACAATATTTGCTGGCGCCGCTCTCTTTTGTCGATGGCCTCTTCTTCGGCTCGCTGGTCTGCGCCCTCTTGGCCTGGGACAGGGCCATCGTGTTCAGTCGCCAGTTGCGCTCACTAGCGGTCAGCCGGGCCGAAGCCTATTATTACGCCCTGCCCGCCGGCGAACGGCGACACCGCAGCTACGACCGGCCCATGTTCCGCGAGCGACCAGAGATTTTTCGTAGCCTGGTGGCTTCATGGCTGGGCGGCGCGCTGCTTCTGGCTCTCTGTGCGGCGCTCAGTACGTTCGACATCGCCGCGGTGCAGATCGCGACGGGTTTTCGTAACCTCACGCGCCTTGGCCTCCACGGCGATATGTTGATAGCCCTGCTGGTCTACTTTTTGCTGGGCCTGTGGGTCATCAGCCAGGCGCGCCTGGACATGATGCGCGCGCGCTGGCTTACGGCCGGCGTCGCTCCCGGCGAGGAGGTGCTCCGCAACTGGCGGCGGCTGAGCCTTACCCTGCTCCTTGTGGTAGCTGCGATTGCGGCCCTGCTGCCTATCGGCTCTACGTTTGCCGCGGCCGTCATCTTGCAAGCCATATTCTCAGCGCTGCTGTTCATCACGCAGTTCATCTTCCTCATTCTCAATGTGCTCTTTGCCCTGCTGTTGAGCCTTTTTATGGCCAGCGACGCAGCAGAGGAGGCTCAAGAGCTGCCCCCCACGCTGCAGCCTACGCCCGTACCCGAGCCTCAGGGCGCCGCCTTCGGCGAAACAACAGCGCTGCTCTTTGGTGCTATCTTCTGGCTGTTGGTCGCCGCCGTGGCTATCCTGGCGCTGGTCTCGTTTGTGAGCAGCAGGGGCATCGACCTGCGCTGGCAGCGGCTGCAGAACGTCTGGACACGGCTGCAGCAGGCCGTGCAGCGGCTTTATCTTGCGTTGGCTCGCAGAACTGCCGGCGTGCGCCGCTCGCTTGGCGCGCAGTTGCGCTTCAACCGGCCGCAAGGCACTGCGCCGCGGTCACCCTGGCGTTTCGTGCGCATCAATTCGCTGACGCCTCGCGAGCGCGTGCGCTTCTTCTACCTTTCGACCGTGCGCCGCGCGGCCGAGGAAGGCGCGCCGCGCGAGTCTAGCGAAACGCCATCGGAATATGCTCGCGACCTACGGCGCCAGTGGCCCGAGGCCCAAGCGGAGATCGATCGGCTGACAGAAGCGTTCATTGAAGCGCGCTACAGCGCGCGCGACTTCGAGGAAGAGGAAGCCGGCCGTGTGAAAGAGGTGTGGCGGCGCGTGCGGCGCGCCATTCGCCGGCGGCTGGCGCCCTAGGCCGCGCGGATGCCTGATGCAGCTTATCCCTGCCGCGGTATGTTCTCGATGATGAACAAGACCAGGCCCAGGATCAGGACGTAGAAAATAACCAAGGGAACGCGCGTGTCGACGAAACTGAGCGCGCCCCAGGATAGGAAGGCCGCAACGCTTCCGATGATCACCCCTGCCACAGCGCCCTGCAGCGCGCGCAGCGGCGCCAGCGAAACGACCATCAGCAGGCCGCCAAGCAGCGCGGCCTGCAGCGTCAGGATAGCGCCACGATAGACCAGGCCACCAAAAGGGCCCATTCGCGACTGCAGCAGGGGATTTAGGCCGCTCCCGCCCGTGACGCCGGCCGCCTGGCTGATAATGATAGCCTGGTAGACGCCCATCAGGACCCCGCCCACGAGGATACCCAGCAAGACACGCTGCACACCCTCTGAGGCCGACGATGCCGTATAGACGATAATGCCAGCCAGGGCGCCGATAATCGCCCCAATCGTCAGCGCCTCGCTCAACAGGCCGCTGTAGGTGCTCGTCAAGATCGCCACTGCGTTCCTCCCGGCCAGACGTGTTCCAATAATCAGCGCCATCCGGCCTTGATATGCAAGTTCGATTCATTTTAGCACCAGAACCAACGCGCCAAAACAGGAATGGCGCAAATGTACTATGCCCGCAGGCCCGATAGCTGCTCTAATTACCCAGGTCGTGACATTGATCGCCCCGACATCCCTGTTATAATCTGCGCCGCTATGGCTAAGGATATCGCACCCAAACGCCTCCAGTTTTGGCTGGGGATTGCCGTCAGTATTGCCTGCCTCGCGGCCATCTTCATGCTGATCGATCCCCGCGAAATCTTTGAGGCGCTGCTTGGCGCGCACTATGGCTATGTGGCGCTCACGGCGGCCGGTATCGTGGCCTTTCTGCTGCTTCGCGCGGTGCGCTGGCAGTTCATGCTGGGAGCAGCGCCGCTGAGGCGCGTCTTTCATATCCAAAACATCGGTTACTTACTCACCTACATTCTGCCCTTTCGCCTGGGCGATGTTGGGCGCGCAGTGCTGATCGGCAACACACCGCCGGTGACCGTGGCTCAGGGCATCTCCACCATGGTCGTTGAGCGCGTCCTGGACCTGCTTTTCATCGTGCTGCTTTTGCCGCTGACCGTGGCCAATGTGCAAGCCGTGGACCCGGCCATCCGCGATGCGGCGCGCATTTCCACCATTGTGGCCGTCATCGCCGTCGCCGGCCTGATTCTGGCGGCCAACTTTCGCGATCAGGCGTTGGCCCTGTTTCGCAACCTGGCGTCGCGCCTGCCATTCATTAATCCCGACCGCTGGGCAATCTATGCCGGACAGTTGCTCGACGGGCTTAGTAGCCTTACACGGCTGCGCGACGCGCTATTTCTGGTAACCATGAGCATCCTGATCTGGACGCCGATCATCTTTGCTTACTACAGCGGCATGCGCGCGGTCGGTTTGCAGCCCACGTGGGCCATGGCCGGCCTCGTGGTTTGCGCCGCCGCCCTGAGCATTGCTGCGCCCTCCTCGCCTGGCCAGGTCGGCGTGTTCCACGCCGGCGTTACCTTCGCCCTGGTTCAACTACTGCACCAACCACAGGCGCCGTCCGCCAGCTTTGCCTTTCTGTACCATGCCATCAACTTTGCTGTCGTCATCGTGATTGGCCTTTTTGGCATCTATCGTATAGGTTCGACGCTGGGTAACGTGATCCGCAGTACTCAACAAATGTTCCTACGCCGGAAGGAAAACGTTCAGGTTTAGGCTTACCCACGGCACCCGGCGGTGTGGGCGACACAATTTGCATGAAAATCCTTGAAGTTTTAACTTACTATCGGCCGCACATCAGCGGCCTGACTATCTATGTAGAACGGCTCAGCCGCGCATTGGCGGCGCAGGGCCACGACGTGACCGTGCTCACCTCGCAATACGACCGCGACTTACCGCTGCGCGAGTCGATTGAAGGAGTGCAGGTGCATCGAGTCCCCGTGCTGTTTCGCATCAGCAAAGGGGTGATCATGCCCGGCTTTGGCCTGCAGGCTACGCGCCTGGCGCGCCAGGCGGACATCATCCACCTGCATTTGCCGCAGTTCGATGCGCCGGGCCTGGCCATTCGCGGCCGGCTGTTTGGTAAACCGGTGGTCCTGACCTATCACTGTGACCTGCAGTTGCCGAGCGGCCTCTTTAATCGCGTGGTCAACAACGTCGTCCTGCTCATGAACCGTATTGCCGGGGACCTCTCCGACGCCGTTGTGACCTATACGCGCGACTACGGCGCCAATTCACCCTTTCTATCGCGCTACCTGGGCCATAAACTACACATCATTCCGCCGCCAGTAGAGCTGGTCGCCTGTTCACCCGATGCCGCTGCCGTTTACCGCAGGCAAAATCAGCTAGAGCATCGAAAGGTCATCGGCATCTCTGCGCGCGTCGCCGCCGAGAAGGGAATTGAGGTCCTGTTGCGCGCCCTGCCCCTTGTCCTGGAACGTGTTCCTGACGCCCTGGTGCTGCACGCCAGCCCGCAAACGCTGGGAGAAGACGCTTATGCCGAGAGCCTGGCGCCGCTCATGGAGCAGCATCAGGAGAACTACCGGCAGCTTGGGGCGCTGCATGGCGCGCAGCTCACGGCCTTCTACCAGAGCCTGGATGTGCTGGTAATTCCCAGTCTGAACAGCACCGAAAGTTTCGGCCTGGTGCAGATAGAAGCGATGGTCAATAGCGCGCCGGTCGTCGCCAGTAACCTGCCCGGCGTGCGGCAGCCCGTGGCCATGACGGGCATGGGTCAGGTTGTGCCCATCGGCGATCACGAAGCCCTGGCGCGCGCTATTATCGAGGTGCTCGAAAACCAGGAGGCCTACCGCCGCTCTGAGGCCCTGATTGCCGAAAGCTTTAGCCCGCAACAAACGGGCGAGGAGTACGTCCGCCTGTTCCACGACCTATTACAAGGCAGGCGCGACAGCTCTGCCAGTGAGCCGCCGGCCTACGACCGGCTGCGGCAGATGAACCAAGATGCACGCTCCTGAAGTGCAGACCGAACAACAGCAGCCGGACGATCTGCTCTGGCGTCATCTCAAGACGCTGCCCGCCTTTCGCGCTCTGCTGCGCGCCGTCGAAGCGCGCTATATGCGTCACCTGGACATTCCCGGCCCGATCTTAGATCTCGGCTGCGGCGACGGCCACTTCGCCGGCATGGCCTTTGACCAGGCGCTGGCCGCCGGCGTGGACCCCTGGTGGGGGCCGCTGACCAAGGCGCGCAGGGCAGGCATCTACCATCTGAGCGTGCAGGCCCAGGGGCACGCCCTACCCTTTGACGATGGCAGCTTTGCCTCGGTCATCAGTAACTCTGTCCTAGAACATATTCCCGACGTGCAGCCCGTACTACACGAAGCGGCGCGTGTCTTGCGGCCGGGCGGAAGGTTGGTCCTCACTACGCCCAGCCATCTTTTCAGCGAGCAGCTCGGTGGCGCGGCGCTGCTGCGCCCGCTGGGCCTGGACGACGCCTATCGCCGCTTCTTCAATCGCATCTCACGTCACGCGCATACCGACCCTCCCGAAGTGTGGGCCGAGCGCCTGGCGCGCGCCGGTTTCGCCGTGGAGCGCTGGCAATATTACTTTTCTATAGAAGCCCTGCGCGCCCTGGAGCTGGGGCACCTGCATGGCGCGCCGTCGGCCCTCCTGAATTTCCTCACCGGACAATGGATTGTGGCCCCCTGGCGCGAAAATCTGCGATTCACGGAGCAGTGGCTGCGGCCTTATTACGACGAGCAAGCGCCGGCCGGCGGCGCATATCTGCTCTTTGTGGCGCGCAAGGCCGGCCCACCGCTGGCTGCCGACGGAAGCATTGAAATGCGTCTGCCTGCGCCGCGCCCGCTGCCCGTGTCAGAGCCTGCCGCCATTTCCTGGCAAGAGCCGGGTCCTGATGGCGACGTCGCCGTCGAGCCGACGCCTGATGACGCCGGCGAGCCGGAGCCAATCGCCTTTCGCGTGTCCGACACGCCGCGACGTGAACGGCAAGCCGCAGCCCAGGTCGCTTCGCCGGCCTGGCGCGGCGTCCTTGCCTTGCTGCTGTTGTTGAGTGGCCTGCTCGCAGCGCTGCTGGGACAAAACATCCTGGCGCAACGTCTGCCTTCTGCTGCGCCGGGCGTCGCCTGGTATGCCGCCGGGCTGGCGGCCCTTGCTGCGGCCGGCTGGGTACTGCGCCGCGATAGCGTGAGGGGCGCTTTCGCCTTCTCGCGGCGCGCGCTGCTATATCCGCTGGCCCTGATGCTGGCTTTACTGGCGCAGCGACAGAGCGGCGCCAGCCTCTTTGACGGCAGCGCCCTGCTGGCCCTTCTCCTGTGGCTGGGGGCTATCGCCCTGGGGCTGTTTGCCCTCTGGCGTCCTGAAACTGGCGGCCCGGCCCGCACCGCTGAACCAGTGCCAGCTCAAGATCGACAAGAGGGCAGCGAGCGGCGCACCACTATCTTTGAACAACTACCATACGGCTCTCTTTACGTATTGCTGGCCCTCTTTCTAGGGGCCCTGCTGCCGCGCCTGCTGTGGCTTGCCGAGCACCCCTATATCATAAATGGCATCGAAGCCAGCATCGGCCTGGATGCGCTTGCTGTGCTGCAGGGCCAGATCCGCAACCCCTTCGCCACGGCCTGGCTGTCGAATCCGACCATGCCCCTGTACCCAGCCGCCCTAATGCTGGCGCTATTGGGCCGCTCAGTCGTGGGCCTGCGCCTCTTGCCGGCCCTGGTGGGTGCGCTGAGCGCGCCGCTCCTATTCCTGGTCGCCCGCCGCCTATGGGGCGGGTGGTTCGGCCTTACAGCGGCGCTCTTCCTGGCCGGCTGGCACCTCCACGTGCACTACAGCCGACTGGCCATGACCAATATCTGGGAGCCCCTGGCGGCCCTGTTCATGTTCGGGGCCATTGTCCTGGCCCTGGAGAACGGCGGCAGGCGCTTGTGGCTGTTGGCAGGCGTGGCGACCGGCGCCAGCGCTTACTTCTACTTGGCGTCACACCTTGCGCCTATCTTTCTGCTTCTGCTGCTGCTCTATCTGCTTATCGTGCGCCGTGACTTACTCGTTGCGCATGGCGCGAACCTTGCGGCCGCGGCGGCCATGGCCCTGCTGGTGGCTCTGCCGCAAATCGTTTACTATCAGGCGCATCCGGGCGTCTTCATGGAGCGCGTGAACTTGCTGGGCATCTTCCACAGTAACTGGCTGGCGCAGCAGGTTGGGGCTGGTAATGTCGCGGTCAACGTCCTCCTGATGCAGTTGCGCCGGGCTTCGCTGGCGTTCACCGCCAGCCTCGACGCCAGCACCTCGTACAATCCGGGCATCCCCTTGCTGCGGACCTTGCCCGCCATTTTCTTTACAGTGGGTGTGGCGCTTGCCATATGGCGAGTGCGCAGGCCACGTTATGCCTTGCTGCTGCTCTGGCTGCTGGTCACGCTCATTTTCGGCGAAGCGCTGCTGGTAGACGCCCCGGGCAGCCACCGTGTGCTGATCGCCGCGCCGTTCGTCGCCCTGCTCGTAACCAGCGCCTTATTTTGGATCGTTGGCCGCCTGCGCGCGGCCTATCAAGCCCAGGGCCAGCGGCGCGCTGCCTTCAGCAGACGGATACCGGCGCACATTGCCGCCGCGCTGCTGCTGGTGCTGCTCTTTGTTGCCGGCGATCTCATCTTTTATTTCGGCCAATACCGCCAGAGCCACCGCTTCGGCGATCGCAACTCTGAAATTGCGCACGAGGTGGGCCATTATCTCAACTCGCTGGAAGGCGATTGGCGCGTCTACTTCCACGGCCCGCCGGCCATGTATATTTCCTTCCCCACCATCCTCTATCTGGCAACCGATTTCCAGTCCGGCGTGAACCTGATGGATGTCCCCGAGAATGCCGGGGCGCCGCCGGAAGCGCAGCCAAACGAAAACCTGGTGTTCATCTATCTGCCGGAACGCAGCGCCGAAGTCAACCAAACCGCCCAGCGCTATCCACAGGGAACCCTCCTGACATTCGAAGGCGTTCTGCAAAATCCCCTCTTTTACAGTTACGAAGTTCGGCCTTAGTTTTCACCTACTACAATGCGCGCCGGTTGAACGGCGTGAGTAACTCGGCTAGAATCCCCACTTCATGGGTAGCGCGAAGGGCAACGGCTGACCAGAACCGATTTCGTTGCTGCCGCCCGCGCGTAATCTGAAATATGGCCTCAAACCAAGTCGAAACAAGCGCCGCCAGCGCGCACGCAGAAGTCGCAAGGCAACCTGGCCTCGAAGCAAGGGCCGGCGCATCTGGGCGACTCATCACACGAGAGCGCATCGCCTATCTCGGTCTGATCCTAATCCTCTTGCTCGGCGCCTCGTACCGTTTCACGGGCCTCAATTGGGACGAGAACCACCACCTGCACCCCGACGAGCGTTTTCTCACAGACATTGGCAGCCAACTGCGCACTCCGAACAGCTTTGGGCAGTACCTCCGGACATCCGAATCTCCCCTTAACCCGAACAACCTTGGCGACAGGTTTTCGTATTACGTCTACGGCAACTTCCCCATGACCGTGGTCGTCTATGTGGCCCACTGGTTCAACAGCGCTTGCTCGATGCTTGCCACTCCGTGCGCCCATAACTATACCGCTTATGATGGCATCCATCTTGTCGGGCGATTTCTTTCCGGCCTCCTCGACCTCATCTCGATAACTTTCATTTTTCTGATCGGTAAGCGACTCTATAACTGGCGCGTGGGGCTGCTGGCCGCCCTCTTATTGGCCCTGGCTGTCATGCCGATTCAGCAGTCGCACTTCTTTACGATGGACAATTGGGCCGCGACACTCTGTACTGTGGCCCTGTATTGCGTCGTCCGCGCCGCAGAGGAAGCGCGCTCAAAGCGCTGGTGGCTATTGTTCGGTCTATTTTTGGGCCTGGCCGTGTCTTCGCGCATCAATGTCGCGCCGCTTGCCGCCCTTGCTGGTGTGGCGGCTGTCCTATGGCTGGCGCGCCGGGAACGTCAGCACGGCACAGGGGATCTCTGGCATTATATCAACACACCAGGAGGTAGTATCGATCTGCAGGTGGTCGTGCTCGGCGTATTACTTGCTGCTTTCGTGTCGCTCTTAACCTTTCGCTTCGCCCAGCCTTACGCCTTTGCCGATCAAGCGATTGTCCGTGAGACCGCGCTGGCCGAAACAGGGCGAGAGCCGGCAACACTAACCCTCATGGTGAAGTCGGCCCTGGGATTTAATCCTCTGTGGCGCGACACTATGCAGCGGGTTCAAGGGGATCAAAGTCCAGAGGCCAATGCGCCCCCGGCCGTGCAGTGGACCGCCCGTGCGCCGATTCTGTTCCCGTTAACCAACATGGTGTTGTACGGCATGGGCCTGGGCGCCGGGGTCGCGGCCTGGCTGGGGCTTTTGTGGGCCTTGTGGCGCGTGCTGCGTGGTCGCCCCGACTGGACCGTGCACGCTATTCCGGTGGCCTGGGCCGCCGGCTACTTCCTGTTCATGGCCACGCGCTGGGTCAAGTCCATCCGCTATTTTCTACCGGTCTATCCCGTTTTTCTGCTTTTGGGCGCCTGGCTGCTGGTGACCCTATGGCGGCGCTCGCGCGGCCACGCCTGGCGCCGCGCCCTGGCCATTGCCGCCGTACTGCTCACCATTGCGCCCACCTTTCTATGGGCCAATGCCTTCGTCCACGGGGTCTACCGCGAGCCTATGACGCGCCTGGCTGCCTCACGCTGGATGTTCGAGAACATCCCCAGCGGCGCCACGCTGCTCTACGAAGTGGACGGCCGGCCCCAGGAGCTGCACCTGCCTCTAAAAGGCTATCTGTTTGAACCCAACGGCTTCCCCATTAACCTTACTTTCAGTCTGCCCCAGGCGGGGACCGTGACCGGGGTCCGTTTCAACTATATTTCCCTGAACAACAACCAGCCGGCGACGCTGCGCCTGGGGCTGGCGGGCCCGGATGGGCAGCTCCTGGATGAGCTGGAAGCCGACGTTAACGTACAGGGCGAACGCCAGGAGCTGCTGGTTCCCTTAGACCGCGCGGCGCTCGGCGCCGATCGTCCCTACACATTGCGCGCCGAACATGTGGCTGGGGGCGTGGTCAGCGCCGACACCAGCCGCATCGTCAACGAACAGTGGGACGACTTGCTACCGGTTAGCGTCGACGGTAGAGCGGCTTACAGCTCTTACTTTAGCGAAGTGAGCGGCGGGCAGCGCCCGGTGCCCTGGCCCGCCACCGAGGAAAAACGACAGCTCATGCTGCAGTGGATCGACGAGGCCGACGTGATCTCGCTCAGCAGCCAGCGCTCGTTGTGGAACACGCCACGCATACCGCTCACCTATCCGTTGAACATCGCCTATTACCGGGCGCTGTTCAGCGGCGAGCTGGGTTTCGAGCTTGTCGCCCAATTTCACGCAGACCTCAACATGGGCCCCTTACACGTCAGCGATACGGGCGGCGAGCTGGGCTGGGGCGCGCCGCCAGAGATTGGCTGGCCACCGCCCGGCGAGTTGGCGGCGGAAGAAGCGTTCAGCGTCTACGACCACCCGCCGGTATGGATTTTCCGTAAGACGGCTGCATACGATCCGCAGCGGGCGCAGGCCATCCTCGACGCCGTGGACATGTCCGCAGTTGTGCATATGAACCCTGGACAGGCCACGCAGGTACCCAACGGCCTGCTGTTGCGGCCCGGCGAACAGCAGATTCAGCGCGAAAACGGAACCTTCGCGGACCTCTTTCATCCCGATGGGCTGCTCTCGCGCCAACCCTGGCTGGCGGCCATCGTCTGGTGGTTGGCAACCTTCTTATTGGGCTGGCTGGCGCTGCCGCTGGCCTATGTTGCCTTTCCCGGCCTGCCCGACCGTGGCTATGTGGTTGCTCGCATTTTAGCGCTGCTGGCAATCTCCTGGCTGGCCTGGTTTCTTGCCAGCTATCAGCTCATTTTGCACAACCGCGCCGGCCTGATTGTTAGTGTCACGGCGCTCACGCTCGTCTCCGGCGTGTTATTCGTGACCCACCGCCAGCGGCTAGCGCAGCACGTCCGCAGCCGCCTCAGCTACTTCGCGCTCGTCGAGCTGCTGGGCGTGCTGCTGTTCCTCTTCTTTGCCGCCATCCGCCTCGGCAATCCGGATGTCTGGGACGTTATCTGGGGCGGCGAGAAGCCGATGGATCTGTCTTATTTTACGGCGGTGATGAAGAGCAGCACCTTCCCCCCATACGATCCCTGGTATGCCGGCGGTTACATCAACTACTACTATTACGGCTTCGTCTTTGCCGGTGTGTTGCCCGAGCTGCTGGGCATTGTGCCGACCGTCGCCTATAACTTGCTGCTCTGTACGCTGTTCAGCTTCACCGGCCTGGGCGCCTTCGGCGTAGCCTTTAACCTGGTCGCCCATTTGCGGCCTACTTTCTTCACGTCGCCGCAATCAGCTCGCTCAGGGCGCGCCTTGCTGCGCCACCCGGCGACTGTTGCCGGTCTCAGCTCGGCGGCCTTGTGTGTGCTGCTTGGCAATTTGGGCCAGCCCGGCGTGGTGCTCGGCGCCTGGCAGAACGCCAGCCAGCGGGCCATTAATACCGGTGTCGCCGCCGTCGATTCGCTGCTGCGCGCGGCTGACGGTCTGCTGAACGTAACCATCGGCGGGCAGTCCACGCCTATTTATCCGGGCGACTGGTTCTGGACCGCAACGCGGGCCATTGGCATTGAGCCGGGAGAAGTGGCGCCAATCACCGAGTTTCCTTTCTTCACCTTCTTGTACGGCGACTTGCACGCGCACATGATTGCGTTGCCCCTGTCGCTGCTGGCGCTCACTTGGGTGGTGTCTATGGCGCTTCACGCCCATCACGGCGCCAACGCCAACGCAGCGAAGTTACCCTGGCTCTCGGCCGCAGCGCTGTGGTTTTGCGGCGCGCTGGCCATTGGCGTTTTGCGGCCTACGAACACCTGGGATTGGCCCACGTTCTTATTTCTCGGCTGCCTCGCCGCCTGCTACTTTGCTTTCGTGCAGGGCGGGCAGCGCCTCACGCTGCCGGTGGCTGGGCACGCTGCGCTGTTGATTGCCGTGCTGGGGTTGGTCTCCACCCTTCTATTCTGGCCTTACATCGCCAATTACGGCGCGGGTTACGAGTCGCTGCGCCTGTGGCAAGGGTCGTACACCAGCGTGGGCAACTACCTGGTCATCCATGGCCTGTTCTTGTTCCTGATCGTCACGCACCTGGCGCGGGAATGGCGGCACTGGACGCGTTCTTGGCAGCCAGAACACTTGGCCGACATGCGGCCCATCATGCCTTACCTACTGTTGGGCCTGGGCGTCTACGTCCTGCTCATCCTATTCATGCTGCTGCGCAGCTACTGGATCGCGCCCATCGTGCTTACCCTGGCCATGGTCGCCGGCTTGCTCAGCCTGCGGCCCGGCCTACCGGTCGCCCGGCGCGTTGTGCTGCTACTGATGGCCGCTGGCCTGGCGCTCACCCTGCTGGTCGAGATCGTGGTCCTCGAGGGCGACATTGGCCGTATGAATACGGTGTTTAAGTTCTATATGCAGGTCTGGCTGCTCTTCAGCGTCACAGGCGGCGTGGCCCTGGCTCTGGCTCTTCCCGCCATACGAGCGCGCGCTGGCGGCCTGCGGCGGACCTGGACAGCCGCTTTCGCCGTGCTGGTGGCCTGCGCCATGCTCTATCCCTTGTTGGCCATCCCCGCACGCTGGAACGTGCGCATGAGCCGCGATGCGCCGCACACGCTCGACGGCATGGCTTTCATGCAGACCACGCAGTATCAAGACTCGGCCTTCGACGGTTCCAGCCGCACGGTACACCTGGGCAGTGAATATGAGGCGCTGCGCTGGATGCAGAGACATATCGACGGCTCGCCGGTGATCGTGGAAGCTGCACCGCCGGACGTCGGCGAGGCCTACCGCTCCATCGCCAGCCGCGTGGCTATGTATACCGGCCTACCGACAATCATCGGCTGGGATTGGCACCAGACACAACAACGCGCGGCGCTCACCAACAACCAGATTCACCGCCGCATGAACGACGTGGCCATGCTCTATAACACCACAAGCCCCGGCGAGGCGCTGGACATTTTGCGCCATTATGACGTTTCGTATGTGTATATCGGAACACAGGAAGCGCTCTACTACCTGCCGGAGGGTCTGGCCAAGTTCGAGCAGATGGCGGCGCAGGGCCTGCTGCGGCAGGTGTTCCGCAACGCCGATGTGGCCATTTACGAGGTGCTAAACTGAGGATCAGTGGTGTATGCCGCTAAGTGACTTTTTCGCCGCATTTCGCTGGTGGGCCGCGCTGACGGTCATCGGCACAACCTGCACGCCGCTCTGCCTGTACCTGCTGCGTGACCTGCCCGACCGCGGCTATGCCTTCGTCAAAATGGCCGGCTTGCTGCTGCTATCCTACCTCTTCTGGATTCTGGGCAGCCTCGGTTTTCTGGCCAACGACCTAGGCGGCATCCTCTTTAGCCTGCTGCTGGTCGTAGCCGCTTCGCTGTGGGCCCTGCGCGCCTCTGCCGTGGAGCTAATGGGCTGGCTACGCGAATATTGGCGGTACGTCTTACTCACAGAGCTCGTCTTTGCGTTGGTCTTCTTCTTCTGGGCCTGGGTGCGGGCACAGAACCCGGCAATCACGGGCACCGAAAAGCCCATGGAGTTTGCCTTTCTGAACGCGATGGGTCGCAGCGGGCAGATGCCGCCACTGGACCCCTGGCTGTCTGGGTATGCCATCAGCTATTACTATTTCGGCTACGTCATGACCTCCGTCGTCACGCGCCTGGCGCTGGTTGCCGAGCCATTAGGCTTCAACCTGGCCACTGCCTGGCTCGCCGCGGGAACGGCCGTAGGCGCTTTTGGGCTGGTATACAACCTGGCGACTTCACAGTGGCTGCCGCGCCGTATTGACGGCGTGCGCCGCAGCGCCGTGATGATCGGCTTGGTTGCGGCCCTCGCCGTGCCGTTGGCCGGCAACATGCAAATCCTGTTGGAGGTGCTGCATGCCAACGGCGCCGGAACAGCGCAGTTCTGGAGCTGGCTTGACGTCCGCGACATTAACGTCCCGCCGGCAGACGAAGGCTTCGGCAGGGAGGGGCCGCGCTTCTGGTGGTGGTGGCGTTCTTCGCGGGTGATTCATGAATACCATTTGTCAGGGGCATCGGAAGAAGGCCTTGAGCCAATTGTCGAGTTTCCGGGCTTTAGCTTCCTTCTCGGCGATCTGCACCCGCACGTGTTGGCCCTGCCCTTTGCTTTCCTCAGCCTGGGGCTGGCCTATGCCTGGTGGCTGCGGCTGTCGGCAACAGAAGGAGAGGAACTGCGGCCGGGCCGCTGGGCGAAACGTGCTGGCAAAATTGTCGGGCGCGTGGGCTTGCCCCTCTTCGCCGCGACGGCCCTCACCCTGGGCGGGCTCTCTTTCCTCAACACCTGGGATGTGCTGATCCATCTGGCCCTTATTGTGGCGACCTATACGCTGGCCCGCGGGCGCAATGCTACGCGCGGCAACGGGAATATTGCCAGTGAAGCAGTGCTGCTCACCCTCATACTGGCGCTGCCGGCATTCGTGCTTTATTTGCCATTCTACCTTGGCTTCAGGTCGCAGGCCGGCCCGCCGTTTTTGCTGCCAATGCTCATGCGCCCCACGCGGCTGGCACACTATCTGATCATTTTTGCCATGCCTCTCAGCGCCATTGTTCCCTTTCTGGCGTCTCTCGCCTGGGGTCGGCGCCGCCTGAACTGGCGAATGGGGCTCGCAGCGGCCCTGCTCCTGCTGCTGGGCCTGACGTTGCTCATGCTGCTGCTGGGCCTGATCATCGCGCCCAGCCCAGAAGGAAGCACCCGTCTCACAACGCTGGCCGGCGAGCTGGGCGTCCTGCTAGCGCCAGCGCCGTCCGCGACAATTGGCGCACGTTTAGCCTGGGCCTTTACCGCCATCTTCGCTCTGGTGGGCCCCATTCTTGGCGCGCGCCTGGCAGCGCCCTGGCTGCTGCTCTTTCTGGCCTCTCTCTTTGCCGTGGTGGTTGCTCTTCTGGCCGCGCGCTCGACGCGACCCGACGCGGCAGGTGAAAAGCCTTCTGCACTGGCCGCGGGCAATGCGCCCTTCGTGCTGCTGCTAATTCTCGCCGGGCTGCTGCTTACCATCGGTCCTGAGTTTGTCTATTTGCGCGATAATTTCGGCCAACGCCTGAACACGGTGTTTAAGTTCTACTATCAGGCCTGGATACTGTTTGGCGTAGCGGCCCTGGTGGGCCTGCACTATCTCTGGCGCCGCTCGCGTGGTGCGGCGCTGTTGGCCGGCGCCGTTTATGGCCTGCTGCTCGGCGCCGCTCTGCTCTTCCCCACTTATGGCATCACATCGCGGGCGCGCGAGTACGCCCTGCCTTCGACGCTCGACGGTCTGGCCCATTATGAAAGCGGCCAACCGGGCGAGCGCGCGGCCATTGGCTGGCTGCGCCAGCAGGTTGCGGGCGCGCCGGTAATCCTGGAAGCCGTTGGTGGGCAATATTCGCCGCAGGGGCATGGCCGCATTTCGGCCAGCACAGGCCTGCCCACGTTGGTGGGCTGGGCCGGACACCAGTACCAGTGGCGCGGCAGCACGCCCGTGCCGGCGCTGCGCGAGCAGGCGGCGCAGGCTATTTATAACAGCACGAGCTGGCCGGAAACGGCCGCCTTACTGGACGAGCATAACGTCTCGTTGATCTACGTCGGCCCTCTGGAAGCGGCGACATACGGGCCTGCTGTGCGCGACAAGTTTAGCCAGCTTGATGTTGCCTACGCCAATGAGAGCGTTATCATCTATCGCTGGCAGCCACAGTGATGGGCCACAATCTGAGAGAGCAGCGAAGAGCGCTATGACGGCTACCCTTTTGGAACGAGAAGAAATCGAAGAGCGTGCGGCGGAGCAGCAGCCGCTGCGCCTGACCATGGCCCAACTGCTCTTCATCCTCATCCTGGCCGTCGCCGCGATCTTGCGTTTCGGGCTGCTGGGCATTCGCCCACTCGATGCCGAAGAGGCGCGCCAGGCGCTTGCCGTCTGGCAACACTGGCAGCCGCAAGCTGCGCCCGCGCCAGGTTTCTCCGCCAGCCCCGCCTATTTCACGTTCACCGCGCCGCTCTTTGCCTTGCTGGGCGCCAGCGACGCCATGGCGCGCCTGGCTCCGGCCATTTTCGGTGTGCTCACTGTGGCTTTACCCTGGTTGTGGCGCTCGAGCCTGGGCCAGGGCGGCGCCCTTGCCGTCAGCGCCCTGCTGGCCGTGTCGCCTTCGCTGAATATGGTTAGTGCTGCGGCTGGCGGCGATGCTTTTGCCGTCTTTGCAGCCCTGCTCTTGTTCTTCGTCTGTCTGCGCTACCGCGACGATGGCCGCCGCTATTGGCTCATCGCCACCGCGGCGGCGTTGGGCCTGGGATTGGCCAGCGCGCCGCTCTTCTACAGCCTGGCGGCGTCGCTGTCATTGTCCTTCCTGGTCTACCAGCGGTTCCGGCCTGCTATGGCAGCCTACGGAGCAGACGGCGCTTCAGGGCCCCGGACAGCCGGCGCGCGCTTGTTTCTGGCCGTCGCGCTGGCCATCTTCCTGGCGGGGAGCACCTTTTTCTTCACCAGGCCTGCGGGCCTTGGCGGCGCAGCGGCGCTGCCGGCCCAGTGGCTGGGTCACTTCGCCCTTACGGCAGGCTTTCCGGCGCTTGCTCTACCTTTCCTGGCCCTGGCGCGCTACGAGCTCGTGGCGCTCACGTTGGGCGCAGGTGCCGTGGTATGGGCGGCCTGGCGCGGCGACCCTCTGCCGCAGTTGCTCGTGGCCTGGTTCGCCGCGGGCGTGCTGCTCATGCTGCTGCAGCAAGGCGAGCGCGCAAACATGATCGTTCTGGTGCTTCCGGCCTACCTGTTAATCGGCCTTTGGCTCAACCATGCTCTGCAGCAGGCGGCCGGCGACACGCGCTGGTGGCTGGCAATAAGCATCGCATTGCTTGGTGTGGCGGTCTACTTTAACGGCGCCCGCTACCTGCGTGTGATGCGCGTTTCGCCGCAGCAAGTCGGCTATCTCTTACTGGCCTTTATTGCCCTAGCGGCGATCGTCGTCGCCATCAACTTCGTGCGCAGCTTCGACAAGGGCGCGGCGCAGCAGGGCGCCCTGGCCGGCATCATCGTGCTCTTCGTCATCTTCAACTGGGGTACAGCGCGCTGGATGGTGACCGACGGCGGCTCCGATCCGCGGGAAGTCTGGGTGCAAAACGGCGCGGATGATGATCTGCGTATGCTGGCCCACTTGCTGCGGCAGGTGTCGTGGCAAAGCGGCGCCTCGGCAAACCGCTTAGAACTATTGTCGGCTGTAGACGCGCCGCAGTTGCGCTGGTATCTGCGTGACTTTCCCTTTGCCGTCTTTGGCCACAGCGTGCCGCCCGGCGCGTCGCATCACGCCATCATTACGCCGGACTCTGTGGATCCGCTGGCGCCAGGCGACAACTACCTGGGCGCCGATTTCGTGCTGCAGTGGACGCTGCCGGCGGAGTGGGCCGGCAGGCCGCTGTCCGTTGATGATAACCTGCGCTGGTGGATTTTTCATGAGCACCCGGTGACCGCCGCCGCCGATCGGATCGTCCTCTGGGTGCGCAGCGATATTCTGGAATGAGCCACATCAGGCGGAAATGCTAGAGCGTAGAGCGGCGCGTGCCTATGAAGGACGCCATCTGGGCCCAGAACTGTAACCTGGCACAATACTGAAAAACAGAGGCATATGAGTCAGTTAATTAGCGAGACACCCACGACAAAGCCGGATTTCCTGAGTCGCCCACTCAGCGTCGTTTGGGCCCTGGACTGGGAGAAAACCATCTATCTGCTTTTCGCCCTGCTCGCGCTAGTAACGCGCCTGTGGGCGTTGGGCGACCGGGTCATGAGCCATGACGAAAGCCTGCACACCCAGTTTTCATGGCAGCACTTTCGCGGCGATGGCTACAGCCATACACCGTTGATGCACGGGCCATTCCTGTTCCACATAACTCCGCTGTTCTACTGGCTCTTTGGCGCCAGCGACTTTTCCTCGCGGCTGCCTGTGGCGCTATTTGGTGTGGTCCTGGCGACTGCCTTCCCCTACCTGCTGCGCCCGTGGCTAGGTAAGGTGGGTGCGCTGTTTACTAGCTTCTTTCTGCTTATCTCGCCGTTCATCACCTACTACTCGCGCTACATCAGGCACGACATCTACGTCATTGTCTGGGCCATGGTCATCTTTGTGGCCACCTGGTATTACCTGCGCACCAGGAAAGAGACCATGCTGTGGTGGTTCGCCGGCGGGCTGGCGCTGATGTACTCCACGAAAGAAGTCTCCTTTATCTACACGGCCATCTTCGGCAGCTTCCTGGTGATCCGGCTTGCGCTGCGCATCTTCCTGGGACCCTGGCTGCGCCACAGTTGGACCAGAATCACGCGGCCCTTAATCGTCGCCGCGCTGGCCCTTGTGCTCACCGCCGGCGCGTTTGCCGCCATGCAGTTGTCAGAGCGTGTGACGCCAGAGGCGGCGCCCACGGCCACGGCTTCGGAGGATCAGGGCTTTGCCGCGGATCCCGAAGAACAAGCGCCGGTAAGCAGTGAGCCTGCGGCTTCCGGCAGAGAGCGCGTGTTGCGCCTGCTGCAAGTCGCTGGCCTCATCACTTTTGGCCTAGCCATTTTCTTTGCCGTCAAACAGTTCAGGCCGCACATCGACGAGCTGCCTGAATTCGACCTCATTGTGCTGTACAGTACCCTGCTGCTGCCGGCGTTGTCGCCGTTTATGGTAGTGGTTGCAGGCTTCAACCCCATCGATTACTCGATGAACGTGTGCGAGCTTGCCGGTCAGGAATCGATGTCCATGCTGGAGCTGTTCATCGCCCGACTCACCAATCCCACCTGCCTATCGGTGTTCTTCGCGTCGCCCCTCGTGCGCACAGGCTTTTTCGTGGTGCTCACTCTTGGCCTGGCGGCGGCGGCCGGCTTATGGTGGAACCAACGCCGTTGGCTCATTGCCGCCGCTATCTTCCACACCATTTTTCTGGTGCTGCATACCTCCGTCTTTACCAATCCTGGCGGCTGGGGCACAGGCATGGTCGGCGCGTTGGGCTACTGGTTGGAACAGCAAGAAGTGCAGCGGGGCAGCCAGCCCTGGTTTTATTACCTCTTTGTCGTGCCGTTTTACGAGTTCCTGCCCATTATCTTTTCATTCCTGGCCATACGCCTATGGGCGCGGGGTCAGCGGCTCAACCGTATCCTGGGCTACTGGATCTCGCTCCTCCTGGCATCCACCTTCGCCTATAGCTTTGGCAACTGGCTGATCAACCGTGAGGCAGTGCTTTCAGGCGGCGAGAGCAGCAGCCTGGTGGCCATCATCGTGGCCGTGCTCGTACTGCTCATCGGGGCGGTCTACTGGCAGCTCGTGCACCAAAAGCGGCTAAAGCGCGAGTATGACCTGGGCCGTTCCTGGCGCGGCCTGGTGCAGGTCGAAGAGCTGGTGGGCTTCGTGCCCATGCTGGTGTGGTGGTTGATGGGCGTCTGGCTGGCATACAGTTATGCCGGCGAGAAGATGCCCTGGCTTACGACCCATTTTGTCATTCCCATGGCCTTGCTCGGTGGCTGGTACTTCAACGAGAAGTTCCTGGGCTTTAGTCTGCGTGAGATGACGTCGCGTTGGGCGCTGTTGAGCCTGCTGCTCACCGTCGTATTCGTCGTGACCGCCTTCTTCACTGTCAGGCCGCTGATCATTGGTCATGTCGCGTTGGGCGATCAGAGCCGCTCCAATTTGATCGCGCTCGGCAGCCTGTTGGGCACGCTGCTGCTCGCGGCCCTCGCTTTCTGGGCGCTGCGCGAGGTAGGGCGCCGGCTGGCGCCGCCCGTACGGCGGCGGACCTGGCTTCTGGGCGCCTTTGCCCTGCTCAGCCTGCTCACCATGCGCTTCACTTATCTAGCGAGCTGGCCCAACGCCGATTATGCCACCGAATTCATGGTCTATGCCCACGCCGGGCCCGCTGTGAAGGACGTGGTCATGGACCGCGTGGAGACGCTGTCGCAGCGCATGCACGGCGACAAGAGCATCCGCGTGGCCTGGGGCGACGACGGCACGTGGCCCATGCAATGGTACCTGCGCGACTACCCCAACCGCCTCTATGCGGGCAAGACGCCCAGCGCCAACATCAGTGACTATCCTATCGTGATCGCCGGGCACCGCGATATGAACGCCTTCGAGAACTTACTGAGCGACCGCGATTACTTAAAAGAGGATTACATTTTCCTCTGGTGGCCCATGGAGGAGTATCGTAAGTTTAGCTGGAACGGCTTATTTGGCCTTTCAGACGTGCGCAACGCCGAAGGAAGCAGCGCCACCGGCCGCGGCCTGCAGTCGGCTGAAGTGCGCCGAGCGCTTTGGGACATTTTTTTCTATCGCAACTATGAACGCTACAGCGAGCTGTTCGGCAATGTCTACAGCGATGATCAATGGCGCCTGCGCGCCGAGCTGCGCCTCTATATCCGGCGCGACGCCCTGGCGAACCTATGGGACTATGGCATCGAAGCGGCGCGCATCGAGCCGCCGGTCGATCCGTACGCCGAAGGCGAGCTGCAGCTCACGCCCAACCTGGTGATTGGCACCGGGGGCACCGGTGAAGGCGAGCTATTCGCCCCGCGCAACCTGGCCGTCGGTCCCGATGGCAATTTGTATGTCCTCGACTCAGGCAACCACCGCGTCGTCGTATTCGATCAGAATGGCGCGGTCCTTCGTAGCTGGGGCAATTTTGGCGTTGCGCCAGGGCAGTTTAATGAGCCCTGGGGCATCGTGGTGGATGATGAGGCCGTTTATGTCGCGGACACTTGGAACCACCGCGTCCAGACATTCAGGCTCGACGGCGAGTTTGTCGCCAGCGTTGGGCAGAGCGGCACAGTGGCTGAGTTAGGCTCGGAGAGCGGCGGCTACTTCTTTGGCCCACGCTCTCTGGCCTTAGTCGGCGAAGACCAGTTCCTTGTCACCGACACCGGCAATCATCGCCTACAGCTTTACGACCGCAATGGCAATTTTGTGCGTACCATCGGCCAGCTTGGCGCAAATCCGGGCCAATTTAATGAACCGGTGGGCCTGGCATCCGCGGATGGGCGTATCTACCTGGCAGATACCTGGAATGCGCGAATACAACGCTTTACGGGCGGCTTCTTCGCCGAGCTGGATTGGTCGATCGACGGCTGGCAAGGCGATTCGACTGAGAACAAGCCCTATCTGGCAGTCGATAGTCGCGGCAATGTCTATGCCACGGATCCAGAGAACTCGCGTGTCTTGATCTTTAGCAGCGACGGCCAATATTTGGGCCGTTTCGGCCGGCCGGGCGCCACGACCGATGCCCTAGGCCTGCCCAATGGCATCGCCATCGACGCCGAGGACAACGTCTATCTCGCCGATGCCCGCAACAGCCGCATCTTGCGCTTCGGCGCCGATGATTTTGCCGAGCTGGGCCCCTCGCCTGGCGGCGATCTGGACGCCGGCATGCAAGATGAGCCGGCGGATAGTCCTTTCTTTGAGGAAGAGGCGCCAGAGCAGCCGCCAGAAGAGCTTGCGCCGTCGCCCACTCCGCCTGACAATGGGGAATAGCCATTATGGATAGAACCGTACCCAGCAGCGCCAACGACGAAATTGCGCTCTACATTCGAACCTACTATTCCCTGCTGCGCAGCAGCAGTGAGGTGGAGATCAGGACGCTGGTTGAAGCGCATACGCGCATTAATTCGGCCCTGCACGTCGACGCCACGTCGCCTGCCCCAGACATGGCCGCCTTCATCTATGCCATCCTGCGCCTACCGCCACAGTGCATTTCTACCATCCGTCTGGTGGTGATGGGGCAGTCGGAGGCCGTGTTTACCGAACGAGGCTTTGCCGACGTCGAATCGTGGCAGCGGCTGACTGCGCCGGCCCGCCGCCGGCGTTATTTCTATGACGGCGACGAAACGATAGCCGTCTATATCGCCAGCGGATCAGACATTGACGATCTGATTCCGACCTTGACCGCCTTCCAGATAGAGCGCGAGAAGCTGCACTTTCGCCTGCGCCGGCCTGAAGCACTACGCATTCTCACTCTCCACCTCGATACACCGCCTACGCCGGATTTTCTAGAAAGGCTGAGCGCGGTAACGGATATACCCGTCGACGACCTCGACCGCCTGCTGCGCATCTGGGGTCGCACCTTGGCCAGCAACCTCCTGGCCATTGCCGAACGAGAGATCAATATCTCGGTTCGCCTCTTAAGCAGCTCCTTGGCCGAATACCGGCGTGCCACGCGTCGTTGGTGGCAAAATGTGGCGCGAACGGTACCCGATGTCCAATTTGAAGATCGACCGGTTTATTTCGTCTCCAGTAACACGCACAGCGTGGCCAACCTGCTGAGCGGTTTTGCCTTGAACCGCGAGCAAGATCTCGTGCATTACGTTCAGGCCGAAGGCTCGCCCCTGCTGCAGCAAGAGTACGCCGACATCATGAAGCGCAGTGTGCCCAGCAGCCGCGAGAACTTTCTTTATTACATCCTGAAGAAGTTCGAGCAGCAGCATGCGGACGTCGAAGCCGAACGCCTGGCGCACGAACAGCAAGTCGGCATCCGCCGCGTGCCCAGCCAGCATGTTTTCGACGTCGAAGTGCAGGTCGTGGAGCTCGGCAAGCTGCAGGCGGAATCTCTCGATCCGCGCCTGCAGCTTGCGGGTATCGAAAAGCTGGAGAAGAGCAACGCGCTGATCATTAATATCGACTTCCCGCTGGGCATGGCCGCCTACCAGATTCTGTCCGAGATTACGCGCAACATCGCCAGTGTGCGCGGCATCTTCATCATGGGCAAGGCGGCGACGCTTAACGGGCGCATTGGCGATGTGATGATCCCTAATGTGGTGCACGACGAGCAGTCGCTCAATACCTATCTCTTCGATAACTGCTTCCGAGCGGCCGATCTCTCGCAGCTGCTGATGTACGGCACCGTGCTGGACAATCAGAAGGCCATCACCGTGCGCGGCACCTTTCTGCAAAACCGTGGCTATATGTCTGTGTTTTATCAGGAAGGCTATACGGACATGGAGATGGAAGCGGGACCCTACCTCAGCAGCATTTACGAGATGGCGCGGCCACAGCGCTATCCTCACAACGAAATCGTGACGCTTTACGGCGCCAACTTCCCCATCGGCATCTTACACTACGCCTCAGATACGCCCTTTAGCAAGGGCAAAAACCTGGGCGCTCAGAATCTTTCTTATTTTGGCATGGATGCCACCTACGCCTGCGCCACGGCCGTCATCCGGGCCATCTTGCAGGAAGAAATCATGCGCAGGGAGCGGTGATGGTCGCTGAAGTCGACCTGCAATCCCTGGCGGCCGCGCTCGTCGAGGCTCTGAATCACAGCGACGAAAGCGCCGGTCATCGCACTGCCTTGCTGCTCGCGTCGCATGCCGGGCTCGATCCGCCGCTCTTTCATGCGGCGCTGGAAGCCCTTGGCTTCCACGACCGGCTGCCGCTTATCAATGAGATGGCCGCTATAGCCTGGCCCACCCTACAAGAAAACGCGGCTTATTCGCGGCCTGCGGTGCAGGCCTTTGCCGCGCGGGCGGCCGACCACCTGATCTATGTATACCTGCAGGGCGGTGAGCAGCAGCCAGCCTCACTTGCCGGCCTGCTAGGCAGCCTGGAAAACTACTTTCCAATCGACGCCGAGCGCCTTTGTCTTTACCTGAGCCTTCTAAGGGGCGAAAAGGGGAGGCAGTGGACTATTGAAGACTTTAAGCCGCTGCAGATGAGCGCGCTCAGCGGCCTGTTGGTCGAATTTGTAGGCTTTGCCCATCGTCTCAAGATGCCGTTCACACGAGCGCACCTTGTCCGCGAGCTCATGCCGCGTTACTTGCTAGACAGACAGGCCGGCAATTTGCAGCCGCGCGTGGAGAAGGCTGCCGCGCTGCGCCAGGGCCAGCGCCCATTTCCAGAAGCGCCCGCGCCACCGCTGCACCCACTGGCGCCCGACCGCCCTGGCCTGACGCTCTTTCTAACAAGGCTTTTGCAAACCGCCTATCCTCAAAGCCATGCGGCGGCCGCGCTGCTCTTGCTCACGCCCACATGGCTCGACTTCCTGGTCTATCGCGGACTCATTTCGGACGAGATTGCACGCCAAGCCAAAGCGCTCGTACCGCTCGTTCAGGCAGACCTGGAGCACTTTTGGGCGAACCATGCCGATCGCCAAATTCGCGCCCTGGCAGCTGGCTGAGCTGGCGTGGCTTGCGCCGATTGCCGTACCTGCACTTGATGCTTGATCGACTGTCGGACATTTGGAGCTATATGTCCAGAAGAGTCACGCTAATCAGTCTATCGGTTGCCTTACCCCTGCTTTTTGTAGCGCTATTTTTTCATGCCTCGCACCTTGCTTCCCAGGGGGAAGCCTGGCGCGAGAAGATCGATCCTGCCCTGGCCCAGGCTGCTCCGTCGCCAGGTCAGCCGCTAAGCTTCATCATCCACTTGAGCGAGCAGGCAGATCTGACCAGCCAGCTACCCGCCGACAAGCCAGAACGCCGCGCAGCCATCGCCCATCGCCTGCAGCAGGCGGCTGCTTCCGGCCAGCAAGGCCTCCTTGCGAGCCTGGCGCCATTACAGGCCGCCGGCCAGGTCCATCTAGTGCGCCCATTGTGGATCGTCAACGCCATCGCCGTCGAAGCTGCGATTGGCGTGGTCGAGATGCTCGCACAGCGCGCAGACGTCGCCGCCATCAGCCTTGACGTACGCCAGCAATTCGTGCTGCCGCAGGAGTTACAGCCAGAACAAACACCGGACGCCGGCTGGAATCTGCGGCAGGTCCGCGCCCCGGAAGTGTGGCACGGCCTCGGAGTCGACGGCGACGGCGTCACCATCGCCATCATGGATACGGGCGTCGACTGGCGCCACCCAGACCTGCGCAACAGCTATCGAGGCTGGCGTGACAATAACCCAGTACGCCATGAAGGCAACTGGTACGACGCAATCCTGACCAGCTCCGACGGCGAGCCGTTTGACCCCAACGGGCACGGTACCCATGTGGCCGGTACGGCTGTTGGCCGCAATACGGGCGTTGCGCCTGGCGCGAAATGGATTGCCGTGCGCGCCTTCGATAGCCGCGGCTTTGCCACCACCAGCGACCTGCTGCTGGCTTTCCAATGGCTGCTGGCGCCCGACGGTCAACCGGAGCTGGCGCCCGACGTGATCAATGGCTCTTGGAGCGGCCCGGCCAACAATGCCGTCTTTGAGAGCGTCCTGCATATTTTCCGCGAGGCTAATATCGTTACGGTCTTCGCAGCCGGCAACGCTGGACCGGCCGTGGCCACCATTGGCGCACCGGCCGCCCATGCTCAGGCCATTGCCGTGGCCGCCGTCGACTACCGGCCCGAGGTCACCTGGTTCTCCAGCCGCGGCCCATCGCCTCTTACGGCCAGACCCAAGCCAGATGTAGCGGCGCCCGGCGGCGGCATCTACTCCACGCAGCCCGACGGCGCGTATGCCAATTACAACGGCACGTCGATGGCCACACCGCACGTTGCGGGCCTGGCGGCTTTGCTGTTGTCGGCCAACCCCGCCCTGGACGCGGCAGCCCTGCACCGCACGATAACAGAGACGGCTAAACCGGTTAGCGCGCAGGGGCATGACATTCACCAGGGTTGGGGGCAGATCGATGCCTACGCCGCTGTGGCCGGCCAGATGAGCCTCGGCCGTGTTCAAGGTGCTGTGCTGGTGAATGGCGCACCCGAAGCTGGCGTCGAGATAACCATTTCCAATCCCAGCGGAGGCAGTTTCAAGCTGCTGACTGCGAACAATGGTCAGTATGAGGCCTGGCTGCGTCCCGGCGCATATACCGTAAACGCCGCTAAGTACGGCCATCAGAACGCGCCGGCCGCCTCCATTCATATCACCGCCGGAAGCATCGCCCACCACAATCTCAACCTGCAGCGCCGGCCGCAGGCGCCAGTCAGCGGGCGGGTTACCGGCAATGACGGCGTCCCCCTAGCAGACGTCAAAATCCGCGTGGACGGCGCGCCGATTAGCACGACGACCGGCGAGGACGGCCGTTATTCAATGGCCCTGCCCACGGGCGCCGCCTACGCGTTCGTAGCCGAACGCAACGGATTCCGTATTGCACGCACCACGTTAGCGTTGCCTACGCCGTCGGCCGTTTCGCAAGATTTCACGCTGGCGCCGGCACAAACGATCTTGCTCGTGGACAGCGGCCGTTGGTACTACGATTCGCAGAGTCATTACTTTCAGGATGCGCTTCATAGGGCAGGATTTGCCTTCGACCAATGGAATGTCTACGCGCCGTCGGGCACGCCGTCTGCGGAGGAATTGGCGGCGTATGACACGGTCATCTGGACTGCGCCGCAGGACGCCCCGGGCTGGTCGGGCGGCGCCGATGCCCTGGCGGCATATCTCGACGGAGGCGGCAACCTGCTGGTGAGCGGCCAGAATGTGGCGCAGCGCGATGGACAGCCGCCCACGGCGCATAGCTGGTTTAGCAACCAGCTACAAGCCAGCTACGTCGGTCCGGCCTCGCCGCCGTTTGTCGTAACCGGCGAAGGCAGCAGGCTCTTTTCCGGGCTCAGCTTTCAGTTGAATGGACCAGATGGGGCCACAAATCAGGAAACGCCCGCACAAGTCGCGCCACTTCCAGGTTCGCTGACACAGCCCGTACTAAGGTATGCCGGCGGCGGCGAAGACAATGCGGCCGCTTTGCAGGCCGGCCTCTGCCAACCTTATCGCATTCTCTTTGCCGCTTTTGGCCTCGAAGCAGCGCCCTCCGCGCAGCTCCGCGCCGATATCTTAGAGCAATCGCTGCAATATTTCGCAGCGCCGCCGCAGGAAAAAGCTCTGGCTCTCACGCCCTCACAAACCAACGAGGTGCTCCTGCCCGGAGAGATGCTCACGGTCACATTTGCCCTGCACAATCTGAGTGAGGTGCATACGACGACCATTGATCTAGATTATCGCAGCGAGTGGCCGGCGCACCTCTCCCACTCCAGCGTGCGCCTGGGCCCATGCGCAAAACAGACCATGACACTCACGTTACAGGCGCCCTCGCCGCTGCCGCCCGGCGCGCGCCAGGCCATCGAGCTCAACGCGCGCGCCGATTATGGCGCCGTGGCCGGTGCCTCTATCGTCGCCACAGCCCCCCAGCCGATGCTGCTCGTTGCCGATTATCGCTGGTACGATCAGACGGGCGCCTATCGCGGTGCGCTGCAGAACCTAAACCTGGAGGCCGACATCTGGGATACGAACGAGCGTGGCAGCCCTTCGCTGCAACGCCTTGCAGCCTACGACGCCGTGCTGTGGTTCACCGGCTACGACTGGTATCAGCCACTCACACCACAAGAGATAACCACTCTTCGGGGCTACCTCGACGGCGGCGGACGCCTGTTCCTTTCTAGCCAGGATTATCTGTATTACCACCGGCGCAACCCGTTCACGCAGAATTACCTGGGCATCCTAGACTATCAAGAGCATGTCACGTCCACCCTACTTCTCGGCGGCGGAGACGCGCTGCTAAGCGCCGGCGAAAACAGCTTTTCACTACATTTCGACCAATATCGTAATTTCAGCGATGGCCTGCTACCGGCGGCCGGTGCAGACGTACACCTTTGGAACGGTTGGGGCAGCGGCGCTGGCGTGCTCAACCGCGGCGATCCCTGGCGCTCAATCTTTTGGGGCGTTCCGTTTGAGCTGCTAGCTCCACCGGACCGTCCCGTCATTCTCTCCGACATTGTGGCCCGTCTGGGCGACCTGGGCGATTCGTCGCTGCAGCTCTCCCCGCGCGTGGCGCCCGCCTCGGACCCCAGATATTACACGCTCACAGTACAGAACTGGCAGCACGGCGTCAGGCACACAGCCTGGGCCACAACCACGTTGGATGCGTCTCTGACAATCATTCCCTCGTCGCTTGGCGGCGATTCAGTCTATGTGGCCGGCGCGCATCAGGTTCAATGGAACGGCGACCTGATGCCCGGCGAGAGCCACCAAATCTCCTTCATGGGCTACCCCGGCGCCGGCTCTGGGGTTGGCGGCCGGCACACGGTGACTAGCACCATTGCTTATGAGGGCCAGCAGCGCCCCTGGCAGCAGACGGCTTCGACCTGGGTGGCAGCGCCCGAATTTGGCGACAGCAAGATAACGGCCCCGGCCGCCACGATTAAGCCCTACGCTGTGTTTACCTATCATGCCGTCCTGGTCAACTCGGCGCCCGTTGCCGCAGACCGGGTGAGCGCCACGTTGGCCATTCCATATGGGCTCGTGCCCATTACACCTACTATCAAGCTATCAGATGGAGCCGTAGATCTGTCCGGAAACCGGCTGCATTGGCACGGCGTTATCGGCGCCGGCCAGAGCGTCACCGTTACCGTCGTCGTCAGCAGCACGGGTTTTCACGAAACACGTTTCCTGCAGGCCGGGCTAGTTGTCGACGATGGCCTTAGCACACCCACCGTGCGCAACCATGTTGTCGCCGTGCAGCCGCACCGCTGGCTCTTACCACTCATACACCTGGCCGATCCCTGATCTTAGCCGCTGCCTTCTTCAGGCTCCCCGGCGACATCCAGCAGGCGCGCGCCCGTGATCTCAATCAGGCTGGCGACCGGCACTTTCAGATTAATGCCCTTCTCTCCGGCGCTCACATAAATCGCTTCAAAGTTGCCAGCCCGGCTGTCTATGATCATCACAAATCCCCGATTCAGCACCGCCAGCGGCGAGATGCCCCCCACCTCCAAACGCGTCAGCTTCTCTGCTTCGGCGTGCCCGGCCATCTTCAGCTTCTTTTCGCCGACTGCTTTGGCCATTTTTTTGAGGTCCAGGCTCCGATCGGCCGGTATCATGACCAGGTATGGCTTGCCCCGTACGCGCACCACAACTAGGCTCTTAAACACCTGAGCGGGCGGCGCACCCAGGAGACGGGCAACCACCACGGCATCTCTCTCGGTGTCAGAATAGGTGTGCGTCTCAAAAGCTACCCCTTTGGCTTCTAGCAAGCGCATGGTCACGGTTTTTTGCACCATCGAACTCCTCTTTTCGAATCCATCACGCGGTCGCTTAAACTCCGCTATAATCCGCGCACAACCTGATTTCTATGCGAGGACATAGCTACCACATGGAACCAAAGACGCCCGATTGGGTAAAGGACGCCGTTTTTTACCAAATCTTTCCAGATCGTTTTGCACAGAGCGCACGAGTTTCTAAACCTGCCCACCTGCAGGCGTGGGACGCACCGCCCACGTTTCACGGCTTCAAAGGCGGCGACCTGCTGGGCATCATCGAGAAACTTGATTATCTTACCGACCTGGGCATCAACGCATTATATCTGAATCCCATCTTTGCTTCAGCGTCCAACCATCGCTACCACACGCACGACTACCTCACGGTTGATCCGCTACTCGGCGGCAACAGCGCCTTCATGGAACTGCTGGACTCGGCGCACGAGAGGGGTATTCGGGTCGTTCTGGACGGCGTTTTTAACCACGCCAGCCGCGGCTTCTTTCAGTTCAACCATCTCCTCGAAGCCGGAGCGGAATCGCCTTATCGCGACTGGTTTCATGTCTATGACTGGCCCGTTAATGCCTACAACGAAGCCGAACGGCCCAACTATGCCGCCTGGTGGGGGTTTCATGCCTTGCCCAAGTTTAATACAGACAATCCGGAAGTTCGCGAATTTCTATGGTACATCGGCGAGCACTGGTTGAAGCTAGGCATTGACGGTTGGCGGCTGGACGTTCCCAGCGAGATAGACGACGATAGCTTCTGGCAAGAGTTCCGCCGCCGCTGTAAGGCGGTTAACCCCGACGCTTATATTGTCGGCGAGTTGTGGGAAGACGCCACACGCTGGCTGCAAGGCGACCAGTGCGACGCGCAGATGAATTACCCCTTTTCACGCATCGCCTATGGCTTCTTCGGCGGCCACAACCTGAATCAGGCCGACACGGGGCACACGGGCTTAGGCTACTTGCCGCCGCTTGACGGCAAGCAGTTTGCCCAGACGCTCTATGACCTGCATCACCAGCACCATCCGCAGGTTATCCAGGCGCAGCTGACCGTGCTCAGCAGCCACGACACGCCGCGGCTGATCACCATCGCCAACAACGACCTGTCGACGGTACAGATGATGTTTCTCTGCCAACTCACTATTGCCGGCGCGCCAAACATCTATTATGGCGATGAAATTGGCCTTGCCGGCGGGCGCGACCCGGACAGCCGCCGTGCCTTCCCCTGGGACAATCGCGGCGCATGGCATAACGGTTTACTCGACCGCGTGCGGCGCGCCATTGCCTTGCGCCACGAACACGCCGTCTTGCGGCGCGGCGATTTTCAGATTGTGCATGCCGCCGACCAGGTTGTCGCCTACAGCCGGCGCTACGGCGATCAACTGGCCGTGATAGCCTTCAATGTAGATCACCACACGCAGACGTTTACCTATCACGGCCAGGCAGATAACGGCCTACCCAATGCGCTGGACAAGGGTGCAAAAGCTCTGCGGCCCGGCGTCGAACAGCTCTTAGAACCGCGCCAGGGTTATGTCTGGATCGGCGACGCTTGAGATCCTGCGAGCCGCTCGTCTTGCAAGACAGGATCTTTCACCTATTGAAGCGCACAGCCAGGTAGGTACAATGGGATCCGTGCAGGCTTAATCAATAATGGATCCAAGAGCGTACTGGCGTAAAGCCAACAGTTTGCGGCCGCGACAGCAATGCTAGAGAAGACCACTGTTTTGTACATCGAAGATGACGTTGGCAGCCAGCGGCTGGTACAGCGCGTTCTCGAAAATAACAACTTCCAGGTGTTCGTGGCCGGCGAAGGCATGGCCGGCATCAATATCGCGCGCCGTCAGCCGCCTAACCTAGTGCTCATGGACATCAATTTGCCCGGACTGAACGGCCGCGAAATCACCACACGCCTACGCAGTCTGCCCGATTTCGACAAGATTCCCATCATTGCGCTCACGGCGAATAGCAGCCCTGGGCACCGCGAGCGCGCTCTGGCCGCCGGTTGTGACGGCTTCCTGACAAAGCCAATCAATGTCGGAACATTCTCACAGGAAGTGAGTTCATTCCTGCGCGGCCAGCGCGAGCGCCTGGACAATGAAGAACGCCTGACCCATCTGCAAGCTCACGCCCAGGAGCTGGTGACGCGACTCGAAGATAAGATCCTGGAGCTGGAAGAAGCCAATCGCCGCTTGCGCGAAGTGGATCGCCTCAAGAGCGATTTCATGGCCCTGGTCTCGCACGAGCTGCGCACGCCGTTAACCTTGCTCGAGGGATATACCCACCTGCTGGACGAGCGGACAGGCAGCAACCTCAAGACGCAGGCCGAGCTGCAGCCGCTGGTGGATGGCTTGAAGACCGGCGTGAAGCGCATCGGCGACGTGATTGGCGAGGTGATCAATGTCTCGCGCATTACGTCGGGCACCTTGCAGCTTTCAATGGGCCCGGTGCGCCTCACAGACCTGCTGGACAAAGTGCACGAGGCGTTCGCGCCGGTTGCACAGCAGCGGCGCCTTGACCTGCACTTCCTGAACTATGAGGGGCTGCCGATCATTGAAGGCGATGGTAAGCAGCTCTTCGTGGCCTTAAAGCATGTTGTGGGCAACGCCATTAAATATACGCCCGACGGCGGCGCCATTACAGTTCGCTCGCGCCTGGTGGGCGACGCCATTGACGTGGAAGTGAAGGATAGCGGCATTGGCGTGCCAATTGCCGAACAGCGCCGCATCTTCGAGCACTTTTTTGTGCTGGAATCAATCGACAACCATTCCAGCAGCAAGTCGGCCTTTCAGGGCGGCGGCTTAGGTCTGGGCCTGGCCATCACCAAGGGCATCGTAGAGGCGCATCAGGGGCGCGTGTGGCTAGAGAGCGCCGGCCGCGACGAGCAAGAGCTGCCCGGCAGTATATTCCACGTGCTGTTGCCCCTGCGCCAGGCCAAGGAAAAGCTGCCCACCCGGAAGTTACGCTAAATTACAGCGGGCAGATAACAGATCAGGCGTCACGCAGCGAGGCGCGCACGAGGCCGGCAACGACTGCCAGCGCTTCGTCGAGCTTCGAGGCGTCCCGTCCGCCAGCCTGCGCCATGTTCGGTCGTCCGCCGCCCCCGCCGCCGACGATCTTGGCTACCTCGCGCACCAGGTCGCCGGCCTTTACACCGCGCTTGATCAGATCCTCAGTGACCGTCGCGACAAAGAGCGGCCGGTCGCCCTGCACGGCGCCCAGCACCGCAACGCCTGAAGGGACCCGGTCGCGGAACCAGTCGGCCATTTCGCGCAGCTCGTCGGCGCTGGCAACATCCACTTTTTGCGCCAGCACATTCACGCCGCTAACCTGCTGAAGTTCGCCGATCAGGCTCTCGAACTGGTCGCGGGCCCGGAGGCGCTGCAATTGCTCGACCTGTCGTCTGAGGCTGCGATTTTCTTCTAGCAGCCCCTGGACACGCCCCTCCAGGTCGCCTGCCGGCGTGTTCATTAGGCGGCTTACATCGTCGAGAATGCGCAGCCGCTGTGCCACATAGCGCTGCGCGCCACGCCCGGTAACCGCTTCCACACGGCGCAAGCCGGCACCCACCGCTTCTTCGCTCGTAAAGTGAAACAGGCCGATGTCGCCAGTTTCATTGACATGCAGCCCGCCACACAATTCAAAGCTGTAGGGCTCTCGCTCATCGCCGATACGGATTATACGCACCACGTCGCCATACTTCTCGCCGAACAAGGCCATGGCCCCCTGCTCAATAGCTTCGCGCTGTCCCATGTAACTCACAGTCACAGGTTGGTTCTGCAGAATGGCCTCGTTAATGTTGTCTTCGATTTCAGCAAGTGTTTCCTTGCCCACCGCTTCCCTGGCGCTGAAGTCAAAGCGCAGGCGGTCTGGGGCTACCAGTGAGCCCTTCTGCACGACATGTACGCCGAGGCGCCGGCGTAACTCTCGGTGCAAAATATGGGTGGCCGTGTGGTTGCGGCGAATGTCCCAGCGGCGCTCTTCGTCTACCTGCAGCTTGGCCTCCACACCGGCCACAAGTCTGCCCTGGCGCACCAGGCCGTGATGCACCACCAGGCCGGCGGTTGGCTGCCGAACATCCTGTACCTCGAGCTGCGCTGCTCCGTCGTCCTGGACGATAAGGCCCGTGTCGCTAACCTCGCCGCCGGCTTCCACGTAGAACGGCGTCGCCGCAGTGATGACCTCCACGCGATCGGCGGCCGCCGCTTCCTCAACACGCTGGCCCTCCTTCAGGATGGCCACAACGCGCGACATCATCGATTCGCCGCAATAGGGGTCGTATTCGACTCCTGACGCGCTCAGGTCGCCGGCCTCCGTTAGGTCCGCGAGCAGGCGCTCATAGATTCCGGCTTCTGTAGCGTACCGTTCAAACGCGCCGCTGCCGCTGGCAGCGGCGTGCTCTTCACGGGCCTTCTTAAATGCTTCTTCGTCGACGCCAAAGCCTCTTTCCTGCGCCACATCGCGCGTTATTTCCAGCGGCAGGCCGTAAGTCGAATGGAGCTCGAAGGCCGTCTCTCCGGGTATCTGGCGCTCACCACGTGCTGCCAGTTCCTCTAATACAGTATCTAAGCGCTCCAGGGCGCCATCCAGGGTTCGGGCAAAGCGCGTCTCCTCATCCTTCAGTGTGCGCAAAATGTGCTCGCGACGCTGCGTTAATTCAGGATAGATGGGCCCCATCTTCTCGATATAAACCTTGGCCACTTCGCCCAGGAAGGGCTGGCGGAAGCCGATTTCGCGGCCGAAGCGTACCGCGCGGCGAATGATCATGCGCAGTACATAGCGCCCGCCTTCGCTGCCCGGATCGACGCCGTCACCAATGAGGAAAGTCGCCGCGCGGCCGTGGTCGGCGATAACGCGATAAGCAGTCATGTGCTCCTCGCGCTGTGTATCGCTGTCTCCTAACAGCGCCTGCACGCGGTCCAGGGCCGGCGCAAACAGGTCGGTCTCGTAATTGACGCGCGTCTGCTGCTGCACGGCTGTAATGCGCTCCAGGCCCATGCCTGTGTCTACGCCCGGATTCGGCAGCGGCGTGCGCCGGCCGCTCTCATCCTGGTTGAACTGCATAAAGACCAGGTTCCATATCTCTAGCCAGCGGCCACAGTCGTTGTCCAGCAAGATGCTGCAATCCTCCGCGCCACAATTGCACGCTTCGGGCCCCCAGTCATAATGCACTTCACTGGTGGGACCGCATGGCCCCACATCGCCCATCATCCAGAAGTTGGTTTTATCGCCCATGCGCACTACCCGTTCGGGCGGGATGCCAATCATGTCGATCCACAGGTGATAGGCGTCATCATCGCTTTCGTGCACCGTATACCACAGACGCTCCTCTGGAATCTCGCAAACCTTGGTCAGGAAGTGGTGGGCAAAGCGGATGGCGCCTTCCTTGAAGTAGTCGCCAAAGGAAAAGTTGCCCAGCATCTCAAAGAACGTATGGTGCCGTGGCGAGGGGCCCACGTTCTCCAGATCGTTATGCTTGCCCTGGATGCGCATACACTTCTGCGAGGACGTGGCCCGCTTATAAGGCCGTCTTTCCTTGCCCAGGAAGGTGTCCACGAACTGGTTCATACCTGCATTGGTAAAAAATAGGGTTGGATTGTCTTCGACAGGCAGCGGCGAGCTGGGCACTTTGGTGTGGCCCATCTCCTCGAAGAATTCAAGAAAGGCGCTGCGTATTTCGGCGCTCGTGACCGGTTTCATGCTTGCTCCAGCTCACTAATTAGCGAAAGATTCCGGGCGATTTTACGGGAGGGCAGCGGCACTGTCAACGCGCTCGCCGCGGCGGGCGCCCGGCCCGGCGCCGGCTTTCGCAACGTTGCTCTCAATTAAGCAGCCGTTAAAAGACGAGTGACGTCGCAGGCTCGCCAGACGACAGTATGCTATATAATAAGGGCAATCGCCGTTCTGATGGGACAGTGCCGCCCCTATTTTGTCACCAGATTACCACCTTGAACAAAAACTGTTATACTTAAAATGAAAGTCCCAACAGTTCTTAATGAAGGAGAGTTGTGGCCATGACCGTCGTGCAGGAGATTGCCGCCCGTATCGTGGAGAATGTGGAGCGCGTCATCGTGGGGAAGCGCGAAGCGGTACAGTTAACCATGCTAGGCTTGCTCTGCCAGGGGCACATGCTGATCGAGGACGTTCCCGGTGTGGGCAAAACGGTTCTGGCGAAAGCGTTATCCAAATCGGTCGGCTGTACGTTCCAGCGCATTCAGTTCACGCCCGACATGCTGCCCAGCGACGTCACCGGCGTCTCCATCTTTTCGCAAAAAACGCGGGAGTTCGAGTTCCGCTCCGGGCCCATTTTCGCCCAGATTGTGCTGGTCGACGAAATCAACCGCGCCACGCCGAAGACTCAGTCGGCGCTGCTAGAAGCCATGGAGGAGCGTCAGGTTACCGTGGACGGCAAAACATACCCGCTGGAGCGGCCCTTCATGGTGCTGGCCACGCAGAACCCGATTGAATACGAGGGGACCTTTCCCCTGCCCGAAGCGCAGCTCGATCGCTTTATGCTGCGCATCAAGTTAGGTTATCCCGAAAGACATCACGAGATCACCATTCTGGATCGCCAGCAATTTGTCCATCCGGTCGACGAAATTGAACAAGTGGTATCCGTAGAAGAGCTGCTGGATGCGCAGCAGGCCGTGAAGGAAGTTTACATCGACGATAAAGTAAAGGAGTATATCGTCGATATTGTGCGCCAGACGCGTGAGCATCCAGAGGTGTACCTTGGTTCCAGCTCCCGGGGCGCTCTGGCCATCTATCGCCTGGGCCAGGCGCGCGCAGCTATGCAGGGCAGAGATTACGTGCTGCCCGACGATGTAAAGGCGCTGGTCGAAGCGGCCCTGGGCCACCGCATCATCGTCGGCCCCGCCGCGCGCATTAAGGACATCGAGCCCGCGTCGATCGTGCACGAGATCTTGGAACGGGCGCCGGTTCCGGGTGCCCAGGTGCGCGTCTAAACGGCGAGCATGAGACACCGGCGCACCGTTGTCTTTATCCTTGCCTTTTTGGCCTTGCTGGGCGGTCTGGCCACCGGCCGGGACATCTTATTTAACCTGGCCTATCTTTTTGCGCTGCTGCTGATCATTTCCTACGTTTGGGCCTGGACAAACGTTAACTGGGCCCATCTCTCGCGCGTAACCCGCGCGCGCCGCACACAGGTGGGTAGGCCGCTCGAAGAGCGTTTTACGGTGCGCAACACCAGCGTTGTGCCCAAGCTTTGGCTGGAAGTGCGCGACTTTTCGACTGTGCCATCGCATCGCGTGAGCCAGGTGGTCAACAGCCTGGGACCAAGGGATTCGTTCTCCTGGCGCGTCACAACCATTTGCACGCGCCGCGGCCGTTATCAGTTGGGGCCAATGACCCTGTCCAGCAGCGATCCCTTTGGCTTCTTCCCCATGGAGCGCCGCCTGACGCCGACCACACACGTGGTGGTCTATCCCATGACGGTAGACCTGCACCAGTTCGCCTTACCCGTTGGTATTTTGCCCGGCGGCGACGCCTTGCGGCGGCGCACGCACTATATTACAACCAACGCCGCCGGCGTTCGTGACTATGCTCCAGGCGATAGCATGGGCCGTATTCATTGGCCCAGCACGGCACGGCGCGATCGCATGATCGTCAAGGAGTTCGAGCTTGACCCGCAGGCCGACATCTGGGTCGTGCCCGATATGTCCGCCTTCGAGCACTTCGCCACGGGCCAACCACCTGAGGCCTTCGCCAGTGAAGACATTCCGCGCTGGATGAAGGAGCGAGTGGCCGACTTCAAGCTGTATGAATCCAGTGAAGAGTACGTGGTCACAGTGGCCGCCTCGCTGGCGCAGTACTTCTTACGCAGTGATCGCGCCGTGGGCATGCTGGCCTATGGCCAATCGCACGAGGTGGTGCAAGCCGACCGCGGCGAGCGCCAGCTTAATCGCATCCTCGAAACGCTGGCCGTGCTGCGCGCCGAGGGGCGCGTACCAATTTCTGATGTGCTGGAGGCCGAATCGCACTTGCTGCCACGCGGCTCCACGGTCGTTGTCATCACGCCCACCACATCGCACAATTGGGTTGTGTCGGCGCGCCAGCAGATGCGGCGTGGCCTGCGCCTGGTCACTGTGCTGGTCGATCCCCGGTCTTTTGGCGGGCCGCGATCTAATGCCAACGTGCTTCAGCTCCTGCAGGCTATTGGCGTCAGCACCTATTTCATCCAGAATGGCGACGATATTGCCGGCGTGCTCAGCAGTGGGCACATGCGCCCGCGCTTTTTTGCCATTGCCTGATAGCCGGCTCAGCCGCCGCGAGAGCGCCGGCCGAGCCAGAACGCGGCGCCCATCATCAGCAAAACCGGCAACAGCAACCCCATAAGCGTCGAGCCACTTTTGAGCGTCGCGAGCTCTGCAGGCCCCTGTTGCTCGACGGCCTCAGCCTCCGTTGGCGCGGGTTCAGCGCCCTGCCCGAACTCACTTGGCCCATCGGGAGTCGCGCCCCGCGCGGGCTCAAGCTGCGATGCCTGTTCTATCGCTTCGTCTTGCTCAAACAGACGGAAGATCGCCAGGGGGATGTCGTGGTCCGATGATCTGAATACCAAATCCTCGTCGTCAGCCCAGGCAAATGGAAAGTCTGCATTCACGTGCAAGATATCTGCTTCCACCAGCCGCGGCACGAGCTCAGGAGAAACGAGAATCGTATCCAGCAGTTGCGAGACGCCGCCAAAGTTGTAGGTATAGCGCAGGTCCCTCGGTACCCGTTCGGCCACGTTGAACAAGCCCGCCGCACCCTTGGTCAGCGCTGCCATCGGTTGCGACTGTTCGTAATCGTTGAAATCGCCCAGGACCAATAATCGCGCATCAGGGTCTGTCTGTAGCTGCACCTGCACCATGCGCGCCACGACGCCCGCCTGCGCCAGGCGGCGCGCGGCAGTGACCTCTTCGCCTTCACGTTTCGATTTGAAGTGCACCACGATAACCGTGTAAGGTTCCCCGTCCAGCAAGAGTTGAACATGTAACGGCGGGCGTGAAAACAGCGGGTCCTGGCCGGCCGGGCAGCTAACGGCGATTTCTGGGATGTCTGTGGTCACAGGCGAGCAAACCTGGTCGGCGCGTACGTCCACAATTTGTGCGCGCTGCCCGTCGACCATCAGGGCCAGGTCGATGCCACGCACATCGGGGCTCTCGCGGTGGGCCACCATGTATGTAAAGGGACAGATGTCCTGCAACCGCTGCGCCAGGCGCTGCAAGAGCGCCAGGTTCTCCACCTCTTGAATCGCCAGAATTGTGGGGCAGTTGAGCAAGGCGCCAATCGTCTGGGCAAGCTTGTGCCCTTTCAGCTCAACTTGCTCGGCCGCCAGCACTGGCTCGTCCGCGCCGCTCGAATCGCGCCGTTCGTCGAAATAATCGTGCACGTTAAAGGTCGCCACGCTCAGCTCATTGGCCGCCAAGGGCCTGCTTGTTGGAACATCCGGCGTCGGCCCTGCTGTTACGGTCAGCTCCGAAGCGAATTGATGCACGATTTTGAACTGGTCGAAATGATACACCAGTGGCCCGGCGAGCCCCTGAATAAGGTCGCCACTCTGCACCTGAGGGAAGTCGCCGCAAGCCACATCGCTGATGTGCAAGACAGGCACGATTTCGGCGGCGGGATCCGCCAGACTTTGGCGAACAAAGCGGCGGGGCTGGTTGCCGGGGACCACGGCGAGGCCACAGCTGCTATAGGTAGGGCCCACGACGACAGCCTCGGGCAACGCGACGCGCATCGCCTCCAGCGCTTCGTAATAGGCGGCGTCCTCGACGATCGGCGGCTGCAGCGGCGTCGCCGGCGGCAGCGGCTGGCCGGTCGCCAGTAGCTCGATATGCAGACCGCTATCGTCGATTTCGGTCAGACCATAGAATTCGGTCACCTGCCCGCTAACGCGCACCAGGTCGCCTGGCAAATACTGGGGGCGGCGCGGCCCATGGAATACGGCGATGGCGTCCGAGGTCAGCGGATCGCCGTCTTCCGTACCGGGAACATCCTGCACAAAGAGGGTGTAGAAGATGGCGCCACGCGTATTACGGTCTTCCAGCAGGCCAGTCACGATGCCCTCGAAGCTGACAATTTGGTTGACAGCGCCAGAGCTGTCGCCGCGGCCCTGGATCACGCCAATTGGCAGGAGCTCGCCGGCGCGCTCGTCCTCAAAGTCGGCGCATGGGCCGTCGAACGCCGCCGCACCGGGCGTGGGAACAGCGCTTGCTTGCCAATCAGCGGCACGGTCCGAGTCACAGTATGCTGGCGCGCGCGCCAGGCTCTGGCCTCGCGCTACGTCCAATATCGCCGGCTGCATAAATACCACGCTGTCGCCGTAACTCAGGGCATCGACTACAACGTCGTTTGGATCCAGCAAAAGGATCTCGTCGCCGTCGTTGTTCAAGGCCACATCGCCGCCGGCCCACGCTAAATAGGGGATCATGTCCGCGACATTCGGGTCATCGGGCCGCAGCTCAAAGTCCGGCGCGCGGCCAAAGAGCGCCCGAAACCCTGACGCCGTTTGGGCGATGACGATGCTTTGCCCCGGCTGGACCGTGTGCCCAGGGGGAAAGGCCGCCATGCCCTCGCCGCCACCCGGCGTCTCTTCATCGCCAACTTTGTAGCCGTCCAGGGCAACCGTTTCTGGCCCCACATTGCTGATCTCGAACCACTCTTCGGCGGCGTCATCGCCAGGCGTGTCGTAATACACCTCTGTAATCAGCAGGCTCCCCGCAGGCCGCGCCTGCTGCGACGCCGCCGTCAGCATGGCTGTGCGCCCGGCCCCGCTTGCCACGGTCGAGCCGCTAAGGACCCATAGAATCAGCGCCAACGACAGCGACATGAGCGCCAGGCGCCGCCCAGCGCGCACTGCCGCGCCGTGTATCATGTGCGCAGCCTGTACAAATCGACATGAACCTGTTCTTGTTTGTGTGCTTTGTGCTAAAGTAACGATCATTACCAAGGAGGTGTTATGCCACGCCAACAACTTCTTTCATGGCGATCGGTCGATGGGCAAACAAGCCAGTTTTCGGGCTACAGCGTCAGGCCACAGGCGCAGGCCTTGCGGCTGGAAACGCCCCTGTTTGGGTTTGTCTGGAATCGCCCGCTGGCCGTGGTTGTGCAAGCTAATGGCGTCGAGGAGCGGATTCCCATTGTGGATGCCACGCGCCTGGCGGTAGTAACCATTTACGCTTGCGTAGGCCTGCTGACCATCTTGTTCGGCAGCAAGCTGCGTGCGCAGCGCAAAAGTAGGATAACGAAACAGGAGGTTTGATATGACCAGCGGAATTGAAATCATTGCCGAAACCATTCCCGACCAGGCATCCGCAGCTAAATTGATTGAGCGCTTATATGACGTGGCGCAGCCAGCGGCTGTCTTCTCGCCGCCGGTCGAACACGGCGAATACGTGGTGATCACGGCATCAGAAGCGACTGTCGGCATCGGCTATGGTTATGGCGGCGGCGGCGGCAACGCCGTACCGCAAGTTGAAACGGCGTCTGCATCCGTCGAAACGGCAACAGCCTATGGCGGCGGCGGTGGCGGCGCCGGCGGTGCAGGCAGCCGTCCGGTGGCCGTCATCGAAATCGGGCCACACGGCGTGCGTGTTGAGCCGATTGTGGACCCCACCAAGATTTTGCTGGCTTTCTTCACGGCGTTTGGCGCCATGTTCATGATGCTGAGCCGCATGCGCCGCGAGGCGGGTGGCTGAGCCGGCTAAAGGATTCAAGCTACGGCCGGCGGGCCGTGCCGAGGCAAGCGCCCTTAAGGCGCTGGTGCGGCGCGCCCGGCTCAACCCCCTGGGACTCAACTGGCAGCGCTTCACCGTGGCCACAACGGAGGGCGGGCAGATCATTGGCTGCGCGCAACTGAAAGCGCATGGCGACGGCTCTGAAGAGCTGGCGTCATTGGTCGTCGTGCGCCCCTGGCGCAAGAAGGGCGTCGCTGCGGCGCTGATCACAGAGGTGAAAGCGCGCTCTGCCGGTCTGTTGTGGCTCATGTGCCGTCGTGGACTGGTTCCGTATTATGAGCGCTATGGATTTGTCTTCGTCGGAGACGCCGGTGAGATGCCGCCCTACTTCGCCCGCATCTGGCGGTTGGCGCGCGTCTTTTCTATCCTAGCCCCCGACGAGCTTGAACTGGCAATTATGCGCTGGAAAGCACGAGACGAATCATAACCTAATCTGAGTAATTTGCGAAGCGCGCGGCCAATTACGTCGCCAGCAACCTCTTGGTGGGCTCGTGGGGCGCGGATGGGAGGAGCGCGCTATTTTCTTACATAGTTCCTACAGCGTACTATTGTGTAACTTATACGGGCTTCCTAGAATAAGGTTTGGTATCGCAGCAAGAGTCGCGATAAGTCGCTGCCAACAGCCGGGTGTGGCTCGTGGTGCAGCACTGTCTATAGGAGAGTTTGAATGGCAAACCTGAAACACCTTCCTGCCATCCCGCTGCGTGGAGGGGTCGTTTTCCCCGGAATGACGACCACTATCTCCATCGGCAGATCACGCTCGTTGGCTGCCGCTCAGGCCGCGGTGCAGGGAGACGGCGAAATCCTCATTCTCGTGCAGTACGACGCCGAGTTAGAGGAGCCATATACGGGCGATCTTTTGCCCACCGGAATTCTGGGAAACGTCAGGGACGTGATGCGTACGCCGCACGTGGGCGTGCAGATGCTGGTTGAGCTGCATCGCCGCGTTTCGTTTGGCGGGCTGACCGAACACGAACCCTATTTAGTCGGCATTTATGCCGAAATTGAAGAGGCCACTGATAGCGAAGACGACATCGCCATCGCCGAAGTCATCGCCTATCTGGAGCAGTACGCGGAAATCCTGGGCGAGGTGAATCGCCAGGTGATGATGACCCTGCGCAATCAGCGCACGGCCGGCGAGCTGGCAGACTATGTGTCTGGCTTGCTGAACGTGCCCTTCGATCTGGAGCTGGAGCTGCTGGAGACCGTAGACGGCGTCCAGCGCCTGCACATGGTGCGCGATTTTCTGCAGAAGGAGCTGCAAATCGCCGAGATTCGCAGCAAGCTACAAGAAGAGGCGCGCGACGGCGCCGATAAGGCGCAGCGCGAGTTCCTGCTGCGCGAGCAGATGAAGGCCATTCGGCGCGAGCTGGGCGAAGATGGCGAAGGTGTGCCGGACGAGATGCGCACGCGCATTGAAGAAGCTGAGATGCCTGAAGCCGTGCAGGAGCGTGCGCTATCGGAGCTGAAGCGCCTGGAACAGCAAGGCCCGCATTCGGCCGAAGCAAGCGTCATCCGCACTTACCTGGAGTGGCTGGTTGAACTGCCGTGGAATAAGTTGAGCGAGGATCGCCTCGACATTGAGCATGTGCGTGAAGTGCTGGATCAGGACCATTATGGCCTGGAAGAAGTCAAGGACCGCATTGTCGAATATGTGGCCGTGCGTAAGCTGGCAGGCTCGCGCATGCGCGGCGCGATCATTAACCTGAACGGCCCGCCGGGCGTTGGTAAGACGTCTATCGCCACCTCGGTGGCCCGCGCCATGGGCCGCGAGATGGTGCGTATCAGCCTGGGCGGCGTGCGCGATGAGGCTGAAATCCGTGGCCACCGCCGCACCTACATCGGCGCCATCCCCGGCCGCATCATTCGCGCGCTGCGCGATGTGCAGACGCGCAACCCGGTGATCGTGCTGGACGAAATAGACAAGGTTGGCGCGGATTGGCGCGGCGACCCCAGCTCGGCGCTGCTCGAAGTGCTGGATCCGGAACAGAACAGCACCTTTACAGACCATTACCTGGAAGTGCCTTTCGACCTGAGCCAGGTGATCTTCATCACCACGTCGAATACCACTAGCACAATCCCGGCGCCGCTCCTAGACCGCATGGAGTCGATTAACATGCCGGGCTACATCGAAGACGAGAAGGTGGCTATCGCCACCGGCTATCTGATCGGCAAGCAGCTTGAAGGGCATGGCATCGAAGACGTAAAGATCACCATCGAAGAGGATGCTCTGCGCCGTATCGTGCGACACTACACCTACGAGGCCGGCGTGCGCCAATTAGAGCGTAACATCGGCAGCATCGTGCGTAAGCTGGCTGTGCGCATCGCCAGCGGTCAGGAAGGACCGTTCAACGTGGTCAAAGACGACGTGGACGACTTCCTGGGCCCGGAGAAATTCACGCACAACATGGCCGAAGAGCAGGACGAAATTGGCGTGGCGACCGGGCTGGCCGTGAGTGGTTTTGGCGGTGACATTCTGTCTATCGAAGTGGGCCTGAGCGAAGGTAGCGGCAAAGTGACCCTCACCGGCTCGCTGGGCGACGTGATGCAGGAATCGGCGCAGGCTGCGCTGACTTATGCACGCTCGCATGCCCGCGCGCTGGGCCTGGATCCGGCCATCTTCGACCGCGTGAACCTGCACGTGCACGTGCCGGCTGGCGCGCAGCCCAAGGATGGACCGAGCGCCGGCATCGCCATGGCCACGGCCATCGTCTCGGCCTTCACGCAGCGACCCGTACGCCGCGATGTGGCCATGACGGGTGAGGTGACACTGCGCGGCCGCGTGCTGGGCATCGGCGGACTGAAGGCCAAAACCATTGCGGCGCATCGCGCCGGCATCAAGACGGTGCTGCTGCCCAAGGAAAACGCCAAGGATATCCCCGAGCTGCCGGAACGCATCCGCGAGGACCTTAACCTGGTGACCGTTGAGCACCTGGACGAGGTGATTCAGGCTGCGCTTCACGACTCCGTGGCCAAGCCGGTGACCCTGGAAGACGAAGGTAGCGGCAAGATGCGCGTGATCATCCCCTCCGCGGTGAACGGCTTCGATAGGGCTGTTCAGGCGGATAGCGCGGATTTGCGCCGTTAAGCCATCGATTAACTGAAATCTCTTAAGAAAGAAAGAGGCCACGCCTTGCGGTGTGGCCTTTTTTTTGTGGATAGTCCTCTGCCGTGCCAGCTTATCCGCGCCGCAGCACCACGCCGACAAACAGCACAAGCCCCACGCCCGCCAGCAGCAGGGAAGCGGTATAAAGCAGGCTGCCGCCATTGTCTTGTGGCGACGCCGGCCGCGCCGGCGCGGCCGGCGTCGGCGTGGCCTGCTCATGCGCCTGCTCAAAAGGCAGCGCCGCCAGCGCTACCGGCGACAGCTCGGCCTGAGCAAGGCTGTCCGTCTGCACTTCTTGGGGCGTGGGCGTCGCCGTCACGTCGGGCGTTGGTGAGGCCAGGGGCGTCTCGGTGGGCCGGATAAACAGCTCCGCTCCTACCTGCAGAATCGTATTCTCAGTGATGCCGTTGAAGGCCAGCAACTGCTCAATTTCCAGACCATTCTGCGCGGCGATGGTCCAAAGCGTGTCGCCGGCGCGCACGATGTGCGCCAGTTTGGGCGTGGGCGTGGGCGGCGGCGGCTCACCTTCCGCCAGGCGAATGCGCACCTCATTGCCCGGGTGCAGCAGGCTGAACTCGTCGAGCTGGTTCAGGTAGAAAAAGGTATTGATGTCGATGCCATAACGCAGGGCGAGAATCCAGGGGTTTTCGCCTTGTCGCACGGTATGTACCAGCGGCGGCGTAGGCGTGGGCGGCGGCGGCGCGCCTTCCGCCAGCTTCACCCAGATCTCATCGCCTGGCTGAATGAAGTCGTCCTGGTCCAGGCTGTTTAAAATGAGCAGCTCTTGTAAGGTGGTCTCGTAGTGCGCGGCAATCTGCCACAAAGCCTGGCCGTCCTTCACGATGTGCACGATCGAGCCATCTTCACGCGGCCGCGCCAGCTCGATGGGCGTGACGATCAGCGGCTGGGCCTGCGGCTCGTTGGACGGCGCGGCGGCAATCTCGGCGGCGTAGGCCGGGCGGCCCATCACCAGCACATACATATTTTCGCGCCCGTTGCTGGCAAAGCCCACGCCAGCTTCGGTATAGCGGTTGGAGACCATCATACTGTAGTGCAGGGCGCTGTTGCGCCACCAGATGATGCCCTGATGCGGCGTCATCCCCGAGCCGCCGACGATGTTCTCGGCGACCGCGCCCAGATAGCCCGCGGCCCTGGCCCGATCTAGCGGCGAGGAGCCACCGGCGCCTGTATGGCTGTAGATGACGTTGTTGGCCATCCAATTGGCGTGGTTCTGCGCCGCAATGCTCAGCGTGCCATTGAAGGCATAGGGGGGAAGACCGTGCTCCGCGCGCACCTGGTTCACGCCCTGTAATATGTCGGAGGCAGCGCCTCCCTGGGCTGCCGCCTGCCGCCGCGCCGCGCCCCACAGGGCGGGCAACAGCAACAGAAGCAACAGCCAGCGCCGGGCCGGTCGGTTCATGAGGCTAACTATATCAAACTATGCCCATCGCGCACTTGCGCCAGGGCAGGCATGGGCGCATGCCTTAAGCCAGTGCTAAGCCGGCAACAGTTGGCCGGCGGAGGAGAATGGGCGCGGCGCGCCTATAAGCCATGAGCCTCACGAATATCTGAGAGCAACGCCGTGGCGCGGGCAATCAGCTCCTGGTTCTGCGGCTTGTTATACCACAGGCTGGCGCCGGATGGGTGTGGCAGTGGCACGAGCCAGCGCCCGCTGCGCGGTAACTGTGCATCGAAGGCGTCGCGACGCAGCGCCTGGCTCAGATCGAAGGTCGCGGGGTTGGCCGCCAGCGCTTCTGGTGGGAAGTAGGCGGCTGTGCCCACGACCTGGTCCAGGCGCGCGGAGGCCGGATAGAATAGCTTGATGGCCAGGCCGCCGACTAGGATGATCAGGCGCGGGTTGATCAGCGCCAACTCGCGCTCCAGAAAGCGGCGGCAGTTGGCCTGCTCGACGCGCGTGGGCACGCGGTCGCCCTTGCCGCTGCCATGGCGGCCGGGGTAGCAGCGCGTGACGGAGCCCATGTAGTGGCGCTGCCGGAAGTTGTCTTCCTGCCAGCCCGCTGCCCCCAGCCATTCAAACAAGCGCCGCCCGCTGCCTGCATTCATCGGCCGTTCTGTGACGGCCTCGGTAGGTCCCGGCGCCTGGCCGATGAGGAACACCTCGGCCCCGGCCTTGCCGCTGAATACTGGCGGCGTCTGGATGTTATAGCCTGCCTCCAGGCATAGGCGGCAGGCTTTTATCTCTCTTTGAAGCTGCTGTAGAGCATGCTGTTGGGTAGCAATCACAAATATGCCTTATTATGTAAGGTGGCCAAGGTGGCCAAGGTGGCCAATTATAACAGTTTTCGCGGTGTTTTGGGCTGGGCAAACCGCGCTTCGGCACGCACCATAGGCTCGTAGTGGGGCAATTTTTTGCCCGTCCTTGGCGCGATGAATCGCGCCACT
>CAYLJW010000029.1:0-62662 GCA_964384155.1 uncultured Ardenticatenaceae bacterium
CTATGGCGAGGAAGAGATCTACCAGCAATTACAATTGTTGGTGCGTATGGGGTTAGTAAAGGAAGTATACACCCAAGGTCATAATGTTTACCGGCCAGTGACGGGCGGTGACCTTATGGAGGCGGCGGGAGAGACAACCCAATGAGACTCATTCGTTTGTACGTTGATCATTACCGCGTTTTGCATGAATTACCCATCGATTTTGATCGCGGTGTGGCAGGTGAACGGCAACCGGATCCGCAGCAAGGATATGCACTTGACTTCCTGGCCGGAGTAAATGGCACAGGCAAGAGCACCATTCTACATCTGCTGGGAAAACTGTTTGCCCGACTCTTGAGCGAGGACTACTACTTCCCGGTACCGATAGAACTCAGCTATACCTTGAGGACAAGCGAGGACACGGAGACGGTATTCGTCGTTACCAATATGCCGGACGAAGGAGATGAAAACGGAGAAGCCACTAGAAAGCTCCGTTATCGAGTAGATAACGGCGACTGGCACGAGGAGAAAATGCGCCCCGAACATCTTCCGCGCCATATCGTTATCTATACTACCGGCAGCGAACAGGCTTGGATGGAAGCGCTTCGTGAGGAATATGGCCGTGAAGCGGAACTGGTCGTGGCCGGGCTGATTGCTGAAGAGCAGGAAGATGAAGCCTATTTGCAGGAATTACCTGGCCATCGCCATACCGATGGAGACTATGATCAGCCGGTTGATTTTGATTTCGACAATCCGTTCTTGTTTGTACATTCAGAGCGCCTGCCGTTGGTTGCGTTGTGCGGCCTCATTGCTTCTCGCCATTATCAGGCCGCGAATAGTAACGAAGTCTTGCACCCTGTCCTAGAATCCATTGGCCTGGAAGAATTGCAGGGTTTCTCGCTGCGTCTTCGCGCCCATCGCTCATTGACTCCCCCGGCTCAACTAGAAATTATTGATGATCGTCTAGCACCAATTGCCGATCATACCATTCAGCGAGGGGGTGACCGTCTCTTTGTATTTAACATGGCGGCTCAAATTCAGCGCCGGGAAAGCGGCGAGCAGTCTATTTTCTCTATTTACGACTCGCCTATCGAGCTTTTCCAAAGGCTCAATGGGCTGTACTCACACCGACCCTTTTACGATCCTCCGCTACAGGAAGTAAACCTCTTCCTACACCGTTTGCCGCCCAAGTCTGAATCCGACGAAAGACAAACTTCTGTAGATAGCATGCTCCATCTTTTTGACTGGCTGAGTGATGGAGAACAGAGCTTTCTGGGGCGGATGGCGCTATTTGCCCTATTCCGCGCTGATAACCTGCTCATTCTCCTCGATGAGCCGGAGGTTCATTTCAACGACGTGTGGAAACGGGAAATCGTCAACATGTTGGATAAGATAATGCAAGGCCACGCCAGTCACGCCGTGATTACCACACATTCTAGCATCGCCTTGAGTGATGTACGTCCGCAGGACATCCTCGTATTACGACGCCAGGAGCAGTTGACGCAGGGACGCGAGGCGGTGAGACCACCGGAGATTCAGACGTTGGGAGCAGATCCTAGCGACATCCTAGTACACGTTTTTGGCACGCGCTCAGCCAGCGGCGAAAGAGGCGTTCGCTTTATTCGAGAGGAAATCGGGCGCCGTAATACAGTTGAGGAGTTGCAGGAATTGGAAGACAGCGTCGCACCAGGGTATTGGCGCTATCGCATTCAATTGGAGGCGCGGCGCATGCAAAGCAACTTACAGCAATGATTCACCAAGTGAAGAAATCCGACGAGGAATTCGCGCTCCTTGGGCAGCTCGTGAACCTGCAATTGAGCCTCCTACGATTGGCTGCTACGGACAAAATACTGTCGGCGAGTACCTCAGTTAGAAGGGGGAATGTTGAGGTTCACTTGGAGGAATCGTACGCAGACCAAGCTCATCAAGTTGCGTCATGGGTGACAAACAAACCGACTCTACTAGAAACTCTGAATCAATTCGCCGCTCATGACAAGCCGGATGAAAAACAAGCATTTGTTGCCGACCTAGAAGCTGACGTGAAGCTTATTTACAATCCGGAACCGGAAAGATTGAGAGTGGCGATTACGGGGCAAACGCCTGACTGGCAGAGAGCTGCTGGTGATTTCTGCGGTCGCTTCTATGAGTTGTTTAGTGCAAGGTGCCAAAGTAAGCCAGTTCGATACGGTTTTCAAGCATTCCTGTTCACCGATCCAACTCTTACCCGTGATTCATTCAATCGGTGGGATTTTGTCGACGCCTTCACGCGCTCAAACCCCATCTTGTACTTATGCGCTATTTGTGATGCGACAGCTTATCGAGCAACCATAGACAGTAGAGCTTATACGAGCATCGAGCATTTCTTTCCGAAATCTATCTATCCTCATCTGTCCATCCACCCTTACAATCTAATCCCCATTTGTACATACTGTAATAGTGGTGCCGCCCGCTCTATAGATCCGCTTGACTACTGTAGCGAAGAGTTAGGCCTCAGGGAATTGCTGCTGCCATATCAAGATGGGCACGAAGGGTTGAGTCAACAGGCATATATCAAGGTGGGTCAGCGCAGTGGCGGTGCGGAGGCGGGCATGCATCCCCTGGAACTACACCTGCAACCTGCCACAGAACATGAAGCGCAACGTTTTATCGATAGCTTTGAGCGGATCTATCGGGTCGAAGAGCGATGGAACAAGGATTTAGATCAGATTGATCAACATGTCTTCCGGCGGATAACCCAGTTCCTGGCTGGAGATGTACAGCTGGGCAACGCGTTATCCGATGTCGGATTTGTTGTTGATCGCTTGGAATTACTGATGGCGCTTACTGATCAGGACAGCCTCGGCCGAGATCCGTTCGCTTTCGCTACAGTCTGGTTGTTGAAGCACCATATTGATTGTATACAGCTTGAGCGCGAAGAAGCAGCAGTGTTTCGCGCACTAAAATCGTGGGCTGAGGAGCAGCAGGAACGGTGGACTGAGCTTCGGGACCATTTCAAAAAACTACTCGCCAGAGTCGAAACTGAATAAGCGATTAAGCGAAAACATGGTAGTTCAATCGGGTCCTCTTTTCTAGGTCCTGTTCCGAGACTTCCTAGCAAAGCAAATTTCTATTAGTTGATTACCATCCCTGTGGCGATCGAAATCACGGAGCGATCGCACGGCAAACTGCGGTTACGCAGTTACCACGGCATTCCTCACCTTTGGCGGGCAGAATTATGCACTTTAGCGCCGAAGCTCCAGTTGAGGACAAGTAGCTTAAGTTCGGCGTTGTCAATTTGTGGGCATTTTCCCTGGGCATTTGCATCTTGACGGAACAAATCGATATCGATTATAATTGTACCATATGCAATACCTTTCATACTGGTCGCACCGTTACTATCCATGGCATCATTTATGGGACGTTTTCATTTCCATTTGGCGGGCGAATAGTCGCCGATACGATCTTGAGCGGCTAATTGGATGGGCGACGCGCAAGCGACTTCGAAAGCCACGACGGCTTTACGAAAGGCGCCTGGCAGAAGAGGAGAAAAGGCTGTTTTGGAAACAGTACCGCCATCCGCGCTTAATGACGTTGGTTTCGATATTGCAAACGTTTCTTACTCAGCTTAGCGGGGAGCCACGCTACTACAAGAAGGGTTCGGCGGCAAAGTATCGATACAGGTAAGACAACAGGAGAGGAGGGAAGTTCACAGAACGACAACTAAATGCGAAACGCCCCCGACCGGTGCGGCAACACCTGTCGAGGGCTGACCTACAAAGCTGTTTGGGCAGCAGTGTAGGCTAGGCGTCATGCTATCACATGCGCCGAGGCCGTCAATTGCTCACAGCAGCAGTTTGCGGCCTTTTTTGTTTGGCCATTGGCCGAAGCATTGGGTCAGGCCAGATGTAAGAAGTAACGGGATGTCCTGGGACGTCCAGAAAGGAATATATGCCAGAGCAACCCACGCCGGTGTTCTTCTCGGCGCCGAAGGTTGATCTGTTTGAGGAAGGGCCATTTGCAGATATCGAAAAGAAGGGCAGCGCGAAACCGAGAAAGCAGACGCGAAAGAGGAAGCGAAAAATGCGTTACGCCGCGTACATACGGATTAGCTCCGATGAACAGATCGGCAATTATTCTGTGGACGCCCAGAAACGGGCCATCGAGACCTGGGTCAATGCGCAGAACGGCATTCTCGTTAAAGTCTACACCGATGAAGGGCATTCGGGTCGAACGGCTGAACGTCCTGCCTTCCAGCAGATGAGAAAGGACGCGCGCAAAGACCGTTTCGACGCGCTGGTTGTGCACAAATTCGACCGTTTTTCCCGTAACCGTACCGACGCCCTGGCCATTAAGTCGCTGTTGCGGTATGACTACGGTGTGAAGGTCTTCTCCGTGAGCGAACCCTCAGAAGATGGCGACGGGCCGATGGGCGCCTTAATTGAGGGCATTATGGAGTCCGTGGCCGACTGGTACAGCCGGAATCTGGCCGCTGAAGTGGCCAAAGGCAAGAAAGAGCGTAGCAACCAGGGGATGCACAACAATCGTGCTCCGTTCGGCATGAAGAAGGACGAGGACAAAGTGTTGGTGCCCGATCCGGAGGAGCTTCCCGGATTGATTATGGCTTTTCGCGAGTACGCCACGGGCAACTATAGCGACCGGGCTATTGCCCATCTACTCAACGACGCCGGATACAGCAGCAAGACCGGACGACCTTTTTCCAAAGACACCGTGCGCGACATCTTGCAGAACCGCACGTACCTGGGGGAGATCAAATACCAGAAATACAAGCGTAACTCCGATGGAAGCCGTTCCTACGACGCCGAAGTGCATTGGTTCGAGGGCCAACACGAAGCCGTCATCGACGAGGAGCTGTTTGAAGCGGCTCAGGAGGCACGCGCCAAGCGCCGCACCCACCGCCAGGCGACGCCCAAATATAATCCGTATCTGTTGCGCAACATTGCCTACTGCTGGCGTTGCTGCAACAACCAACCGGAAGGGGAGACCTTCCGCAACTACGGCAAAATGCGCCCGCAGTCGCAGGCGCACGGCGGATATCGTTATTATCGTTGCCGGGCCACCGATCTGGGATACACGTGCGAGCAGAAAGGGGTGCAGGTGGAGATCAGTGACGAACAGGTCGTGCACATCCTCAAAACCTTGAAGGCACCCGAAGATTGGCAGAAGGGGGTCACAAAAGCGATCAGCGAATTCCTCGGCGAGCGCGACCTGGATGAACGTGTGGAGGAAATCAGGGAAATCATCAGGCGCATGGATATGCGCTGGGACAATGGCTTTATCACCAACGAGAAGGAGTTCATTGAACAGCGTTTACAGCTGCAACAAGAGCTGGAGAAGCTCACGCCGGTGCCTGACGATGAACTAAAGCGGGCTGCGCAAATGCTGAAGGAATTTCCGGCGCATTGGGAGCGACTGGAGGGGCAGCCTGAGGATCAACACGCCCTGATAAAGATGATTGTCAAGCGCGTGTATATTGAGGATGAGCGCGTTGTGGGGATGACCTTGCGGTCGAATTACCACCTAGTCTTGGGGCACAATGCAAAAGGGCCAACCGAGTATACGGTTGACCCATTTTTATCCACGTACGGGAGCGACGGGGTTCGAACCCGCGATCTCTGGCTTGACAGGCCAGCGTGTTAACCACTACACCACGCCCCCATTAGCGACACGTAGTCTACCAGAGAGCGGTGGGGCTGTCAACAAAAGCTCGGTGGATTTTGCACCCTGCTAATGCAGCGCTGGCATGCAGAACCTGGCATGTAAAAGTGTGAACGCGCGGCTCCTGTAACTTAATCCTCCTGCGCAAGCCCGGCGCCGCCATCGCCAGCAGCGTCACTGGCGCCGGCCGGCTGCCGTTGCAGCAAACGCTCCGCCGCCGCCATGGCTTCAGCCGGCAACACCACGTCATGCCACCCGCTAAACGTCGCGCCCGGCGGCGCGCCAAGGGCGATGATGCGCCCCTTTGTGGCAAATGGCGCCGAGCGCGCCGCATCGCTTGGCCCAAAGATGGCCAGCGTGGGGCAGCCCACGGTCGCCGCCACATGCGTTGGGCCTGTGTCGTTGCCCACATACAGGTCGGCCACCTCACACAGCGCACCAAGCTGGCCGAGGGTTAAGCGTCCCGTCAGGTTTGCCGGCTCGCCAGAGATAATGCCGCTGATGGTTTGGGCGTCTTGCCGGTCGCCCTCGGCGCCCACCAGCACGACGGCCGCCTGGTGTTGGCGAATGAGGTGATTAGCCAACAGGGCAAAGCGCTCGACGGGCCACCGTATGTGGTCATTGAGCCGCACGGGGTTGTCTCCGCCGCCGGCGTGTATAATGGCCAGTGGCCGTTCCCCCAGCCAGCCGACCTCCTCGACCAGCAGATTCGTGATTACCGTGCGGTCGCTATCCAGAGGATAGAACTCCATGCACACGTCGGCTTCAATGCCCAGGGCGGCGGCCAACGCCAGATAGCGAGCGCCGGCGTTCACGGCGCCGGCCGGCGGCCGCACGGCGATGGTGTGGGCAAAACCGCGCCCGCCGCCGCTCAGCCCAACGCGCTGTGCGATACCGGCGCGCCACGCGATCCAGGCCAGAATCGTAGAGCCGCTAGGCACAAAGACCGTATCGTACTCCTCGGCGCGCAGTCGCTCTACAAGCGTCTGGATGTCCTCGCGCGTTGCATCTGGTTGCCCCACGCGACCCGTGTCCACAAGCTCCGCCACGCGGGGGTTGGTGGCGATGGCCGGACGCGCAAAGCGATGCACGGCCCAGTCGAAGCGCGCCTGCGGATAGGTATCAGAAAGTGCCGCCAGCAGCGGCGTGGTCAGCATAGCCTGGCTCAGGCAGCAGGGCTTCAGGATCAGCGCCTTATGCGGCGGCGTGAACGCGCGCCGCCCGAACAGGCGGAAGGGAACACTGGCCAGGCGCCCGGCGGTCGAAATCAGCGTGTTATCCTCCATACGGCCACCACGCCTTCACGGCCCCGTAGACCCAGGCGACGCCCTGCGACGGGTCAATCAACCGTGATCAGCTCCTTCATCTGTTCAAACTTGGCCGGACCAATACCCGAAACATGCAGAATGTCCTCAATGGCGCGGAACGCGCCGTTCGTCTGGCGATAATCGATGATGTTTTGGGCGATCGTTGGACCCACACCTGGCAAGGCGTCTAGCTCATCAACGCCGGCAGTATTGATGTTCACTCGCTGCCCACGCGCATCGCCGGCGTCTGTAAGAAAGGCAGGCGTAATAATCATATCCGGCACGCCCAGAAGCTGGTCTCCATCGGGTATGAGCGCTGGCACATGTACCTGCATGCCGTCGCGCAAGGGCAGCGCCAGGTTAATCAGCTCCCTGGCCGCGTCCTCGCTAAAGTCGCCGGCGGCCATAACCGCGTCGGCGACAATACTGCCGTCGGGCAGCTCATAGACAGCCGGGTGATTAACCGCGCCGGTAATATACACGCGCAGTGGGCCGGGCGTGGCGCTGGGCGCCGGCGTAAACGTTGGCAGCGGCGGAAGAATCTCAATCGCTGCCGGCTTGGCTCGCTGCGACAACGTCATGCCCACGACGGCCAATATGGCGCCCAGCAAGGCGCTCGACAGCAGCCACATCGGTCCAATCTTCGGCTCTTTTTCCTCGGCCATTGTGCCCTCCTGCTAGGCTGAAAGCATCCCTGTAAGTCGCGTTAACCCTTGACCACGGCGACGGGCTTTAGCCTGGCAACCTTGCGCGCGATGCCCGCATTGTGTACCACTTCTATCACGCGGTCAACGTCCTTATAGGCCACGGGCGCTTCTTCGGCAAGGCCAGACATGCTACCCGCGCGCACACGCACGCCCTTCTCCTCCAACTGCTCGCGCAGCTCAGAGCCGCTCACCTCGCGCTTAGCCTGCGAGCGGCTCATGGCACGGCCTGCGCCGTGGCACGTCGAGCCAAACGTCTCAGCCATCGAACCCTCGGTACCCACCAGCACCCAGCTTGCCGTGCCCATAGAGCCCGGCACCAACACCGGCTGTCCAATGTCACGGTAGACGCCGGGCAGCTCAGGCGAGCCGGGCCCGAAAGCGCGCGTGGCGCCTTTGCGGTGCACGCATACCTTCACGCGCCGGCCATCAATCTCGTGCTCTTCGATCTTGGCCATATTGTGCGCAATATCATAGATCTGGAACACATGATGGTTGTCCACCTGGCCGGCCAGCACCTGCTCAAAGCTGCGCCGAATGAGATGTAACAGCACCTGCCGGTTGCAGAAGGCGAAGTTAGCCGCCGCGCGCATCGCCGCCAGGTAGTCCTGGCCCTCCGGACTACTCAGTGGAGCGCAAACTAGCTCGCGGTCGGCGAGCTGGATGTTGTATTTGTGCAATGAGCGGTGGAAGCGCTTAACATAATCGCTGCAAACCTGATGCCCAAAGCCGCGTGAGCCGCTGTGAATTTGGGCCACGATGCGCCCCCGCTGCAAACCCATGCGCTCCGCTGCCTTCTCGTCGAATAACTCGTCCACCACGTCCAGCTCCAAAAAGTGATTGCCGGCGCCGAGCGTGCCCACCTGGTTGCTGCCGCGCTCAAAGGCCCGATCACTCACCTTCGAGGCATCGGCGCCGGCCATCGTACCCGACTCTTCCGTGCGCTCCAGGTCCGCAGGCGTGGCCATGCTCTGCTCCAGGGCCCAGCGCGCGCCTTTTTCCACCAGGCGCTGCAGCTCGCGCTTAGAAAGCCGGAACTCGCCGCCCTGGCCCACACCGCTGGGGCAGTTCATCTGCAGAGCGGTCGCTAGGTTATCCAGGTGAGGCGCGATCTCGTCATAATCCAGAAACGTGCCCAATAGCCGCACACCGCAATTAATGTCGTAACCAACGCCGCCAGGCGAGATAACGCCATCGGGCAGCTCGGTGGCGATCACGCCGCCAATGGGAAAACCATAGCCCTGGTGCATATCAGGCATGGCCAGCGCATGTTTCACCACGCCTGGCAAGGTCGCCGTGTTGACGAGCTGTTCCAGGCTCTTATCGCCGAGCGCATTTTTCATCAGTTCCTCGTCGGCGTAAAAGCGCGCCGGAGCCCGCATGTCCTGGCGGTACGTCTCAGGAACTTCATAGACATACTCTTTCACCTGCTTAAAATCGGAGCGGTCTACCATGGTCCAACCTCCTCATACATCGAAAACAATCTCAACCTCCAAGCCCCCGGCCGTTTCCCGGACCTCGAGATTGTGATAGGTCACTGCTTTGATATGCTTATTGAGTTGTGGCGCGTGGCCGCCGCGCGCCGTAATGCTCGCCAGCTCCGGCGACATTTCATGAACCTCAAATTCTCGGAACACAAGGCCGTCTCGTTCCGCCAGATATGCCAGCTCGCTCAGCCATTCCACCAGCACGCTTTCACGATCAAAGCCGTCAACCACAACGTGGCGCGCCTCGTTCGTGGCTATATCCTCCAGATTAGACACCAACAGCGTGCCCATGCCATAGGCCGCGCTGGTCATGAGCGCCGTCAGGTCGGCGCCGCGCACGCGTAACGACCAGTCGGCCGTGTGTTCAACCACCTCAAAGTCGTAATCCTGCACCGCACTCCTCGTCTCTCGGTTTGCTTAACCCCATTGTACCAGACTCCCCAACCGGTGAAATCGGCCAGCGTCGCGCGCGACCATCGCGGCACGCTTCGCGCAATTTAGCGTGAGACTGTTATACTGGTGGCGTCTCTAAGACGGCATTCGCAACCAATAAAGGAGCGACCTGATGAGCAATCCACAGAGCGCCGCGGCGGGGCAAGGCGACAATAAGGCCCCGCAGAAGAAAATCGCCATCGAGCTGCCGAAAAATCTGCAAGCAAACTACGCCAACCTGGCCTTTATCACCCATACGCCGGCCGAGCTGGTCTTAGACTTCGCCCAATATCTGCCACGCATGCCGCAAGGCCATGTCATGGCGCGCATCATCATGACGCCCATGCACGCAAAACTGCTGCAGATGGCCCTGGCTCAAAATATCGCCAACTACGAGCGCCAGTTCGGCGAGATTCGCATCCCGCACCGGCCAAATCTGGCCGACGAGCTATTTCGCTACCGGCCAGGCCAGGGTGACGACGATTCCGACGAAACGAACGAGGAGTAACCACCGTGCAGCAGCTTGAACAAATTGCGGATCAGATTCGCGACCAGATGGAAAAAACCAACGCGGCGCGGGACGTGGCCTATCAACGCTCGCGCGAGCTAACGCGCCTGTGCGCCCGCGCCATTCGCGCCACGCACCGCGAGGAGTGGCAGCAGGCCAGCGCATTAATCGCCGAAGCGCGCGACGCGGCGCAAGCCATGGTCCACGGCGTGCAAGGCGCGCCAGCGCTCTACTATGCCGGCTACACACAAGATGCGCTTAAGGAGTATGTCGAGGCCAACCTAACTTACCTGCTGGTGCGCCAGGAGTCCGTTCCGGGCCCCGCGGAGCTTGCCGTGGAGGACAGCACCTGGCTCAATGGGCTGGCCGAGGCCGCCACCGAGCTGCGCCGCCGTATACTCGATATCATCCGTGGTGGACATGACGAAGAAGTCGAGCGCCTGCTGGACAAAATGGATGAAATCTACAGTCTGCTGGTGACCTTCGACTTCAGCGACGGCATCACCGGGGGCTTGCGCCGTCGCACCGATGTACTGCGCTCCGTGTTAGAGCGGACGCGCGGCGACGTCACCACAAGCCTGCGCCAGGCCGAGCTCGAAACGGCGCTAGAAGCGTTGGAACGTAAACTGGCAAGCCAATAGCGTCCGCCGCTCCCAGGCCGCGGCTCACCGCTTGCTCACCGCAACCAGCAGGCCCAGCCCCACGCCGGCCAGCAGCCCGGCGCTGGTCCACCACGGCGCTTGCGCCAACACCCAGGCGATCTCCGCCTGTGTGAACTCCGGCCCATGTGCGTGCAACCCGGTCTTCACGGCCATAAAAAGCAGCGTGCTGATGGCGCTGCTGAAACCCGCAAGTGTGCCGAGGGCGGCGCAGAGCGCCAGCCAGGCGGCCAGCGACAGGCTGCGGGCGGCGATCCAGCGCTCATACAGTGCGCCAATTGCTGCCACGGTCACGGCACAGCCCAAAATGGTTACCTGAACTAGATTGCCTTCCAGTGCAATCCAGACGGCGGCATAAATGGCCAGGAGTATCATGAACAACTTGCGTCCGGGAATTCGTTGCGGCGTGAGCATGGCCCCTATTGTAACAGCGGTGGGCGCTGTGCCCTGCGCTTCATATATATAAACCAACATCTATATTTGACGCTGACCCGCCATTCTGGATAATCTGGGTGCAATTTACAAGAAAGTGGAAATACACTGACTGGAGGAATGAATGTCTGACGATAAGGTCAAAGATGCCCTGAAAATGATGCCCTACGGCTTTTACAGCATCACATCCTGTACCACTGATGATGCCAATGCCATGGTCGCCAACTGGGTGACCCAGGCGTCATTTACGCCCCGCCTCATCGCCATTGGTTTACAGAAAACCTGCTACACGTACGGGCTCCTGAAGAAAGGCGGCTCGTTTGCCGTGAACATATTCGCCCAGGAAGACAGCGAGGCGATTATGCCTTACACCAAGGGCCGCAGTAGGAATCCCGACAAAATGAAAGAGGCCCGCTACACACAGGCTCCTGTTACCGGCTGCCCGGTGCTCGACGGCGCTGCCGCCTACGTCGAATGTCGCGTGGTGAATATCGTCGACGTCGGCGGCGACCATGATATCGTGGTTGGCGAAGTGGTCGGCGGCGATGTCATGAAAGACGTGAGCGCGGCCGAAACGCTCGCGCTGCGCGACATTGGGTGGAGCTATGGCGGCTGAGCCTGAGCCCTATAAGCCGGCAACCTGGCGCCTTCTAGACACGGGATGGCTAGACGGGGCCAGCAACATGGCGATCGACGAAGCGCTGATGCAGGGCGTGGCCGGGGGCCAGAGCCCCTCTACACTGCGCTTCTATGGCTGGGATCCGCCCTGCCTGTCGCTGGGTTACGCCCAGAAGCTGACCGTCGCCGATCTGGACGCCTGCGCCGCGCACGGTTGGGATGTGGTGCGCCGCCCCACCGGGGGCCGCGCCATCCTGCATATCGACGAGCTGACCTACAGCGTCTGCGTTAGTGACGATGACCCAAGGGTGCGCGGCGGCCTGCTCGCCAGCTACCGGCGGCTGTCAGATGCGCTGGCCGCCGGCCTTGAAGCGCTGGGACTCGACGTGCAGCGCGCGCAGCCAGCGGGCAATGGCCGGCCCGACGAGGGGCCGGCCTGCTTCGATAACCCATCCAACTTCGAAATCACGGCTGGAGGCTGCAAGTTAGTGGGCAGCGCCCAGGCGCGCAAATACAACGTGGTGCTGCAGCACGGCACGCTCCCCCTGTACGGCGACATTACGCGCATCGCCGGCTCCCTGCAGGCTGGCGAGCAAAAGCGCGAGCAAATCCGCCAACGTCTGCGGCAAAGCGCAACCACGCTGGAAGCCGCCGCGGGCCGGCGCATCTCCTACGCCGTGGCTGCCCAGAGCATCGCTGCCGGCTTCGGCGCTATGCTGAACCTCGACTTGCAGCCCGGCGAGCTAAACGGTTGGGAACAGGAACAGGTAGCCCGCATTCGCGCCGAGAAATACGGCAACCCCGCATGGTCGAACCGGCTATAGCGGCGCCCGGTGAAGCCTCAAACTCAGGCGTCGAACTGCACCGGAACCACATAGAAGAGCATAAACAAATAGTGGCATAAGCTGGCGCCTATCACGCATAGGTGCCAGATCTCATGGTGTCCAAACAGCCCGGGCCAGGGGTCTGGCCGGCGCCAATAGAAAATGGCGAAGCCCACGGTATAAATGACGCCGCCGCTTACAAGCAGCCATAAACTGCCAAAGGAGATAAGCGACGACTCGCGCAGCATCACGATCAAAGGCAGCGCTCCACCCCACGACAAAATGACATAGATCGCCACCTGGGCGAAGCCGTCAATTCGCGCGCTCAGCAATTTGAGCAACACACCGGCAAAGGCCACGCCCCACACTACGGCCAGCATCAGCCATCGGAGCCGCCCCGGCAGAAAATTGTAGGCGATGGGCGTGTACGTGCCAGCGATGAGTAAAAAGATGGCCGCGTGGTCCAGCCGATTCAGCCATTGTTGCGCCCGGCTGCCCACACGCAGCCCATGCAGCAGCGTACTGGCTGCAAACAGCAGGGTCAACGATACGCCGTAGGTCAGCAACGAGAGCATCTTTCCCGGCTGGTCAAGTGACAGCAGTACGACCACGATCGTACCTACCAGCGCCAGAATGCAGGCCGCCAGGTGCGTCAGTGCACTTAACGGCTCCCTAAGTATTGCCTGTAGACGGGCCATTGTCACCTGCTAAATCGTACATAGTCCAACCTTCCTACAATAGCCCTTGCGTACTAATCAGGCTAATTGACATATAACCGTCGCATGCTACACTGCGAAACATGCGTCAACGTTTGTCGCGTTTTCTATGGTTGCCGGCGCGTATACTCCTGTGGCCCTTCCTACAACTGTGGCGCTTGCTGCACATTTTGGGCCTGGGAATCCGTCGCCTGGCGCAGGGGGCCTGGGCGTTCCTGGGTCGCCTTGGCCTGGCGCTGCGCAACTTGCTCACCTGGATCATCTGGCGACCGCTTCTCTTCTTCCTAGCGCCCTGGCGGCTGCTTTACCGGCGCTGGCTCCGCGGCGTCCTGGCGGTCATATTGCGGCGCCTGGGGCGCCTTTTATTCTGGTTTTGGACGCAAGGCGCGCGCTTTGCAGGCTGGCTGTTGGTACGGCCCACTCGCGCCATCGTGTTATCTATCGCCGGGCGCTGGCGGGCCGGAGCAACCACCCGCCGGCGGCGAAAGAGAGCGGCGTTCTCCCACGTAAAGGTATGGCGCGCGCAACTGCGCGTTGCCCTCTTGCGGCCGCGCCCGCCCGCTAGGTCCCTCATCGCGCCGGCTGTGCCCGTGGTCAAGATCAACAAACAGGCCTCGCCGCGGCGTACCACGCGCTGGGCGACCTCGGTGCTGGCGCTGAGCCTGGTTGCAGCCGCCAGCGTCTTTACTGCGCAGCAGGCGCCGCAGCTAAACCGCGTCGTTGCGCAGAGCGATTACCAGCTTGTTTCCAGCAAATTCCTGGAAGGCGGCGGCCAGGAAGCGCTGCCCATTGCCACCTCGGCGCCCACCGCCACGCCGCTTGCCACGCCCACACCTTGGGCCACACCAGATCCGCTCAATAGCGGCGGCAGCGTCGCCTTTACGTTGCGCGTCAACGGCAACAGCGACATCTATGCGCTTTCCATTGGCCAATCGCAGCCCATCCGCCTGACCCATGATCTGGCTGACGATCGTGATCCGGCCTGGAGCCCAGACGGCCAGAAGTTGGCCTTTGCCTCGCGGCGCGACGGCAACTGGAACCTATATGTGCTCACCGTCGCCACCGGCGAGCTGCTGCAGCTTACCGACGACCTGACATTCGACGCCGGCCCCAGTTGGTCGCCAGACGGCGCCTGGATCGTTTACGAGTCGTACCGCCACGACAACCTGGACCTCTACCTCATCAGCGCCGATGGCCAGCAGGGGCCTTTGCGCCTGACGCAGCATCCCGCTCCCGATTTCTCGCCACATTGGTCGCCGTCGGGCCGTCACATCGCCTTCACCAGTCTACGCAGCGGTAATAAAGATATTTTCATCCTTTCGCTCGACGAAGCTGCAGACGATGCTGCGCGCAACGTCACCAGCTCCCCAGATCGGCAAGAAGATCATGCCGTCTTCAGCCCCGATGGTTCTGCTCTGGCCTATTCCGAAAGTGGCTCCGGCTTCGAGCTCATTTACGTGCTGCCTCTGGCAAACAATCTGCCTGCAGGCGAGCCGGCCGGGCGCGGCCAGGGCCGCCACCCGGCCTGGTCTCCAGAAGGCCAGGCGCTGAGCTACATCCACGGCGACAACAGCCAGTCTCATCTCATCGCCAGCAGCCTGGACGCCTGGAGCGTTGCGCCACAGGCCTTTACAGTCAACGGCCGGCTAGACGACGCCAACTGGTCTGTTCGCACCTTGCCCACAACCCTACCGCCGCGGCTGGCCGAAATAAACCAGGCGCCCATGGAGCCATTCTTCGTCGAGACCGTATTTCCGCCTCAGCAAGAGGGCGCGCCGTACCTGCTGCAAGAAGTCCTGGTGAACGCCCCGTCGCCCTACCTTAGCGATCGCGTCGACCAATCTTTCGGCGCGCTGAGGAATGCCGTGGCGCAGGCGGCAGGCTGGGATTTCCTGGGGCAGCTAGACAATCTTTACGAGCCGATGCAGGCACAGCCGCTGCCGGGCCAGAGCACATATGGATGGAACAAAGCAGGACGCGCTTTCGACTACGAATCAGAACATGCGCTGGCTGCCGAGCCACGAATCGAGGTGGTGCGCCAGGATCAGGGTTACGAAATTTACTGGCGAACCTTCCTGCGCGTCGCCGCACAAGATGGCACGCAGGGCGAGCCGCTGCGCGATATCCCCTGGGATTTCCGCGCCCGCTTCGGCGCCGAGCCGCGCTATTACGACCAGGGGGGCAAGTGGAAGGAGATTATCCCCACCGGCTACTACGTCGATTTCACCACCTTGGCCCAGGACTATGGGTGGGCGCCTGTTGCGGCGGCGGACAGTTGGCGCACGTTCTTCCCCGTGACCAACTATTGGCACTACGAGAAACGGCAGGGGCTCACCTGGGAGCAGGCCATGTTGGAGCTTTTCACAGCCGATCAGATTCTAGACGCGTTCAATCGCTAGCAGCGACACCATGCAGACGCGCCACCAACTTATGCTCGCCCTATTTGGGCTACTCGCCTGCGTCGCGTTTTCCGGATGCACGGCCGCCGCAGCGCCCACCCTGATCCCGCCGGCAGACACGCCGGTGGTCGCCGACATGACAACCAGAATTGCACAGGCGTCGGCCGAGGCCAGGGCCGCGACGGCAGGTCCGCTGCGGCCTGGCCCCACGGCCACGCCGGAAGCCATGAGCGAAGAGATGGCGTCGCGGCCGGCGCCGCCGCTGCAAACCGTCTGGCCCACGCCGCCGCCCGGACAAGTGGGCTTGCGGCCTGAGGAAGCGCAGCTCTTCCGGCAGCCCAGCATTGGCCCCCTGAGCACCGTGGAGTGGCGACCGCCGCCGATGGCCGTTCCGCTCTCCCTACATCCCAAGGACCATTACTGGCTAAGCCGCCCGATTCCTTCCAGCCATCGCAACTACGATCTCGAATATTATCCCTATGGCAACGACGTGCTCATTGCCGAATATGCCCCCTACCGTATCCACCGTGGCCTCGACTTTCCCAACACGCCGGGCACCCCGGTGCTGGCTGCCAGCAGCGGCACGGTGATACACGCCGGCCCCAAACCCAGCCGTATCGACGGGGTGAACTACTACGGCAATACGGTGATCATCAAACATGATTGGCAATGGCTGGGACAAGATGTATACACCTTGTATGCCCACACCGTGGAGCTATTCGTCGAAGAGGGCGATTACGTTCAGGGCGGGCAGTTGATCGCCGGCGTGGGCGCAACGGGCCTGGTCAGCGGCCCCCACCTGCATCTCGAAGTTCGTGTGGGCGAAGACCTGCACGAAAGTACGCGGAACCCCATGCTCTGGCTGGCGCCCTATGAGGGTTGGGGCACGCTGGCCGGTCGCGTCGTCGACGCCGCCGGCAAATACATCACCGGGGCCCTGGTTTCCGTGCGCCCAATCAATGTGGAAACCGCAGCGCGGCAACAATACACCTACCTTAATTGGGATATAAGGCCAGACGAAGTGTGGCAAGAGAATTTCGTGGTCGGCGACCTACCTGCTGGGCGCTATGAAGTGACCATTCGCACGGCCCAGACGTTTCGGCACACGATCGACGTCTTGCCCGGCCAGACAACTTTTCTAGAGGTGCAGACGAGCTACGTCTGGGCGCCGCCTACGGCTACGCCCACACCCACACTACCCCCCGACACCACGGCAACTCCTGAAGTCGTCGACTAAATAAGCTCCGGCGGCGGCGGAGTGCTATTTAATGACGGCCTGAATCACTGGTCTGCGCCGGGTCTCGTTATACAGATAGCGGCCCAGGGCATCGACAACCCTCTCGTTCAGCTTGCCCGGCTCGTCCGCGAAGCGGTTCACCGTACGCAGCACCACCTCCTCAGCGCCCTGGAACAGCTCCTGTCCATCGCGGCGGTCGGCGAAACCACGAGAAACGAACTCCGGTTTGCCGATAACCTTGCCATTCGCCGCCGTATCGACCACGACAATTACAAAGCCGTTTTCGGACAGGATCTCACGGTCGCGAATGACCGCCGGCCCAATATCCCCTACGCTGCTGCCCTGCACATAAATGTATCCACCGGGAACGCGCGCGCCCACCTTCATCGAGTGCTCGTCGAGCTCTAGAATCGTGCCGTTCTCCACCACGACGATACGCTGCTCGTTGTAACCGAGATCGCGCGCCAGCCTGGCGTGATGGTAAAGCTGGCGCAGCTCACCATGAACGGGGATGAGGAACTTGGGCTTCACCAGGTTAATCATCAAGCGCATCTCTTCTTGCGAGGCGTGCCCCGAGACATGAACCTCCACCACCTGGTCGTACAGCACTTCGGCGCCGCGCTGGTAAAGCCGGTTGATGATGCGATGGATCATCTCTTCATTGCCCGGGATGGGATGCGCCGACAACACTACGGTGTCGCCCTCCTGGATACTCATGTGGCGGTGCCGGCCCGTTGCCAGGCGCGCCAGCACAGCGCCGGGCTCACCCTGCGATCCAGTAGCCATAATGACAACTTTGCTGTCAGGTAGGCTCTTAATCTCATGAATATCGATCAGGATGTCATCTGGAATCTCCAGGTAGCCCATCTCGCGGGCCATTTGCGTATTCTTGCGCATCGAGCGCCCGGTAATGGCCACCTTGCGGCCGTGCTTTTGCGCGGCATTGAGCACCTGCTGAATGCGCGAAATAAGCGAAGCGAATGAGGCGATGATAATGCGACCTTGCGCCTCGCGGAACAAATTGTCAAACGCTGCGGTGATCACCCGTTCGGACCGTGTCCAGCCCGCTCGTTCCGCATTGGTGCTGTCGGCAAGCAAGGCAAGTACGCCGCGCTGCGAAAACTCGGCCAGCTTGGCAAAGTCTGGAGGCCAGCCGTCTACCGGCGTGTGGTCGAACTTATAGTCGCCTGTGTGCACCACGAGCCCAACCGGCGTCGTAATGCCGAAACCGACGCAGTCCGGAATGCTATGCGCCACGTGGAAGGGCTCGATATTAAACTGCCCAATGCGGAAATTGTAGCCGGCCTGAATCTGCTTCAGGCTAACCTTGTCCGCCAGGCCGGCCTCGCGCAGCTTGACATCGATGAGGCCGGCGGTGAGCGGCGTAGCATAGATGGGCGCGTTGACATCTTGCATCAGATGCGGCAGCGCCCCCACATGATCCTCATGCCCATGGGTCACCAGCACGGCCTTTATCTTTTCGCGCTTGTCCATGATGTACTGGTAGTCGGGAATAATATAGTCGATGCCTAGCATATCGTTCTCGGGGAACATAATGCCGGCGTCGACAATTAGTATCTCGTCTTCGTACTCGAAGACGGTCATGTTCTTACCCACCTCGCCGCATCCGCCTAAGGGGATAATTCGCAGTTTCGAACTCATTCTTCCTCCGTGTTCGCAGGGGAAAGCGCCGGCCGGGCGGTCGACGCTACCATTTTCAATAACGAAGCTGTAGCCAGATGAAGACAATGAGGAGGGTTTGAACGACAGCCAACAGGAGGGTGTACAGCCAGAGGAATAGGCGGTTGCCGCGGCTAAGCGCCTTACTCTCACCACCCGCCGTCTGACCACTGGGGATAACTTTTGGCACGCCATCCTGTGGTCGGAAATGGATGACCCCAACCGAGATGTTGTCCTGCCCGCCCCGTTCATTGGCCAGGCTAATCAGGGTCGCTGTTGCTTCGGATGCCACCTGGCGGGCAACCACGCGCTCTATATCCTCATCGCTCACATGTCGCGTCAAGCCATCAGAACAGAGCACCACCTTATCCCCGTCCTGCAATTTCAGATCAAATAAATCTATGCGCGGCGTTCGCTCGGAACCCAGGCTGAAAAGGATGACGTTGCGGCGCGGATGAACCGCCGCCTCTTCGGCCGTGATGGCGCCCTCGTCAACCAGTTGGGCCACAAGGCTCTGGTCTTTCGTCACCTGCTTCAGGATACCGTCGCGCCAAAAATAAGCGCGGCTATCGCCCACATTGGCCACATAGGCGCGGTGGTCATTGATGACCACAGCCACCATCGTCGTCGCCATGCGGCGGTTGCCTTCGTTGCGCGCGCTCATTTCGCGGAGATCTCCATTGGCAGCCTGCATCGCATCCAGGAGGCGGGCGCCCCAATCTCTTTCCCGGCGCGCCAGGTAGTGATGCAGCGTGCGTTCCGTCGCATAACGGCTGGCCACTTCACCGGCATCCATGCCGCCCGCCCCATCTGCCAGAATATAAAGCCAGCCCTGGCTCTGCTCCTCATCCGCATTGGTAGGCTCGCGCCAGGCGATAAAGTCTTCGTTATTCGAGCGCACGCGCCCCTGGTGCGTACGGAGAGAGGCCTCCACAAGCTGCTGCATCTGAGCCATGGACGACAATATAGCCTTTTCGAGCCGCTTGGACAACTAATTCTTACGTGGCGCCGGCTGTACGCCACCTAACTCTACTCGGCGGCCGCCGAGGTAGCCAACAAAAAATACTCCTCTGTGCGCTGAAAAGTTAAGGTCGCGGCTTCTTCGGCCGAGATATCGCCATAATAGGCGCGCTCGATTTCCTGATCTGCGGTGCGCTCGATCTCTTCCCACGTGCTGATGACCGGTACAAGCTGCAGCATATCGATCGTGTCCAAAAAGACGCGCGCTCGCGCCGGTGGCTGGGACGGCTCCAAAAAGGCGGCCGATTCTGCCACAGAGATGAGGGACGGCACGGTACGTCCCGACCCTGCCACCAGGGTCTGTCCTACCTCGGCATTAGCATATTCGATAAAGGTCCAGGCCGCCTCTTTATCGGCGGCGTTTGCCGACATGCAATAAGCGTCGCTATGTAAGATCCCGGCTTCCGTCCGGCCGCGCGGCAACGGCGCGATGTCCCAGGTGAACTGCTCGATTTCACGGTAGGTGGGTGTGCCGCGCCGGCTGTTTAAAAACATGGCAGTTGTGCCGGCGATAAAGCGGCTCTCGCTGTCCTGGGCCGCTTCCTCCACGCGCGTGGGCGTCACTTTATGCACCAGGCGCAAATCGATAAACCATTGCAGCGCCTCTAGCGACGGCGGGCGGGTTAGCGTTAAGCGGCTGGGGCGCTGCGAATCGTTCACGAGAGGCGCGTCGTTTTGCCATACAAAAGGCGCAAGCCTGAATAGGGTCGGCTCCACGCCCAGACCATACTGATCGACGCGCCCGTCGCCATCCAGGTCGCGGGTCAGCGCACTTGCCGTCGCCACAAAGTCATCCCATGTCCAGTCATCAGGCGGCAGAGAAGCACCGGCCTGCTCGAAGAGGTCTTGATTATAGTAGACCACCAGGCTCGAAATATTCTGGGGAATACACATCACCTGCCCTTGCCACGTGAAACTCTCGATGGTGATGTCGTAGAAGTCCTGCTGGCTGATCAGCTCACTGGCGTCCAGGTAGGGGCCCAGCGGCTGCAGCAGGCCATTTGCGGCAAACGAAGCGTAGCGGCGATAGTTCATTAACGAAATGTCCGGCGGAGATCCTGCCGCAAATTCGGTGGCCAGGCGCGTTCGATATTCCGAAGGCGAAGGGATGTGCCGCAGCTCGACATGTATCGCCGGGTGCTCGGCCTCGAAGGCCGCCACCAGATCGGCATACGCCTGCCGTTCCGCAGGGTCGCCAAAGACCATGAACGAAACCGTGGTCTGTGGCTCTTCGCTGCGCGAGCACCCCGCCGCCAAGATAAACGTGGCGGCCAATAACATTCCAAGAATCTTCTGAGCGCGAGTCATTTAGCGTCACCGTGTGTTATGAGCCAATCAAGCTATTCTGCGCGCTTTACGAAGAGTGGCTGCGCCAGCACAAACAGGAGCAGCGGCACGGCCGTGGCCCACAGCGCCGCGGCCATCAGCAGCCCCCAGTCCGCGCGCGTCAACTGCTCCAACATGCGCAAAGCCACGGGCAGCGTGTAGCGACTTTCGTTATTGAGATACAACAAGGGACTGATGAAGTCGCCCCAATAAACGATGAAAGCCAATAGTGCCACGCCAAGCGTCGTGCCGCGCGCCAGTGGCAGCGCTACTTGCCACCAGGTGCGCAGCACGCCGGCACCGTCCAGTAAGGCAGACTCGTAAACCTCCGCCGCAATGCGCCGGAACGCGCGATAATACATCAGCACGAAGAAAGGGCTGGTTCCCATCCAGGCCGGGGCAATCAGGGCCCACACTGAGTCGTACCAGCCCAGCGTGCGGTAGACGAGAAAGCGGGTGGACCACAGCGCAATGCCCGGCACCATCAGAACGGCAAGGGACGCGATAACCCAGCGCCGCTGCGCCGAGCGCGGCAGCCGCGCCATGCCCAGGCCGGTCCACGAAGCAGTCACCAAGGTCAGCGGCACGGCCAGGGCCGTCACGAGCAAGGAGTTCAGTGTAAAGCGCGTCATGGGCAGGATATCCCACACACGGCCAAAGTTGGAGAGTGTGGGCGACTCTGGCAGGAGGCGGACGGTCACCGGCAGCGGCACGCCCAGGCGGTGCAATGATGCCGACGCCATCCAAAGCAGCGGCAGCATGAATATCAGGGCCACAGCCAGCCGCGCAAGGAACAGCAGCCGGGAGCGCTGCGCCCGGTTAAAGGACAAAGGTTTCCTCCGTTAGGCCGATCTGCCACTGCCGCGCGATGATATAGAGCAGCAGCACGATCAGGCCGGTTAGCAAGTACATCACCCACAGCGCCGCGCTGGCGGTGCCAAACGAAAGCAGGTCAAAGGCCTGTTCATAGATGAACAAAGGCAGCGTATAGGTGGCGTAATAGGGGCCGCCCTGCGTCATCAGCATGATGGACACAAACGATTCTTGAAATGTCAGGATGGCGTCGCGGAAAAGCAGCAGCAAGAGAATTGGCGCCGCCAATGGCAACGCGATGTAGCGAAACAGGCCAATGGCCCCCGCCCCGTCGATGCGCGCCGCGTCCTCAATTTCATCAGGCAGATCTTGCAGCACGGCCAGGCTCACCAGAAAGCCTTCGCCAACTTGCCAAAAAGACATCAAGGCCAGGGAAGGCTTGGCCCATTGCGGGTCGACCAGCCAGGCGGGGCCTGCCAGGCCAATGGCCTGCAGCAGCAGGTTCAGGGGCCCATAGAGTGGGTTCAATATCCACAGCCAGGCCAGCGCATAGGCGGCCATAGGAATGACGCTGGGCATATAAACGGTGGCGCGAAACCAGGGCAGCAGGCGCCCTCCCCTCTGCAGCAGGCGCGCCAGGATAAAAGCGCCCAACACCCTTAAAGGCGCCGGGATTAAGACCAGGGCCAGCGAATTCTGAATGCTCACGGCAAACAGTTGATCGGTATAAGCCAGCACAAAGTTGAGCGTGCCGAGCCATTGAGGCGCCGAGAGCCCATCATAGCGAAAAAAAGCGAGCACGAACGACAACAGCGCCGGAAGCACTATCAGGCCCACAATCCCCAGAAAGTAGGGAAGCAGCAGCAATCTCCAACGCAATTTATAGGGAAATCGCACAAAATGTGGTGAAATTCTCATACTTGTATGCCGCATGAGAGTGTACGGACCACCCTGCGCTCTGTCAATCAGCGGAACCAATCGCTGGTGAAAGACGTCTGATAAGTGGCGGCAGATCGCAATCACGCAGCGGGCGCTGCGACGCGACGGCAAGAAAGTTCTGTGCTAGAGGCGTTTTGGAAGGAAATTAAGGAAAAGGAACAAGAAGAGAGATGAACCACAAACATACAAGAGCCCTTACAGTCCTGCTTTTTTCCCTGGTCATAGCGCTGCTCGTGGGCTGCAGCGGCGCGGTGGCTGATCCGGAGCCCGGCGCCGACGGCGGCGTGGTACCGGCAACCGTAGACATGGAAGACGTGGTCGAAGAGACCAGGGGCGGAGAGATGCCGGAAGAGATGCCTGCTCCGGGCATCCCGGATCCCGAAGCATTCATGCGCGATCAGGTGACCATTGCCCTGGCCGAGCACCTCGGCGTCGACCTGGAAGACATTTCGGTGGCGGATATCAGTCCTATGGAATGGCCGGATGCCTCGCTAGGCTGTCCCGCTCCTGACCAGATGTACGCACAGGTCATCACGCCCGGCTTTCGCATCGAGCTAGAAGTAGACGGCGAAAGCTACACCTACCACACGGACGCCGGCGGCTCGCTGATACTGTGTGATTCAGAGGGACGCCCTGTGACGGAAGATAGCTAAGGTGCGATAAAGACGCTTAGCGGGATTGGGACAGCGCCGTGCAGCGTGCGGCAAGGAGAAGAGCAATGAAGATGCCAAAAGTAATCTCGCTGATGTGGCTGGTGGGCATCATCGTGCTGCTAGGGGTAGCCTGCGGCCCGGTAACTGGCGATGAGCCGGCAGCGGGCGCAACCGAAGACTTTTCTACGGGTCTTGCGACGCTGCCCTCTGAATCAGACCTCGAAGCTGCAGAGCAGCCGTCCGAACCGGCGGCTGTTGAGGAGGCAGATGAATTGGAAACCTTTGAAGACGACGCCATGAATGTCGACGAGCCAGACGAGCAAGAAGATGCAGCGGAGCAGCCTGAAGCCGTGACACCGGCTGTCGTCGATCTGAGCAGGCTCACGCCGCCGCCGACTTCGGTTACGTCAACCCCTCGCGAGATCCATGCGCCGGGTTCGCCCAACCCGTCGCAGGCCGCGGCCAGCCGCGCCGCCGTGGCTCTGGCCGGCAACTTGACGCTGGACGTATCAGATGTGGAGATCGTGTCGGTTGAAGCCGTCGAATGGCCCGACAGTTCCCTGGGCTGCCCCAAACCGGGCCAGAATTATTTGATGGTGATCACACCGGGCTACCTGGTGGTCTTGGAGGCCGGCGGCGAGCGCTACGAGTACCACACCAACCAGGAAAGCAGTATCGTCATCGAGTGCACTGGCGGCGCCAGGGGCACATGGCCCACATTGGATCGTTAGCAAGCTACGCCTGCTCATAGCCAAAGCGCCACAGCTCATTGTCCATCGCCAGGTCTGTCAACCTGGCGCGGCGCAGGGCTGCGTAGCGCGGTCGCATTTCCGCCAGGCTGTCGCCTCCCAACTTTTGCAGCAACGCTTCGGCCAGCGTCAGGGCAACCATGGCTTCTCCCACCACGGCCGCTCGCGGCACGGCACAAAAATCAGAGCGTTCGTAGACTGTCTCCGCCGCTTCGCCCCTGGCCAGGTCTACGGAACGGCGCGGGTTGAGCACCGTAGAAATGGGCTTCATCGCCGCGCGCACCACGATGGGCGCGCCGGTGGTGATGCCGCCTTCAAAGCCGCCGGCGCGGTTGGTTTCTCGAACCAGCGTGTCGCCATCCTCGGCTAAAAAGATTTCGTCATGGACCTGAGAGCCGGGTAAGGCGGCATTGGCGAATGCTGCACCAATTTCGGCCCCTTTAATGGCATGTATCGAGGCCACCGCGTAGATGAGGCGGGCGTCGAGCCGGCGATCCCAGTGTACGTGGCTGCCAAGCCCCGGCGGCGCGCCCGTGGCCACCACCTCAAAGACGCCGCCCAACGTATCCTTCGCCTGCATTGCCTCCCAAATGTGCTGCCGCATCGCTTCGACGTCTTGCGGCAGGGGCGTGCGTACATCATTTTCTTCGGCGGCTGCAAATCGCGCCGGGTAGGGCATATCTTCGGGAATAGATGCCGCCACCGTGCCGATTCGCGTCACGTAGCTGCCAATTTCGATGCCGAAGGCCGCCAGAAGCTGTTTGCACAGCGCTGCCACGGCCACTCGCGCCGCGGTCTCGCGCGCCGACGCTCGCTCTAGAGAGAGGCGCAATTCGCGGTAGCCATACTTAATGGCTCCGGTCAGGTCGGCATGGCCGGGGCGCGGCACCGTTAGCGGCTCAATATCGCGGTCTTGCCACTTGACGTAGTCCAAATTGGGCAGCCGTATGGCGATTGGCGCGCCGGTCGTGATGCCATTCATTACGCCAGCGGTAATTTGAATGGCGTCTTTCTCGATGCGCATGCGCCCGCCCGAGCCGTAGCCTTTTTGCCGGCGCGCCATCTGCCGGTTTATTTCGTCAAGGTCAACAGCCAGGCCGGCGGGCATACCCTCCAGGATGGCCGTCAGCTCTGGCCCATGAGATTCTCCGGCGGTCAAAAAGCGAATCATGCCCCTTCCTTACTCCAGGAACCAGCCCAGGCTTTGCACCGCGCCAAGGTCTGCCGCGCGGATCTGAACGCGATAGTGCTCACTGGTTGAGCAGTCGCACGACTCGCAAACGTGCCGAACCACTTCCTCTGCCGTCAGCACTTCAATACCAGCATCCGCCAGCGCGGCAGTGGCAGCGTCTAGCGTCGGGAATTCATAGGTAGAGGGGTCGACGCACTGTTGGCCCAGTGGTCGAACGATCCAGATCTCTTGATCGGCGGGGTAAGCCGTTGGCTCCGCCGTCGCCTCTGGCGTAGGCGGCGCCGCCGGATAGTTGTCTGGCAGGGGCGTAGGCGAAGGCTGCGCCGGGTAAGCCTCCGGACCGGCGTCTGGGGGCGTTGCCGTGCGATTATCGGCGTCGGGCGGTGGGGTTGGCACAGCGGCTGCGCCGCAAGCCGTCAAGATCAAAGCGCCAAGCAACGCCAGCATGATAATCCAGCGTCTCATGCATTTTCCTCCTTCAAAATTGCGGTATCACGATCTTCGGTCGAATGGTATCGTCCTATCGTCGGTGTATACTTGTCTAGGTGCAGCGTGAGACATTTTACCGTGAACGACCCGAACGTGGTAGAATGCCGCGCGCGACACAACAGACTTTCATTCAGTCCAAAGGTCCGGCGTATTGCCGGCGGCTGCTGCGTGGCCGCGTTGCACCGGCAGGTTTCAGTATGGAAAAGTTAGTCAGACAACCTGGTTTGGTCGTGGCGCTGCTCGTGCTTCTCAGCCTGGCCTGTGCCGTGCCCGGCATTAGCTTTGCCCCCACACCGCCGCCGCAAGCAACGCCAGAAGGCGACACCATCTTCTTGCATGCCAATTACAGCACGCCGCTGGAGCCAGGGCGCACCATACCCGGCACGCGCATTGTCTACGTGCAGCCGCTGGAAAACGCCCATGAATTCACCATTGACGGCTTGCAGGCCATTCGCCAGCCGGGCGACTCGCTCACCTGGCGCGGCGTCATGGCGCCCGGCGTCTTCGGCGACTACCGGCTGCGTCTGCGAGGTGATTTCTTAGGCCGCTTATTTGCTGACGGTCAGGTAGAAATGGCCGTACTGAACCCCTCTCCCGTCGAGATTCCACCCACGCAAACGCCCGCCGGAGCCGTTCACGTGCAGGGCATTGCCATGGAGTACTACGTGCCGCGAGGCGCGCGCATACCCGGCACAACGCTGGTCTATGAGGGCATGCGCAACGATCTGGCCGAGCTTTCAGGCACTGCAGGCTATCCATTCTTTGCGCGCAATGATTCGCTATTGTGGTCAGGCAAGCTCCGCGACAACGTTTATATCCGTTATAATCTCAATGTCGCCTCGCTCGACGAAAACGGCCTCTCGCTCACAGGCACCGCAGAGCTGTGGGCCACGCGATAGTATCTGAGAGGATCATGTCCCATCCTACGTTTCCTCGGCCGGCGCACCCAGTTATAGATCGCAACCCCTTCCGTCGTGAGCGCCCCCAGCCGCGTGAAATCATGCCCTTTGCCGAGGCGCGCGAGAAGCTGCCGGCGCCCGTGCTACCCCAGTTTCCAGACTGGGAGGAGATGTACTGGCGCGCCTGGGAAGTAGCCTGGCGCCACTTGCGCAAGCCGCGCGCCGGCAGCGGTTTCATCACCAACTTCATCGACAGCGCTTTTAACGAAAACCTGTTCATGTGGGACAGCGCCTTCATTTCGCAGTTTGGCGTATATGGCCGGCGGGCGTTTAACTTCCTAGGCGCCCTGGACAACTTTTATGCCAAGCAACACGACGACGGCCATATCTGTCGCGAGATAAACATGGCCGAAGGAACCGATTTCTTTCATCCATTCGATCCCAATGGCGTAGGTCCTAATGTGTTGGCCTGGGCCGAGTGGCGCGCATTTCGCCATACGAGCTCTGAAGAACGGCTCGCTCGCGTCTTCTGGCCTTTGCTTGCGCTGCACGACTGGTTTCGCCACCATCGCACCTGGCCTTCAGGCCTCTATTGGGCTACCGGGCTAAGCAGCGGCATGGATAACCAGCCGCGCGCGGCCAACGGCGAGCTGCATCACGGCCATCACACCTGGGTTGACGCCAATATGCAGGCTGCGCTCAACTGCTGGGTGCTGGCGCAAATGGCGCAGCTACTGGATGAAGTGGCCATCGCCGAAGGGTTGAATGAGCAGCGCCTCTTTCTGCATCGCGAAATCAACGCGCACATGTGGCGTGACGACAGCAACTTCTATCATGACCTGGATCGCGACAGCAGCCCCACGGCGCTCAAGACAATCGGCGCCTACTGGGGATTGCTGGACAAGGGCCTTATCCCTCAGGGCAGGCTCGAACCTTTCATTCGCCACCTGCGCGATCAAAACGTCTTTAATCGTCCGCATCGCGTGCCCAGCCTCTCGGCAGATAGCGAAGCTTATGACGAGAAAACAGGCGCCTATTGGCGAGGCGGCGTGTGGTCGCCCACCAATTACGTGGTGCTTAAAGGTTTGCGTTCCGTGCGCCAACACCGTTTGGCGCACCAGATCGCCCTCAACCATCTCCAAAACATATCCGACGTCTTCCAGCACACCGACACCTTTTGGGAGAACTACGCGCCGGAAGCCGCCGCGCCGGGCGAGCCATCCAAGCCGGACTTTGTCGGCTGGACGGGCGTCAGCGCTATCGCCGTTCTTCTGGAAGATGTGATCGGCATCAGCGTCGACTGGCCATTGCGCCGCGTCACCTGGCATCGCCAGTTGGATTGTGAGGGACCCTATGGCGTTCGCAACTTCCCTTTGGGCCCAGAAGGTACCCTGGACATGGTCGGCGAAGGGTCGTCGCTGCAAATCGTCACCGACACACCGTTCAGTTTAAGCGTGAGACAGGGGGATGCAACCGTGCAGACGGCAGTGGATGCCGGCGCTACCACCATCAGCCTTTAACAGACGAGGCGCCCTTCGTATTGGGCGCGACCATCGAACGCCTGAGCAAGCAGTGAGTCCAGACCGATGTCCTGGTCGATTAAAGTCGCAACACTCAATTTGCACAATCGCCATAACCGCTGGTCACAGCGGCGGCATCTGGTCGTCTCGCAATTGATGGACCTTGCGCCAGATCTGGTGAGCTTGCAAGAGGTGAATCTAACCGCCGGCCAGGGCAAGTGGGTGCGCAACCAGATTAATAGCCGGCTCACGGGCACGCCGCGCAAACCATATCGTCTGATACAGAGGCGGCTCGGCCATATTGTCCGCGGCTACTTCGACGGCGTAGCCATCCTGACCAAGTTACCCATCGTGGCGCACGACGCCCTGAACCTAGGCTATGATGGCTGTATCGCGCTGCGCGCCAATGCGGAGCTGCCCACCGGCGAGAGCTTGGATTTTGTCGCCACCCATTTACATGCCATAGCCCATGACCACGAGGCGCGATTGGAACAAGTATTGCTGCTGACCGGCTGGCTGAATGACGTCAGTCGCGTGCCGCTGCAGGTAGTTGCCGGAGATTTCAATGAGCTACCCGGCGGCCCGGCCATTAATCAGATGAAACAGACGTACCGTTCGGCCCTGGAGGAAGTGCGCGGTTATGAACCGCTGGCCACCTTCCCCACGGCCCTGGCCCACAACTTCGACGGCTGGGCCGGCTGCCTGGACTATATCTTTGTCTCTTCGCCGATTGAGGTCACTGCGGCCTCGATATTCGCCAACCGGCCTCACGAAGCGCATCCAGACCTTTACGCAAGCGATCACGTGGGCCTGACGGCAACCCTGAATGTAGAAGCGGATAAACCAGCGCGTGGCGCACCGCAGAGGCGCAGATAACTTTGTGACTATGAATAGAACAACTGAGAATAAACACGAAAATATAGCCGCGGTTGGGCATCGCCCAGCCAGTGCAAGCCCAGATGCAGCGAGCACGAATGAGACGCCGCTGGTTTCGATCCTCGCACCGGTCTTTAATGAAGAGCCTGTGCTGCACGAGCTGTACCGGCGCGTGCGCGCGGTGATGGACGATACACCGTATAGCTGGGAGCTCATCCTGGTCAACGACGGCAGCCGCGACCGCTCTGCCGAGGTGATCGCCTCGCTTCACGAGCAAGATAACCGTGTAAGGGGCATCAGCTTCTCGCGCAACTTTGGTTTTCAGGTTGCGGTGACCGCTGGCCTGGATTATGCCCAGGGCCAGGCAGTCATCCTGGCCGACGCCGATTTGCAGGACCCTCCGGAAATATTCCCGCGCATGATCGACAAGTGGCGCGAGGGCTACGATGTGGTCTACTGCGTTCGATCCAGCCGCGAGGGAGAGACCTGGTTTAAGCTGTTGACGGCCAAGCTCTTCTACCGGCTGATTTATCGTATCACGGATGTGGAGATCCCCATCGATACGGGCGACTTTCGCTTAATGGACCGGCGCGTCGTGAATGCTGTGCGTCGCATGCCAGAACGAAATCGTTTCTTACGCGGCATGGTGCCCTGGGTTGGCTACCGGCAAACGGGGATACCCTTTGAGCGGCAGGCGCGCTATGCCGGTGAATCGAAATACAGCGGTTTGCGCCAGATGCTGCCCTTTGCCGTCGACGCCATCACCAGCTTCTCGTATCTGCCTTTACAACTGGCCACCTATGTGGGCTTCAGCATGGCGGGCCTGAGCTTGCTGGCCATCTTGCTGGTGATCGCCCTACGGCTGTTTGTGCCTTCCACGCCCTTGCTGGGCCAGGCGACAACGCTTGTGGTGGTGCTCTTCCTGGGCGGCGTGCAGCTCATCAGCCTGGGCATCATCGGCGAGTACCTGGGCCGCATCTATGATGAGGTTAAAGGCCGCCCGCTGTATCTCGTCGACGAAATGTGGGGCTTCGAGCCGCTAGCACCGCGCGAAGCGACGGGCACGCCGCAGCGCCTGCCGGATTAACCGCCAATCTCGGACATCACGCGGTTCATGGGAATGACGTTTCGCGCCAATCCGTGACCCCATGGTTTCCACCAGATCCCGTCTGTGATCAGCTTTTTAAGCTGCTCGTCGCTGGCACCGTTTCGCAGCGGTTCCATGAGGTTCACTTCATCTTCGCGCAGCAGGCAAAGGCGCAGCCGCCCGTCGGCGGTGAGCCGCGCCCGCGTACAGGCCGCGCAAAACGGCTGTGTCACAGAGCTAATGAAGCCAATCGTCCCCATCCCTTCTACGAGGCGGAAGAGGCGCGCCTCGCCGTCGAGCTCCCCATCATTTTCCAGCGTCATCGGTCCGAGCGCTGCCTGAATCGTTTGCAGCAGCTCTTCTTCGGTCACGACGCCGGCCTGCTGAAAATCGGCGACATCGCCAAAGGGCATCATCTCGATAAAACGCACCTGCCAGGGCTGGTACAGCGTCAGGCGCGCTAAATCCACCACATCTTCTTGGTCATTATAGCCGCGTACCACTACTGCATTCAGCTTGATGCCTAAACCGGCCGCTTCGGCGGCGTGAACGCCGCGCCACACATCTTGCACGTCTCCCCAGCGCGTCAGTTTCTTGAATTTCTCTGGATTCAGCGTATCGATGCTGATATTCACGCGCTGTAAGCCGGCCTCGACCAGCGGCTGCGCCATCTTATCCAGCAAAATGCCATTGGTGGTCATCGCCACGGTATCGATGCCCGGCGTCTGCGCAATGTAGCGCACGATCTCCACAAAGTTTGCGCGCACAGTAGGCTCGCCGCCCGTTAGCCGGATTTTGTGAAAGCCAAGCTCAGCGAAGATCTTCACCAGACGGAAAATTTCGTCGTCCTGCAGCAGCTCGGCGCGCGGGCGGAAAGACATATCTTCCGGCATGCAGTAAACGCAGCGTAAGTTGCACTTATCGGTGAGTGAAATTCGCAGATAGTTGATGTCTCGGCCAAAACGATCGCGTGGCATGATGCTCCATCAGGGCACAAAAAATAAAGAAGCGACGACCCGCCCGCGCTGCCCCCATACGCAGGACGATAGCCCCTAATCTACTGCTAAGCAGGCCAGATGTCAAAGTTTTTATGAACTTTTTCTTCTTTTTTAACGTCCTAATAGGTGGATAGGTACAACGCCGGGTACAAAAACGGCATAAAGTAGGCAAAGCGACGGCTTTGCACCTATTAATGATCTCTGGTCAACGCTATAATACCCCAGGTTCGGCATGGTTGTGACTAGCTAGCCGGCGCCGACGTGGCTTGTGAACGCCTGACCTGATAGGCAGTAGGAGCAGAATTTTGTCTAAGAAGAACCGCAGCACTTTTTTGCCCATATGGCTGAGCCTATTACTTTCGATTGTATTCGTCATTACGGGCATCGCCGTCTCCGTTTTTGTCTTCCTCACGGCCGAAGCTGTGCTGGCGGCGGCGCGGCAGCCCTTCAATCCTCTCGAGCAGGCCGCCATCGAAGTGTCTGGCACCGAGCTGCCGCCGCTGATTCAAGAAGGCGCTATCCCCACGTCGGACGCCGCCGATCTAGAGCCAACGCAGCCACCCTTAGCCGTACCGGGCCTGCAGAGCGACGACCGCATCACGATCCTGATGATGGGCATCGATCGCCGTCCCGGCGAGCCTTATATCTCGCGAACCGATACAATGATGCTGCTCTCCTACAGCCCGCGCAGCAAAGAGATATCGGTGCTGTCGATTCCGCGCGACCTGTATGTCGTTATCCCCAACCGCGGCCGGGATCGCATCAATACGGCGTTCGTCTACGGCTCCCAGGGCAACAACCCCGCCGGCGGCGCCGACCTGGCGATGCAAACCGTCGCCTATAATCTGGGTGTGCCCGTCGACCATTACCTGATGGTTGACTTCAGCGCTTTCATTCGGGCCATCGATGCCCTTGGTGGCATCGACGTGCACGTGCCTTACGACATTTATGACCCCGATTTTCCAGACATGAACTACGGCTACGATCCCCTGTACATTGAGGCCGGACCCCAGCACTTCGACGGCCTCCTGGCGCTCAAATATGCGCGTACGCGGCATCAGGATAACGACTTTTACCGCGCCCGCCGCCAGCAGCAGGTACTGCTCGCAGTTCGTTCTAAGGCCCTAAGCCTGGGGCCGGCGGAGCTGCTGCGCCAGGCGCCCGTGATATACCGGCAGCTTGAAGATGGTATTCGCACGGATATGAGCCTAGAGCAGCTTCTAACGCTGGCCAACGTCTTGAAGGATATTCCCGAAGACAATATACACAGCGCCGTACTGGATACCGAGTATGTTGTGGGTCATCGCACGCCTGGAGGCGCCAGCGTCCTGGTGCTGGTTAACGAACGCGCCGCGCCGCTCATCGCGGAACTATTTCACGATAACTAGAGCGCCCTAACACGGTTGTGAGGAGCGAATGAATCGCGCCGAATTTAAGAGCCGGCTACGGCAAACGCCGCTGCTTTTGGACGGGGCAATGGGAACGGCCCTACACAGCCAGGGCGTGGCCCTCGACGAATGTTTCGACGCCCTGAACGTGCGCCAGCCGGCCTTTGTGGCCAATGTTTTGCGGGAGTACATCGTCGCGGGCGCCGACATTGTAGAAACGAACAGCTTTGGCGCCAACCGCTTTAAGCTGGCGGCGCACGGTCTCGAAGCGGACCTTCGCCGTCTTAACGAGGCCGCCGTGCGCGTGGCGCGCAGCGTCATCGAAGCCTCTTTCCAACCTGTGCTGCTCGCGGGGGCCATTGGGCCGCTGGGCATACACATCGCGCCGCTTGGCCGCGTCTCCGCAGCACAGGCGCAAGAGGCCTTTGCCGAACAGATGGAAGCCCTGGTACGGCCTGGCGGCGGTGTAGCCGGCGTGGATCTGCTGATCGTCGAAACCATTAGCAGCCTGAAAGAGGCCGAAGTGGCCATCGCCGCGGCGCGCGAGGTCGCGCCGGACGTTCCCCTCGTCGTGCAACTTTCGTTCACACGGGACGACCTGACCTTGCTGGGCGAGACACCGGCCGAGGTCGGCCGGCGTCTCAGCCAGCTCGATGTAGACGTCGCCGGAGCCAACTGCAGCGGCGGTCCTGCCCAGGTGCTGCGCCTAATCAAGAGTATGGCGCAGGCCGCGCCAGAGTTACCGCTTTCGGCGGTGCCCAATGCCGGCTGGCCCGAACATACGGCCGGGGGGCGCCTCATTTATCCGGCCACGCCAGACTACTTTGGCGACTATAGCGCTGCCTTTGTGCAGGCCGGTGCGCGCATCGTGGGCGGCTGCTGCGGTACGGGCGCGATGCACATTGCCGCCATGCGCCGCGCTTTGAACGAACCGCCCGCCGAAACGGCCGCTAGTAGTCCGGGGCCGCCAAGAAGCGGCGGGCGGATGAGGCAAGACGAGGTGCAAAGCAAGACCGACCTGGCCAGAGCGCTGGCCGAAGGCCAGTTCGTGGCCACCGTCGAGATTCGGCCGCCCAAAGGCATTGCCACGCAGCGCATGATAGCCGGCGCGCGCATGCTTCAAGAAGCCGGGGCAAACTTTCTTAACGTCGCCGACAGCCCCCTGGCGCGCATGCGCATGAGCGCCTGGGCCGCTGCCCATTTGATTCAGCAAAACGTGGGCATTGAAGCCATCCTGCACTTCCCAACCCGCGGGCGTAACCTGTTGCGCATACAGGGCGATCTGCTTGCGGCCCATGCCGTGAATGTGCGCAACCTGTTTATCGTCATGGGCGATCCGACACATATCGGCGATTACCCAGAAGCGGCCGATAACTACGACATCGTGCCCAGCGGCCTCATTCAGCTCATCAAGCTGCGCCTGAATAGCGGCGTCGAGCAATCAGGCGCTTCGATCGACCGGCCGACCACGTTCGTCGCCGGCTGCGCGCTAAATCTGCAGGCCCGCGACCCGCAGCGCGAGCTTCAGCTCTTGCGCAAGAAAATCGAGAACGGCGCCGACTTCGCGCTGAGCCAGCCGGTTTTCGAGGCCACGATCGCCCGCGACTTCCTCGAACGATGCCGGCGCGAGCTGGGCCCCAGGATGATTCCGCTGATTGCCGGTATTCAGCCGCTGTACAATAGTCGTAATGCCGAATTTCTACATAACGAAGTGCCCGGATTCGCCATTTCCGACGCCTATCGCCTGCGCATGAAGCGCAGCGCCAATCCCCAGCAAGAAGGCGTGTCCATTGCCCAAGAGATACTCGAAGAGATGCAGCCGCATATCAACGGCATCTATCTCGTGCCGCAATTTGGGCGCTACGATATCGTCGCCAATGTTCTCGACGTGGTGAAGGCGCGGACGACCTGAGTCGTGCGCGGCGGGGCGCCGCGACGTGACTTTTCAGACGGCCGCCCCGACTCTGTTGGTTGAACGGACGCCCCCAGAAACAGCGCCGACGGCGGACCTGAAGTTATGATTCTGTTATACAATCCACCAAGCTCGGCGGGCCGCAAGCCCATTCTGCCCATGTCCCTGCTGGCCCTGGGCGCCGTGCTTGAGGGGCGCCACGAATACCAGCTTATCGACGGCAACCTGGTATCCGATCCGCTGCAAGCCCTGGAGCAGGCTATTGCCGAGACCGAGGCCAGCTTGCTGGGCGTGACGGTAATGCCTGGCCCGCAGTTGGAAAACGCCGTACCCGTCTGCCGCACGCTGAAGCAGCGCCACCCGCATCTAACCATTGTCTGGGGCGGCTACTTTCCCACACAGCATTACGACGTCTGCCTGGCAGCGCCCTACGTCGATTACGTAGTGCGCGGCCACGGCGAATTCGTCTTTCTGGCGCTGCTGGACGCGCTCTTTGGCCAAAACGGCTCGTCGCAGCCGGCGATCGCTATCGGCGGCGTCGAGCCGGCGCCGCTGCGCGCACTGCAGGAAATCCCAGGCCTGGCCTTTCGCCAGCAGCACAGCGGCGCGATCACCGCCAACCCCATGGCGCCCATCCCCCACCCGCGCAACCTGCCCTCATTCCCCTACCACCGGCTAAGCATCCCGGCCTACATACGCAACACCTTTCTGGGGCGTCGCACATTGTCTCATCACTCCAGCTACGGCTGTCCCTTCTTCTGTAACTTTTGCGCCGTGGTCAACATGGTGAATGGCCGCTGGCTGGCGCAGACGGCCGAGCAAACGGCGGCGACCGTGCGCCTTCTGGTAGATACCTGGAAGCTGGACGCTGTCGAGTTTTACGACAACAACTTTTTCACTCACGAGGCGCGCGTCGCTGATTTTTCTGAACGGATTATGGACCTGGGCATCCATTGGTGGGGCGAAGCGCGCATCGACACCATGTTGAAGTTTGAAGAGCGCACATGGGCCCTGATGCGCGACAGCGGCCTGCGCATGGTATTTTTGGGCGCGGAATCGGGATCCGACGCAACGCTCAAGCGCATGAACAAGGGTGGGCAGGCCTCTACGGAGCGCACGCTGCAAATAGCGCGTAAAATGGCGGATTACGGCATCGTGCCCGAAATGTCGTTTGTGCTGGGTAACCCGCCCGACCCCGAAGGTGATGCGCGGGGCACTATTGAGTTCATTCGCCGCGTGAAGCAGGTGAATCCGCATACGGAGATCATCCTCTACATGTACACGCCGGTGCCCCTGTCTGGGGAGCTATACGATCAGGCTCGCGCCAACGGCTTTGCTTTCCCCGATACACTGGAGGGCTGGATCAGCGACGCCTGGCGTGATTTTTCGCAGCGCCGCAGCAGCACCATGCCCTGGCTGAAGGATCCGCTGCGCCGCTATGTGCGCGACTTCGAGCGCGTGCTAAATGCCTACTACCCCACCAGCACCGATGCCAGCCTGCACGGATCGTGGCGCACGATCTTGCGCGGCTTGAGCGCCTGGCGCTACCACCTGCGCATCTACGGCTACCCCCTGGAGCTGCGCGCCGTACAGCGCCTGAAGCGCTATCAGCGACCCGAGACCGCGGGCTTCTGAGCCACTGAACAGAGCCATGCAGCAGCTCGAACGGGCCTTATTACGGCTTAACTATTTGCTACGACAACGCTCGCGCCATAACCGCCTGGCCCTGGAACGGTTCGAGCAGTTCAACCTTGTCGTCCTGCCAGGTGTGATGAATCCCCGAATCTTCCGCAGCGGCGCTTATTTTTCGAGCGTGCTGCAGCAGATCCCCCTGCAGCATCAGCAGCGCATCCTGGATATGGGCTGCGGCAGCGGCATCATGGCCGTCACCGCCGCTCTGCGCTGCGAGCGTGTGGTGGCCGTGGACATTAACCCGGCTGCCGTATGCTGCACGACGATTAACGCCTTGCTCAACGAGCTACACGAGCGCGTTGTCGTCAGGCAGGGCGACCTGTTTAGCGCCGTCGGGCAGGAGAGCTTCGACCTGATTTTGTTCAACCCACCTTTCTTCCGCGGCGCGCCACAGCCCGGCTTTGAGCAAGCCTGGCGCTCAACAGATGCCCTTGAGCGTTTTGCCGCGCAGCTACAGCAGCACCTCAGGCCAGCAGGTGCGGCGCTGCTGCTGTGGTCCTCGCACGCCGACGAAGCCGCGTTCCTGCAGACCTTTCGCGCGCAGGGCTATGGTTGTGAACCTTTCGCCCGCCGGCGCTTCCTGGCGGAAACAATGACCGTGTTTCGCGTGAGCGCACCTTGAATCGGGGCCCTGCTTCTCGCCTGCACATCGGCCTTGTGACGCCTGGTTTCAGCGCTGCCGAAGACGACTGGTGCATCCCGGCCCTGCTCAACCTCGTACATCGCCTGGCCGAGGCTCATGATGTATCCGTCTACACCCTACGCTACCCACACCACTCGGCCGCATACAATGTCTTTGGCGCGCGTGTACGCGCCTTGGGCGGCGCCGATAAAGCAGGCTTGCACCGCGTGCCTCTGCTGGCCACGGCCATTGCGGCCATACGCCGCGATGCGCGCCGCAAGCCGTTCTCCGTGTTACACGGCCTGTGGGCTGACGAGGCCGGTTTTGTCGCCGCCGCAGCCGGGCGCTTATGCCGCACGCCGGCGCTGGTTTCTATGATGGGCGGCGAGCTTGTACGCCTGCCGCAAGTGGGCTACGGCGCGCAGCTAAGCCGCAGCGCACCGCTGCTGATCAATGCTGCGCTGCGGCTGGCCCAGGGCCTGTCGGCCGGCTCGCGGCAACTGTGCCAGGAGGCCGCCCGCACCATGCCACGCCGGCCGATCAGCGTGCTGCCATTAGGCGTCGATTTGTCGCTCTTTCACGGCGCAGTGGCCGGCGCTTCGTCGCCCTCATTACGTATTGTACACACAGGCTCCTTAACGGCGGTGAAGGACCAGGAGCTCTTGCTGCGGGCCTTCGCCGGCGCTCGTCTGCGCTTGCAGCCGCGACAGGTTGCCTTACACATTGCCGGCGATGGGCCGCTGCGCAGGCGCCTGCAGGCTACGGCCGGCCAGTTAGGTGTCGACGAGCATGTTCAGTTCCACGGCGCGCTGCGCCACGACGACCTGCCGGCATTTCTAAGGCAGGGCCAGCTCTTTGTCTTAAGCTCGCTGCATGAAAGCCAGAACCTGGCCTTCCTCGAAGCCGCTGCCTGTGGTCTGCCGGTCGCCGGCACGGCCGTAGGCCTGCTGCCGGAGCTTATCCCCTCGCACTATCTGGCAGCCCCGGGTGATGCGACGGCCCTGGCGCGCTGTATCGTCGAATTGTTGCAAGATGAGGCGACCAGGCAGGCGGAGGCCAACCGCCTGCACTCGCTGGTACGCAGCCAATTTGGCCTGGAATCGACCGTGCCGGCCCTGCTCAAGGTCTACCGGCAGCTCGTCATGGACCACCCGCCCAGCGGCGCTTAGATCGTGGCCTCATTGGCGCGGCTGGCCAGGCCCAGGGTCATGGCCATGAGCATCATGCCGCTGTTTAGAGACCAGGGATAGCTATCAAGCAGCGAGATGATCAGGCTTGCCAGGCAGGCAGCGATGGCGCATAGGCGCCACAGGCTGGCGCGCCGCATGTGCCGTATGAAACGCATCGCGATCACCAGGGTCAGAAACAGCCACAAGGCGCCGCCGGCGAGGCCTACCTCGCTGGCGATTAAAAGCGGCACATTGTGCACGGCCTGTGCGCGCAATTGTGGCCGGATTTGGGCCAGGGCAAGCCCAAAATTGCCGGCGCCGGCGCCCCGGATTGGGTGCGCCGCGATGATCTCAGCCGCCACAGCAATCAGCGCGCTCCGTTCGGCCAGGGAAAACGATTCGGGCGCCTCAGCAGGTCGCGCGGGCATGGCCGGAACTTCGCCGCTCTCTAATACAGATGCCAGCGGGTCGAGCCGATTGGTGATCTGCCCGCCGGCCACCCATAAGAAGCCAATGACCAGCAGCAGCAGCCCGCCGCCGGCCAGCGAAGCCTTCAGCGTCTCGCCAAAGCGACGTAAGATGGCCACCAGGACGACGAAGGGCAGCAGTAGAACCACGGCGAGCCACGCCGATCGCGAAAAGGTGATCAGCAGCCCACACCACAGCAGCCACCACAGGGCAATTTGTGAGAAGCGGTCGAGCGCCGGAATCATCAGCAGAATGGCCACCGCCGCATAGCCGCCCAACACATTGGGATGGAACGTGAGCCCATAGGCTCGCAGCCAGCGCACGCCATCAACCAGCAAGATGGCGGCCCCCGGCGTCGCCGGCTCCACGGCCAACTCGCCGGGTAGATGCAAGGGGCTTTGCAGCACGACCTGAAGGATGCCCACAAGGCAATGCATGCCGATACTCAGGGCCAACAATTTTACTGCCTGGTTTGTGGCCACGACCGGCTGCAAAAACCAGAAGTAAACGAAGAGAGCCAGCGTCCAGCGCACGGCCGAGTACAGGGCAAAGGGCGGCGAGATGGCGCCGGGAATGGAGAAGAAAGCCAGCATACAGATGGCTATCAGCGCTCCGGTGATAAACACCGGGCCGCGCCGCCACGGCACCTTGCCCACCAGGGCCAGGAGAACGAGCGCCGCGAGAGCAAAATCAGAAAGGAATAGGCCGCGCTGCGCATACAGCCAAAAGACGCGCGGATTGGCCGAGGGACCCACTGCGAAAAAGCTGGAAAGCGGCATCAGCAAGATAAAGAGGCCTGTTGCGCCGCGCAGCAAGCGCTGTACGGCAGCACCCTGCCCTGCTGAACGCTCCGTTCCTGTCATGCCTGCCATTATATCACTGCGCACATCCCGCGAGTTTGCTATGAGCTGCTCCAGGCTGGAGCTGTACCTTTTTTGTACCCATCTTGTGTTCGACAATTGGCGTGTTATTCGCTACAAATCGCAGCAACTTACGGCACAAGGCAAATTGTAACCTAAACAGGACACACCGAAATGGGTGCTCAGATCATCAGGAGTCGTCGCGCCATCGCCTTCCGTCTGGCGCTGGCTCTGGCGCTGCTGGGTGCCATCGCTTACCTGGCGATAGCAGCCGAGCGCACACCGCTCGTACGTGGCAAATCGTCCGCGCTGCCCCTTGCGGACAGCCTCACGCCGGAGCAGCAGCAGGCTCAGGAGCTGGCCCTGGCCGACGGCCGGGTGCAGCAGCTCAATGCGGGGCGCCGCGCCGAAGTCTTCGGCGTGCGCCAGGTGCTGGCCAACCAGTTTACGGCCGCCAGCGCGGCCTGCGCCCAGGTCGATTGCCGCCAGGTGGAGTTCTATTTGTTCGACGAAAACGCTGCAGTGCTGGCTATCGTCGATGTGGATAACGGCCGGGTATTAGACGTCCTATACCAACCGGGCGTACATCCTGGAATCAGCCGCGCCCAATCCGACCGCGCCATCCAGCTTGCTCGCGAAGCGCCACAGGTGATCGAAGCGTTGGGCTACCGCCCTCTGCAGGTCAGTATGGCCCCGGTGCATGCCGATATGCCTGGCACCTCATGCGACGGTGACCATTACTGCGTAGGCCCCAGTTTCCAGCTCGGCAATCGCGCCTTTTGGACCATCGTAGACCTGACGGAAGGTCGCTTAGCCGGCGCCTTCTGGGGCGAAGCCATGCCCGACCCGGCGCGCGAGCCGCGCCCTTCTACGCCATCTGGCTGCCCGCAACCCGGCGCGCTGGACCGTGATGGTTGGCAGCTATCCTATGGCACAACCGGCAGCGACGGCCTGCACGTCTATGACGTCAGCTTTGAGGGGTCACAGGCGCTGAAAAGCGTGAAGACCATTCAGTGGCACGTGCACTACGGGAAACATTTCGGCTTCCGGGACGAGCTGGGCTGTGGCGCCAGCGGCGGCGGCTACTTGATACAGCCTTACGGCGAGACACAGGTCGTCACGCTGACTGCCGCATCCGGCGTTCCGGTGGGCTTTGAGCTCATCCAGGATTTTCGCATGGATCAATGGGGTGAGAAGTGCAACTATCGCTACGAAAACCGGCTGCAGTTCTTCAGTGACGGACGCTTCCGCATTGGCAACGCGGCCTATGGGCAAGGCTGCCAGCCACACGGCCTGTACAAGCCTGTTGTGCGCATCGATATTGCCGTAGACGGTAATGACGGCGACACGTTTGCCTATCTGGACGAAACTGGGTGGCGCGACGTAGCCACCGAAACCTATCGCACGCCTCATGCCAAGCCAGATCACGGCCCGCACCACGTCAATGCCGCCGGCTCAAGCTGGTCTGTGTTCGACGAAGGCGGTCGCGGCTATTTCATCGTTTCCGATCAGGGCCATTACCCGGCCAGCAACGGTGATGATCCCTTTTTGTATGTCACTAGGCACAACGGCGCCGAGGGCGACACAGACATGGGCGCGATCGGTAGTTGCTGCTCCGATGGCGCTCGCCCTGGCCCGGAGCAGTACGTGGATGGCGAAAACGTGTCCGCCACGGATATCGTCATCTGGTATGTGGGACAAATGCAGACGGATCCGGGCAGCGAAGACAGCGCTCCCTCTTGTTGGACCGTGGCCGGCGAACCGGACCCTGAAACGTATCCGTGTATCAGCGGGCCGTTATTCCAGCCATTTTCGCCTGACTTCATACACTACCTGCCCGTTGCCCTGCTGGGGCGGGCGCCACAAAATTAGGGCGCGGGCGATAGGATCACCAGGGTGATCTCCGGCGGCGCGAGCAGGCGTACGCGCGGCGCGCTGAGGCCTTCAAGGCCGACGCCGCGGCTAATATACAGGTGCGTCTGGCCTTCTCGATACAGGCCCATCACATAGCGCCGGCCCAGGCGCGAGCTGGTGAGCAGGGCGCCCACCAGCGGCAAACGCACCTGTCCACCGTGTGTATGGCCACAAAGGTAGAGGTCGATGCCGTTCGCGACGGCCTGCGGCATCAGTTCTGGCGAATGGTATAGCAGCAGGCGCGGCGCGCCGCCGGGCGCAGCAGAGGCCAGTTGTTCGAGCTTTGGCGCGTCGATGTCCAGGTGATGGGTGCAGTCGACGCCTAGCAACGTTAGCTCTTGCTGCTGGCCGGGCCTGACGGTGCGCCACTCATCACGCAGCAGCGCCAGCGGTAACGCCTCCAGCAGCGGCACGATCTCCTCGCGCAGGTCCACCGGCGGGCTGCCCAGAGTGGCGAAGACGCCTAATGGAGCATGTAGCTCAGCGAGCAGCGCGGCAAGCTGCTTCTTGGCCAGCTCGTCGCGGTTGTACGACAGGTTTAGATAGTCGCCGGTGATGGCGATGAGGTGCGGCCGACAGTCGTGCGCAAGCTGCAGCAAACGCTGCTCGCGCCCTGCATATCGCTCCAGATGAATGTCGCTAATGTGTAATATCTTGAGCGGCTCGCTGCCAGGCGGCCATGCCGCCGTTTGGACTTCGAGGCGCGTGAGCGCCAGACGCGCAGGCTCGATAGCGGCCGCCCACCACAGCAATAGGCTGCCAGATGCCTGCAGCGCAATGTGCAGCCCCAGAGCAGCCGGCCAACCGGTGAGCCCACTTAAAAACATTGCCGAGGCGGCAATCAGGGCCCGCGGCGTCAACAATACAGCAGTCTGCGACTTCCAGGGCCCAAAGGATATTCCCGCCTGCGGCAGGCGGCGCAAGAGCAGCACATCGGCAATCGTAGCCAGGCCCAGCGTCGCGCCGGCCAGCAAGGCCGTGGCCGGCGGCGCGCCCGCCGCGTGCCACAACCAGCCGATCAGTAGCGCGCTGGCCATCTGTCCCGCTACGAAAGGTGCGGCCGGTATAATTTCTGCCCGGTCATAAAAGACCATCACCTTGTGCAGGGGGCTTTCTTCAAGGATGTTCCTGGTTTCGTCGTGGGCAGCAGTCAAAGCGTCACCTCTGCAAAGGCCGGCCGGTATCGATGCGTATGGCACGCAATTATACCCGGCGTGACCATGCTACCAATTGGGGCGGACTGTTATCATAAACGGCGCTAAAATTGGTCGTGTCGAGCGCCCGTGCACGGTGCGAACCTGCACTCATGCGCGCCAGACAGATCCACAGCAGTCAGGCAAAACATGGGACAACGTCAAGAAAGAGAGTAGCGACATGCGCCTTTACAACGCTCTAACGAACAAACGAGAGTCGTTCACCGCCGGTGACGAACCGATCACCCTGTACGTTTGTGGCATCACGCCCTACGATACGACCCATCTGGGCCATAGTTTCACCTACGCCACGTTCGACGTTCTCATCCGCTACATAAACCTTTTAGGCTATAAGGTGCGCTATGTGCAGAATGTAACGGATATCGACGACGATATTTTGCGCAAAGCAAACGAGGTGCAGGGCGATTGGCGCGACGTGGGCAACCGCTGGACAAAGCATTTCATTGCCGATATGAAGGAACTCAACATCATGGCGCCCGATCACTTCCCGCGGGCCACCGATGTCATTCCCGAAATCGTCGAGGCGGTCTCCACGCTGCTGGAGCAGGGCTGCGCTTATGAAGCGGGCGGCAACGTCTACTTTCACGTGGATAGCTGGCAGGGATTTGGCAAGCTTAGCGGCATTCCGCGCGCGGAGATGTTGGCCATTGCCAACGAGCGCGGCAACCATCCCGACGATCCCCATAAGCGAGACCCGCTGGACTTCGTGTTGTGGCAGGCGCAAGCGCCGGACGAGCCAGCCTGGGATAGCCCCTGGGGCCCAGGACGCCCCGGCTGGCACATCGAGTGCTCCTCAATGGCGGCGAAATACCTGGGCCAGAGCCTTGACATCCACGGCGGCGGCGCAGATCTCGCTTTTCCGCACCACGAATGTGAGATCGCCCAGGCCGAGTGTGCCACCGGCGCGGACCCGTTTGTGCGCTTCTGGATGCACACGGCCATGGTGCGCCATGAAGGCGAGAAGATGAGCAAGTCGCTGGGCAACCTTGTGATGGTGCGCGATCTGCTGAACGACGGCATCAGCGCCAACGCCTTGCGCCTGTACATGCACGCTCACCATTACCGTTCTGAATGGGAGTTCGACGAAGCAGAGCTAGAAGCCGCGGTGCGCGCTGCACAACTGCTCGAAGAAGCCATGCGCGTGGAAGGCGGCGACGGCCCGCCCTTAAATCCGCGCGGCGTGAAGAACACGTTTCACGAGGCGATGCGCGATGATCTGGATACGCCGACGGCGTTGGCGGCCCTGGAGCAGTATGCTAGCGAGCTGATATCTACCGCGAAGAAAGGCGGCAGCGTGAGAGATGCGCAGCACGCCCTCGATACAATGGGCCAGGTGTTTGGGCTCAGGCTGTTGGATGCAGAGCCCGAGGCGGCCGTGAGCGCAGCCTGGGATGCATTTTTGCCGCGATTTGAATCATAGCGCGCCGCAGACTTACTCGTTTCTGCCCAGGGCCGGCGATTCAAGCTGCGGACGACAGGGGTCATAATCGGCGCCAAGGTAGACGCGATAGCGGTCGGCTGCGTCGCCTTGCGCCGGATCCAGCGTGATGGCGTCGGTGCGTATGCCGATGATCCAGCTTAACAGCCAGTCGTACGAACCTTTTAAGTTAGCTCCTGAATACGTGACGGAGGTGCGCTCCGGCGGCGGCCCGGAGGCTTCCACGCGCCGGGGAATAAAGCCATAGGTCGCCAGGTTATCCGCGGCCAGCAGATATTGCACGTCATGGCCGGTCACGACCTCTACAGTCAGCGGCGCACGTGTGGCGCGGTTCAACACCGGTGGGCGCATCAACTGCGCCAAAATTGGTTCAGCGCCCTGCCACTGTAATAGCTGCACCGCAGCGCCGCCCGACGTCATCCAGGCGCGGCGCGCGCCTTCTGGTAAGAGTAGCTGCTGGATGCCGTTGTCGCGCACGCCGGGCGCCAGCGCTGCCAGGCGCATCATCACCGGCAGCGGCAGGTCAGTCTCCACGTTCTCGCGATATACCTCCCACAGCGCCGGTAGCTGCGCCAGCATGTCTCGCTCCAGTCCACGGTTCAGGATTGCGCGTAACACCTGCTGCTGGCGCCGGCCGCGGTCAAAGTCACTGCTGTTGCGCCGTGAGCGCACATACCACAGCGCCAGGTCGCCATCCATGTGATAGACGCCCGGACCCAGCCCGTACATTTCCCAGTTTTCTTCGTCTTGTGCATCCAGGTCTGGCTCCTTCAAGCGCCAATCCTGCACCTCACAGCTCACAGCCACGTCGACGCCCTGTAATAGCTCGATGACCTCTTGAAATGCATCAAAGCCCACGCGCACGTAATAATCGATCTCGATACCCAGATTGTACAGAATGGTATCTTTCACCAGCGCGCCGCCACCGCCAGGGTAGCCGGCGCCATGACCATGCGGCAAGGCAAGGTTGATGCGCGTCAGCTTCCACCCCGGGATCACCACATACAGATCACGGGGCAAGGAGAGCATGGAGGCCGTCTTGTTCTCTTCGTCGATGGAAACGATGATCAGGCTATCGGTTCTGCCCCCCTGGCGCGTGCTGACGTCGTTGCCCAGCAGCAGAATGTTGGTCACCGAACGGGGTTTGGTGAAGGTTGGGACCGGCGTGGGCACGGCCATGCCCTCCACGAGTTCTTCCGGAAGCAGCGTGGCAAATGGCGTGCTGGACGGCGGCAGCGTGGCCGTCGGTGTGCCAGTCTTGGTCGGCGTGGGCGATGGCGCGGCCGTCGGCGTATTGGAGGGCGTCGCCGAAGATGTGACCGTCGGCGTGCTGGTCTCAGTCGGCGTGGCTGTGGGCTCCTGCGCCGGCGTCGCCGTGCCGGGCTGCGCCGTCTGAGCGGCGTCCTCTTGCCGCGCTGCGGCGGCTACCTCCGGCGGCTGGCTGCCGCCTGCCGCCGGCTGCGTAACCCAAAAACGGACTAGGGCCAGCGCCAGGCCCAGAACCATGACCAACGCCAGCCAGATGCCCCACTTCTTCATTCGCGCCGGGCGCCCGCGCGATAGACTCGACGGTGCTCCATGCCCCTGATTGTACCTGAATGGCCCGCGCAACGGTACGCGACAGCGTCAGTAACGACCAAAGAAGTCGAGCACTCGCCCCAGGAAGAGGCGATCAACCTCATCGTGAAACGAATGGGGAGCGCCTGGGTAGCGGAAGCACTCCACTGTTTTGCCGATCTCCTGCAGGCGGCGGCACAACTCATCCGACCATGTTACCGGAACGATGTCGTCGAGCTCACCATGGTGAATGCTCACCGCGGTCTGAATTCGCTCAAGAAAATTGAGCGGAGAAATGCGGCGCAAGTCGTCGGGCGGCGCAGCCAGCTCGGCGACGCCAGACTGGCCATTGGACCAAACCTGAATACGCTCGAAGTTCTGGAGCTCATCGGCGCTCATCGAGCCGTAAAGCACCGCGGCATCGACCGTGGGATCGACGGTCATCACGCGAATGGCGATTCCGCCGCCCATGCTGTGGCCTAACAAGTGTAGCTGCTGCGCGTCGGCGCGCAGCAGCGGGCCCGGCGCGCCGGCCGTCTCGCGCACGATGGCCAACAAGTTGAGCACGTCGACCGCATAGCCCACGCGGAAATCTTCTTCGGGCAATCCGGCGGCAAACGCCGCCGTCTCGTCGGATGGCGGATGGTTGCGGTAGTTGGGATGAATGACCAGATAACCGGCACGCGCCAGGAAGTCAGCGTAGCGCGTGGTGTAGCCGATGGTGGTGTATTGGCGCGGCGGGATGTATCCATGCAGTACCAGGGCCACGGGAAAGGGCCCTTCACCAAAGGGCACGTTTAGGAAGCCATAAACCGTCAGGCCATCGCTGTCATAAGCGACAACCGTCCGTGTAAACGATTCGGTCACGCTCAGCACCTGCACCTCTTCCAGCGCGCCGCCGCCATAGGTTCGCGCCGACAAGTCGTCGATTGTCAGGCCGGCATATGGGTCCACCGTGGGGCTGGGGGCCGCGGTTGAGGTGGCCGTGGGCGCAAGGGTCGCCGCGAGCGCCGTTGCCGTATGCCGCGGGGTCGGCGTGTGCGGCGCCGGCGATGTGGGCTCCGCGATGCTGTCTGCGGCTGTTGCGGCGACTGTAGCCGCTTCGTGCTCTGGCGCGCCTGTCGCAGTGGCCGGCGCAGCGGCCTGAAACGTGGGCGCCACGCGAGCGCAGGAAACGAGCAACAGGGCTAAGAGCGCCAGGCAGAGCAATCTAGGCGACACAATGCTTACCCGTCTGGCGCGCTCAGAACATTGAGGCGATCTTCTTCAAACAGCGCCCGGTTGCGGCTGACCCACTCATAAAGATCCGCAATTCCGGCGGCAGCCGAGATGGCCGGCCGCCACTCCAGGACGCTTTGCGCCTTGCGCACATCGGCGATAAAGACGCGCTGGTCGCCCGGCCGCCACGGGCCATAGTGAACGGAAAGCGGCGCCCCTTTGAGCTGTGTTAACGTGGGCCCGAATTCACTCCACACGGCCAGCGTATTCTGCGGCCCACCGCCGATATTCAGGGCCTGGCCGCGACAACGATCAATACGCTCGATGGCCAGTTCGTAAGCGCGTACCAGATCGGACACGTGCAGCACATCACGCACCTGCCGTCCATCGCCGTAAATAGTGATGGTCTTGCCTGTCACTGCAGCAATCACCATATGCGCGACCCAGCCCTGGTCTTCGACGCCAAACTGCCTGGGCCCGTAAATGCACGACTGGCGCAAGGAGACTGTGTTGAGGCCGTAGATACGCGCATAATCCAGGGTGTATTGGTCGCCCGCACCCTTGGAGCAGCCATAAGGGGAGTGGAAGTCAAGCGGGTACGTTTCGGGTATACCGTGTTCAAAGCTGGCATAAGCGTAGCGCTCGCCGCGTTCTACGATGCCCACCGCTTCCATACCGCCATACACCTTGTTCGTCGAAGCGTATAGGAAGACAGCGCCGGGTGCGTGCAGCCTGAGCGCTTCCAGGGCGTTAAAGGTGCCCAGGGCGTTAATTTCAAAATCTTCGCGCGGGTTCTGCACCGAGGTGGTCACTGCAACCTGGCTGGCCAGGTGCAACAGCACATCGGCGCCGGTTATTGCCTGGGTCAAAGCCTCGAAGTCGCGCACATCGCCGGCAAAGAATTGCAGGGCTTCGCCATGGCCCTGCCGCAACCAATCCAGGTTTGCCGCTGCGCCAATGCGCGACAGATTATCGTAGATGAGGACCTCATGCCCATTGCGCAAGAAGGCGTCTGCACTGTTGCAGCCGATGAAACCCGCGCCGCCTGTAATAACAATCTTCATATGGCTTCTCCATTCACTCTCAACGGTGGTCGTTCTACTCGATCAAGCCGTTGGCGGCAACGCTTGAGCGGTGTCGTTCAGGATCATCATAAGCACACAGACAAAGCGCTGTGGGCGGCCACCCGCCGCCACGGTTTAGTGGGCTGCGTTTAAATGACGCCATAAGGCGGCCCGCTTTGCTTCTAACGCTGCCACCGTCTCTTCGCCGCGTAGATCCAGGTCCATCAGCAGCGCGTCCTCGCCGGTATCTCGATAGTAGCGCTTGCGATGCCCCACGGTCACAAAGCCGTAGGCCGCATATAAGCGCTGCGCGTTCTCGTTTGTGGCGCGCACCTCCAAGTTGACGACCGTGGCCGCCCGGGAGATGGCATGATAAATCATCCACAGCAGCAGCAAAGCGCCCAAGCCTTTGCCCCGCCACTCTGGCTTCAGCGCAATAGTGCTGATGTGCGCCTCCCCGGCCACAAGCCAATGACCAGCGTAGCCGATTATTTCGGCCTCCGCTCCCTGCTCGCCAACATGTTCCAGGACAACGTAATAGGCCTGGGGGTTCGCCGTTAACTCATGCCGATAGCCGGCAGCAGACCATGAGCTGGGAAACGACACGGCTTCGATGTCCATAACCGCTACAATATCGTCCACAGTCATGGGACGCACACGATAGGAGCGAGGAGGCTTCAAATCCACGGGGAATGCCACGAGGCGGCTTGCGGGCTGCAATTTGGAGACGGCTTATACGTCGCGCAGGTAGATAGGCGTTAGCTCGGCCGGGTTATCGACCTTTCCCTTGCGCAAACGCTGCCAGGCCACTTCGGCGAGATAGCCGGCGCGGCGCACACGATCCACGGCGCGCACAGCACGAAGTCCCTTTCCGGCTGCGCGAATACGCTTCATGGCCTGCGGCGAAATCTCCCCGGCCAGGACGACGGGAGCCTCAATGGCATCCAGGAACTCATCCCAGCTCGTGTTGTAGGGCGCCTGCGCCGCGCGCCAGCCGGCGCTGGTGTGCCATTCGTACACGCCGGCCGTGATGCGGCGGCGCCCCGCCTCTGCCAGCGCAATGAGCTGGCCCGGCATTTGCGGCAGGGCTGCAGCGACAATGTCTAACGTCGGTACGCCGAGAATGGGCGTCTGGTGCGCCAGGGCCATACCTTTGGCCAAACCCAGACCAATGCGCAGGCCAGTATAGGAGCCGGGCCCTAAGGCCACGGCAATGCCTTTTAAGGCGTCGGCGTGCAAACCGGCCCGCGCCAGGATGCGCTCAATGTCCGGGGCCAGTTCGACGCTCTGAGTATTCATCGATCGCCAGCCGTGCTCGGCGATGATGTTTAGGCCATCGTGCAGCGCCAGGCCTGTCCAGCGGGTCGCGGTGTCAATTGCCAATATCATGGTCGCTTCTCATGGTGCCGTTGCATAAACAGAGATCCTAGACGCCAAATGCGCTGCGCTTAAAGCCTTTCAACAAGTTCTCCGAGCGCGCGCCGAACGCCGTGATGCGTAAGCCGCGCCTAGTCTCATTCAAGTGTCGCAGCTGGATCCAGAGGCGATCCTCTGGCAGCCACCGCTCTACCCGTTCGGGCCACTCAATCATCACCGCGCCCTGCCCGTCGAGCACGTCTTCCAGGCCAGTGGTTACGATCTCGCCTTCGCCCGTCAGGCGATAGCAATCCACATGATACAGAATGGCGCCGTCTTTCACACGCGGATATTGGTTGACCAATGTAAACGTGGGGCTCGTCACGCGCAGGGCGGTGCCCCAACCACGGCCAATGCCGCGGGCCATGGCCGTCTTGCCGGCGCCAAGCTCGCCCGACAGGCATACGATGTCGCCCAGCTCCAGAAGCTGCCCCAGCCGAACGCCCAGGCGCTCCGTCTGCTCGACGCTGCTGCTGATAAAATCGACTGTCTTTTCGTCTAGAATGGCCATCTGTTCGCCAACCACGTGCTCGTTGCACCAATCCTGTCCCCGCGCCCTTATTATACTCTCTCTGGAGGATCATGGTATTATTATGCCGCTATCGACAGAAAGGCTGGCATCCATGCGCTACCTCGTTATCTCCGACATCCATGCAAACCTTGTGGCGCTAGAAGCAGTTCTGCAAGACGCACCCGCCGGTTGGCAGCAAATCTGGTGCTTGGGCGACGTCGTCGGTTATGGCCCCAATCCCAACGAATGTGTCGAGCGACTCAACGAGTACGACCACCTGTGCCTGTCGGGAAATCACGATTGGGCCGTCCTCGGCAAACTGGACATTAACTATTTCAATAACGAAGCGCGCACGGCCATACGTTGGACGCAAGACGTGCTCAGCAGCGAGAACCGGCAATACCTGTCGGCCCTGGCGCCTCTAACCATCGTTGAGCCCTTCACCCTGGTGCATGCCAGCCCGCGCCAACCGGTGTGGGAGTACCTTCTCGACGAAGTAATCGTGGCGCAAAATATGGCTCTGCTGCAGACGCACTATTGCTTTGCCGGGCACACCCACGCCCCGGTGATCTTTACCGAGATGGCGACCGATGACATTAGGGCGGCCTTCCCTGCGCCGGGCGAGACGCTGCAGCTCGGCGAAAAGCGCGTGATAATCAACCCCGGCAGCGTGGGCCAGCCACGCGACTCGGACCCGCGCGCAGCCTATGGCATCCTCGACACAGAGGGCCTGACCTGGGAATACCACCGCGTGGCCTACGACGTGGCCGAGACGCAGCAGCGCATGCGCCAACACGGCCTGCCCCACCGGCTTATTGCGCGGTTGGAACTTGGCTGGTGATGCTTCGAATAGTGGGGAACTATTCAGGACGGGGCATCGTCTAATCATTAGACATGATCACGATGCTGCGGAGGAAACGATGAAGAAGATGAATGTCCTGGTCACACTTGTATTGGTTGTGCTGTTCCTTGCTGCCTGCGCCGAATCGCCGCAAACCATTGTCGCCGACGGCGCTTCTTCAGCCGCCGAAGCCCCCAGGGCGCCGGCTTTAGAGAGCTATAACGTCGAGGACGCCACGGCAGGTCAGGCGGCGCAAGACCAGTTGATTATTCGTACGGGAAATCTGGAAATCGTCGTCGCAGACAGCGAGCAAGCGATCGAGGCCATTACAGCCCAGGTTAATGCGGCAGGGGGCTGGGTGGTGGAAAGCAGCATCTTCCTGCGCGGCGAAGCCAAGGTCGGCAACATCACCGTGCGCGTGCCGGCAGAGCGTTTCGAGGCCACGATCGACGAGATCGAAGCCATGGCCATCGAAGTGCGCGACAGCGCCACCAGCGGTCAGGACGTAACCGAGGAGTATGTCGACCGCCGGGCGCGCCTGCAAAACCTGGAAGCGACGGCCGAACGCGTGCGCGGCTTCCTGGAAGAAGCCAGCGACGTGGAAGAAGCGCTGGCGGTGAACGCGGAGCTGAGCCGCCTGGAAGGCGAAATCGAAGCGGTTAAAGGACGCCTGCAATATCTAGAACAGTCGGCCGCTTTTTCCACCATCGCCGTGCGCATTACGCCCGATGCCCTGGCGCAGCCCATCGAAATTGGCAGTTGGCGGGCCACGGGCGTCGTGCGCAGCGCGCTTTCCGCTCTGATCACGGCGCTGCAAGGCCTGGCGACAATTGCCATCTGGATCGTCGTCGTCCTGGTTCCGCTGGCGCTCATCCTGCTGGCGCCCCTGGCCTTAATAGGCGCTTTGTGGCGCCGTCGCCGGCGGCCTGCAGCGCCCGCATCGGGCGAGCAGGTGGGCGACTGAGGTTACTTCTCAATCGCCGCCCGAATGTGCATAACCAGATTCTGAAATTGAGGCGTTGCCTCTAGCTCCAGCGAGCGAGGTCGCGGCAGGGGAACCGCGACCTGCTCGCTCAAGCGGCCGGGGTAGCCCGTCATCACCAGCACCTCGTCGGCCAGAAGCACGGCTTCCGAAATACTGTGGGTAACCATAAATACGGTAATGGGCATCGCTTGCCAGATGCGCTGCAGTTCCTGCCCCATGCGTTCCCGGGTCAACGCGTCTAGTGCGCCAAACGGCTCGTCTAACAGCAGCAGCTCAGGGCGATGTACCAGCGCCCGCGCCAGGGCCACGCGCTGCGCCATGCCGCCAGAGAGCTGCCCGGGATAGCTGTTTGCGAAGCCATCCAGCCCCACGAGCTGCAGCAAGCTTTGTACCCGCTGTGGCGAGCGGACGCCTTGCAGCTCGAGCGGCAGGCTGATGTTTTCGTAAGCCGTGCGCCAGGGCATCAGATTATCGCGCTGGAACACGATGCCCACCGGCTCTGGCGAAAGGTGCGGCGGCGCGCCTTTGAGCAAGACAGAGCCGCTGCTGGGCTGCAGCAAACCGCCAAGCATGCGTAATAGCGTCGACTTGCCTACACCGGATGGGCCCACGAGGGCCGTAAACGAGCCGCGCTTCAGGCTCAGGGATATGCCGGCAATGGCCTGCACGCCGCCGGCATATCTGTGCGTTACGTCGGAGACGAGCACGAACTCATGCTGCTCGCCGGATGCCGCGTCGCTCATGGCTCAAACGATTGCACAAAGCGGTTGTCGTAGGCCGCTTCCAGATCTTCCAGCGGCGCATCCAACTGGTCTGCAGCGATTAAGGTCTCCTGCGTCTGCAGCCATGATGAGTGGTCGCTCCAGCCTAGCCGCCCGCCGCGCCAGAGTGGCAGCGACGCCTCCAGCACGGCTTTGCGCTCGTCAGTAAGCCCTTCGACATAGCCCTTGCTAATGGAAAAGGCAGCATCCGGGTCGTCCAATGTATCTTGTAAGCCGCGCAACAAGGCATGAACGAAGCCGCGCACCAGCTCCGGATTCTGGGCCAACGTCTGCTCATTGGTCACCACGCCGTTGGCCACCAGGTCGACATAAGACGCCACATAAATCACATCTGGCGTCATGCCCTGCTGTGCCAACTGCACCGGCTCGTTGTTGGCGTAGCCTACGGCGGCATCGACGCGATCTGCCAGCAACGCTTCAATCTGCGTGAAGCCAATATCCTCAGTATGCACGTCCTGAAGGTTCAATCCGGCGGCCGACAGCAGGCCGACATATCCCACATAGCTGGCGCCAAAGAAGCCCGGAATTCCGACGGTGCGGCCGGCGAGGTCCTCCGGCGCGGCGATGCCGGCCTCTGGCTTGCTGACGACTGCAATGGGGAATCTCTGGAACCATTCCATCACATACACCAATGGCAGGCCCTGCGCCCGGCCCAGCAGCACCTGTTCGCCGCTGACAATCGCCAGGGGCAACTCGTTGGCGCCTACCAGGGCGATTCCGTCCGTCTCGAAGCTGTAGTCAAACTCAATTGCCAGCCCTTCTTCGGCGAAGTAACCTTTCTCCACGGCGACGTACACCGGCGCAAACTGCGGATCGGCGAAGAAGCCCATCGGAACGCGGATCGTGGTTAACGAGGGTGAATCCTGACCTGTGCTTGAGCCGTCCTGCACAGTGCCGGTGGAGCAGGCGGCGAGCAAGCCAAATAGCAAGAAGAGCAAGAAAGGCGTCTTAGAATTCATGTCCATCCTCCATCCAATATGAATGTCCTGACGGGCTGCGCCTTTAGAGCGGGCGCGCCGCTACGTCGCTCGCTTCCAGCGCAGCAACCGCGACTCCAGCAAAGCCACAGCGCCATACATGGCCAGTGCGATCGCCGCCAGGGTCAATAGCACCACGAACACCAGGTCCGTCCGGAACTGATAGCGAGCCGTGACCAGCAGAAAACCCAGGCCCACGCTGCGCGGCTGCACGAACTCGCCCACCAGCGCGCCAATAACCGAAAGCGTCGCGCCCACTTTTAGCCCCGCCAGCAGGATGGGCATCGCCGCGGGAACCTCGAGCTGCCGGAAGACCTGCCAGCGCGTGGCGCGCAGCGATTGCATCAGCTCGTAAAGCTCGGGCGGCACAGAGCGCAGCCCGGCAATGACATTAATGAGTATGGGAAAGAAGACCACCAGCACGGCTACCAGTACCCGGCTCCAGAAGGTGGAGCGCACCCAGATCGTTAGCAGCGGCGCAATGGCAATGACCGGAATGGCCTGCGAGGCAATTAGATAGGGCGACAGCAGCCGCTCGGCCAGCGGGGAGCGTGCCAACAGGTAGCCAAGCGGCGCGGCGATGGCCACGCCCAGCAAGAGGCCGGGGATAACCTCTGAAATCGTTACCAGCGAGTGGCGCAGCAGGCGCCCATCTTGCGCCACGACCAGGAATTGCCGCCAGACGTTGAGCGGCCGGGGCAGAATGAATGCGTCATACTGGCCGGCGACGGCCAGCAGCTCCCAGGCAAGCAGCAGGAGCAGAGAAGTAACCAGGGTTGTGAGCCAGATAGGGATCGATTGCCAACGATTCATCAAATAAAAGCTGCTACCATTGGCTTCGAAACAGGGGGATAGGGATGCGCGGCGGACCGACGAGGCGCCCGAATGCAAAAACCCACCGTAACGGTGGGGCATGCAGCAAGGGGCGCTCATCGCGCCAAATGCCTTCTCCCATCCAGACTGTAACTGTCGGCTCTGGAATGTCACCAGATCAACCTCTATAGTCCTGACGGACTCTTAGAGGGTCGCGGGCTTCGCTAACGCTAGCGTCACCGCCGGTCGGGAATTTCACCCTGCCCCGAAGGTATTTTCAAATGATTTTGTACTGTGGTCGCATTATACCCCGCCCCAGGGTGTAAGCAAAAGCGCCAGCCTGCAGGCTGGCGCTTTTGGCTAAACTTTCGATTGATCGGTTGCTCGACGCGACGGCGCTTAGCTAGGCGTCGTTGCTTTCCTCGTCTTCCTGAACGGCTTTGCCGTCATCATTGCGCAGGCCGGGCAGATTCTGCAAGGCCTGCGTCAGATCGATGCCGGTGAGCGCTTCGATGGTCGCCGGCACTTGCGCCACGATGCGCGTGACATCTTCGCTGACGCGCGAAGCGCCGGATCCGGAGCCATTCTCGCCGCTGCTGATGACCACAATCCGTTCTGTCTTCGACAGCGGCCTGGCCACTGCTTCGGCCATTTCAGGCAGCTTGTCCAGAATTTGCTGCAGAACGGCAGCCTGCGTGTACTGCTGCCAGGCCAGGGCCTTCTTTTCGGTGGCCTCGGCTTCGGCCAGACCCTGCTGGCGGATGACGTCGGCCTCGGCCAGACCGCGCGCACGCGCGGCGTCGGCCTCCGCCACACCGCGCTGGCGGATGGCCTCGGCTTCACCCGACGCTTCGGTCTGCAACTGGTATTGGCGCGCGTTGGCCAGCGTCCTGATGCGGAACTCTTCCGCCTCGGCCGGCCGGCGCACGGTGGCCAGCAGCTCTTTCTCCTTACGCTGCGCCTCTTGCTCCTCCACTTCGATTTGCTTTTGCTTTTCGACGACCTCAACCTGAACCGATTCGGCTTTCACCTTCTGGTTCTCAATGTTTTGCTGCAAGGTATACGCAAGCTCAGACTCGGCCTTCATGCGGTTGACTTCGGCCTCGTAGGCTGCGCGCTGCACCTCATAGTTCTTTCGGCTCTCGGCAATCTTGGTTTCGGCCACATACTTGGCCGACTCGCCTTCCTGCCGCGCCTTGGCGCTTTCAATCGTTGCGTCGCGGGCTGCTTCGGCTTCGCCAATGGCTGCGTCACGCTTCATCTGGGCCACGCGCGGCCGGCCCAGGGCTTCCAGATAGCCCTCATCGTCTTTGATGTCCTTGATCACAAAGGAGACGATTTCCAGGCCCATGCTGGCCATATCTTCGCCAGAGACTTCCTGCACCTTCTGGGCGAAAGCCTCCCGGTCGCGGTAGAGTTGCTCGACGGTGAGCGTACCAACCATCGCACGCAGGTGGCCGGCCAGCGTTTCATGCGCCACGTGTTCGATTTGGGCCTCGGTTCGCGATAGGAATTGAATCGACGCCGTACGGATAGAGGCCTCATCGCTGCCAATCTTCACCTGCGCCACGCCGTCGACGGTCACGTTAACGCCCTGCACCGAGGGAACGTCGGGCGTTGTGATATGGATGGTCATGATCTCTAGCGAGAGATCATCCACCCGTTCCAGGATCGGCCACACAAAGGCCCGGCCGCCGGTGACAATGCGGAATTTACTTTCCACGGTCTCCATCTGGCGACCGGCGTCGCCGCGGCCCGAAATGACCAGCACCTGGTTTGGGCCGACTTTCTTAACCCGGCTGGCATAGACTACGATAAGGGCCACAACAGTAAATACAACCAGAATTAACAGAATAGGAATCAAAGCTTCCATAACAGTTCCTCGTCAAGCCGATAGATTCTGATTACAGTTCGTCAAACAATCTGGTGGATTTATTCCGATACTCTTTGCACAAAGGCCACACGGCCAGAAATACGTTTGATAACAACCACTTGCCCATTACGAATGGTCTGGCCCTCTACAGAGCGCGCCGCGAGCCTCACGCGGCCACTCACGTTGTTATAGGCCACCTCACCCAAACCGCTTTCAGGAATGGTTGTGATGACCTCAGCCTCACGGCCAATCGCGTCGCTCTGCAAGCTAAAGTGACTGGAACGACTGGGCGACAACACGTAGATAAACACAGCCTGGGCCCCCACGCCGAAAATAAACCCGATGCCCAGGGCCCATAACAGGCTGGGGATCGGAGCCATCTCGTACCACAGGCGGGTGATAAGCCCTACCATTCCAAACGCGGTACCAAACATGGCCAGAGAAAAGGGGCTTACATTGATAAAGTCGAATCCGGTATCACCGTCGACGTCGAGACCAAGATCCAGCGCCTCGCCCACCTCGGCGCCCAGAAGACTGAGCAAGGCGAATAGGAAGCTAACAATGACAATGCCGGCATACACCAGATTTAGTGTGCCACTGGCAAAAATATCTTGGATCATGCTTGTACCTCAGCCAGTGCAGAGAAACAATTAAATTATACTAAACTAATGGTAATTTGTAATTCGCAGACGTTGCTATCTATACGTAATTACACCCGATCCGTTGCATATTTTAGCGGATTGAGCGCTCGCTTGTTATACTAAGGGACGAGTAAGCGTAGATTGCGAACGGAAGGAGTCTTAGCATGGCCAAGAAGCGCAGGCGGCAGCGGACGTTTTCAGAAAAGGTGATGATCGTTCTGAGCGTCCTGATTGCCATTAGCATGATATTGGCGCTCTTCGCGAGTTTCTCGCCAATTCAGTAATTGAATCGATTCAGTCACGGTGACAATCGGGGCGTCGAAGGCCGGCGCCCCCGGTTTCACGATTTCGACCTTGATGCGGGGCGCCTCACGGTATCGCCAGCAGGACGACAACCATGGCTGCCAACGCCACACCCAGATGTTCAAGGATCTGCCGGCGATCAAGCCGTTCGTGCTTAAGATATTGCTGTATCAGACCGGCCAGTACATAAAAGGCCAGCAAGAGCGCCAGGCCACCCTGCAAACTGGATAAGGGCCAATAATTGAGCACCAACAAGAGCTGCGCAACGGGTAGCCCAGTGATCGCGCCGGTGATGGCTGCCTGGCTGGTACGGCCGGTAAGCGCCCAGTATAAGCGCGCGGCTAACAGAGTGGCTCCCACAAATATGAACGGCGCGCCAAGCAGCCCGCGCAAACGGGCATCGTAGAGCGCCGAAAAAAGGATCAGCGCCACCAAGTGAATTAGTACGCTGTAGCCCCATTGCAGCCAGGTATCGCGCCGCAAATGGGGGGACACGGCCGCATATTCGGCAGTCAGCGCAAAGGGGATGATCAGCGCCGCCGCCAGCATGCCCAACGTCCATAGGGCCACGTCTGTCACGCGGCTTAGCCACGAAGCCAGGGCCATAGACAACAGCGCCGGAACGATCCAAAAGACAACGGTTCGCCGCAGGTGACCATCCCGGACCACCGGGTGCTCGCGCACAAGTGTTTCCATGCCCGTGGCAGCCATGCCGGCAATCAACAGCATCAGAATCGTGGACTCCGACAGGTCCAGGCCCACGGGAGAGCCAAACACGTTCACGCGCAGGGTGCGCGCGGGGACATCCAGCAAGCGCGCCAGGGCCAGCGCCAGCAGCAAGGCGCCGGTCACGACGCTTAACCGGTCACGATCGATCCGTTCATTCATAGCGTGCGCTTGCGTCAGGAACCATTTCGCCTTTCTTCACGATTACCCAACCAGGCCGATTAGCGTGTTCAATGCGTGCCAATAGGCGCGCTGCAAGAAGTGCGGCCAGCCGCTGCCGGGCAGCAGCGGCGGAAAGCCGCCCTGCGCCAGCGGTTCGTCGAACACATTGCCGCCGCCGGACCCATCCCACAAAATATCGCCAGTGGGTATTCCCAGCCCGGCCACAAAAGGATCGGGTTCATAGCCATTGTTTGCGAAGCGGTTGTCATGCAAATGATTGCGCTCAGGCATAGGCCCCACATCTACGTCGTCGAAGGCGCCGGTGTTCGTCAGGCTAAAGACGGCAATACCGCTGCTCTTATTGTCGCGGATCTCGTTGTTGTACAATTCGTTGTCGTCTGAACCCAACAGAAGAATCCCGACTCCAGGTGGCATAAGGCGCGCGATCGCGCCCTCCGGGGCAAAGTTCTGGTGATTGTTATTTTCGACAATGTTGTTGTAAACCTTTGTCTGGCCGGAGACCTTTGAGGTGAGATTGGGCAAAATAACAATGAAGATGCCCAGGGAGTTGTCGTAGGTATGGTTGTTGTAAACCTCGCCACCCATCGTATTTTCTAGCTCGATGCCCAGCACATTGCCATAAGCCACGCTGTCGCGCACCACGACGTCAATACACTGCCCGGCATAGATGCCTGCATCGTCGACGCCGCTTACTTCCACGCGTTCGATCAACACATTGGTGCTCTGCACGGGGTACAGGCCGTACGTACCCGTGTTGAAAGCCAGGATGTCATGTAGGTGCACGCCGGTCACGCCTTCCACGAGCACACCATTATCCGTGTAGTTGCGCAGCTCAAAGAAGGCCATTTCAAAGTTATTTCCCGAAGCGATAACGCCATCGGCCAGCATGCCTTCGCCGTCCAGCACAGGCCAGGCGCCGCTGTCGTCGGCCACGCCAGACAGGGTGATGTTGCTGGTATCGACGACCACTGTCTCGTGATAGATCCTATAAGGCACAAGCACCGTGTCTCCCGGACGAGCGCGGTCTACGGCCGCCTGAATGGTTTCTCCCGGTTGCACACGGATGTTCACGGCCTGGCGCACCAAGTTGTCTTCGGCCTGCATATCTGACGTGTGTGCAGCCACAACTTCGCGCGCCGGGTTATCCAAGCGCGGGACCACGGGCAGGCCGCTTGGGACCTGTTGCGGGACCGGCGGCAGGTTGCTTTCGTCGGTCAGCGCCAGCAGGAAGGCCACCAGATCTTCCTGCTGTTGCGCCGTCAGATCAAAGCCGCTCACGAAGTGATCGACATTCTCCACGTCGTGAGCGCGCCCACCGCCCTCCGCGTAAAAGGCGACGACTTCCTCCAACGTTTGTAGCGAGCCGTTGTGCATATAAGGCGCGGTTAAAGCCACATTGCGCAGCGAGGGTACTTTGAAGGCGCCGTCGGGCACAACGTTGCTCACGGCGCCGCCGCCCGCATCGCTACTGGGCACGCCAATCACACGAAGCGAAACGGTGGCGAACGTAGGCGCGGCATGGCATTCAAAACAGCGCGTGGCGCCAGAGCGGAACAGGGCCAGGCCACGCCGCTGCTGTGGCGTCAGCGCGTTCACATTGCCCGCCGCGTAGCGGTCAAATGGGCTGTTATTGCTGATCAGCGTGCGCTGGAAAGCCGCCAGCGCGCGCTGCACGTTCTGGAGCGTCAGGCCGTCTTCGAAAGCAGCGTCAAAGAGCAGCCTATATTCGGCGATTTCGTTCAGCTCGGCGACGAGGGTCGCTTCATCGGCGGCGCCCATTTCGTCGCGGTGCATCAGCGGCACTAGGCTCTGATCCTCCAGCGAATCTTCGCGGCCATCCCAAAAGAGAATGCTGTTGTAGGCCACATTCCACAGGCCGGGGCTGTTTCGCGCCAATCTGACGCCGCCTGCCCGTTCAGGGCCTATACCGGCTCCGCCGCGACCAACGGCCGCCGCCAGGCCGTCGCTAAAGCCATAATCGGGGTGGTGGCAGGTGGCGCAAGAGATGTCGTTGTCTTGCGAAAAGACCGGGTCGAAAAACAGCAGGCGCCCCAGCTCCGCCTTCTGTGGCGTGGTTGGGTTATCTGCCGGTTCATTCGTAGGCGGAAAGACGCGCTGTAACCCCGAGTAGGAAGGCTCGACGCTGCTGGCGCCCGCACCCCATTCTTCTGGCGGCATATGCGGGTCGGCGGGAATGGCGCTGGCGCCGGCGACCAAGAAGAGGACCACAACCCCCAGGAAAACGACTATGAGAACACGAAATGCCCACTTGCGTATCATTGGCGCCAGCCTCCCGTTGCCATGTTTCCAGAGCTCACCACGCGGCGCATTGCTTCGTCACTGCAGGCTCAACACGTAAGCCACGATAGCATCTAGCTCTTCACCGCTCAAGCGTATTCCCAGGTTGGCCGGCATCAGGTCGTCAAAACCGGGCGCCAGGACGTCGCCAGGACGCATAATCGATTGTTCGACATACTGTTGGGGCGTGAGATCCGCCGCACGTTCCGGGGCGCGGCCGGCGACGCCAAAGAGTGAGGGACCCACGATCACCGTGCCGGCTTCGACGGCATGGCAGGCAGCGCAATGCACGGTAAATAGCCGTTTGCCCTCGGAGATTTGAGGCGCCAGGGTTGGCTCGCCCGGCGTCTCCGGCTCCTGAGCGGCGCAGGCGCCGAGCCAGCAGAGGGCCAGGAATACGATCACCGCTCGCAGCACAAAAAGGTTTAGCACGACGCCTACGTTTCAGCCTTTCGCCGAGACAAGGTGGCCCTGACGCCGGCCATGCGCCACATAATCTGTTATGGCCCGCGCATGTCGAGCACCGGGGCGTAATGACAGCGGCAGCCTAAGGGATGCGAGCAGCCAATGAGCGGCAGCTCAGGTACTTCGTCAAAGTCATAGGCCCCGGAGACGGCGCGGCATACCGGGCAGCAGTCGTGGGCCGCCAGAATCCGCACCTTTGTTGCAACGCCGCCCTCCACGATACGCTTTAGTGCAGCGCGGTGACTCTCCGCAGACTTCTCCATGTTGGGCTCGTAGCGCTCGCGCGGTGTGTTTAAGTTCTCCATGCGCCGCCCCTGTAGCTGGTTAATTTCGTTGTCGGCCACAACCGCACTCCTTTCCGGTGAAAGATGCTCTTGAACTTGCTGATTTTAATGAGATGATGGCGATGGGGCAAGCTTCAGACACGAAAGAGAGTCTGCGGCGGCGGATACGCCACACTCTGCTATAATCGGCGCACTGATTCAAGCGGTATGAGGTGAGAAATGGGCTTCCTAAGAAGGATATTCGGCGGCGAGCAGAAGGAGCCGCAGGGCGACACACGTGGCCTTTATTTTTTCGTGCGTTGTGATCATTGCGGCGCACTGGTGCGTTTGCGCGCCGATAAGGAATATGATCTGAATCGCACCGACGACGGTTACGTCTGGCACAAGACCATCGTAGACAGCAAATGTTTTCGCCCCATGCCGGCTGTGGTGCACCTTGATCACACCTACCAGGTCGTTTCGGCCGAAATTAGCGGCGGCGAATTCATCACGCAGGAAGCGTATGAGATGCCGGAGCCGCCTGTAGAAGCCGCCTCGGACAGCGACGGCGACGCCGAAGAATCAGACGAAGCAGAAGCGACCTAGCCAGGCCATGACTTATCTGCTGACGCTTGTTGCCTTCGCCCTGGACCGCCTTAGCAAGCGCTGGGCGGCCGACTATTTGCTGGAGCACGGGCCGCTCCAGGTGCACGACTATTTGATCTTAAAGGTCACCTATAACCGGGGCATGGTATTTGGCCTGGCCCAGGGTGTTGGCCCGGTGATGGGTTGGCTTTCATTGCTAATCATCCTTGGCTTATTGGTTTATCTGCTGCGCCTGCCGCGCGACGCAGGTTGGATGCGCCTGGGCCTGGCGTTGTTACTGGGCGGCGCGCTGGGCAACCTGGTCGACCGCCTCCTGGCGGGCGAAGTGCTCGATTTCATTACCACGCCACTGCTGCCTTGGGTGTTTAACGTGGCCGACATTTTTATCAACGGCGGCATGGCCATCTTCATCCTGGCTTCGCTCTGGCGGCGGCCGCTCGACGCCGCGCCGGACTCCGAGGCGGCGACGAAAATGGAGACGGAGAGCCCGCGACTCGAACGAGAGTGAGACCTGAGAAAAGTTGCTCTGATTGCGACTTGATCTTACACTTAGCGTGCGTGTCGCGAGCCATATGGGGCGGCAGGATGCAACTCATCCCCACCTCTCGTTAATAACCCGTAGGAACGTCATTTGGGCATATTGACGAGCAGGGCGAACCTGATATACTTGCTTGTCTGTGTAGATGTGTTCTGCAGATCGGTTGGCGCATTTGACCAGAGATGTTTACTCTGTTAAATTCGTGTGTCTGATGCCGACGCCGACGTAGCTCAATTGGCAGAGCAATGCTCTTGTAAAGCATAGGTTATGGGTTCAAGTCCCATCGTCGGCTTGTCACCCGAGGGTCAGTGTCCCGAGCGGCAAAGGGGGCGGACTGTAAATCCGCTGGCGGTAGCCTTCGCAGGTTCGAGTCCTGCCTGGCCCACTGTACGCCTCGCCCACGTAGCTCAGCGGTAGAGCGCATTCTTGGTAAGAATGAGGTCATGGGTTCAAGTCCCATCGTGGGCTCTCTGCCCCGTTTACCCTCTGGGTGACGGGGTTTCTTGTGAAAGGCGTCTGTTGCAGAATGTCTGTCATGCAGATTGTCTGTGATTATGTAGATATCTGCGACGTTTATCGGACTGTTTAGGAACCGCACTGCGTCAATCGCCGCCGTGTACACAGCTCGCTGCAAAACAGGGAGCTAGAAACAGAAAGGAGACACTTTTGTAAATGGGCAAACAGAAATTTCAAAGAGAGAAGCCGCACGTCAACATCGGCACAATTG
>CAYLJW010000030.1:0-60744 GCA_964384155.1 uncultured Ardenticatenaceae bacterium
ATGAAAGAGGGTAGTCACTCATTGATTAAGATACAAGTAGGGCAATTCATTGCCCATCCGCCCCCTATGAGCTACGTCTGCCGGCGGAAACGCGGCAAGAAGGCGGGCACCTCGCGCCGGTATTGGCCGTAGGCCGCGCCAAACTCGCGCTGCAGCCGCCGCTCCTCGTGCAGCGATCCGATCCAAAAGTAAAGCGAGGCCAGCAGGTTAAACAGCAGGGTTGCCGCTGTCATCAGCGGCGTGAACCACAACACCAACATGCTGAAAAAGTAGAGCGGGTGCCGCACCAGGCCATAGGCGCCCGTGCGCACAAAGGGCGCCGGCGCATCTGGCTGCGCCTCGCCCTGCAGGTAGCGCAGCGCCTGTCGCAGGCCCAGGAAGTGCCACACGTCGGTCTGCCACAAGCTCAGCGCCAGGCCGGCCAGGCCCACGGCCTGTACAGCCAGCAGCAGCAGGCTCCACGGCGCGCGCACGCGCCACAACACCGTCGCCGGCGCGCGCGTCAGCAGCAAGTAGAGCAGCGGCGCAATGGTGATTACGGAGACGGCGTTGTACGCCAGGCGGTAGAAGCCGTCGTAGAGGCGCGCGCCAAAGCGTTGCTGCACCCACTGTTTCACACGTCGCGAGGCCGTGAGGCTGTGCGCCAGGGCCCACAGGCCAAAACCCGCGGCAATTAGCAAAATACCGCTCGCTTCCATGCGTGCCAGCATATCACGGATTGGGTATCATTCGCTACAAATGGACAGCACACCCCCCGATTCCATATTCGCCGGCCAATCCTGGTCGCAGCTTAACGGCTTCCTCGAGCAGTTGCCGCGCCCCGTCAGGCTCGTCGTCTGGACGCGCGATGAGGGCGGCCCTTTTGAGCAAGAAGCCCTGCACCTGGCCCATTCCCTGGCCGCGCGCTTCCCCATCTTACAGGCCGAGAGGCGCGCGCCCGTGCCGCGGCACTTCCACTATCCGGTCATCGGCATCATGGGCCTCGACGGCGAAGGCCAGGCGCAGGCCGAGCTGGACTTTGGCCTGCGTATCGTGGGCCTGCCCGCCGGCTACCAGATCAACAGCCTGGTCGGCGCCATCCAGGCCGCCTCCTTCCGCGCCAGCAACCTGGAGGGCCTCACGCGCATTAAGCTCAGCAAGCTGGCGGCCGAGGCGCGCGTGGACCTGGAGACGTTCACCTCGGCGACCAACGAAGCCGGCGCCGTGGTGGCCACGCTGTGCGCCGGTTTTGCCGTGGCCAGCGAGCAGGTGCGCACCTTTATTGTGATGGCCGATGTCTTCCCCGACATTGCCCGCCGCTACTCGGTTCGCAACCTGCCGCACACGGTGATCAACAGCCGCGTGCATATCGAAGGGCTGCTCGACGAAGAAGCGCTGCTCAAACAGATTGCCCTGGCCGTGCGCCCCCGCTAGCCCCCGCCCCTACTTGCGCTTTTTGTCGCTGTCGCGCAGGCGCGCGTCGGGCGTGGGCGAACCGGCCACGAAGTTAAACACGCCGCGGCCCACCTGCCGCAGCCGCGAGCGGCCGCGCGCCAGCACATAGCGCACCCGGCCCCACTCGCGCTCGCGCAGCGTCAGGTCTGGCGGCGTAACATCCCACTTCACCGCCGCCGCGCCCCACGATAGGCCGCCGCCAAAACCGACGAAGACCACGTTGTCGTCTGGGTGCAGCAGGCCCGCCGCCACCGCATCGCAAAGGGCGATGGGAATGGAGGCCGCCGACGTATTGCCCGTGCGGTCTACATTCAGGAAAAAGCGCTCCATGGGCAGCTTCAGTCGCTTCGCCGCCGTCTCGATGATGCGCACATTGGCCTGGTGCGGAATGATCAGATCCACGTCGCTCACGTCTAGCTGCGCATCGTGCAGCACGTCGACGATGGAATCGGCAATCACATTAGTGGCGAAACGGAACACCTGGCGCCCGTTCATGGCGATGGTGTTGCTGTGATGGCCGTTCTGCGAGAAATCGGGGCCCAGGGCCGGCACGGCGTTGTGATACAGCGCCGGCAGGCGCAGTAAGTCGCCGCCTGAACCATCCGAGCGCATGGTCGTGGCCATCACCCCGCCGGGCACGCTAGAGCCCTTCAGCACCACCGCGCCCGCGCCGTCGCCGAAGAGGATGCACGTCTCGCGGTCCTGCCAGTCCACCACGCGCGACATGGTCTCCGCGCCCACCACAATGGCCGTTTGCACCGAGCCGCTCATAATGGCGCTGGCGGCCATGCTCAGGCCGTACACAAACCCGGAACAGGCGGCGCTGAGGTCGAAGGCGCCGGCGCGGTGCGCGCCAAGATAATCCTGTACCTGGCAGGCCGTGGCCGGGAAGACCGACTCCGGCGTCGAGGTGGCCACGATAATCAGCTCCACCTCGGCCGGGTGCATGTTGGCCACATACAGCGCGCGCGCCGCGGCTTCAAAGGCCAGCGTGGCCGTCGTTTCGCGCACGCCCGCGATGCGTCTTTCGTGAATGCCCGTGCGCGCCACAATCCATTCGTGGCTCGTGTCCACGGTGCGCGAAATCTCGTGATTTGACAGAACCCGCTGTGGCAGGTATTTACCCCAGCCTATGATATGCGCATACCTCATAACAGGCGCCTCTACCTCTCCCGTTGTCTACAGGTTAAAACCCAACCACACGCGAATAGTTACGTGCTGCCTGCTGGCAGCCGGGCCACGGGACTGCTGCCCTATTGCGCGGCATGGCGGCCTCCATATAATCGTGCCTGGCAGCGACGCCACGCTTCGCCGGCGCGTTCACGCCGGCCTCGCCTACGGGCATGGCAGTTCGTCTGTGGTCACTTCGGCGGCTGCAGTGGGTGTGTCCCTTCCAGGCAGGTTAATTATAATGGCTAATCCATATTGTGCAGGTAGCTCTGGTCTTGCTCTATAAAGATGCTCTAACCTATGCCGCCGGCGCCGGCAGGCTATGAACAGCTCGCCGCCCGCCACGCGCCACCGGCTGTGGCTTGCCGCCTGCGGCCTCCTCGCCCTCTGCCTAACCTGCCTGTTAGCCGCCGGCCTGGCGGGCGCCGCTTTTTACAGCGATGCGGCGCGTTTGTTGGCCGGCGCCACGGTCACGCCCTTCCCTACGCACACCCCTGCGCCGGCCCCGCCAGAGCCGGCCACGCCAGCGGCCGCGGTCACCGGCGTTCCGCCGCGCAATCCCTTGTTCGGCGGCGCGCTGCCTACAGCCCTGGCGCGCGATAGCGCCGTCGCCGAACCGGCCCTGCGCCTCGACGTGCCGCCCTCCATCATCCAGGCGCCGCCGCCGCCCGCCGGCCTGCAGCACCTCAGCGCCCTGCTCGAAGCCGACTACCCCGTACACGACTTCTACGAAGCAAGCCAGCGCCTGGGCCGTTTCGACGTTGGGCCGCGCACCGTCAGCGCGCCGCCCTACCAGGTGGGTGACCGCCAGACCTTCTCTATCGACGACGGCGAGACCGAAGCCGTCTTGCTGGCGCTCAGCGAGAATACCTACTGGTGGGCCGAGGAGTCGCTGAACCTGGACCCCGCGGCCGTGCGCGCGGCGGCGCAGCGCTTTGAAGAGGATTACTACGCGCGCCTGGTACACATGTTTGGCCAGGAGTGGCGGCCTGGCGTGGATAATGACCCCCGCTTCAGCGTGCTGCACCTGGACTACCTGGAAAACAGCTCCGACGAGCTGGGCCACTTCAGCAGCGGCGACGAGTTTCCAGCCAGCTTTTTTAGCAGCTCTAACCAACAGGAAATCGTCTACCTCAACATGACCAACCTCACGTTGGGCTCGGACCTCTACTTTGGCACCCTGGTGCACGAGTTCCAGCATCTTTCACAATGGTATGTGGACCCCAACGAGACCGCCTGGCTGAACGAAGGCCTTTCGCAGCTCGCCGAAATCTACCTGGGCTTGGAGACGGCCGAAACCGTCGACTACCTGCTGGCGCCCGATACGCGGCTCAATACCTGGAGCTACGACGAAGCGGCCTACGCCCATTACGCGGCTAGTTACCTCTTTTGTGTTTATCTGTGGGAGCAGCTAGGCGACGCCGCCATCCAGGAGCTAGCCCGCCACCCGGCCAACGGAATGGCCTCTGTCACCGCCGTGCTGAAAGGCTTTCGGCCCGACCTCAGCCTGGAACAGCTCATGGCCGACTGGGTCGCCGCCAACTACCTCGACGACCCCGCCGCCGGCGCGCAATATAGCTACGACGTCTTCGAGCTGCGCTCGCCGTCCACGCTCACGACCATCAAGCACGCGCCCCAGGAGGTGCTGCACAGCCTGGACCAATTCGCGGCGCACTATATCGACATCGATCTGCAAGGGCCGGCCACGATCACCTTTGCCGGCGACACCACCACCCGCTTTCTGCCAACCGTGGCCTACAGCGGCGAAACCATCTGGGTGGCGCCGGCCCAGGACATCATCAACGCCCAGCTCACGCGCCAGTTCGACCTGAGCGGCCTCGACAGCGCCACGCTCACCTTCTGGACCTGGTACGATCTCAAATTCGATCTGGACTACGGCTATGTTAGCGTCTCCACCGATGGCGGCCAGACCTGGGAGCTGTTGGAGCTGGCCAACAGGCGCCGCGGCGAATACGGCCCCGCGCTCAACGGCGCCAGCGCCTCACAGACCGGCGCCGTAAAAGGTGGCTGGATCCAGGAAGCCATCTCCCTCGACGCTTACACCGGCCAAAACATCCTGCTGCGCTTCGAGCTCCTGACTTATTATGATTCCGACGCGCGCGGACTGGCGCTCGACGACATCGCCATCCCCGAAATCGGCTACTACCACGACGCCGAAGAGGGGCCCGACGGCTGGCAGGCCGCCGGCTTCGTGCGCGCCGGCGCGCAACTGCCGCAGCGCTGGACCGTGCAGCTCATCGAGAACGGGCCGCTGCCGCGGGTCACAGCCATTCACCTAGACGAGTTCAACCAGGGGCGCGCCGCCTTCACCATTCCGCCCGAAGGCGCAACCCTGGCCATCATGCCCCTCACGCCCTTTGCCGTCGAGCCGGCCAACTATTGGATCGCCGTCGAGCCCTGAGCGCTACATGAGCTTGCCCGAATCCTTCATGCGCTCGAACTGCATCTCCAGCTCGCGCCGCGTGCGCTCGCGCGCCTGCTCCGCCTCGGCCAACACCTGCTCCCAGCGCATGCGTGCCTCGGCCTGCAGCTCTGCGCCCGACTGCGGCGCCAGCAGCAGAGCCGCTGCCGCGCCCACCAGCGCGCCCGACATCATTCCGGCAACAAAGCTAAACATTTTGCTCATGAATCGTTCCTTCCTTTTCTGGCCTGTTTGAGGGCCTATTATACTCAATTTTCTTGCGAACCAGCCTGGCAGCAGGTAAGATCGGCGTACGTGCCAATCTTTAGCACAGGGCCATCCGTTCTGCTATGTCCGAATATATCGAAATCGAGCCGCAGCCCGGCGAAACGCCGGACCATATGATATTGGAAACCAACCTGAAGCTGACCGCTCCAGGCCAGGCGCCGGAGCTGTATATGTCCCCGGCGGAAATGGAGGAAGGCTCGCCCCTGGCGCAGTCCCTGGCCTACGTGGCCGGCCTGCGCGAGTGCCGCATTTCCGGCAACCTGATCACCGTGGTGCGCGACCCGCAGGTGGATTGGCATATCATCATTGCCGACATCAGCGCCGCCGTGCGCGACTTCTTCCTCTAGCTATGAGCATCGCCGCGCCGCGCCTGCCCCGCTGGCAGCTCATCCTCTACGCCTCCGGCTCCGTGTCTGTGGCCCTGTCCTACCAGGCCTTTGCCACCTACATCCAGTTCCTCTATATCGACGTCTTCGGCCTGCGCGCCGCCGCCGTGGGCCTGGTCTGGTCCCTTTATGGCCTGTGGAACGCAGTCAACGATCCGCTCGCCGGCTACTGGTCCGACCGCACGCGCACGCGCTGGGGGCGCCGCATCCCATGGATCGCGGCCCTCTTCGTGCCGCTGTCGCTCACCTTCTACATGCTGTGGACGCCGCCGGCCTCGCTCGTAGAAGGCCCTTCCACAAATTTGCTGATCTATTTCCTGATCATTGTGCTCGTCTTCGACCTGCTCTGGACGCTGGTGGTGATGAACTGGACCGCCCTCTTCCCGGAGATGGCGCCCGACGAGCGCCAGCGCGCGGCGGTCTCTGGCTGGCGCGAAGCCTTCTCTATCCCCGGCCTGCTCATCGGCGTGGCCCTGCCACCTATCTTGGCCGGGCCCGATTGGAGCGGCCGCCACACCATGGCCCTGCTGCTGGCTGTTGTCACCGCCGTCTTTTTTGCCACCTCCCTGCTTGGCAGCCGCGAACGGCGTGAGCTGCACCAGGAAGAGCCGCTGCCTTTGCGCCGGGCCCTGCGCGCCACGCTGGCCGACCGCGACTTCCGCCTCTTTCTCGGCGCGAACCTGGCCATCCAGTTCGTCTTTATGATGCTCACGGCCACCACGCCCTTCTACACCAAGTATGTCCTGCGTATCCAGCAGGATGTGATCTTGCCCGGCGGCGTCACCCTGGATGCCGCGATGCAGACCTCGGCCTTCCTGGCCATCGCCTTTATTACCGCTTTTGTGGTCATGCCCATCTGGACACGCCTGGCGCAGCGTTGGGGCGGGCGGCGCGCCATTCGCGCCGCCTGTTTCTATAGCGCCGGCGCGCTGCTGCTGTTCATGCTGCCCGGCGACTTCTACGGCGGCTTGCTGGTTGCCTTCCTTTTCGGCCTAGGCCTGGCCGGCCTGCTCATGCTGCCCAACTTGCTCATCGCCGACGTGGTAGACGCCGACGAGCTGGCCACCGGCCGGCGCCGCGAGGGCATGTTCTTCGGCATGAGCGGTCTCGTCATTCGCTTCGCCTTCACCATTCAGGGGCTAATCAGCGGCGCGGTCCTAGAGCTGAGCGGCTACGTGCCCGCCTCCGACATCACCCTCTATCCGCAGCAGCCGGCCACGGCGCTGTGGGCCATGCGCCTGCTCATTGGCTTCTTTCCCGCCCTCGCCGCGCTCATTGCTGCTCTTCTCTTGCACACCTACTCGCTGCACGGCCAGCGCCTGGCCCAGGTTCGCAGCCGCGTCGCCGCGCGCCATGCGGCCGCAGCGGCGGCCACACACCTCGGCGCGGAGTGAGCAAGGCGTAAAAAAGTAGGAGATATTTCCTATAGAACATGCGTTCTAACAGATCACGGTTTATAATACAAAATAGATCCTTGGCCCCCTATAATAGGGCCGTAAAACGGGATCGGCCGGTAGCGGGGCGCGTGCGCTGCGAAACTCTGGCCAGGCGAACTACGTAATAGAGTGTTGGGATTTGTACAGGTAACAGCGAGAAAAGCTGAAGGCAAGGTTATGACCACAAACGCCAATGATGAAATGGGGCGCCGCGACTTTCTGAAAGCGCTGTTCGCCACGGCCGTGGCGGCCACGACCGTGGGCGGCGGCGCCGGTTATCTATCAAACAAGCTGCGCGAGGCGCCGCCGGTGATCACCAGCTCCGTCGCGCCGCCTGCCGCGCCGCCGGCCTTAGCCGTGGCCGAGACGGTGACCACGGCCAATACACAGGTCGCCGACCTGCTGGCGCAGCTTGCCTCGGCGCAGGCCGAAAACATGCGCCTGCGCGCCGAGCTAGACGCGACACAGCGCCAGGTGGGCGCACTGGAGGCCAACAGCGGCGACGTGGGCGCGGTGAACCAGACGCTGCGCACCGAGCTGGCCTCGGCCAACGAGCGCGTGGGCCTGCTGGCAGGCCTAGTGGCCCTCTACGATCAGCTCGACGACGGCCAGCTTCTGGCGACCCTCGAAGGCAGCCTCTCTAGCTTTGGCCAGGCGCTGGGCAACCTGCTGGGCGAGATCCCTTCCGTGGAAGAAGGCCTGGCCCTGGGCAACCAGGCGCTCGACCAGTTTGAAGCGCGCCTGCCTGCTCTCAGCGATGGCCGTAGCTGGCTAGAGTCGCACATGGCGCGCCTGAACGCTTTTTACATGGCCGCCGAAAGCATCCTCGATAGCGTCACCGACAGCGCCGGCGTCTTCTTGCAGAAGCTCGATGAGTGGTTCCAGAGTATCCGTAAGTGGCTGCCTTTCGGCGTGGGCAACCGCGCGGCGCAGGTGATGTCCGCGCTGACCAACCTGCTGGACGAAACGCCCAACACCATTCACGGCCTGCGGCGCAATATCGCCGATCCGCTCGATGGCTGGGTGGGCAAGAACGGCCAGGAAGCGCCGGTTCGCGCCGAGCTCATTCGCCCGCTCAAAGAGACGGCCCTACCGCGCACGGGGGCCGTGGTAGAGCGCGCTCGCTCCACGGGCGACGCATTTGAAAGCCAGGTTCGCAACCCGCTGCATGAGGCTATCGCCCGACGGCGCGAGCTGCGCGAGCAAATCGCCGCCTATCGCCAGCAGAACAACATCTAGGCGGCTACCGGCTGTCGCACCGGGCGCCTCAATCGCTCCGTCGTGCCCAGCTGCATGGCCACAAATTCCGGGGCGCGCGACCACGCCCGGCGCTGCACGAAGCGCACGGGCACCGACAGGCGCACCACCTCCTGCTCCTCACCTCGCGGCTCCAGAAAGTCGACGGGAATATAGAACTCGTCCCCCATCTCAAAGTTCATCACTTGCAGGTAAACGGCATAAAGCTGTTCCTGTGGATTGACCTCTTCCGCCGGGCGATAATGCAATGAGCGCGCCACGCCCAGGTCGTAGCCATCTGCGCTAAGCACCCGGTCCCCTTCCTGAATTGTCGTCTCAATCATGTCACTCCTCCATGGCGCAATATGGTGTCCTTTAAGGCGCTATGATGATAACATCGTTCAGCCCCGGCGGCACAAGAAGACCGGACAGGTTTCAAAAACCTGGCCGGTCTGGGCCTTACAATGCCGACATTTGCCTGCATTCCAGTATAATAGCAGTTCAATGCCGCTTAACGACTTGTTCAACGCCTGCCACACCCTGGCGCAGCCGGCTGCCAGCGATTTCGCGCCGCTTTTCCACGCGCTGCGGCGCGCCTTTGGCTGCCAAGCCGCTGCTATGCGCCTGCTAGAGCCAGACGGCGCCCAGATCGTTAGCGACCCACCCTTGCCCGATAGCCTGGTACAAGATGTGCTGAGCGCCCTGCCGGCCGCAGACGGCGCGCCGGCGGTCACCGCGCACGCAGCGGGCCATGAGCAACTCGCCGGCGTGCGCCACGCGTTGGCCGCACAGGAGCTGAACAGCCTGCTGCTCTGCCGGCTGCAGCTCGGCGATCTGGCGCTGGGCGAGCTACTGCTGGCGTTCGCCCAGCCTAGCGAGCCTTCTGCGGCGCAGCGCGAGCTGCTTCAGCTCTTTGTCGCGCACCTTTCCGCTATCCTGGCCCAGCGCCACAGCGCCGGACGTATCGCTGCCCTCGATTCCGAGCGCGTGCTTTTAATCCTGCTACAGCAAATTTCAGCCTACGCCAACCGCGCGCACTCCTTTGAAGACGTGCTGCGCTTCGCCATGGATCACGTCTGCGCCTACACCCGCTGGCCGCTGGGCCACGCCTTCTGGCTGCGAGACCGCCAGGGCCAGACGCACGTTTCCAGCGGCATCTGGCACTGCTCGCTGGACGGCGAGATAACCGCTTTCACCAGCGCCACAGGGGGCATGACCGTGGCGCCAGGCAAGGGCTGGCTCGGCAGCATCGCCGCGGGCGCGCCCGGCGGCTGGCGGCGGCTGGACGACGGCGTGGGCGATGACGACGACGGCCAACGCCTACAGCTTGCCCGGCAGCTTGCCCTCGCCTCAGCCTACATCGTGCCCGTGCGCGCCAACAACCGCAGCTATGCCATCCTGGAATTCTTCTCAGCAGATGACGGCCCACCTGCCGCGCACGTGGCCGAAGCCCTCGACCTGGTGGCGGCGCAACTGGCGCGCGTCGCCGCGCGCGAAGAGACGCAGCGCGCCCTGCGCCGCAGCCAACAAATGCTGGGCGAAGCGCAGCACCTGGCGCACCTGGGCAGTTGGGAATGGGACATCAACGCCGGCCTGCTCACCTGGTCTGATGAGCTTTACCATATCTTTGGCCTGGATCCCGACTCCTTCGAGCCTAGCTACGAAGAGTACATCGCTAGGGTGCACCCGGACGACCGCGCGCGCGTCGAGGCCATGGTGCAGCAGGCCATACAACGCCGCGAATATTTCGACTTCGTGCATCGCATCATCCGCAACGACGGCCTTGTGCGCATTCTGCGCGCGCACGGCTCCCCGGTCGTCGACGAAGAAGGCGCCGTCGTGCGCATGTATGGCTCCGGCCAGGACGTTACCGACACGCACCAGACCGAAGAAGCCTTACGCAAGAGCGAAGAGAGCTACCGCACCCTGGCGCGCAACATCCCCGACGCCATCATCGCGCTCTACGATCATGATCTGAACCTCACCCTGGTCGAAGGCGCCATCTCGCCTTTCGGGCCCACCCGCATACCTGCGGGCGCCACAATGCGCCAGGTTCTGCCCGATGGCGGTGATGAATCGAACCTCCAGCCCTTCTATGAGGCCCTGGCGGGACGCGCTCAGATTTTCGAGCGCAAGTATGACGATAGCACCTTTTTGATTCAGGCTTTGCCTGTGCGCGATGAAGACGGGCAAATCTTCGCGGGCATCGCCATGGCGCAAGACATCACCGCCCGTAAAGAGGCCGAGCAAAAGTTGATACTGCGCGCCCAGCAGCTCAGCGCCCTGCATGAGATGGGCCAGACAGTCGCCGCCAGCCTTAGCCTGGAAGTGGTTTTCAGGCGGGTGTTAGAGACGCTGCGCCCGCTCTTGCAAGCGGAAGGCGTCTTCGTGCTGCTGGTGGAAAACGCTCAACAGTTGGTGTTCGCCGCGGCCAACGAAGTAGGCGTGGGCAACCTCACCGGGCAGCGCGTACCCGCCTCGCGTGGCGTCGCCGGAGACGTGCTGCGCACCGGGCGTTTACAGTTCTTACAGGGCGAGGAAACGCTGGAACGAGTCTACCATGAGCTCAAGGACGTGGCCCACTACCATCCGCGGACCATCATCGCCGCGCCCATGCACCTGCACGGCCAGCTCATTGGCGTCATGGAAGCAGTCCATTCACGGCCCGACGCCTTCGGCGACGAAGAACGGGCCATGATGGAGACGGCAGCCAACTGGGTGGCCATCGCCATTGGCAACGCCCGCCAGCACGAGCGGCTGCAGCAGCAGCTGCAGGAAAGCGAAGCCCTGGGCGAGATTAGTCGCGCCTTAAGCCAGACCCTGGACCTGGAGCGCATCTTGGACCTGATCGTGCACTCCGCGCGCGACCTGATGGCCCATGCCCACTCCTCCGCTTTCTACTTTCTGGATCGCGACACGGCGCAGTTGTCGCTAGCGGCCAAGGCCGGCGCCGCGGGCGGCGAAGCCCTCGCCGTCGAGCGCGACTTTCTGGCCCACGCCCTACAGGCGCTGCCGCAAGATAAGAGTGGCGTCGCCGAGCCCATTAACTACCGCCACGACGACAACGCCTTGCTGGCGCTGCCGGTCATCGGCCGCGAAGGCTCCGTTGGCCTGCTCGCCGTGCAGAGCGACGCCGGCGGCGGTTTTTCGGCGAACGACCGGCGCTTGCTCACCTTGCTGGGGCGCCAGGCGGCCCTGGCCGTTGAAAACGCGCGCCTCTTTCAGGCTCAACAGCAGGCGCGACGCGCCGCCGATACGCTGCGCGCGGCCAACGTGGCCCTCAGCCAATCGTTGCAGCTCAGCACGGTGCTCGACACGCTGCTGCGCTATGCGCGCCAGCTGATTGGCTTCGACGAGGCTCTCGTGCTGCTGGCGCATCAAAACGATGCTTTCCGCCTGTACGCCGCCAGCCACCTGCCCAGCGCCCCGGCTCAGCTCTTTTACGGCCACAATTACCCGGCGCTGCAGCAGGTGCTCGATGGCCGCTCGCCGCAAATCTGGCAGCCTGAGCCGGGCGACGAGATCGCCCTTCTGCCGCCAGAGCTAGACCCGCGCCCCGCAACCTGGCTCCTGGCGCCGCTCTTTTCTGCAGACAACCCCCTGGGCCTGCTGATGCTCGGCAGCAACCACCCGGCCGGCTACAGTGACCGGCAGGCCGTTCTGGCCGAGGGGCTAGCCGCGCAGGCCACGATTGCCATCCACAATGCGCGCCTATTTGCCGAAGTACAGGCCAGCCAGGTGCGCCTGCGCCTGCTCAGCCGCCAGATTGTGGGCGCGCAGGAGGAAGAGCGCCAGCGCATCTCTCGCGAGCTGCACGACGAAGCCGGCCAGGCGCTTACGGCGCTTAAGATCAGCCTCGAAATGCTGCGCGCCGCCTGGCCCGACGTGCCCGATGCCTTCGACGCGCAGCTAGGCGAAGCCATCAACATGACCGACAACACCATGGAGCAAATTCGCCTATTGGCCCACGATCTGCGCCCACCCGTGCTCGATACATTCGGCCTGGCGACCTCAATCGAAGGCCTTTCGCGCGACTTTGGCCGCCGCACCGGGCTGGAAATTGCCTTTCACACCGACTCCCTGCCCCCACTGCCCGACGCCGTGGCCATCTCCTTCTACCGTTTTGTTCAGGAAACGCTCACCAATGTCGCCCGCCACGCCCGCGCCAATCAGGTAAGCATTGAATTGCGCCATGATAGTGATAAGATTATAGTGCGCGTAACCGACGATGGGATTGGCTTCAATGTAGACGATTTGCATCAAGCGCCTCACGATCGTGCCGGCATTGGGCTTATGGGGCTGCAGGATCGCTTCGAGTTACTAAGCGGCTGGACGGAAATTGAGACGGCGCCGGGACAGGGAACTTCGGTCAGCGCCTACGTTCCTTATCAGGAGGACGAATGATTCGTGTGATCATTGCCGACGATCACCACCTGGTGCGCCAGGGCATTAAGGCGCTGCTTGCTTCCTGCGACGACATCGAGGTGATCGGCGAAGCGGCAACAGGCCATGAAGCCGTGGCCCTCGCGCGCGAGCTGACCCCCCACGTCGTGGTCATGGATATTGCCATGCCGCGCATGGACGGCTCGCAGGCGTCCGAGCAGATACTTGATCTGGACAAACCCATCGAAGTCGTCATTCTCTCTATGTACTCCGACGCCATCCTCGCCCAGCAGCTTTTGCGCCAGGGAGTAAAGGGTTACCTGCTGAAAAGCTCCATCGGCGAGGAGCTGCCCATGGCCGTGCGCTCCGCCAGCCGCGGGCAGCTCTACCTCAGCCCAGCCATCTCCGACTCAGTGGTCAACAAGTTGATGAGTCCGGGCGAGATCGTCGACAGCCCCGCCGAGCTGCTCACGCCTCGCGAGCGCGAAGTGCTGCAGCTTATTGCCGAAGGGCACACCAACAGCGCCATCGCCGAGCTGCTCACGATCAGCGTGAAGACCGTGGAGAAGCATCGCGCCAGCCTCATGTCCAAGCTCGACGTGCACGATCTACCGGCCCTCATGCGCGTGGCCATCAAGCATGGCCTGGTGTTCCTGGAGGAGTAGGTACCCTCGCAGCCAACAGTAGGGAATAACCCCATACGCTCAGCGCCCCTGCTGCGCCACAATAGGGGTATGATTCATCATGCTTTGATTACCAGGCCACACCACGGCAGCGAGCGGCCTATATGATCCGCGTTCTGATTGCCGACGACCATCTGCTGGTGCGTCAGGGCGTCCGGGCGCTTTTAGACCATGCGGCGGGGATCGATGTGGTCGGGGAAGCCTGCGATGGCGTCGAAGTCGTACAAATGGCTGCCCGGCTCAAGCCCGACGTGGTGGTTATGGACATTTCGATGCCGCGCCAGGATGGCCTGGCAGCCACTGCCAGGCTGCAAACGCTCGCACAGCAGCCCAGCGTGGTGGTGCTCTCCATGTATGCCAACCCCACGCTGGTCGAGCGCGCCATCCACAGCGGCGCCAGCGGCTATCTGCTCAAGCGCTCCACGGCTCTGGAGCTGGTAGACGCCGTGCGCACAGCCCACGACGGCGCCTTCTATCTCGGCTCAAACCTCACCATCGATTCCCAAGACCTACCGGGCCACTCCCCCTCTTAGGCGCATACTCCCTTGCGCCCCGCGCAGTAATAAGGAAGCGGCGTCCACACCGCAGCCGCGCCTTCTTAGCTCGCAGGTTGCCTGTCTGCCGAGCGCGGAAGGGATTCCGCCGCTACCGGGCCGACCAACGTGTAGCCGCCCCATCGCCTTGCGCGCCACCCGTAGGGACCAGAAGCCGCGCAAAGTAGGGTCAGCCCCATCAAGAGAGTAGGGTTATACCCCATTCACCCTAACTTATATCTATGTCACTATACAGGCATACGCTAAAGACATAGATCACACGGCAGCACGCCAGTTGTGGGTTCAGCAAAAAAAATTCATTAGCCACACACAGCGCCAACTTATTTGCTCTAAAAAGGAGTTCAGGATGCGCGTATTGATTGTCGATAAGCTTCGCCTATTCTGCCATACGCTCAAAGCCGTTTTGCAGAAGGAATCCGATATGACGGTGATCGGTTACGCCTCCAACGCCGAAGAAGCCCTGTTTCAGGCGCAACATGCCGATCTCATTTTAATCAACGCCGCCGTAGACGACCACGAACGCACCATACATCTCGTGCGCGACCTGGTCCAAAGCCATTCGCCGCTTAAAGTATTGGTATTAGGCGTCAGCGAAGATACCGACGCCATCATCCGCTACGTCGAGGCCGGCGCGTCGGGCTACATTAGCCGCGAAGACTCCGTGGAACGGATGCTAGAAAAAGTGCGCGCGGCGCAGCAGGATCAGGCCATGGTTTCGCCGCGCATCGCCGCCCAACTGATGAACCGCCTCGCTGAGCTAACCAACTTGCGCGGCGCGCTGTGGGCCGCGCCCGACGTCCAAATGCGCCGCTTCAACGAACTGACCACGCGCGAGCAAGAAGTGTTGGGCCTGCTGGGCAAAGGCTTCACCAACCAGGAAATCGCCGAACAGCTATACATCGAGCACGGCACAGTTAAAAACCACGTGCACCGTATCTTGAAAAAGCTCAACGCCAGCAATCGCCACGAAGCCGCCGCCGCTTACATGCTGCGTTTGAAGCAACAACATGCCACCGCGGCCCTCGCCGCCTGACGCGACACAGCTATCACCTAAAACAGGCGCCTGGCGACTACAAGCAGCCTCGCCAGTAGCCAGCCAAAATTCCCCCTCCCACGGTGAAGACCGGACAGGTTGCCAAAACCTGTCCGGTCTCGCCTTTACGCAACATGTACCGGCTTCTGCCCCGGCTCCCTGGCTATCCCAAAGCGAAAGCGAACTCTGCCCAGTTGCACATCGTCACCCTCTTTGAGGCGGCGCGGCGCAAGGCCCAGGCGCGCGTAGTTCAAATAGGTGCCCTGCTCGCTGCCTTCGTCATACAGCCAGTAGTCTCCCGCCCGCCAGCGTATCCGCGCGTGCAGGCCTGAGATCGTTGGTTCGTCGATAACGAGCTGCACCTCCTCCGCCGCCGCGCCGATGGTTACATTGCCGCCGGCCAGCCACAGGCGCTCCGCGCCGGCCGCCGCCTCCGCAGCTTCCGCGCCCGCAGTTGCAGCGACCGCCGATTCGCCGACCTGCACCAACCGCTGCAGATAAGCGCGCTCGCCGGGCGGCGCGCTGGCCTCCAGCGCATCGTCCGGCGCCTCGTCGAGCTCGGCGAGGGCCTCTTCTTGCTCCCGGCGCCGGCCCTGCACCCGGCGCGCCGCCGCCAGCGCCAGCAGCAGCACGCCCAGCGCGCCGGCCGCCGGCGCCAGATAAGGCCGGAGGGTCTGGCTCTGTGGCATCGCCGGCAGCAGCCTGCGCAGCGCTTCCCGCGGCCCCAGCGTCGGCGTGGGCAGCGGCGTGACCTCTGCTTCCGGGCGCGAGAGCACAATGGCTGTCGTCTGCGCCTCGCTGCGCGCCGTCATGCCCAGGGTGTCGGTCACCACCACCACCAGCTCATAGGACCCCGCCTCCAGGGCAGCGACGCGCCACTCGAACTGCAGCAATGGCGCTGCGCCGAAAAATGGCGCATCTTGCTGCTCGCCGTTGGCCCGCAGCGCCGCGCCCGCCAGCGCCCTGGGCAGGCCGTCCGGCCAGCTAAGCTCCACGGACAGCGGCTGCACCTCCGGCTGCAGCGCCTCCAGCGGCGTGTCGGGCAGCGCTCCAGCCCGCCGGATCGTGTCTGGCGCCTGGAGCTGCACCAACGGCGGCGCCAGCTCCACAGACAGCGTCGCGTCTGCGCGCAAATTGTCCAGCGTCACCGTCACCGAATAAGCGCCGCTGCGCCGCACGTTGGAGCGGTAGCGAAGCTGGCCCTGCACCCCGTTGTCGGCAATCACCTGGAACACTTCGCTGCTATCTGAGGCCAGGGGCATGGGCGCAAAGAAGCCGCGCGTGGGCGCCGTCAGCGCCGAAGCCGCTTGCGCTGCGTTCTCGTTGGGCGTGGCCAGGCCCAGCAGCAGCACAAAAATCGGCGTTTGCAACTCGCGCGCCCGTTGCAAGAGTGGCCCAAAACGGGCCTCATTCAGGCTGCTGCCGTCGCTGTAGAGCACAATGGCCTGGAAGCGGCCCTCCGCCTTTTGCGCCGCGACGCGCTCCAGGGCCTGCTCCAGCATGGCTATCACCGGCGACTGCGGCAGCCGGCCCGCATCATAACCCTGCACGGCCTCAATAAGCTCCGCCGGCAGCGCCACGTTCTCCGCCAGCGCCCGGCCCTCCTCGCCGTCGGGCACCAGCACGGTCACCCGATCGCGCCCCGCCAGGTCCATGAAGCGCCCGGCATAAGCCATGATGCTGTCTTTAACCTTTTGCAGCCGCGTCAGGCCGCTTTCGTCGTCGGCCTCCTGGATGCGGCTGTTGGCGTCGACCACCATGATCAGCTCCGTGCCTACCGTCTGCAGCGCCAGCTCATAATCGGCAATCGGCGCGCCGCTTTCGCGCAGGCGCAACATGCGCAGCTCGCGCACCGGCCGGCTCTGGCGGTCGGTGACGATTAAATTGACGCCCACCGTGGGGAACTGCGCCAGGTCCAGGCGCGCAATCTCCAGTCGCCGCTGCGGCAGGTCGCTCTGAGCGAGCGCCGGCCGCAGCGCGCCCAGCAACATCGCCGGCCAAAGCGCGCTGGCGACCAGCACCAGAAAGAGTCGTCTCCGCGTTGTCGCGGCGCTTGCTCGCTGCATCACGCTTGTTTACGTTCCCTCCACTGTTTGCTATTATACGGTCAGGCTGCATGGAAGCGTAATCGTGACCCAAAGAGGACCCTGAGGAGTTCGATGAGAAGCTCTCTGCCACCCGGCGTGCACCATCCTGCGAGACAACTGCTCCTGTCGATTGTGGCGCTCGTCATAATCCTCTTCTTTGCCGTCCAGGCAAACCCGCGGCCTGTCGCCGCGCAAGATGGCGACGCCGGCGATGAAGAGCCGGCCGAAGCACAGCCCGCGGCTGAAGCCTACGCGCGCGTCTTCATCACCTCCGCCGATGCCAGCACCGTGCCCCAGGTAACGCTGCGCGCCTACGGCATGGACCGCAACGGCGCGCCTTTGAACTTCGCAACCGAGCGCATCGTCGTGCGCCACGACGGCGAGACGGCCGGCGAAGTGAACGTCGCCGGCTTGGTCGACGTAGGCGCCTTCACCATCTTCCTCATCGATGCGCCGCCCGGCGTAGCCGACCAGCTCCCGGCCATCCGGCAGGCCATCGAGCAGTATGCCAGCCCGGCCTACATGCGCGAGCAAATGGACCACCTGGCCATCTATCGCGTGGCCGAAGACGGCGCCGCCGAGGCCCTGCCGCCCACGCCCTTTCACAACAGCGTGCGCAACTACTTTTCGGGCGGTTTTCAGCCGCAGAGCGGGCCCACGGCCCTTTACGATAGCCTCGTGGACCTGTTGAACAGCATGGAGCAGATCCGGCCGGCGGCCAACCTGACGCCGGCCATCGTTGTCTTCACCGACGGCACTGACGCCGTCAGCACACAGGCAGAGGCTGGCGATGTGGCTCGCCGCGCCGTGGAGCTGGGCATCCCTGTACACACCGTGTGGCTGGAAAACGCGGATCTCACCGTGGGCCGCGAAGCCGGGCGCAACTATCTCATCCAGTTGGCCTCCGACGCCTATGGCCTTTCTGCGCGCCTCGACCAGCCAGAGTCGCTCACACCCATCCTGGAGCGCCTCAATGCCTTTCGCGCCCAGCAGCTTGTGCGCTACACGCCGCCGGCGCTCAGCGGCGGCCCGGCTACCGTAGAGCTGAGCCTGGTGAACGAGCCGCGGGCCGTGTCCAGCGCCGAAGTAACCATTAACGCCGCTTCGCCCACCGTGGCCCTCACGGTGCCGCCAGACAGCCGCACATTGCAGCTACCCGACCTCGACCAGCCCGTGCGCCTGACGCTCGGCGCGCAGGTCGGCTGGCTCGACGGCGCCGAGCGCAGCGTGCAAAGCGCCCGCCTGTTGGTCAACGAGCAGTTTGTGCAGGACGTGCCGCCCAACAGCCTGGCCCGCTTCACGGCCGACATCGCCAACTTTAGCTTTGGCGACAATCGCCTGCAGTTGGCCATCACCGACGATCAGGGCATCCAGGCTGTCAGCCCCGATATCACGCTCACCGTAGTGGAAGGCGAGCGCCAGATCCCCGAAGCCCTGGAGGCTGCGCCGGGATTCAGCCGGCTGCTGGTTCCCCTCTGCGGCGCGTTGTTTGTGTTTGCCCTGCTCGGCGCGGCCGGCTTTTACCTGCTGCAAGGCCGTTCCCTGCCTTCGTTGCGGCGGCGCGGCCGCGGCGAGCGCGAGCCGGTGCGCATCGAAGGCGCCGGCGCGCCGCCGGCGCACGAGGTCCCACCCCCAGTCGTTCCGCGGCAGAGCGAAGCCGTCTATGACCAGGCCGGCGCGCTGCTGCCTGTGCAGGCCTACCTTGAAGTCGTCGAGACGCTCACCGAAATGCCCAGCCATATTCCGCTGCGCAGCGAGGAAGTGCGCCTGGGCCGCTCGCCGGCGCTGGCCGACGTGGCTTTCGAGCAAGACATCACCGTCTCGCGCCTGCACGCCTCTATCTTATGGGATGGGCACGCCTACCGCATTTACGACGACGACAGCACCAGCGGCACCTGGGTCAACGACCAGGAAGTGCCCGACTACGGCGCGCAGCTCTTCGACGGCGACGACGTCTTCCTGGGCAAGGTCCGCCTGCGCTTCCGCCAGCGCTAAGCCTCGCTATGCAGCAACCTAGTAGCCCCCAGCCGCAATCCCTCACCGCGACGCAGCAGGCAGCCATTGCTGCGCCCGGCTCTCTGTTTCTCCAGGGGCAGGCAGGCAGCGGCAAGACCACGGCCCTGCTCCACCGCCTGGCCCGCCTGCTGCAGGAGGGCGAAAGCCCCTACTCTATCCTGATCCTGCTCGCCGAGGCCGCCGACCGCCGCCGCATCCATATATTCTTACAGCAGCAGCTCGACGACGGCGATAGCGACGGACTGCATCACCTGCACGCCACCACCTTCACCTACCTGGCGCGCGAGATGGTGCAGCAATTCTGGCCGCTCATCGCGCGCCCGGCCGGTTTCGAGCGCCCTTTCCAGCCGCCGCGCTACATCCACTACGACATGGCCCAGCTTCTGATGTGGCGCATTGTGGGCGACATGCTGAACGAAGGCGCTTTTGCCGGCATCACCATGCGCCCGCAGCAGATCGTCAGCCAGGCGCTCGACAACCTGAACCGCGCCGCGCTCAATCGCCTCTCCCTCGACGACGCCGCGCAGCGCCAGTTGCAGAGCGCCGCCGGCGAACCCGACGCGGCGCGCCACATCCGAGACGCGATGCGCGCCGCCCAGACCTTTCGCGCCCATTGCCGCCGCCACAGCCTGATCGACGTGTCGCTGGCCGTGCGCGTCTTCGATACGCAGCTTCTACAGCATCCCGAGTTCCACCGCTACTTTCGCGAGCGTTTCCGGCACCTGCTGGTAGACAACGTCGAAGAGCAGACGGCCGCCGGCCAGCAATTTGTGGCCAGCCTGCTCGACGTGGTGCAGTCGGCGGCCATCGTGCATGACCATGGCGGGGGTTACAAGCAATTGCTCTCGGCCCATCCCGGTGGCGCAGCCGCTTTCGGCGAGCTATGCCGCCAGTCGCTGACCTTCGAGCAGCAGTTTGTCAGCAGCACGCCGCTGGTGCATCTGGCCAATGCCGTCGAGAACCGCCTGCTCTCTGCCGCGCAGCGCGAAGCGCCGCTGACCGTGGAGCAGGCCCCGCGCGCCATTCTCGACGTGGCCCAGGGCCGCTACCGCCACGAAATGGCGCAAAATGCCGTGCAGCGCCTGGCCGACGTGCTCATGCGCTTCAGTATCGCGCCGCAAGACGCGGCGATCATCACCCCCGGCCTCGACGGCGCGCTGCGCTACACGCTCGCGGCGGCCCTGCGCCGCGAGGGCCTGCCGTTCTCCCTCTTGCGCCGGCGCAGCAGCCCGCGCGACGAACCGCTCGTGCGCGCCTGGCTCACGCTGCTAGCCCTGGCGCACCCCGAATGGCAACGCCCGCCGCCGGCCTACGACGTCGCCGAGGCGTTGTCGCTGACCATCGCCGGCCTGGACCCCGCGCGGGCCACGCTGCTCACCGAGGCGCTTTACGAGCCGTCTGCTGGCGTGATGGCTGAGCCCGCGGCCCTCGATGCGCAGCTCGTCGAGCGCGCCGGAGAGCAGCAGGTAGAGGCCCTGCAGCAACTGCTGGCGTGGCTGGAGGCGCACAGCCGGCTGCCCTTGCCCGACTTTCTGCAGCAGCTCACAACCGCCTTGCAGTCGCCGCCCGCCTTCCAGGACCATGAAGCCGCGCCGCTCGCCGCCTGGCTCACCGGCCTGGCCACGCGCCTGCTGGAAAGCGCGCCGGCCATGGAGCTAGAAGACGCCGCCGCACGCGGCCGCGCCTTGCTCGCCGCCGTGGATGAAGGGCTGGTGACTACCGACCCACCGGAGATGAGCGAGCCGCCCCTGCAGCGCGGCGTGCTGGTGACCACCATTCATGGCTACTTACTTTCGCAGGAGACCAGCCGCGTGCAGCTCTGGTTCGACGTGAGCAGCCCCACCTGGTGGGATATTCCCCAGCAGCCGCTGAGCAACCCGTTCGTGCTGGCGCCCGACTGGCCCGCCGGGCGCGCCTGGACGCTGGCCGATGCCTACCAGCGGCGCAACGAGATGCTCAGCCATATAATTCGCGGCCTGGCCGTGCGCTGCCGCGACGGCGTGATTCTCTCCGCCGGAACCCTGGACCAGCGCGGCCAGCGCCAGGACTCGCCCCTGTGGCGCGCCCTACAGCCGCTTATCGACGACCGGCCGCAGCAGGCGTAGCCCCACCCTTCTCATTCTCCAGTAACTCGCAGAAGGCCAGCATGGCCCCCGCCATCAGGCCGTGCCCGCCCAGCACCACGGGAATGGGCGCCTCATAAGCCGCCTCGCTAAAGGCCCGCAGCCAGTCGTCGTCGATCTCTTCCAGGCGCCCCAGGTCCGACGCAAAGCGGCTCCTGTCGTCGGGCCACAGGCCGTGGTGCGCCAGCAGCACGCGCGTGTCGATGAACGCCGCTTCGGCCCACTGGCCTAACATCTCGAAAAATGGTTTGATACCCACCGCCGCCACATGCGCCGCCAACAGCGAGCGCGCCTCGCCGCGCTCCTGTCGCCCGCTGGACACCATACCCCGCTCCTCAGAAACGACGCGCAGCCACGAGCGCGTGGCGCGGTTCATGGCCGACCACACGTCGGGCCCCAAGCGGCCGGCGACAAAGATGTGGCTCGCCGGCGTGGCCAGCACCGCCAGCGCCTGGCGCACGCGCGCCGCAGGCAAGGGCAGATCCGCCAGGTAGGCGCGCAAATGGCCCTGCACTCCGGGATGCAGGCGCAGCGCCAGCAGGTCCACGGGTGTATCGATATCCAGGCGGCTGCTCGCCGCCGGGGGCAACGTCTCCACGGGCAAGCCTGCTTCGGCCGACAGCACCCAGCCCAGCATGTTGTCGCGCGGCAGCCGTTCTGTCCACTGTGCGATAGTCGTCGCCGGCGCCAGCGCCAGCCAGTCGCTGGCGAACTGGTTGTTGGTAATCACCAGCGCCTCGGCTGTGGCCAGCCGCTGCAGCACATCGGCCAGCGCTGCTTCTGGCAGCAAGGGCGCCGCACCACCGCCCAGGTACAGCAGGCGCTCGATATTATAGGCCTGCACCAGGGCCGCCAGCGTCTGGCCCACGTGCAGGCTGCCCGGCTCGCTCTGTACGTAGTGGCTCATGGGCAGCGCCGCCAACTCGCCAAGCTGCGGCGATACGAGGATCACGCGCGACGTAAGCGGCTGGCGCGCCAGCATCGCCAGCAAGTCGGCCGCCGCCGCCCGCCGCGCGCTCGCGATCCACGAAACAGGCCCCCCGCCCTCAACTTCCGCCCCCACCATCACGACAGTCGTAATCATAAAAGCCGCACCAAAGGCTCGTAGTTGGGCAATTCATTGCCCGTCCCCGGCGCGATCAATCGCGCCACTACGAACCTTCTTCCAGCCATTCCCGAAAAAACATCGTTAATCTAAATCCGGCAACAACAAACCGTAATCACCATCATGCCGGCGATAAATCACATTCACGGCCTGCTCATCAGGGTTAAAGAAAATGAAAAAGTCATGCCCCAGCAGCTCCATCTGGTCCGCTGCTTCCTCGGGCGACATCGGCTGCAGCGGAAAGCGCTTGCGCCGCACAATTTCCGAGCCCTGCTGCTCATCCAGCTCGTCGAAATCCAGCGGCAGAGGCTCGAAGCCCGTGAACTCATCGTTGCTGCCGCCGCGCCGATTGCGGCGGCGCTTGCCGCGATAGCGGTTGATCTGCCGGTAAAGCTTGTCGACAACCGCATCGACGGCGCCAAACATATCGCTGCTGCGCTCTTCTGCGCGCAAAATGGTTCCCCGCTCTTCACGCAGCGTGATCTGCGCAATATGCTGCGTGCCGGCGCTGCGCGTATTTTCCTCCGAAAGCTCCACGCGCACTTCGGCAATATTGGGCATATAACGATCCAGGCGCGTCGTCTTCTTTTCCACATAGTTGCGCAAACGATCCGTAAGCTCTATGCTGCGACTCTCAATCAAGATCTCCATCCGTTGTCTCCTTTTTTATGTCCGCCGGCGGCAAGCGCGCAATGGTGGGACGCTGCCGCTGGTTGTTTTCTGAAGCCAGGCACAGGGCCTGGCAGTTGATCCATTCAAACGCTGCCCTGGGGCAGCGGGCGAGCAAAACAGTAGGCGCTCACGCCGGTCGCGCCGCTCTCTAACAACGCTTCGGCCGCCGCCGCCAGCGTGGCTCCGCTAGTACACACGTCGTCTATCAACAGCAGCCGCTTGCCGCGCACGCGCTCGGCGTCGGCGGCGAAGGCCCCGGCCACATTCTGCCGGCGCTCAGAACGGCTGAGGCCCACCTGCGGCGCTGTATTGCGCGTGCGCCACAGGGCGCCTTCGTCCAACGGCAAGCCGACCTCACGGCACAGCCGGCGCGCCAGGTGCGTGGCCTGATTATAACCTCTTTCTCGAACTCGTTCAGGGTGTAAGGGGATGGCGATGGCCATGTGCGGCGCCTGGCGCCACGGTGGGTAGCGCGCGGCCATCATGGCTCCCAGCGGCTGCGCCACGCCAAACAGGCCATCATATTTCAGGGCATGAACGGCCGCTTGCGCTGCGCCCTCAAAGCGGCACACGGCGCGAATCTCGCGCAGCGGGCGCATCCGGCCGCCGCACCAGGCGCAGGGCAGGCCCGGGGCAGGCAGTCGCCGCCCGCAGCCCGGGCAGGCTTCTGGGCTAAAGAACGTCAGGCTACTTTCACAGCCCTGGCAGATGATGGCCCCCGGCCGGCGGCAAACCACACACGCCGGCGGTAAGAGCAGGTGCAGCGCCTTGTCTGCGTAACCGCGCAGGCGGCGCCACACGTCTTCGCGTCGCTTGCCTGCCACAAACAAGGGGCGGACCTCTACCCCGTCAGCGCCTCTAGGGCGCCGCTGCGATACACCTGGAAGCCGGCCGGGCCCAGCAGCACAATAAACATGGCGGGGAAAATCAGGAATACCAGGGGGAACAGCATCTTAATCGGCGCTTGCTGCGCCTTTTCTTCGGCGCGCTGCCGCCGCCGCACGCGCATCTGCTCCGACTGGATGCGCAGCACCTTGCCGATGCTCACGCCCAGCTGGTCGGCCTGCAGCACAGAGGCCACGAAGCTGGTCACATCGGCCACGTCGATGCGATCGACCATATCGCGCAGCGCCTGTCGCCGCGACTTGCCCAGCTGCATCTCATAAATCACGCGCCCAAACTCCATCGAGAGCGGGTCGCGCCACTTGGAATAGACGCGATCCATGGCGCCGTCGAAAGTCAGGCCGGCGTCGACGCAGATGGTCATCAGGTCCAGGGCGTCGGGCAGCTTTTTGATGATTGCCTGCTTGCGGCGGTCGATCACCGAGCGCAGCCAGAGCTGCGGCAGCATAAAGCCCAGGGCCGTGCCGCCCAGCGTGTACAGCAGCCGCTGCCGGGGCTCCGCGCCGAAATTGTTCATGATGAAAAAGGTCAGCACGCCCATGACCACCGTGGCCGCGCCGCGAATGGCCCAGAATTCGGCCGCCGACATATTACGCGGGCTGCCTGCCAGCTTTAGCTGCAGCGCCGTGCGCTCCAGGGTAGATTGTGGCGCCAGGCGCGTGACAAAAGCGCCCACGCCGCGCAGCATGGGGATGAAGATGCGATCGGTGATCGGCAGCGACAGCTCGATCTCTTCAATCGTCACCAGCTCCTCACGCGCCGCATACTGCTCAATGCGCGCGCCCAGCGGATCCTCTTCTGCTCGCCGCATCAGCATCACGCTGGCAAAAATGATCAAGATAGCGCCAATCGCCGTAACAAGTATCAGCCCAGCAGGCATCTCAGCACCTCCGCAAAGCCGGCGCTTCCTTCACGCGCCGAATGAACGCCGTCAATTCGCATCACCACTGCTAAACCTCGATATCGACGACCTTACGGATCGCCAGCACACCAAACACAATCATCAGGCCGCCCAGGCCCAGGACTAACCAGCCGCAGGGGAACACACCGGGAATGAGAAATGGCGGCTCTTTCACCAGCATTTGCCCGCCATACTCGGGGTTGATCGAGTAAAGCACCAGCGCCAGGCCCACGGGCAACAGGCTGATGATCCAGCCTGTCAGCCGCCCCTGCGCCGTCAGCGTGCGGATCTCGCCCTTAATACGCACGCGCTCGCGGATAGTGTAGCTGATGATGTCCAGAATTTCTGCCAGGTTGCCGCCAACTTCGCGCTGGATGTTCACCGCCGTGATAATCAGGTCCAGGTCCTCACTGGGCATGCGCCGCAGCATGTTGGCCAGGCCCTGCTCCAGGCTGAGGCCCAGGCGCACTTCCTGAACCACGCGCTCAAACTCCTTAGACACCGGCGCCGGCAGCTCGGTGGCGATGGCTTCCATCCCCTGCAGCACGCTGTAACCAGAACGAATGGCGTTCACCCACAGGTTCAGCGTATCGCTCAACTGGCCTTCAAACGTATGCAGGCGGCGATTGGCCATGTAGCCAATGTACATGCGCGGCAGGCGCAGGCCCACCACGAAAGCCACGATCACCAGCACAATGTTGGCGTTCAGCACAAAGTAGGCCACGGCGGCTGTGACAAAAGCCACCAGCACCTGCAAGACCATATATTCGCTCACGCGCAGCTTCACGTCGGCCATGGCAATGCGCTTGCGGATAGGCTCGAAGAAGCCGCGGCCCGATAGGGCCACGTCCAGGCGGTCGGCCATGTCCGGGCGCGCCATCTCGAACTGCTCGGGGTCGATCATGCTCGCATCGCCCACGGCAACGAACTCCTGCATGCGCTGGCTCACGTCGGTGCGCCCGCCGCTCAACAGAGCAAGGCCCGCTCCGAACATCATCATTAAGCCAATGGCGCCCAGCAATAACAGCCATAGAGGCGGCATATGCTTACTCCTATACGCTACGCTTAGCCGCGCACGCCAATGCCGAAGATCGACGGCGGCAGCATGATACCCGCTTCACGGATCTTGTACATAAACTTGGGCCGCAGGCCCGTCGGGCGCAGACGGCCGATCACCTTACCATCTTCGATGCTCGTCTGCTCAAAGCGGAAAATCTCCGACATGGTAATCACGTCGCCTTCCATGCCCTGCACTTCGCTAATGGAGACCACCTTGCGCGTGCCGTCGCGCATGCGGTCGGTGTGCACGATGAGGTCCAGGGCCGAGGCGATTTGCTCGCGGATGGCGCGGTGCGGCAGCTCCATGCCGGCCATCAGCACCATCGTCTCCAGGCGCGCCAGCGCATCGCGCGGGCTGTTGGCGTGCAGCGTAGTCAGGCTGCCGTCGTGGCCCGTGTTCATCGCCTGCAGCATGTCCAGCGCCTCGCCGCTGCGCACCTCGCCCACCACAATGCGGTCGGGGCGCATACGCAGCGAGTTCACCACCAGGTCGCGAATGGAAACCTCACCGCGGCCTTCCACGTTCGGCGGGCGCGACTCCAGGGTCACCACGTGCTCCTGGCGCAACTGCAGCTCCGCGGCGTTTTCGATGGTCACAATGCGGTCGCCGTCGGGAATGAAGTTAGAAAGAATGTTGAGCAGCGTCGTCTTACCAGAGCCCGTACCGCCCGACACCACCAGGTTGAGCCTGGACAGGATGCAGGCGCGCAAGAAATCCACCGCTTCGCGCGTGATCGAGCCATACTCCACCAGGTTATCAATCGTCAGCGGAATCTTGGAGAAGAGGCGGATGGTCAGCGCCGGGCCGTTGATCGAGATCGGCGGAATCACGGCATTGACGCGCGAGCCGTCGGGCAGGCGGGCGTCGACCATGGGGGAGCCTTCGTCGATGCGCCGGCCAAGGGGCGCGACAATGCGGTCGATGATGCGCATCAGGTGCTCATCATCCTCAAACAGCGTATTCACCCGCTGCAGCTTGCCCTCGCGCTCGATATAGACGTGGCGCGGGCCGTTGACCATGATTTCCGTGATGCCCTCGACGTTGAGAAACTTCTCCAGCGGGCCGAAGCCCAGGATTTCGGCGACGATCTGCTCAAACAGCACCCGCTTTTCGTTGCGGCTGAGCACGATCTGCTCTTCCACGAGCATCGTCTCGAACATTTCCTGAATGGTCGCGCGCACTTCTGTGGTCTGCGAAATGTCGATGCTGGGGTCCAGCTCCGCGATCAGCTTTTGCTGAATGCGGTTCTTCAGGTCCACAAAAGCATCGCGCGAACCGGGGCTGGGCGAGGCGCGCTTCACGCGCAGCTCCTGCAGCTTCGATCCCCGATTTTGCGATAAAGCCTGCTCCTGGTTGTTCTCGATACGTTTTAAGAGTGACACGTTCCCTCTCCCATTACCGTTACGCGGCTTGTGCTGTGATCTTAACCTAAGGCCTCAGAGTGGCGCCCGCCGCCAAACAAACGCCGGAAAAAGCCCGGCCTGGCGCTTTGCTGCGCTTTGTCTTCGATTTCTTTGTTGGGGTCAAACTCGGTTACCGTCAGCTCGGCCAGGTGCGCCAAGGCTGTGGCAATCGGTCGTTTCTTCGTTTTGCTGGTCACCAGCGGCCGCCCCTGGTCGGCGGCGCGCATCACGGCCTCTTCGTCGGCCGGAATGGTGGCGATCACCGGGCGTTTTAGCGTGTCGCCGATGTCCTTCACCGTAATGCCCAGCTTATCCGACGCCCGGTTCACGATGAGCAGCACCTTCTGCCGCTCGTAATTCAAGGTCTCCGCCAGGTCGAAGAAGCGGCTCACATTCTTTAAGGTCGGCAGGCTCTGCTGCGTCACCAGGAAGATGCGGTCGGAGGCGTCGAGCATCGCCAGCGCCACGTCGTTGAGGCTGGAGCTGGTGTCGATGACGATATATTCAAACTGCGCGCGCAATATCTCCAGCAGCGGCTTAATCTTATCTTCGCTCACCAGGTCGGCCATCTCTGGCCGCGGCGGCGCCATGAGCACGCGCAGGCCGCTGCTGTGCGCCACCAGCACGCTGCTCACCAGGTCGGCGTCCAGCTCCACCATACGGTCCGCCAGGTCGGCGATAGACGTGGAGGGCTTCAGGTCCAGCATGATGGCCACGTCGCCAAACTGCAGGCTGCCGTCGATGAGCAAGGTACGATGGCCGTTGTCCGCCAGGGCCACGGCCAGGTTCACGGCGATGGTCGTGCAGCCGCTGCCGCCTTTGGGGCTGTAGACAGAGATGATATTCGCTTCACGCCGCGCGGGCGCGCGCCCGCCGCGGTCTGTGCGCTCCGCCTGCTGCACCGGGGCCACTTCGCGCACCGCCGGCCGCATGGTATGCACGCGCCGGATGGCCGTCACCAGCTCGTCGCCAGAGAACGGCTTCATCAGGAAGTCGCGGGCGCCGGCAAGCATGGCCCGGCGCAGATAGTCGGCCTCGCTTTGCACCGACATGATGATGATCTGCGCCGAAGGCACGAACTGCACAACGGCCTGGCTGGCGGCGATGCCGTCCAGCCCGGGCATGTTGATATCCATGAGAATGATGTCGGGCCGGTGCTGGCGAGCCAGCTCCACCGCCTGCTCGCCGTTGCCCGCCTGGGCGATCACGTCGATATCCGACTCGAATTGCAGCAGCTTGCGCACATTCTCTCGAGTCTCGGGCAGGTCGTCCACTATTAAAACGCGGATTTTGTCTGACATTCTTTATCCCGCAGAAAGTTGTTTCAAAGCTGACTTCATAAGCTGGCGCAGGCGCGCTCCACCTGCTGCTGTCCATCATACTATGCCAGGGGTCAAAGTCAAGACGACGGCTGCGACTAGGTACCATTTTCGCATACGCCCTCATCACACTTCATCAAACAAAAAGAAAGCGGGCCCTATCATCTGATAGCGCCCGCCACCTTTACTTAAAAGATTAAAATCGATGAATTGTTATTGTTACTGAAGAGGACGACCCATTTCCTGGGTGATGCGGCTGAACACCTCGCCGATCTGCGGGCCAAGGATAGTCAGAATGGCGATGACCACAATGGCTACCAGCACGAGAATCAGAGCATACTCGACCAGACCCTGGCCTTCTTCACGGTGTAGGAACAACATGATGCTTTACCTCCTTAAGATAAAAGCGAATGGAATAAAATTTGACAATCAGCTCGCTTGCGCGAATCACTCTACTTATACCCCACATTCTAACCACTCCCCATAGGCCACACAATAGGATTGTGGTACTCAGTTAGGCGCCCCGCTCGCCTTCGGCGCCGATCTCATCGGCCTGCTCCGGCTGCAGCGGCAGCACAAACTCAGTGCGCGTGCCGCTGCCCAGGTTGCTCTGCACATTCAGCTCGCCGCCCAGCATCTCGATGCGCTCGCGGATGGTGGTCAGGCCGATGGGCCGGTTGCTGTCGGTGTTGCCCAGCGCCTCTTCGACATTGAAGCCGCTGCCGTTGTCCTCCACCACGGCCAGCAGCCGCTCTTGCGTCAGGTCCAATAGCACCTGCACCTGCGTGGCGCGCGCGTGGCGCCGCGCGTTGTTCAGCAGCTCCTGCACCGCGCGGAACACAGTGATTTCCACGTGGCCCTCCAGGCGGCGCTCAATGCCCGTCACCGTGATCGAAATCTGCGGCCCATCCTTTTCCTGCAGCGTCTCCACATAGCGCCGCAGCGTGGGCACCACGCCCAGATCGTCGAGCATCATCGGCCGCAGCTCGAAGATAAAATCCTTCACCGTCTCAAAGGTGCTCGCCGCTGTGGCCTTGAGCGCATTCAGCTCGGCGCGTGCGCGGTCGGGGTTCTTGTCGAACAAGCGCTGGCAAATCTCGGCCTGCAAGATGAAGTTGCTCAGCGAGGAGGCCGGCCCGTCGTGCATGCGCCGCACCAGGCTTTGCCGCGCCGACTCTTCCACCTGCACCACACGCACCACGTTAGAGCGGTCGCGCGGCAGGCGCACCTGCGACGAGCGCGGCAGCATACCGCCGGCTTCGCTCAGCTCCAACAGCTTCCTTTGCAGGTCGGCCAGCCGCTCCAGGTTGCGCTGATCGCTTTGCAGCTTCTCTAGCTGCCCGCGCATCGTGAACAGGCGCTGTTGGGCGTTGTGCTGCGCTTCGTAGCCTTCGCGAATATCCTCGCGCGGCACGGTATCGAAGTTGGTCTGCAACTGGCGCACGTAGTTGGTCATCTGCGCGTGCCGCTGCGCCAGCCGCTCCACCTCCGCCGCGCTTTGCTTGATCAGCACATCGATCTCGCGCAATTGGATCTGCGTTTGCTCGAAATCGGTAAACGTATCTTCCAGAAAGCTTTGAAAGGTTAAGCTGTCGTCTCCGTTGCTATCCACGCATATTCTCCAGTCGCACCCAGCCACGGCTGAGCGCATAGACCGCCGCCTGCGTGCGGTCGTCCACACGCAGCTTGCGCAATATCGAGGTCATATGGTTCTTCACCGTCTGGTGGCTGATTCCCAGGTTATAGGCGATCTCTTTGTTGCTCATGCCGCGAGTCACCTGCTCCAGAATTTCCATCTCGCGCGGCGAAAGCGGCGCCAGATATTCGTCCACGTCGGCGCCAAGCTCGCGGCCCAGCCGGCCGACCTTATGCTCCAGCCACTTGACCAGCTCTTCGTGGGACATCACCTTCTCGTCCACCACGAAGTGGCCATTATGCACGGCCACAATCACGCGGATCAAGGCCTCCGGCGTGATGTCTTTAGGGCAATAGGCCGACGCGCCCACGCGCAAGGCGTGGAAAACCTGCTCCGCGTCGTCATAGCCCGTAATCATCACGAAGTTGGTGCGCGGCCGGCGCGACTTAATTTCGCGGGTCACTTGCAACCCGTTCATCGTCGGCAGGTTGATGTCCATGAGGATAACATCCGGCCGCAACTGGTCGGCGACGCTGATCGCCTGTTCCCCGTCGGCGGCCTCCCCGACGACGTCAATATGCTGCTCGGTCTCCAGCACATCACGCAGCCCCTGCCGGAATAGGGGATGGTCATCTACAATCATAATGCGAATATCACGAGTCACAGGAACCTCCAATACGATCACAAAGTGGGCGAGTATGAAGCAGCGTTCTGCACGCTGCCGGGCAAGATCAGTATACCATGAAGCAAAAAACCGAATCAAACGGCGCAGATGGTACTATCATCCCTAATTTCCATCTGGCGTGCCTTAGCGCGCCGCCCCTTGCAAGCCATAAACGGCCATGTTGTTGAACCCATGCTGGCGCGTCCAGGCATAGCCCGTGTCGTACAGCAGCACAGCGTCCGCGCTAGCGATCAGCGCCTCGTAAGGCCAGCCCGGCGCAGTCACCAGGTAATCTGCCCCCTGCGCCTGCACATAGCGCGCGAGCTGCGCCTCGTCGTGCAGCAAGGGGATAACCTCCGGCGTCACCAGCCCTGCCAGGTCCAGCAGCGGCCGGCCGGCGAAGTAGCCCAGCGCCCCAATGTCGTGCGCCGCCACCAGCGCTTCCGGCGGCGTGTGGTCGCGCAGCCACAGGGCCACGTCTACCATCTCATGCTGCACAAAGGCCACGTCCTCGGCATACGACACAGCGCCCAGCAGCAGAAAGAATAGCAGCAGCGCGGCAAACACGGCGGCCAGCGTGCGCGCCATGATTCTGCCCGGCGGCCTGCGGCGCTGCATGGCGCCTAATATGCCGGCCCAGCCCCCCAGGCCCAGCAGCGTCCACACGGGAATGGCCGCCCACAGGTAGCGGCCGTGCTGGTAGGTCACGGGCAGCCGCAGCGCATAGGCCAGGATGTGCCCGCCGGCCCACAGCAGCGGCAGCGTGCGCCACAGGCGGCGCTGCGCTGCGTCGTCGCGCAGGCTGCGCCAGCCGGCCAGCGTCAACCCCGGCGCCAGCGCCAGGTGCGCGCCGCTGATGCCGCGCCAGCCTTCGGCCGCGCCACCCAGGCTGTAATAAAGGAGCTGCAAGAAGCGCTGCGGCAGCGGCCGCGCCAGCAGCGCGGCGTACTCCGTCTGTTTGGCGTAAAAGGTATTGGGCCACAGCTCGCCGCTCAGCGCCAGGTTAAACCAGAAGTAGGGCAGCAAGGGCGCCACGCCCGCCGCGCCAAAAATGGCCAGGCGGCGCCACTGGGCCTGCAGAGCCATGGCCGCGGCGATCAGCGCCGCGAGGATCACCCCTTCGGGCCGTGCCAGCACCAGCAGGCCCGCCAGCAGGCCCAGGCGCGCCGCGCCGGCCCGCTCCTGCATATAGTCGGCCAGCAGCACAAAACCCAGGGCGATAAACAGCAGCGTCTCCATGCCGCTGCCCGCGGCCCACACCAGAGGCCAGCTGAGCGCCAGCGCCAGGCCCGCGGTCCAATCGCGCCGCGCATAGGCCGGCCACAGCAGGCGCCACAGGCGCATGACGGCCCATATCAGCGCCACAAAAGCCGCAGCGCCCAGGGCGAAGGCCCACCACAGGCCCGGCGCGCCCAGCAGGTAACCCACGGCCAGCGCCACGCTCCACAGCGGCGACGTGGAACCCGCGCTGGGCGCGCCGGGCACAAAGGCGAGCTGCCCGTGCCGCGCCAGGTTGCGCGCATAGGTCAGGTGGATCCAGCCGTCGTCCAGGGGCATGCCCGGCCCCGCGCCTGCCGCCGAAAGAGCCAGGTACAGGGCCAGGGCCGCCAGGGCCGCCACATAAGGCGCGCGGCGCATCAGCGGCCGCTCTCCTGTGCGCCGTCCAGCCGGTAGAGGCGGATGCCGTTGCCAAAATCGTGCACCAGCGGCGGCGTCAGCGGGTCGCTGCCCTCATAGACCGCGGCCAGCGGCTGCGGGTGGCCTTTATCTAATAGCAAATAGGTCGCGCCGAACTGCCTGGCCGCAGCCAGCATGCCTTCTGGCCCTTCATTGGGCGTCACCACGGCCGGCAGCCCGCTGTGATAGTGTAGGCCAGGCGGGTCGCTGGCCATCACCACCGCGCCGGGAGGCATCAGCGTCGCCATCTCGCTGTAAATGGCCGCCTCTTCTACGCGCAGCGGCTGCCCCAGGGCCACCACGGGCGTCAGGGCGAAGGCCAGCAGGACGAAGGCCACGCTGAAAAAGGAGAGCGCACTCTGCTCGCGCCAGCGCCGCCGCCGTGCCGCAACCCAGCCGATGCTCTGCTCGATCCCCGCCGCGGCCAGGGCCATCGACCACGGCCACAGAGCCGTCGAGGAGTGCAGCAGGCTGCCGCGCTGCCCGGGAAAGGTAAAGATCAGGCTCATGGCCACGAACAGAATGGCCCCATAACACGCTGGCGCTTGCAAGAAACGCCGGCGCTCCCCACGCGCCGCCAGCCAGGCCGCGGCGGCAAAGAAGCCAAAAATCAGCAAGCCAATCACGGCCACGTAGGTCTGCAGCGCCAGCCACAGCGCCGCCAGCTTGGAGCGCAAAATGTTGGCCCAGCCCCAGGCCATATAATGGCGCCAATCGAACTGGCGGCCGTAGGCGAATAGGTCGTCATAATCGGTTAGAAATAGCGTCTGCGCGCCCACGGTGGACATCGGCTGCCCGGTCACGCGCCAGGTATGGTAGAACCAGGGCCCCATCACCGCCAGGTAGCCCGCCGCCAGCAGGCCCGCCGCGGCCCAGGGCAGCGCGCGGCGCCCGCGCCACGTTTCCCTGGCCTGCAGCAGCCAGGTCAGCCCGGCCACGGCCGCGATCAGCAGGCCGTCGGCGCGCGTGAGGTGCGCCAGCCCCGCGCCCAGGCCGGCCAGCAGCCACCAGGGCCACTCCTGCCGCCGCGCGCCGCCGGCCGCGCCCTTGCGCCGCGCCACGGCCAGGGCCAGCAAGCAGCCGCCGCCGGCCCAGGCGAAGGGCGCAAACGTGGTCGGCTGCGCCCAATAGGCGGCATAATAGCCGCCGGCCATGGTCAGCAGCGCGGCAGTGCGCGCCTGGCCGCGCTTGCCGCCAAGCTGCCAGCTAATGGCGTAGGCCAGCAGCGGCAGCAGGCCGGCCAGCAGCCAGAAAGGGACCTGCGCCGCGCGAAAGCTGCCGCCCAGGGCGTAGCCCGCCGCGGCCATCATCGAGGTCAGCGGCATCCAGTAGGTGTGGCTGGGCGCCGGTAGGCCTTGTGGTTGGTCTAAATATTGCCAGATGATCTCTTCGGTGAAGCCGTGCCCCTGCGCCAGCCGCTGCCCATTGGTGGTGTAATAGTAGGCGTCAAAATAAGAAGGCTGCTGCAGGCGCGCCGCCCAGAAAGCGTGCACCAGCAGGCCCAGCAGGGCAATCCACCACAGCTCGCGCAGCCACGCTTTCCAGCTCTTCTGCTTATCCGCCATATGCGTCACATCATTCTAGCGACACGGTCGATGCCGCCTTAGCCCGCCCTACAGGCCCCAGGTTAGCCACGCCCGGCCCACGAGGCAATAGCCTCATGGTATAGTCATTCTGAGCGCCGCGCGTAAACCGTGAACAAATCGCCGAAATTCACCGGAATGGCCACACCGTCCAGGCCCAGGCGCTGGCACAGGCGCACGGCGCCCGCCCCCAGCGCCGGGTTTAAGCCTTCCAGCCGCGAGGCCAGGTAGCCCAGCCGCAAGTAGCGCCCCTGCGCCCCCGCTGCCAGCACCTCAAAACCCGCCTTTTGCAGCATCTGCGCCAGCGTGCGCCGCGAAAAGTAATGGATGTGCATCTCCATCAGCCACGGCCAGCGGCGGCCCATCAGCCGCGCCATCAGGCTGTCCACATCCATCGTATGCACGGCGATCAGGCCGCCCGCTTTCAGCAGGCGGCGCGCCTGCGCCAGCTCCCGCGGCGGATCGTCCAGGTGCTCGATCACGTCCCACATCGTCACCACGTCAAAGCTGCCGGCCTCCCCCGCCAGCGCCTCTTGCGTGCCCTGGCGCACCGGCAGCCCACGCTGCCGGGCCATGGCCACGGCCCACTGCGAAGGCTCCACGCCGATGGCCTCCCAGCCCGCCTCGCGCGCCACCTCCACAAAGACGCCGATATAAGCGCCCACGTCCAGCAAGCGCCGTCCCTGCGGCGCGCCCGTGTAGCGCTGCAGGGCAGCCAGGTGGCGGCGGAAGGTCAACTCGCGCCCGGCCCGCTCGCGCACATATGTCTCGTCCTGCACAGCCGCATAGGCCTGCAGCAGCTCATCGCGCACCCAGCGTGGGTTGGCATACACATAGCCGCAATAGCAGCATTGTACAATCTGCGCATGCTGCCCATAACCGCTGCTGGTGCAGCGGAAGGTTGCCAGGTCTGGCTCCTGGTTGTGCTGCAGCGTTGGGGGAAAACGCACGCGCCACGTATCCCGACCGCACAGGCTGCAATGGACATACTGCGTCTTCACGACGACGAAGAAGAAGGTGTGGTCATCGGTACAGGCGGCCGGCGCGGCTCGCCGCCGCGAATACGGCGCAAAAACAGGCGCAGCACCGTATACTGCGCCTTAAAAATCTCGTTGCGCGAAATCTTGGTCTGGCCCTTGCGCCGATCTTCAAAAATGATCGGCGTCTCGCCAATCGACCAGCCGCGGCGCTGGCACATGAACAGCATTTCTACCAGGAAGGAGTAGCCGCTAGAGAAGATCTGCCCCAGGGGGATGCTGCGCAGCACGTCGCTGTGATACAGGCGAAAGCCGGCGGTGGCGTCGCGCGCCTGCAGCCCCAGCAGGGCGCGCGCCACGAAGTTGGCCAGGCGGCTGAGCAAGATCCGTTTCCAGCTGCAATTGCGCGTGCCGCCGCCGCGCACATAGCGCGAGCCAATCACCACATGCTTCTCGCGCGCCATGTGCAGCATCGCCGGAATGTAGCGCGGGTTGTGCGAGAAGTCGGCGTCCATGGTCATCACATAGTCCGCGCCCATCTCCAGCGCCTGCCGAAAGCCGGCAATGTAAGCCGTGCCCAGGCCCATCTTACTGGCGCGGTGCACCACGCGCACGCGCTGTGGCTCGCGCTGCGCCCAGGCGTCGGCCATGGCTCCGGTGCCGTCGGGCGAGTTATCGTCCACCACCAACACCCCCAGGCGCGCCGGCAGCGCCAGCAGTTGCGTCAGCAGCTCATCCAGGTTGTCGGCTTCATTATACGTAGGCGCCACCACCCACGTATCTACGCTCGTCATAAGGCCGTCTCCTACCGCGCCCCGCTTGGGCGCGGCCACGAGGGCGTGATTGTAACGACAAACAGATGCCCGGCAAAATGGCCCCACCGCCCCAGGCGGAGCGCGGCCATCCTGGCCGCCAGTCGCGCCGCCTCGCTTGCCGCCGCCGCCGCGCCCAGCTATGATTGGGCCCAGATCCGCGCCATTGCGAGCGTGCCCACGGGGAAGACAGGATGCATCCATTCAGAACCGGCCAACCTGGCCGCTATTTCATAGCCGCCGGCCCTTCTGCCGGCGCCCTTGCCTGCGCCGCCTTGGCCCTTCCATGAAGATCGGCATTCTCTCGCGCAGCCGCACGCTTTATAGCACCAATCGCCTCGTGGAAGCCGGCCGCCGCCGCGGCCATCTCATGCTAGTGATCGACACCATGCAGGCCGCCCGCAGCCTGGGCATTGGCCCGGCGCGCAGTCCCATTGGCGCGCGCCAATGGCGCCAGGCGCTGCCGCGCGTCGAGGCCATCATCCCGCGCATTGGCGCTTCGATCACCGCCTACGGCCTGGCCGTGGTGCGCCACTATGAAGCGCGCCGCGTCTTCAGCAGCGCTGCCTCCCTGGCCATCGAGAGCTCCCGCGACAAAGTGCAAAGCATGCAGCTCATGCTGGCTGCCGGCCTGCCCCTGCCGCGCAGCGCCATGATCTCCCGCCTGCAAGAGCTGCCTGGGGCCGTCGAAGCCGTTGGTGGCTATCCGGTGGTCATTAAAATCACGCGCGGCACCCAGGGCCGCGGCGTCATCCTGGCCGAGAACGCGGCCACCGCCCGCGCCGTGCTCAGCGTCTTTTTTCGCCACGGCCAGCGCCCTGTCTTGCTGCAGCAGTTCATCGCCGAAGCCGGCGGGCGCGATGTGCGCCTCTTTGTCGTCGGCGGCCGCTGCGTGGCGGCCATGGAGCGCGCCGCGGCCAGCGGCGAATTCCGCGCCAACCTGCACCGCGGCGGCGTAGCCGTCCGCTTCCGGCCCGACGCGGCCACCGAACAGCTCGCCCTGCGCGCCGCCGCCCTGCACCAGCTAGGCGTCGCCGGCGTCGACCTCATCCAGTCGCAGCGCGGGCCGCTGCTGTTGGAGGTCAACTCCTCTCCGGGCCTGGAAGGCATCGAGCGCGCTTCCGGCGTCGACGTCGCCGGCGAGATCGTTCGTTATGTGGAAAAAGCGTATCGCCAGAGCTGGAAGAAGAATCGCGTGCCCGGTCCCTGAGCGGCGGCCGGCGGTGGCTCAGTACAGGTCCGGCGGCAGCAGCCCCTGCCGCAGGGCCTCGTCATACGATAGGCCTGGCCCCCCTTGCGGCGCGTCGGCCGCGGCCTCTTCCCAGTAGCCGTCCAGGTCCACATGCTCGCCGCCGTCACTTTGCTGCAGCAGGTGAAAGAGCGCGTCGTGCTCCTGCCCTTCTGCGGCCTGCTCGGCCGGCGGTGGCGGCGTTTCTGCCGGGGGCTCTTCGGCGGGCGCGGCCGCTGCCGGCGCACCGGGTTCGTCTAACAGCTCGCGCAGCTCTTTCACCGCCCGCTGCGCAAAGACCCACACCGTACCGATGCGCCCGCGCCGCGCCGCGGCGTCGAAGAGCATAATCAAGAAGTGCGCGCGGCCCACGTTGGCCGCGTAGACGTCTGTGGTCGCCCCGCTCTGATACTGGATCGTCAGCGGCTCGGCGCTGCCCAGCGCCTGCGCCAGCTCGAAGCTATCTTGCAGGCTGCGCGCCAGCAGCCGCGCCAGGTGGTCCGCCGGCTGGCTGCTGCCGCCGGCGCGTTGCACGATCTGCCCGTCGGCCTGCGCCAGCAGCACGTCCACAGCGCCGGTGTCCGAGAGTAAGGCCTGCAGCCGCGCCGCCGTTTGCGCTGCCGGCGCTTCCACGTCCCCCGCCGGCAAGCCTTCAGCCGCCTCAGGCTCGCTCTCGGCGGCCACGGCTTGCGGCGCACGCCCAAGAGGTTTTGTGTCGCCGCGCCTGGTGGCGGGCGCCGGCGATTCGTGCAGCGCCGCGTGGATTGCCGCCAGCAGCGCGTCGGTGTCCAGCGGCTTCTGGAAATAGCGCAGCACGCCTAGCTGCTCCGCCTCTTTGCGGCCCTGCGCCGAGGCGTAGCCTGTAATCATCAACATAGGCAGATCCGCCTGCAGCCGGCGCGCCTTGCGCACTAGCTCAAAGCCGCTGATACCCGGCAGGCGCACATCGCTAATTAACAAATCGAAGCGGCTGCCATGCAGCTCCAGCAGACCCTCTTCACCCGACGGCACGGCCGACACCTCGAAATCGGGGTTAGATAGCTGCAGCATCGAGCGCAGAAAATCAAGCATCTCGAAGTGGTCGTCTACAATTAGAATCTTCTTTTTATGCGCCATGCCGCTTACCTCGCGCCCCGGCTGCGTGGGCCGGGCTGCTCCCTGCTCACTCTTTGCACCCCATTATAGGCCGCCCGCACAGCCTGGTCCATAGCTCCAGGGTGTTATAGCTCAGGCAAAGGCGCCCGCGCGCGCCTGCCTCACATACGGCTCGTAAGCCGACACATCCAGGCCCTGCTCGCGCCGGCGGAAGTAATCCTGCACGATTTGCGCCTGCGCTTCACGGTTATAGGCTCGCAGCGGCACACCCTGCTCATGCGCCCGGCGCAGGCCCTGCTCGCCGCCATAATCGTATGCGCCGCGCCCCAGCTTGTGCTGGGCATACAACGCCTCGCCAATATACAGTGTGCCCATACGCTCATACTGCATCACGTGGGTGGCTTCGTGCACCAGCAGCGACAGGTCCTTGCGCGTGTGCGCGCCTTCGCGCGGCAAGTGGATCGTGTGCCAGGTACAGAAGGCTCGCCCGCCGTTGCGCCCGAAGATGAGAGGCAAGATGCCGCCTTCGGCGATGCGCACATCGCCATAGCGCAGCGCCTTGGGGCCCAGGGCCGAGGCCACCGCCTCGCGCTCTTCGGCGCTCAACGGCGTGGTCACCATAAACAGGTGCATCACATATTGCGCCAGCTCCGGGCCGCCCACGGCGTCGAAGAGAAAGGCCGCCCAGGTGTGCAGGCTCACGGCTTTGCCCACCCGCGCGCTGTGCTGCGGCAAGAGCGTTATCGCGCGGTGCATGCCGCCGCGCGCCTGCCCCAGGCGCTGCAAGCGCCGCGGCAAATCGCGCAGTAAATTCCTGGGCCACATCGTTACATCGCGCCAGCGCTCGCCGGCCCACGTCACCTTGCTCTGTGCCATCACGCCTTCCCTGTTTACTTAACGGCCCTCGCGCAACTCCTGGCGTAGGGCTGCAAGTATCTTACGATCCGTCACGGCAAACGCAAAGCGCTCTACTTCTTGCAGCGTCACCCAGGCGTGGTCCGCTACGCCGATATGCTGCGGCTCACCGGCCACATAGCGCGCCTGGAACGCCTGCAGCGTTATGCGGAAGTGGGTGTAGCCGTGCTCAATGCGCGCCAGCGGCGCGCCCACTTCAATGTCGATGGCCAGCTCTTCGCGTATCTCCCGCCGCAGCGCCTCGGCCAGCGTTTCGCCCGCTTCGCGCTTGCCGCCGGGAAACTCCCACAGCCCGCCCAGCAGCCCTTGCGCCGGCCGTTGCGCGATCAGAAAGCGTTCGCCGCGCCAGATCACGCCGGCGGCCACGTCGTAATGTGGCCGGTTCTTGCGCGGCGGGCGCACGGGCCGCTCTAGCTGCGTGCCGCGCTGCCGCGCCAGGCAAAAGGTCGCCACGGGGCACACGTGGCAGGCGGGCGCAGCCGGCGTGCAAATCTGCTGGCCCAGCTCCATCAGCGCCTGGTTATAATCGCCGGGCCGCGCCTCGGGCAGCAGCGCCTCGGCCAGCCGCCACAGCAGCCGCCGCGTCTTGCTCTGGGTCACGTCCTGGGTCAGGTCCGCCAGGCGGCTCAACACGCGGATCACATTGCCGTCGAGGATCGCCGCCCGCCGCCCGAAGGCAATCGAGGCAATGGCGCCCGCCGTGTAAGGGCCAATGCCCTTCAGGCGGCGCAGGCCTTCAACCGTGTCTGGCACCTCGCCGCCCAGCTCGTGCACCACCACGCGCGCGGCCTCATGCAAATTGCGCGCCCGGCTATAATAGCCCAGCCCTTCCCACTGCTTCAGCACGTCGTCCAGCTGCGCCGCCGCCAGCCCCTGCACCGTCGGGAAACGCGCCATCCATCGCTCGTAATAGGGGATCACCGTGGCGATCTGCGTCTGCTGCAGCATCACTTCGGCCACCCACACGGCGTAGGGGTCGCGCCTGCGCCGCCAGGGCAGGTCGGCGTGTCCCTCGTCCCACCAGGCCAACAGCGCCGGGGCAATACCCTGGGCGCTGCCTTCCTTTAATAGGGTCGTCTCACTCAAGCGGCGTAAAACGTTCGGCCAACCCCGCCAGGCGCGCGCTGAGCCAGCTCAGGCCCCTGGCCAGGCCGCTGCGCGAAACGCGGGCGCCCTGCTGCGCGCCGCGCCGTGCGCCGCGCGCCAATCGCGCCTGCGTCTCGCGACGCTGCTCGCTATTCCAGGCGGCGCGCGCCGTTTCGGCCGCCTTCTGCGCCCCGGCGGCGGCGCGCTGCACGCCGGCCTCCAGGCGCTGTGCGCCGTCCGCCCCCCGCTCCTCCGGCTTGTGAACCACTTCTTCGTCGAGAATCTCTATGCGGATCGGTTCCTTCTCAAATGCCATCGTCAACCTCGCGGCTCTGTGTCTTACTACCTTGCAATACGCATCGCCGCCAGTTTGGTTGCGCCGTCCTTCATCTTCCACGCTTACTGCCGCTCATGATCGACCGCTGACGATGACGCCCAATCAACAAGAACTCTATCATGCTCCGATATTGTTCAGGCCAAGAATTTGTCCCTGCTCATTGATGTCATGGCCCATGGTCCCATCACCCAAAGCGCCCAGGTTGCTCATCTGCCCATTTTGCCAGCGAAAGGCGCGAACTTCGCCGTTGTCCATATACGACCAGCCCGTGACCTGTCCGCCATCGTTGATAGCGCTGGCGCTGCTTTCGGTATCCGTGCCAAACGTGCCGAGGTTGGTCATATTGCCGTCCTGCCAGAGGAAAGCCTGGAAACCGTAGGTGGTGTATTTGGAAAACCCGACTATCTGGCCCGAATTGTTAATGCCCAAGGGGTGGGTAGTGACGCCGCCTAGGAATTGCATCTCGCCAGGGTCGGACTGGCCGTTGCCGTCTGCATCCTGCCAGACAAAGGCATCGTGGTCCGCGGCGTCAGGACGCCAAATGACGCCCACGACCTGCCCGACGTCGTTGATATCCCTGGCTGTGCCGTATCCTAAATCAATGGTCTGGCCTGAATCCCAAATCCTGGCATGCTCATCGGCGACCTGGCCATTATTGTTGATGGCCGCCGGGAAAAAGGCGGGTCCAAGATCTGTCACGGTATAGCTAAGCGGGTTGTCGAGCGGGCCGGTCGTCACCGCTCGTGTACTGCTAGATAGGTACGCCGGACGGCCCGCAGCCTGTGCGGTCGCGCTTACCACAATCATGATGACCAGCATGGTTATCAGGCATATAGCATTTCTTTTGTATGGCCAACCGTTCATTGTCGCCTCCTCTCTTACAGTGTCTCCGCTTGCGGCAGCATCTTCTGTAACCAGGCAACCAGCGCCGGCCAGTCACGGAAGTAATGGGTTTGCCCATCCTCGCTGCTCACATATTGCACCTGGCCGCGCCATTCGTCGCGACCTTCTTCCACGGATTCGGACCAGATCCGTACCATAAACAGGTAGGAACTGAGGTTGGGTGTACGATCGGCCACTGAATTCTTCCTTCGTAAACAGGTTCACCCGTTGGCTGACTCACAACTTGTGGTCCAGACCTTAAGTTTGTGCTGTGATGTGACTGTAGTGGAAAGGCCGTTTTATAAGCGTTGCACGACGGTATAGGATGATGAGCCTGGGTGACATAGAGCGGGACGTGCGGCGCAGGATGACGACGAAACGTTCATTGTCTCCTGCCAAGCCACTCAATGTCACCCCACTTGCGCATCCTATAACGTGATGCAACGCTCATTAAACGCCCCTTCTGCTACGGTAGCATCAACTACAAACTCAAGGACCGGACCCGCAGATCCGCGCTGGCAGATGCCAGCTGTGCGCCCCTGGTCTAATCGCGAGGAATCAATGAAACGCTCTCACATCTTCCACGTGCTCCAGGCCCTCTTATTTTTCGCGTTACTGTGCGTCTTTGCCACGCTGCTCGCCGTAACCGTGAAAGCTACCCGCGCCGGCGAGCCCGGCGAAAGTTTCGTCTATTTACCCTACACGTCAAACGAGTTGCTGCTGGCTGCCACGCCCACGCCTGTGGTTACCAACACACCAGGACCGACCGCGACAGCCACGAGCGCGCCTACGCCTACAAGTAGCCCAACAGCGATCCCGGGCGGCGACACGGTGCGCGTCTCACTGTCTGCAAGCGGCATCGAAGGCAACGCGCAGTCTACAAATGGTTCCATCTCTGCTGACGGCCGCTTTGTGGCCTTTCAATCGTTCGCCGACAACCTGGTGGCCGGCGACAGCAACAATGTGTGGGATATCTTCGTCCACGACCGCCAGACGGGGGCCACCACGCGTGTTTCCGTCTCAAGTAGCGGCGCGCAAAGCAATGAGCTATCCACTAATCCTGCCATCTCCGCTGATGGCCGCTATGTAGCGTTCGAATCCGACGCAGATAACCTGGTAACCGGCGACACCAACGTCACAACGGATGTCTTCGTGCATGACCGCCAGACGGGGGCTACGACGCGCGTCTCGGTATCCAGCAGCGGCGAGCAAGCGGATAGATGGTCGCTTCGTCCCTCCATCTCCGCCGACGGCCGCTATGTGGCCTTTGAGTCTCCCGCAAGCAACCTGGTAGCCGGCGACGGCAACGATACGTCGGACATCTTCGTGCACGACCGCCAGACCGGGGCCACCACGCGCGTCTCACTGTCAAGTAGCGCCGTCGAAGGCAACGGGTCATCAAACGAACCTGCCATCTCCGCCGACGGCCGCTATGTGGCGTTCTACTCTGGGGCTGACAATTTGGTAGCCGGCGACAGCAACTTCGCCAACGATGTCTTCGTGCATGACCGCCAGACGGGTGACACGACGCTTGTCTCCGTAGATAGTAATGGTCTACAAGGTAACGGGAGCTCGGATATGCCTGCTATTTCCGCCGACGGCCGCTTCGTAGCGTTTCCATCTGAGGCTAGCAACCTGGTAGCCGGCGACAGCAACTTCGCCACCGATGTCTTCGTGCATGACCGGCAGACAGGGGCCACCACGATGGTCTCTGTAAATAGCAATGGCCTGCAGGGTAACTTATATTCCGCTGGCCCTGTCATCACGGTCGACGGCCGCTATGTCGCGTTCCTCTCCGATGCAGATAACCTGGCAGCCGGCGACAGCAACAGCAATCAGGATGTTTTCGTGCATGACCGGCAGACGGGGGCCACCACAATGGTCTCTGTAAATAGTAATGACCTGCAGGGCAACGATTGGTCCCACGGCCCTTCCATCTCCGCCGACGGCCGCTATGTTGCATTTATGTCTCAGGCAAACAACCTCGTGCCTGGGGACAACAACGATGCGTTTGATGTCTTCGTCCGAGACCGGGGCGCCCCCTGAATGCACCCATTTCAACCACGACAGACCTATTGAGATTTGGTCTCCATCATATTCGCCCCACCAAAATGAGGCTAAAGCAGCTTCATGTCCCGCAAAACGGTGCGGCGGCTGACGTCGAGGGCCTTGGCCAGGTCGTCCGCAGTCGGCGCTGCGCCTTGCGCTTTAGCTTCGGCCAGCAAGCGCCGTAACACATGGCGCCGCCGCTCAGCCGGATTACCGATCTGTGTGTCGCTCACTGCAGAAACGGTCCAGGCGATCTCGACGTAATCGGCCGCGGTCAGCCGGCGGCCCGCCGCTGTTCCGGCCCGCACCAGGCTTGCCCGCACGACGCGCGTATGAGCGCTCAACGCGGCCAGCAGCTTCTGGTTGAGCGGCGTCTGCTCATAAAAACGGTCGGCTTCCCCACTGCTGAGCAGCGCCGCAATCTGCTGCATGGCCGCTTCGGCTTGAACCAGGTGTTCGCGTTCCGCGTTCCACAATTCCTGCGCCCGGTATACAGTGGCCGCGACAAAGTGAACCCACTGGCGCAGCGACGGCCGTACGGTGCCCCCGGCAGCCAGCAAAGTCAACATCTCATCGACGCGGGCTTGCGCCTGAGGCAAATCGTCCTCGGCCAGATGCAGCAGGGCCAACCCGCCCACCGTCTCCATGAGATTATGCCCTTCACCCAGCTCGCGTCGCAGCTTGTAAGCCGTCTGCAGCGCTTCGCTAGCTTCTGCCAGTCGACCGACCTCCAGCAGAGCAAGACCCTGGCCGTGTAGGTTGTACCCTTCGCCAGAGCGCCGGCCCAATTCCCGGTTTAGTTGCTGCGCCTGAGTAAAATAGGATAAGGTCTCTTCCAGCTTGCCCTGAAGGCGGTAGGCGCTGCCCAGGTTGCCCAGACTGATGGCCATACCCCAGCGATCGGCCATTTGGCGGCGCAGGGTGAGCGCCTGATTATAAAAATCCACGGCCGTTTCGTAGTCGCCTAATACCCAGGCCACCCCACCCAGATTGTCCAGGTTGTCTGCCTCACCGCGCCGGTGGCCCAGCCGGTGGTTGGCGGCCAACGCCCGTTCGTGCGTGCTTCGCGCTTGGGCATAATCGCCCAGGCTCCAGTAGGCAGTGCCCAGGTTGTTCAGGGCCATAGCTTGCCGCAGCAGATCGCCCTGGCCCAGAAACATCTCTGCAGCGGCGGCGTGCAGGGTGGCAGCAGAGGGGTAATCTCCCAAGCGCCAGGCCAGCCCACCGAGGAAATCGGTCATTATCGCTTCGCCGTGGCGGCTGCCTGCCTGCCGGAACAGAGCGCGAGCCTCCCCCGCCAGTTGCTGGGCGAGGTCATATTCGCCCTGGCTGCGTTTCACCTGGGAGAGAATGTGCAGCAGACCGGCCTGCAGTGCGCGGTCAGCACTTTGGCGCGCGTTTTCCAGTCCCGACCTTACGGCGGCTTGCGCTTCAGCGTAGTTGCCCATGACCAGGCAAACCTTCGCCCGGCAGGTAGCCGCCTCGGCCTGGCGACGCTCATCCAACCTGGAAGCAAGCGCCTCCAATCGTTCCACATCCGCGACTTGCTCCGCCCTTTGCGCCAGGACGTCGTGAGCCTGCTGCCGGCCGAGGACAGCCGTATACCGCTGCGCCCAATCCTCCTCCGGCAGCACCTCCAGGGCGCGTGAGAAGTGCGCCACGGCCGCCTCGTAAGAAAAAGAGGCCAGCGCCCGCTGCCCGGCCCGCAGTGCATATTGGCCGATGCCTATTTCATCGCCGGCCTGCTCGGCGTGGTGCAGCAAAGCATATGGCTCGAGGGGCTGCCGTTTGACCAGCGAGGATAGCGCCCGGCCATGAAGCAGTTGGCGGCGCGACGGCGGCGTCTCGGTATAGACGCAGGCGCGCAGGGTGTCGTGAGCAAAGCAGTAACCATCCTCGGCCAGGCGAATTAAGCCGGCCTGTTCCATTTCACCGGCCAGCGTCGGCAAGCGGGCCGGCTCTATGCCGCTCACGGCTTCCCAGAGATCGTAGTCAAACTGGTAGCCGATAACGGCCGCTGCCTGCAAAGCTTCGTTGGCTGCGGTCGACACGCCGGCAAGACGGCGCATCATCTGTCGCGAGAGAGTTGAACTGCTTAAGGCGGGGTTCCAGTCGCCTGCTTCCAGAAGCGAGAGTGCCAGCAGTGGGTTGCCGCCGCTGGCCTGCCGCAGTCGTTCCTCCTGCGACTCATCGAGCAGGCTGTGGCCGGCGGCCCGCGATAGGGCGCCCAGCTCCAACGGGGAAAAACCATTAAGGATGATAAAAGGGTGACTTGCCCGATCCCAACGGCGCAGCGTGGCCCACGGAATCTCCTGCTGCTTCAATTCTTGCAGCCGGCCGCTGACAAGCAATAAGATGGCCGTCTCAGCCAGGCAAGGCCGCAGCTCGTCGAGCAGCGACCACAGCGCCGGATCGGCCCACTGCACATCTTCCAAAATGAAGAGATGAGGCGACACAGTTTGCAGGGCGCGCCATAGCTGGCCAATGGCCGCCGGCAGGGACGGAGTAAGCAAGGTTTCTGTTTGCGGCAGGATCTCCTGGACCGCCGGCACGAGCGGGCCGAGCGCAGCCAGGGTCGGCATGGGCATCAGGCGAGCAAGCTGCCGGACGCGCGAATGGGGCAGGGCCGCGCCCAGGGCTCCGGTTAGCGGCCCATAAGCCGCGGCCAGGGTGAATTCCTGGCTTCGTCCCCAGGCCACGGGCCAGCCGCGCCAGGCCGCTGCCTGAGCTGCTTCTTCAAGCAAGCGCGTTTTGCCAATGCCGGCTTCGCCCAGGACCAGAACCAGATCGCCCTGGCCATCGGACAATCTATCTAGCCGCTCCAAAAGGAGCGCTCGTTCCTTCACCCGGCCCACAAACAGCGGGCGCTTGGCGCTGTCCTCCTGCTGCACGGCCGTTTTGACAGCCAGCTCTTCTCGTAGGCCATCGGCTAACCGCTGCGTCTTCGCCGCCGGGGCCACGCCCATTTCATCGGCCAATACCTGGCTCAGCTCGTTATAGGCAGCAATAGCCTCCGGCAGACGGCCCATACCGCCCAATGCGCGCATGACGCCACGGTGCGCCGCCTCCCACAGAGGGTTGTAGCGGGTGAGAGCCAGATAATGGCCATAAGCAGCCTCATAACGACGCGCCTGTTCAGCCGTCTGCGCCAGACCGGCCAGACAGGCAATCATCCCTTCGCGTAACTGCTCACGAATAGGAACGATCCAGTCGGCATAACAGTTCGGCAGGAGGTCGCCAGCATAGCCAGCCACCGCCTGGCTAGCGGCGGCCTCAAAGTCATCATGACGCCCGTCGTGCCTGGCATCCTGGGCGCTGGCCAGATGGCGCTCGAACTCCGCTACATCCAGGATAAATGCGCTTGCCGGCCGCCATTGAATGATGTTGGCGTCGTGATGCAGGTAACGGTCAGCTTCCGGCAGCAAGCGGCGTAAGCGAAGCAGCAAGACGCGCAGATTGGTTCGCGCCTGGCCATCGGTAGAATCCGGCCAGAGAAGGTAAGCCAATTGCGGCCGGGATAGAGGCGTATTGCGTTGAAGCAGCAGGTAAGCGAGAAAGGCCTGCAGGCGCGGGGATTCAAACCCGGCGACATCATCACCGTCATAAAGAAGTCGAAAATCACCGAGAAGCTGTATTTGTAACCGTCTCATAGACGGTCAACCCCAAGGTTGCCCACCATACATGCAATCGTAAGTGCGTCGTGCTATTAGCGCAACCTGCTCGCCCCGTCTTGTCAATGAAGAAGCCGGCCCTACCGCGCGACTTGCTTTGCCGCGCTAGTAACTTTGTTGCCGGATCGAACGAATCGTTTCAGCTCGGCTCAATTTGTATTCGCGTTCACCCGCACGCCGCTCGCCGGCCGGTGGCGCTCGATGAAATCTTTGGGGTCGATGTAATCGCGGAACACGCGCCGCCGATCGAGGCCCGGCCAGTCGCCCGGATTGTTAAACAGCACTTCTGTGGGGCTTAGATCGAAGTGCAGGTGGAACGGCCCATTGTACTCATCCTGGCCCACCGTACCGATGGTCTGGCCGCGCTGCACCCGCTGTCCGCGCGAGACGTCCATGCGCCCCAGGTGCGCCGAGCGGCTGTAGATGTGCTGGCCGCCCTGCGCCAGCGGATCATGGCGGATGACCACGATGTTGCCCCAATGGCGCATACGCCCGGCAAAGGTCACCGTCCCGCTGGCCACAGCGTACACCGGCAGGCCGCGGTCGCTGTCCCATTTCGGCTTATTCAGGTTCAGGTCGCTGCCCGTGTGGTAATTAAAGCTATCGCGCAGGCGGTAATAGTTGCCAATTGGGTTGGCGTCCGTCCAGTCGCCGGGCCACAACTTCTCGCTTCGTCGCTCGGCTTCGGCGCCTACCGGCGCGTCGTAGCCGTCCGCCAGGCGCACTTCGTCGGGCGCCGGCGGCCGCACGCGGCGCCAGCGCATGCCGGCAAAGGCCACGCGTCGCCCTTCCTCGTTGGTGTGGTTGGTCAGGTTCACCTGCCCGCTCATGGGGTTGTCGGCGTCCAGCTCATACACGCCCAGCGACACCCACTGGTCCGAGAAGCGAAGCTGGTTCACTTCCACGACGATGGGATCTTTCTCGCCCACCACGCCGTGAATGTGATACTGCGCGCTGCGCGAGGTGCCATGCTGGCCCGGCACCCACACCGCGATCTCATAATGGCCCGATTCGACGATGTCCGGCAGCCAGATGGCCCAAACGCTGCTGGCCGTGCTGCCCACCGAGCGCGCATACTTCATCATGCGGCTGCCGCGGCGCATGGGAATAAAGGCCGCATAAGGAAACTGCGTGTAAAGGCCATCGCGATAGCCGCTGTCGCCCACATGGATCTCAATGGCCGCGCCCTCTTCGCCGGTCTCCACGCCCCCGTGGTGGTCGTCATACACATACCCGGCGATGGCGTCCCACAGCTCGCTGCCGTTAAAGCGCTGGTTGCCCAGGTCAAAATAGGCGTGCTCCCAGCTCCAAAAGGTCACCGCCGGCAGGCCCAAAGCCCGCGCCTGGTCCATGAAGCGATGAATTTGCAGCGGCGACGCCGACCAGAAGAAGCGTTCGTTATTCCACGCGCTCATCTCGCCATAGGCCGCGCCCGTGGGCACATACAGCTTATTGGGAAAGCGCTGCTTATACTCTTCATAACTCTGACGCAGGTTCACCAGCGCATCGCCGTCGCCTTTGGCCACCCAGTACACCTGCGGCATGGCCACGTCGCAATCTTCCATAAAGGCGGCAAAAGGGAACGAGGGGTGATAGCGCATGAAGCGATAGGACGAAAAGCCGGTCACCAGCCCGTCCACATCGCGCAGCTCGTGGCGCAGGGCGCCCATGTAGTCGCGCGCCCGTGCCGCGCCGCCGGCCGACGACCAGCGCCGCTCGCCCAAATCCTCGGCATTAATCACCAGGCCGCGCATCTCAAAATGGCGCGCGCGCTCCGCGAACATCTTCGCCTGCCGCTGCGGGTCGGCGTCCTGGCCATAGGCAAAGCTCCAGGCCCACACCGTGATGCCCGCCGCGCGCAAGGCAGCGATCAGATCCGCCGTGGCCTGCTCCTTCGCGCCGCCGCTGTCCTTCTCCGGCAGCGGAAAGGGCTTTTCGCCATCGGCGATCTTCACGATCACGTGCTCCACGCCCGCCGCGCGCGCCTTTTCCGCCGCCTCCTGCGCCGAGCGGATGCCGGGGCGCGTTAAGATCTTCTCCACGCGCCAGGTGAAAAAGCCCTTGCCGTCGATCATGGCGTTTGCGCCGGCCGCAGCCGGGCGGACCGCGGGCGTGTCGGCGGCCGCCGACACGCCCGTGTTCCTCTGTTCAATTACTGTTCCGCGAAACATAGACCCTCTCTTTAGCCTGGCGCCGGGCTGCCGGCCGGCTCTAAGGTCATCACCGGAATGTGCACCGGTGCGCGCCTCTCGGCGGGGGCAAAGCCGCAGCCCGTGGCAATCAGTGTAATGCGTATCTCCCCGCCCAGCGCGCCGTCCACCGCCGCGCCGAATATCAGGTTCACGTCGGGGTCCGCCCGCTCGCGGATCATCGCCGCCGCCTGGCGCACCTCGTGCAGCGTCATATCCGGCCCGCCGCTGATGTTAAACAACACGCCGCGCGCGCCGTCGATGGTCACATCCAGAAAGGGGCAGCTCACCGCCTGCTGCGCAGCGCGCACGGCGCGCTGCACGCCGCGGCTGCTGCCCATGGCAATGATCGACGGCCCACCGCCGCTCATGATCGTGCGCACGTCGGCAAAGTCCACGTTCACCAAGCCCGGCGCGTTCACCAGCTCGCTAATGCCCTTCACGCTCTGGCGCCACATCTGCAGCGCCAGCGCGTAGGTCTGGTGAAAGGCCACCGACCCCCCGGCCATCGCCAGCAGGCGGTCGTTGGGAATCACAATCAGCGTATTGGCGATCTGCTGTAGGCGCTCCACGCCCAGGCGCGCCACGCGCGCCCTGGCCGCGCCCTCAAACGAAAAGGGCGTGGTCACGATGGCCGTGGTCAGAGCGCCCGCTTCGCGCGCTACCGCTGCCACATCGCATGCCAGCCGCGTGCCTGCTTTGCCGCCCATGCCGCCCACGATAAAGACCATGTCCGAGCCGTGCAGCGCGCCGGCCAGCTCCGCCTGCGCCCGCTGCCCGCGGTCGAGTTCCTCTACCAGCACGTTCAGCGGCGCCCGCGACCTCTGCAGCGCGCGCCCGCTGTTGTCCACGGCGATATACTCCACGCCCCGGATCTCCTCTTCCAAAATGGCGTTGATGGCCGTAATGCCCCCATCGCCCACGCCCACAACCCGAATTCGAGCACACTGCTCTAACCTCTTCCTCCGCAGCATCTTTTTCTGCCCTCCCACAAGCGCAACCTTGACAACCCGGTGATAATAACGTAAATTTACCGTGAAAGTTGCGTGAATGCCAATCGAATTTGAAAATTAGTATTGAAGTCCTATCGGGGAGCCCCACGCACGAGGGAGATGACGATGTCAGACCTATATCTAACCGCCGGCGACAAGATCTTTGTGGGCCGCAGCGAAGAGCAAAAACAGTTCCGTGCCGCGCTGGCCGAAATGCTCGATCCGCCGCCGCAAGAACAGTTACCCTACATTTGCCTGGTCTCTGGCGACGGCGGCATGGGCAAGACAACCCTCGTGCGCCGCTTTCAGGCCATCGCCGCTGCCGAAGCGCCCTTCGCCGGCAGCTTTCACCTGCTGTGGATCGACTGGGAGGACGAGCGCAAAAAGTTCCCGGCGCTGCAGGTGGGCCAGCAGCAGATAGCCGAAGACGACGTCTTTAACATCATCTACGACGCCGCCATCCGCGAGCGCTGGGGGCGCCAGTTCGTGGCCTACCAGAAGGCCTTGAAGCAGCAAGAAGAGGCGGCCAGGGCGGCGGCCAAAGCCCTGGCCGGCGACAACGGTTGGGACGAGAAAGGCCTGCTGCGCGCCATTGGCCTCGACGCCCTGGCCAGCATCATCAACTACAGCATGCCCATCATTGGCGGCGGCGGCGGCCAGGGGCTGGTGGAAGCCTTTCTCGAAGCAGGCATCCAGGTGGGCCTGGAGCAGGCCATCAAGCTGCGCGCCACCCTGGAGTCGCACCTGCGCGCGCGGCTCAGCGACGCGCACTACGACTACCTGCTCAACCCGCACGAGCAGCTCGCGCGCGCCCTGGGACGCGGCCTCAACCGCGTGGCGCGCCGCCAGCGGCTCATCGTCGTGCTCGACTCCTACGAGCTGATCGACCGCGTAGACCTCTGGCTGCGCGCGGTGATTCGCGCCGCCGGCCCGCGCGTGCTGTGGATCCTGGCCGACCGTAACGATCTGCTGCACAGCCGCCAGTTTGGCGACGCCTACTTCAAAGGCTACGCCGACGACTTCCCGCGCCGGCTGCAGGCCTACCACATGCGCCCCCTGGCCATCGACCATATCCGCGCCTACTTTACGGCGCGGGTGCCCGGCCGCTCGCTCACCGTGGCCGAGACCGAGGCCATCAGCCGCGCCACGCGCGGCATCCCCCTGGCCGTGCAAGAAGCCGCCGAAATCTGGAAAGCCGGCGCCTCGCTGGCCGAAATCATCGGCGACACCACGGGGCTCACGCCCGGCGGCCAGATTGTGCAAAAGATGACGGATCGCTATTTACAGCACGCCGTCGACGACGACGACCGCCACATCCTGTATGCCCTGGCCCTGGCCCGCGGCGATGTAGAGATATTGCGCGCCATGCTGCAAATCGCCATCACGCCGCCCGATGCCCAGGCCCTCAACCTGGAAGAGCTGCTGCGCCGCATGGAGCGCGACTACCCGTCCGTGCACGCCGCGCACGCCCGCCTGCACGACGATCCCGCCCTCTTCTTGCAGCACTACCTGCGCGCCGCGCAGCGCCGCAGTGCCGTGCCCATCCGCCGCCTCAACCAGAAGGCCGTCGAGCTGCTGCGCGCGCGCCTCATTACCCTGGAAGAGGATCTGCCGCGCCTCGAAGACCGCTGCCGCGACAATAGCTGGGTGCGCGCCGCCCTGGACCTGACCAACTACCTTTTCTGGGTCGACGAAAACGAAGCGTGGCGTTGGCTGGCGCCGCGCTATGTCGAAGCCATGGCCTACAGCCGCGACCTGCGGCACGGCCTGCTGCAATGTGCCCGGCCGTGGAAAGGCCACCTCAGCGAAAGCGGCGAGCGCCTGCTGCAAGCCCTGGATCAGTCGGGGCCCGACGAGGCCGTGCTGCTGAAGGTTCTGGAACAGCTCAACAGCCGCGGCTGGCTCGACGGCCCCAACGCCGAGGAGCGCCGCGCCATCCTGCGCATGCACAGCGCCGCCCAGCTCCTGCGCCACGGCAAGCTGCACGCGGCCCTCGGCCTCTTCGACCAGGTGGAGCAAAACCTGCATGAAGAGCATTGCCTGCTGCGCCGACAGCTCGTCGACGCCTACGAGCTGATCGCCAACCGCCTCACCTGGGCGCACGGGCGCTACAACATCATAGTCGACGAGGCCGCGGTGCGCGCGCTGCGCAAAGTGGTCGCCTGGTTCCCCGATCGCGCCCGCAGCCATTATCTGCTGGGCATGGCCCTGGCCGCCGATCAGCAAACCGAAGCGGCCTTCGAGGCGCTGCAACAGACTCTCGCCAACGACCCGCAATACGCCGCGGCGCACGTGGCCCTGGGCGACCTGCACCTTCAAGAAGGCCGCAGCAAAGAGGCCGCCGCGGCCTACGAAGCGGCGCTGGCCATCGACGAGCACAACGCCCCGGCCCACGCCGGCCTGGCGGTCCTAGATTACGCCGAGGGCCGCAGCGAGGCGGCCTTCACGCGCTTCCAAAAAGCCCTGCAGCTCGACGCCGCCTGCCGGCCGGCCCTCCTGGGCCTGGGCTGGCTGTGCCTCGACCTGCAGCGTTACGACGCCGCGCGCCAGGCATTCCAGCGCGCCCTGGCGCACCCCCTGCGCCGCGGCGACGCCTACCGCGGCCTGGGCGACGCCTGCTTCGGCCTGCGCCGCGTAGACGACGCTCTGGCCGCCTACAAGCTGGCCATTCGCGAGAACGTGCACGACGCCGCCGCCTTCTTTGGCCTGGGCCAGGCTTACTACCGCGGCTTGCAGCGCGCCGATATGGCCCTGCCCGCCTACCGCCAGGCCATCAACCTCGACGCCACGCTGGCCGGGCCGCGCGTGGGCCTGGGCGACATTCACCTCGACGCCGCAGAGAACCGCGAAGCGCTGCAGCAATTCGAGCAGGCCAGCGCCCTGGCGCCCGATAACCCCTACGCCTGGCGCGGCCTGGCGCAGGCGCACCGCCGCCTGGGGCAATACGATCGCGCCCTGCACGCCCAGCAGCAGGCCACCAGCCTCGACGCTGCCGCGTCGCTCGCCGCGCACGAGCTGGGCGAAGTGCACCAGGCCCTGGGCCACCATGAAGAAGCGGCCGCCGCCTATCGCCAGGCCGCGCACAGCCTGCCGGCGCTGCTGCCGGCCCTTGCCGAGCCGCCAGAGCCCGGCGAGCCGGCGCCCGCGCCCGTGCTCGACGCCGCCGGCGCCATGGCCGTCGATATTTATACGGGCCTCGGCCAGTCGCTGCTGGCCCTGCGCGCCTACGACGAAGCAGAGCTGGCGTTCCAGAACGCCATCGAGCTAGACATGCAGCGCGCCCCCGCCGTGCGCGGCATGGGCCAGCTGCACCTGGCGCGCGGCCGCCTGCACAACGCCCGCGCCACCTTGCGCCAGGCCGTAGCCCTCGACCCCATCGATGCCCGCGCCCACGTGCACTTGGCGCAGGCCATGCTGGGCCTTGGCGACGCCGAAAGCGCCCTGCAGTCGCTGCAGCGCGCCTTAAACCTGGCGCACGACGACCCACAGGCGCACACCGCCGCCGGCGACGCCTACGCCCTGCTCAGCCAGCCGCGGCAGGCGCGCGCGGCCTACGAAGCGGCCCTGGCCCTCGCGCCGCGCTATGCGCCGGCCTTTATCGGCCTGGCCGCGATCAACGTCGCCGAGGGCCACGACGACCAGGCCATCGCCGGCTTTCAGCGCGCCTTAGAAATCGATGCGCTAGAAGGCCGCGCTTACCTGGGCCTGGGTGAAATCTACTTCCGTCAGGGCCGGCTGGCAGAGGCCGCCAGCGCCTTCGAGCAGGCCGCCGCGCCCAGCGTGCAGCCCCACCCCCTGGTCAGCGCCGGCCACGCCTTGCGCCGCCTGGGCGACGCCCTGTGCGCCGCCGGCCGGCTGGAAGCCGCCGCGGCGGCTTACGGCCAGGCCCTGCAGGCGTCGCCGCAAGATCCCCATGCCCTGCTGGGCCTGGCCGAGACCAACCGCCGGCAGGGCCGTCTGCGCGAGGCGCTCACCGGCTACCGCGCCGCGCTGGCGCGGCGGCCCGAATGGCCCGCGGCCTACGCCGGCGTCGCCGCCGTGCAAATTGCCCTGCAGCAGCCGCGCGACGCCATCGCCGCGCTGGAGACCGTGCAGCGCCTCGACCCCCAATGGCCCATCCCTTACGTGGCCCTGGCGCAGCAGTACCAGGCCGTGGGGCGCCACGAGCGGGCCCTGGCGGCCTTCGTCATCGCCGAAGAGCAAGCGCCAGAAGCGGCCGTCTTCACCGGCCTGGGCGCTTCCTATATCGCCCTGGAGCGCTACGGCGAAGCCGAAGAGGTCTACCGCGAAGCGCTGGCCCATGATGCCAGCGTCGCGCCCTGCCTGGGCCTGGGCCGCGTCTACATGCTCACAGAGCGCCCGCGCGAAGCGCTGCAAAGTTACGAGCTGGCCCTGGAGCGCGACGGCGGCGACCCTCTGGTGCACCAGGCCATCGGCGAGGCCTACGCCGCCCTGGGCCAATACGAAGAAGCCCTGGGCGCCTATCAGTCGTCGCTGCAGCACGCGCCGGGCCGGCCCGCGCCTTATCGCGGCCTGGCGGCCATTTATCACGCGCTCCAGCGCCACGACGAGGCGCTAACCTCCTACGAGAAGGCGCTCAGCCTCGACGCCGAGCTGCACCCGCAGCAGGCGACGCTCGTCGACGGCGTTTACGGCGCCATCTTGCAGGCCCTGGGCCGCTTCGACGAAGCCATCGTGGCCTACGAACGCGCCCTGGAAAGCAACAGCCGCGACCTAAAGGCCCTGGCCGGCGCCGGGCAAACGTATCATCTGAGCGGCAGGCATGAACAAGCCCTGCTGCTGCTGCGGCGCGCCGTGCGCCTGTACCCCCAGCACCTGCCCTCGCATCTGGCGCTGGGCGCAGCCAACGCCGCCCTGGGCCGCGGCGTCGAAGCCCTCGACGCCTACCAGCAGGTCCTGCGCCTGGAGCCTGAAAGCGCCGCGGCGCGCAAAGGCATCGCCGCAGTCTACCTGCAAGAGGGACGCCTGCCTGAGGCCATCCACACCTTCCAGGAAGCGCTCTCGCGCGACCCGCGCGACGCCGAAGCCTTCCGCCTGCTGGGCGACGCCTTTTATTCGCTGCGGCAGTATGGCAACTCGCGCGCCGCCTACCAGCGCGCCACGCAGCTCGACGCCGCCGATGTCGCCGCCCTGTGCGGCCTGGGCGCGTCCGCCGCCCGCCTGCACGACCCGCGTGAGGCTGCCGCGGCCTACGAAGAAGCCACCTTGCTGGACCCTGAAAACATCGGCGCCCACCTGGGCCTGGCGCAGGCGCGCGCCACCCTGCAGGAACATGAAGCGGCCGTTGGCGCTTACCGCCGCGTCACCGAGCTGGCGCCGGCCGACACGCGCAGCCGCCTGCACCTGGGCTACAGCTTCCTGGCCCTGGGCGACTTTGAAGACGCGCGCGACGCCTACAACGCCGCACTGGCCCTGCGCGCCGCCGACGCCGCCGTGCACCGCTTCGGCGGCGACCTGTTCCGTGCCCAGCAGCGCTACGAGCAGGCCATCGCCGCCTACCAGCGCGCCGTGGAGCTGGACCCCGACGACGCCGAATCGTTCAGCGGCATGGCCGAGATTTACCGCCTTCAGGGGCAGAATGACGAAGCCATCTCCGCCTATCGCGAAGCCCTGCGCCTCGACCGCCGGCAGCTCACCGCCTTCCTGGGCCTGGGTGACTGCTACCTGATCACCGCGCGCTACCAGGCCGCCGTGCAGCTCTTCGAGAAAGCGTGCGCCCTATCGCCGCAAAACGCCGAGGCCTTTTGTGGCCTGGGCGACGCCCTGCTGCACCTGCACCGCATCGACGACGCCGCCGCCGCTTATCAAAAGGCGCTGACCTTCGATTCGCGCTGCGCGCGGGCCTACGAAGGCCTGGCGCACGTGCTGCGACGCCAGCAGCAGGCAGCCGACGCCCTCGAAGCCTACCGCCTGGCCGCGGAGCTGGCCCCCACTTCGGCCACCGTGCGCGAAGGACTGGCGGCCATGACCCTGGCCGCCGGCCAGCCGCAAGAAGCCGTGACCATCTTCGAGCAGACCATCGCCCTGGACCCCGACCTGGCTCGCGCGCACGAGGGCCTGGGCGCTGCCCTGCGCGCCCTGCACCGCCCGCGCCCGGCCATCGCCGCCTACGAAAAGGCCCTCGACCTGGGCCTGCACGACGCCGCGGCCTACCAGGCCCTGGGCGAGCTGTACACCATCGTGCGCGAGCACATGCCGGCGCTGGAAGCATTCCAGAATGCGCTGAACATCGACCACCGCCTGCCCGGCAGCCACGCCGGACAGGGCTTCGTCTACGCCCGCCTGGGCCACTTCGACGAGGCGCTCACCGCCCTGCAGCAGGCCATCCGCCTCGATCCCGATTTCGCCCTGGCCTACGCTGGCCTGGGCGACGTGCAGCGCCGCATGAACCGGCCCTACGACGCCTTAATCCATTACCAGCGCGCGGTCGAGCTCGACCCCAACCTCGCCGTCGCCTACAGCGGCATCGGCCGCGTTTATGCGGCCACCGGCCATTACAGCCAAGCCATCCAATCGTGCGAGCGCGCCCTGCGCCTGGAGGGCCACACGCCCGATAACTCCCTGGTGCTGGGCGAGCTTTACCTGCACGTAGGCCACGTCGATTCGGCCATGGAGACCTTCCGCAGCGCCCTGCAAAGCGACGCCGAGAACGTGCGCGCGCTCACCGGGCTGGGCAACAGCTACCTGCAGCTTCGCGAAATCGAAGCGGCGCGCCAGGCGTTCATCGAAGCCCTGGAGCGCGACGAGAGCCACGCGCCGGCCCTTGCCGGGCTGGCCGCCGTGCACGTGGCCACCGGCCGCAGCGCGCAGGCGCAAGACGTGCTGGAGCACGCGCTGCGCGCCGATCGCACCTGCGCCGCGACGCACGTGGTTCTGGGCAATTTGCACATCCATTTGGGGCAATACGCCGAGGCCTTAGAAGCCTTCCAACAGGCCATCACCATCCAGAAGAAGGACGCCGCCGCGCGCAGCGGCCTGGGCGACGCCTACCGCGGCCTGCGCCGCAACACCGAGGCGCTCAACGCCTACGAGCGCGCCATTCGCCTCAACCCGCGCTTTGCCGCGCCGCACGTGGGCATGGGCCGCCTGTATCGCACCCTGCGCCGGCCCTACGATGCCCTCAGCGCCTTCAAGCGCGCCGTGAACCTCAACCCCAAAGCCATCGAAGCCTACCTGGGCATCGGCAACCTGCAGACCGATTGGGGCCACCCCGAAGAAGCCGCCGAAGCCTTCCAGCAGGCCCTCGACCTGGACCCGCAGTGCGCCGAAGCCTACGCTGGCCTGGGCGACGTCTACCGCCAGCAAGGCGACTACGACGACGCCATCAGCGCCTACCGCCAGGCCCTGGCCCTCGACCCGCGCAGCGCACTGGTTCACGCCAGCCTGGGCGACGCCCTGCATACCAGCGGCCGCCTGGACGAAGCCGCCAGCGCCATGCAGCAAGCCGTGGCCCTGCAGCCCCAAGACGCCCTAGCCCGCGGCTCGCTGGCCGGCCTCTACCGCAAGCTCAACCGCGCCGCGGAGTATGAGCGCGAAATCGCCGCCGCCCGCGACTTAATGGCCCAGGAGAGCTACTACAACCGCGCCTGCCTGGAAGCCATCGCCGGCGACGCCGACCGCGCCGTCGACCTGCTCTCCTCCGCCCTGGAAAAGCGCCAGGTAGACCTGGGCTGGGTGCGCCAGGACCCCGACTTCGACTTCATCCGCCGCCACCCCGCCTTCCAGGCCCTCGTCGGTTCCACCCAGGCCCCCCAACCAGAGCCCACCCCCTCGTAGCTGCGCATTCCATTGCGCGCCGGGCCCCGCCACCGATTGCCCTCCCGTAGCCACGGATTCTTTCCGCGCTGAGCGCTGCCCACCAACAAACTCGGCCCAACAACGCACCTTCTCCCTCGAACCAAAGGCTTGTAGTAGGGCAATTCATTGCCCGTCCGCCCCCCACGGCGCGATGAATCGCGCCACTACAAACCTAAAACCTCCCCTCCCAGCTCCTCCGCAATCAGCTCCGCTTGCCGCAGCACCGTATCCGTGGCCAGCTTCTCCATATCCGGCGGGTAACCATACTTGCGCAGCGTGCGCTTCACCAGCACCTTCAGCCGGGCGCGCACGCTTTCCTTAATCGCCCAGTCGATAGACGTATTGGCCCGCACCTGCTGCGTCAGCACCACGGCCAGCTCCCGCAGCTTCTCCTGCTGCATCAGCTCTCGCGCGCTGTCGTTGTTGGCCACGGCCGTATAGAAGGCATACTCAAACTCGCTCAGACCCATCTGCTGCGCTTCGCCGTCCGCCTCGCGAATCTCCTTGCCTAGCTGGATCAGCTCCTCGATCACCTGTGCCGAGGTAACCGCCTTGTTGTGGTAGCGGCGCAGCGCCTGTTCCAGCAGCTCCTCCAGCTTCTTGCTCTGCACTAGGTTCTTCTTAGCCCGCCCCTTGATCTCATCGTTCAGCAGCTTCTTCAGCAGCTCCAGGGCCACGTTCTCATGCTCCATGGCCCGCACTTCCATCAGGAACTCATCCGACAGAATCGAAATGTCCGGCTTCTTCAGCCCTGCCGCGTCGAAAATATCCACCACCTGCTCCGACACAAGCGCCGCGTCAATCACCTGGCGCACGGTCGTTTCGATCTCCACATCGCTGCGCCCATTGCCCCGCGTGTTGAACTTCACCAGCCGCGCCTTCACCGCCTGCAAGAAGGCCACCTCGTCCTTGCGCGCCATCGCTTCCTCATGCGGCACGGCCAGCACAAAGGCCTGCGACAGCGCCGTCACTTCGTCGATAAAGCGCCGCCGCCCGTCTTCCAGCCCCAGAATAAAATTCTCCGCCGCCAGGATGATCGCCAGCTTTTGCGACGTGCCGGCCGCGAAGTAATCCTGATAGCGAAAACCGTGGAACATCTGCCACGCCACTTCCAGCTTCTCCAGCAGCAGCGACACCGCCTGCTCCTGCACCAGGGCCGGGTCGCCTTTGCCGCCACTGTCCGAATAAAAAGAGAGCGCTTCCTTCAAGTCTGCGGCAATGCCCAGGTAATCCACGATCAGCCCACCCGGCTTGTCCTTGTACACGCGATTCACGCGCGCGATGGCCTGCATCAAATTGTGCCCCTGCATCGGCTTGTCCACATACATCGTGTGCAGCGAGGGCACGTCAAAGCCCGTCAGCCACATGTCGCGCACAATCACCAGCTTCAATTCGTCGTCAGGATTCTTCATGCGTTCCGCCAGCCGCCGCCGCTGCTCTTTGTTGGTGTGGTGCACGGCAATCTCGGGGCCGTCCGAAGAAGCAGCCGTCATCACCACCTTGATCGCCCCCTTATTCAGGTCGGGGCTGTGCCACTGCGGCCGGATGGCCACAATCTCGCCGTACAGGGCCGCCGCGATGCGCCGCGACATGGCCACGATCATGCCTTTGCCCTCAAACACCGCTTGCCGCGCCTCAAAATGGGCCACCATGTCGCGGGCCACGTTGCGCAACCGCCGTTCGCTGCCCACCAGCGCTTCCAGCTGCGTCCATCGCGCCTTGGCCTTCTGCGAGTAGGTCAGCTCTTCCTCGTCCAGCTCGCGGTCCAGCTCGCGCACCATGCGCCGGCCTTCCTCGCTCAGCTCAATCTTTGCCAGCCGGCTCTCGTAATAAATAGGCACCGTGGCCCCGTCTTCCACGGCCATGGCGATATCATACACATCCACATAATTGCCGAACACCGCCGGCGTGTTGATGTCATCTCGTTCAATCGGCGTGCCCGTGAAGCCCAGATACGTGGCGTTCGGCAGGGCGTCGCGCAGATACTTGGCAAAGCCGTACACGATGCGCTGGCCAGTCACGTTGCCCGCGGCGTCTTTGTCGTCAATCAGCTTTGCGCCAAAGCCATACTGCGTGCGGTGCGCCTCGTCGGCAATGACCACGATGTTACTGCGCTCTGAAAGCGTCTCGAAGACGTTGCCATCCTCTGGCTGGAACTTCTGGATCGTCGTAAACACCACCCCGCCGGAGGCCACCTTCAACAAGCTCTTCAGATGTTCCCGGCTCTCCGCCTGCACCGGCTCCTGCCGCAGCAGCTGCTTGGAGGCCGCGAAGGTATCGAAGAGCTGGTCGTCCAGGTCGTTGCGGTCCGTAATCACCACTACCGTGGGGTTGTCCAGGGCCAACACAATCTTCCCCGTGTAAAACACCATAGACAGCGACTTGCCGCTGCCCTGCGTGTGCCACACCACCCCCGCCTTGCGGTCCCCCTGCGGCTGGTCGGCCACCGAGGGCAGCCCCGCCCCATAGGTGGCCGGGTCTTCTTTGACCACCCCCACCTTCTCGCCCAGCTTCGCCGC
>CAYLJW010000031.1:0-5919 GCA_964384155.1 uncultured Ardenticatenaceae bacterium
TATGAAAGAGGGTAGTCACTCATTGATTAAGATACAAGTAAGGCAATTTATTGCCCGTCACAGAACAGGCTCGTAGTAAGGCAATTCATTGCCCGTCACCGCCCCAACCAGGGCAGTGCCCCGAACAGCCGCCTACACCGGCGCGCCAAGCATGATGATCGCGCCAAAGCGCCCTGTGCGCCCTTTTTCGGCGCGGTGCGAGTAGAACAGGTCGTTGCGGCAGCTCGTGCAATATTCCGAAAGCTCAATTTGCCGCACGCCCGCGCGTTCCAGGTTCTGGTGGTTGGCCTGCGGCAGGTCGAAGTGTACGCGCGACTCGCCGCGATCAACCAGCAGCGGCGCGGCGTCGTCAAAAGCGCCGTGCACGGCCGCGATCACCTCCTGGCCCACCTCATAGCAGCAGGGGCCGATGCACGGGCCCACGGCGCCGAGCAGGTCGCGCGGCTCGCTGCCGAACGCCCGCTGCATGGCGCGCACCAGTGCGCCGGGAAGATCAACGACGGCGCCTTTCCAACCGGCGTGGCCCATGCCGATCGCCTGTTTGTGAGGATCGTATAGCAGCACGGGCGCACAGTCGGCGAAGTTCATGGTCAGAGCGCAGCCCGGCTCGTCGCTGATAATGCCGTCGACGTGCGAAGCCCACGTGCCGTCGTTGGCGCGCGTCACCTGGGCCACGTCGTTGCCGTGCACCAGGTGCGCGTGCACCACGCTGGCGGTGTCGCGGCCAAATAAGCCGTAGGCACGGCGGCGGTTGGCATACACATTCTCTTTGCTGTCGGGCACCGAGACGCTCAGGTTCAGCGAGGAGAACGGCGCTGGGCTCACGCCGCCCTGGCGCGTGAAGACCGCGTGCCGGCAGCCGTCGAAGCGGCTGAGATGCTCAAATTGCAGAAAGGGAAGCTCATGGCCATTGTGAAAGTTCATGCCTGGTCCACACCACGCTGCCGGGAGTTCGTTGCCATGGCAGGTATCCTACCGCGTAACGGCCAATTGGCAATAAGAGCCTGGTCTGCTAATTCGGCGAGCCCATGTTATAATGGAGCCGGGAACATCTGAGCTATGACCAAAAAGAAAACGGCCACACGCGGCGGCACAACACGCAAACGGCGCACGACAACGCGCAGCGCCAAGAGCCGCCCAGCACTACGCATCAGCCTGAACACGGCGCAGAAGGCGCTCATACTGGGCATCGGCCTCATCTTTCTGACGGCGATCCTCGTGCTTAGCCTGCTGTCGCCCAACCAGGGCCAACTGACCAGCGCGCTTTCGGGACTATTGCGGCAGCTATTCGGCTGGGGCAGCGTCTTTGTGACCCTGGCCATGGGCGCAGCCGGCTTCTACCTGGTGTTGTGGGGCATGGAGCAAGCGCCCCGGTTGCCCGGCTTACGGCTGCTGGGCCTGCTGCTGTTGTTTTTGACATTCGAGGCCTTTGCCTCGCTAATCGCCGTGGCGCTGCAGAACGGCCTGGGCGACGTGTGGGCTGTGGCCGCGGCGCAAAGCGGCGGAGGCTACACCGGCGGCGCCCTGGCCTGGGCCATGACGCAAGCCGTGGGCCAGACGGGCGCCATCCTGGTCTACGCCATCATCGGCCTGATCGCCGCCGTGCTGCTCTTCGGCGTCACGCGGCACGATCTGGGCCTGTTCCTGGATGCAATCTGGAACCGCCGCCCGCGTCGCGAGCCCGCCGCCGAGCGCGAAATACCCATTAACCTGGGCGGCGCGCAGCGCGGCGCCATTTTGTCGGGGCCCGGCGCCGAGAGCGTGCTCACCGCCGCGCCTGACGACCAGCCGGCCAAAGCGGCGCGCACGCCCGTTGTGCTGGAGCGTCAAAGCCGCGCGCTAGGCGCTACGGACGCTGCCAGCGACGAGGCCAATAAGGGCCGCGCCGCCCGCCGCCGCGACACAAACCCCGCGCCCGCCGCCGAACCGCTGCTGCTGCAGGATGAAGACGGCCACGGCGCGCGAAGCTGGGAGCTGCCGCGCCTGGACGATCTGCTGGAATCGGGCAGCGAGCAGGAGATCAGCAACGCCGCCATTCGCGAGCAGGTGGAAATCATCGAGCATACGCTGGAGAGCTTTGGCGCGCCGGCCAAAGTGGTGGAGATCAACCAGGGGCCGACTGTGACCGAGTTTGGCGTGGAGCCGCAATTCATCGAGCAGCGCAGCGGGCGGCGCACCAAGGTCAAGGTGGGCAAGATCTCCAGCCTGGCCGACGACCTGGCGCTGGCCCTGGCCGCCCACTCCGTGCGCGTGCAAGCGCCCGTGCCCGGCCGCGGCTACGTGGGGCTGGAAGTGCCCAACACCCAGAAGGCGCTGGTGTCGCTGCGCGATGTGATGGAGTCGCCGGCCTACACGCGCATCCGCTCGCCGCTGCGCATTGGCCTGGGCCAGAACGTTTCAGGCCAGGCTATCGCCGCCGACCTGGCCAAGATGCCGCACCTGCTCATTGCCGGCGCCACCGGTTCGGGCAAATCGGTGTGCGTCAACGGGCTGATCGCCTGTCTCTTGCTGCAAAACACGCCCGAAGATTTGCGCATGGTGATGGTCGATCCCAAGCGCGTGGAGCTGACCGGCTACAACGGCGTGCCGCACCTGGTGGCGCCCGTGGTGGTCGACATGGAGCGCGTCATTGGCACGCTGCAGTGGGCCTTGCGCGAGATGGATACGCGCTATCAGAAGCTGGCCGAGGCCGGCGCGCGCAACATTGTCGATTACAACAAGAAGGTGCAGGGCCGCGACGTGCAGAAGATGCCCTATGTGGTGATCATCATCGACGAGCTGGCGGACCTGATGATGGTCTCGCCGGAGGACACGGAACGCAGCATCACGCGCCTGGCGCAAATGTCGCGGGCCACCGGCATCCACATGATTATCGCCACGCAGCGCCCCTCGGTAGACGTCGTGACCGGCCTGATCAAAGCTAACTTCCCCGCGCGCGTCGCCTTTGCCGTGGCGTCGAGCATCGACAGCCGCGTCATTCTAGACACCACGGGCGCCGAGCGCCTTCTGGGCCAGGGCGACATGCTCTTCCAGAGCCCCGACGCCGGCGCGCCCGTGCGCCTGCAGGGCTGCTACGTCAGCGATGCAGAGCTGGCGCGCATTATCAACTACTGGCGCGGTGCGCGCCGCCGCCACACGATCACCACGGCCGACGCCGTACCGGCCGCGCCGCGCCCGAAGCAAGCATCGACCACTGCGCCGCCGCCCACGCAGCAGCCGCTGTGGGAGGACCTCATCGAACAGGAAAAAGAGTCAGAATACGAAGATGAGCTGGTGCCCGAAGCCATCGCCCTGGTGCGCGACCTGGGCAAGGCCTCGACTTCGCTCTTGCAGCGCCGTTTTCGCATCGGCTACACGCGCGCCGCGCGCATCATCGACCTGATGGAAGAAGAAGGCATCATCGGCCCGCCGACCGGCACCAGCAAGGCGCGCGTGGTGCTGGGCAGCAGCGCCGAGGACGGCGCTGACGGCGACGACGGCAATGAATCGGCAGACGAGCAAGAGCCGCAGGAATAAACAGCGCCTGAGCCAGCTCGCAAGCCTGCGCTTGAGTGAACAAAAAGCGTGGCGAGCCGCGCTTTTTCATGCCGGAAAAACAGAAGAGGCCCCGTTCAAATAACCAAGAGCATCCTCTTCCTCCTCCTCTAGAAAGGCCGGTCCCTGGCGACCGGTCTTTCGACTTCTACCTCCGTTATTCCTTTCACCCATTTTACGTTACAATGAGGGTGATCTCATTCCTTAGCGACCAGCATCCACTGGCGGTTACCATATTTTAACGGAGTCGTTGATGACCGAAGCGCGAGCCACCAACCTGGAAGAAGTGTGGGCCATTTTCGATCCCTACCAGCCGCTGCCGGCCGACTCCTCCTACTACGTGCAGCGACCGGATACAGCGCTGTCGCGCCTGCACCGCTGGCTCACACGCGGCGCGGGCAAGCCGATGAAGATTTTTTATTCGGGTCACCGCGGCGCAGGGAAGTCGACGGAGTTAAATCGACTGGTAGCGGACGAAGAGATCCGCAAGCAGTACGTGATCGTTCATTATCGCATCGGCGACTATGCCGATCCGCTCAACCTGAGCCACGTCGACGTCCTGTTCTCCATGGGCGCGCAAATTTTCGTCCAGTACACAGATAAGGAGAAGGGGTACGGCAAACGTTTGCCCGCAGAGCTGATCCGCGAGTTGGAAAGCTGGCGCGGTCGCATTGAAGAGCGGGTGCGCGCCGTGGACAAAGCCGTGGGCGCCTCGGCCGAGGCCAATCTGAACGCTTTCTTCTTAAAAGCCCTGGGCTGGAGCAAGGCTGAAGAGACGAGCCGGAAGGAGATCCGGCAGATCATCGAGCCGCGCCTGTCCGAGCTGATCAGCTCAATTAACCTGATCGTCTCGGCCATTGCCGCCAGGGAACAGAAACCGGTCCTGGTCATCATCGACGACCTGGACAAGCCGCCGCTTGACGTCGCAAAAAAAATCTTTCATGGCTACTATACCGTGCTGATGCAGCCGGCGTGCGCCATCGTTTATACGGTGCCCAGCGCCATTTTCTTCTCACCGGAGTTTGCAACGCTGCGGGGCCAGACCTTCTTCCTGCCAAACCTGAAGCTGCACGCGGCGGGCCAACCGCAGCAGCGCGTGGAGCAATGTTATGCAGCGCTGCGCGACTTCTTCTCGCGGCGCGCGCATCGCCGGCTGATCTCGAATGACGCATTGGATGCTGCGGCGACGGTCAGCGGCGGCGTCTTCCGCGAAATGGCGCGTGTGATCCAGACGGGCGCAGATCTGGCGCTGGAGGCGCAGCGCGACCGCATTGAGGTCGCAGACATCCGGCGCGCAGAGGCCGAGCTGCGCAATGAGTTCACCCATTTTCTGACGCCCGAAGATTACCAGACGTTGCGGGCCATTCACGACAATCCACGCCGCCTCGATCCGCAGAATCTGGCGCCTCTGCTTCATAACTTGGCGGCGCTGGAGTACCATAACGACGAAAGCTGGTATGGCGTCCATCCGGCGATCATACCTTTATTGGAAGATGATGACGGCCCCGGTAGCTGACCTGCAAACGCGCGTGCAGCGCCTGAGCAACCACTTGCTGCGCGCCAAAAAAACGGGGCGCGCCGCCATCCTGTTGGCCGTCTACCGCTCCGAATTTGCCCGCGCCGACGCGGAGCGGCGCCTGGCCGCGCAACTGCACGAAGCCGGCGAGGCCATCATCCGCGTGCGCGTGCGCCAGCAGAGCGCCACAGTCGACCTCCCAGCCTATCTGCACCAGCACCCTGCCCGCGGCAAGGCCGTCTTTTTCATCTACGATCTGGCGGAAGGGGGCCCGGAGGCTGAGCAATACCTGAACTACCGGCGCGAATATCTGATTGAGGATGGCCAGCGGCTCGTGATCTGGCTGCCGCAGCAGGCGCTGGGGCCGCTGGCGCGTAACGCGCCCGATTTTTGGGCCTTCCGCGGCCGCACGCTGGAATTTCTGGAAACGCCCGCACCGCCAGAACAAAGCGAGCTGGCTCGCGATCTGGCTTTCTACGATTGGCGCGGCGACTATTCGCAGTCGCGCGAAGAGCTGGAAGCAGGTATCCGCCTGAGGCGCAAGCTGCTGGAAGAGCTGCCCGCCGATAGCGCTTTCGATGCCAACCGTGCCGCGCTGTTACACGCCCTCGCCGGTCAACTGGAGCAAAGCGGGCGGCTTGCCGAAGCGCTCCAAACGTGGGCGCAAGCGGACGACGTCGCGTCTGTCGCCGCCCCACACCGATTGCCGGCGATTGCCAATGGCCTGGGCAATGTCTACCGCAACCTACAGCGCTACGAGGAGGCCATCGCGGCCTACCGCACGGCCATCGACCTGGACCCTCAATTCGCCCATCCCTGGAATGGCCTGGGCAATGTCTACGATGACCTACAGCGCTATGAGGAGGCCA
>CAYLJW010000031.1:6019-60110 GCA_964384155.1 uncultured Ardenticatenaceae bacterium
CGCTATGAGGAGGCCATCGCGGCCTACCGCACGGCCATCGACCTGGACCCTCAATACGCCAGCCCCTGGAATGGCCTGGGCATTGTCTACCGCAACCTACAGCGCTACGAGGAGGCCATCGCGGCCTACCGCACGGCCATCGACCTGGACCCTCAATTCGCCCATCCCTGGAATGGCCTGGGCATTGTCTACCGCAACCTACAGCGCTACGAGGAGGCCATCGCGGCCTACCGCACGGCCATCGACCTGGACCCTCAATACGCCAGCCCCTGGAATGGCCTGGGCATGGTCTACGCCCTTCTTGACAATCATGAGCAGGCTGCCGCGGCTTATCAGCAGGCCGTTGCACGCAATCCGGATGAGGCGACGGCCCATGCCTCTCTTGCGCGAGAGTTGCGGAGCCTGGGGCGCATCGAGGAAGCCAGGTTCCATTTACAAGAGGCGCGACGGCGGATGGAGGGTGAAAGCGCCTACGATCGCGCCTGTATTATGGCCCTGAGCGGCGAGCTGGACGCCGCGCTGGATCTGCTGCAGCAGGCGTTGCAAGACGACGATTGGCCGAATCCGGACTGGGTGCGGCAAGATCCCGACTTGCGCGCGCTGCATGGGGAGCCGCGCTTCCAAGAGCTGCTGGCCCAGCGCGAGCGGCAAAGCTGAGAACGATCTCAGGCAAGCGCAAGGCCCACCCGGCAGCGGTTACCACGCCCCACCCTTTGGGCTATAATGGCCCGACACTACGCAGTTCTGAACGCGCCGGGTTGCAGTGAGTGGCCTGCAGCGGCCCTGGCGCTGGAGTAGCGGCCCATGATGCAAACGCCAGAAGCCATCGACCGCGCCCTGGAGCGCATTTTGCCGCGCGTCAGTAAGCCGGGGCGCTATACGGGCGGCGAATACAACCAGGTGCTCAAGTCGTGGGATGAGGCGGACTTGCGCGTGGCGCTGGCCTTCCCCGACATCTACGATATCGGCATGTGCAACCTGGGGCTGATGACGCTGTACGACGCCATCAACCGCCACCGCAACCTGCTGGCAGAGCGCGCCTTCTGCCCCTGGGAAGATATGGAGCAGCGCATGCGCGACGTTGGCATGCCGCTTTACTCGCTGGAAACGCATCACCCCATCGCCGGCTTTGATATCCTGGGCATCAGCCTGCCCTACGAGCAGCTTTTCACCAACGCCCTAAACCTGCTCGACCTGGCGGGCATGCCCGTGCGCAGCCTGCAGCGCGACGCGCGCTACCCGCTGGTGGTCGCCGGCGGGCACGCCTGCTACAACCCTGAGCCCATGGCGCCCTTCATCGACGTCTTCGTCATCGGCGAGGGCGAGGAGGCCATCCTGCGCATCATCGCCGCGCTGCGCGAGACGCGACACCTCGATCGCGACAGCCAGCTCCGGCGCATCGCGCAGCTAGAAGGCTGCTACGTGCCGCGCTATTACGAAGTAGACTACCACGACGATGGAACCATCGCCCGCATCACCCCCACCATACCCGAAGCGCCGGCGAAGGTGCTGAAAACCATTGTGCCCGTGCTGCCGCCGCCGGTGACCGATTTTGTCATCCCCTTTGTGGAGACCGTGCACAACCGCGCCCCGATCGAGATTATGCGCGGCTGCACGCGCGGCTGCCGCTTTTGCCATGCCGGCATGGTCACGCGCCCCGTGCGCGAGCGGCCCGTCGACGAAGTGCTGCAGGCCATGGAGCAGATTCTGCGCAAGACGGGATACGAAGAAATCGCCCTACTCTCGCTCTCTTCCAGCGACTATAGCTACGTGCTGGAGCTAACCGAGCGCATCCAGCAGCGCTTTGGCCATCTGGGTCTGAATATCTCGCTGCCCTCCTTGCGCACCGAGACCGTCTCCACGCAGCTCATGGACAACCTGGGCGATAACCGCCGTAGCGGCTTCACGCTGGCCCCCGAAGCGGCCACGGAGAAGATGCGCAATATCATCAACAAGTACGTCTCCGACGAGGAGCTGCTGCAAACCGCGCGCGAGATCTTTCGTCGCGACTGGCGCACCATCAAGCTGTACTTCATGATTGGGCATCCCCAGGAGACCCTGGACGATGTGCAGGCCATCGTCGACCTGTCGAAGGCCGTGCTGGCCGAAGGGCGTAAGTTCCACGGCAAAAAGGCCGGCGTCAATGTGGGCGTCAGCACCTTCATCCCCAAGCCGCACACGCCCTTTCAATGGGAGCCGATGGACACCATGACCAGCATCGAGGCCAAGATTGCGCTGCTGCAGAGTGAGATGCGCATGCACGGCCTGCGCCTGCGCTGGAATGAGCCGCTGCAATCCTTCTATGAAGGCTTCCTCACGCGCGGCGACCGGCGCGTGGCCGAGGTGTTGGAGCGCGCCTGGCGCAAGGGCGCCAGGTTCGACGCCTGGTACGAGCATTTCGACATGGAGCAATGGCGGCAGGCCTTTGCCGAAGAGGGCCTGGACATGGCCTTTTACAGCCACCGCCGCCGGGCGATAGATGAGGTCTTCCCCTGGGAGCACATCGACGTCGCCGTCACGCGCCGCTTTCTGACGCAGGATTACTTAATGAGCGGCCAGGGCGAGACGCGCATCGACTGCCGCGACCAATGCTTTGCCTGCGGCATCCTGCCCCAGATGACCGACCTGCGCCGCGAAACGTCGCCCGAAGCGTGGCAATGCCCGCCGGTGAGCAAGATCGCCGACAGAAAACAACGCCGCGGCGTGGTCCCCGTAGACTCCATTGGCCCCTGAAGCAGATGCTTCACTGCGTTCAGCATGACCTTTCGCGGACGTGCTGGACCGCGCCAACCACCCACTTCGCCCCACGAAGCACCCAAAGGCTCGTAGACTCCATTGGCCCCTGAAGCAGATGCTTCACTGCGTTCAGCATGACCTTTCGCGGACGTGCTGGACCGCGCCAACCACCCACTTCGCCCCACGAAGCACCCAAAGGCTTGTAGTAGGGCAAATCATTGCCCGTCGCCCCGCCGCGACAAATCGCGTCACTACGAACCTAAAACCTCGCCCCGCCACCCACCAGATGCTTCGATTCCTCAGCACAACAGCATGCCATTCTTACGAGCGGCGATCCAGGGCGGCCGGGTTCAGGATGTTCGGCGGGCGCTGCCCGTGCAGCATGGCGCTGATATTCTCGGCTGCCGTCAGCGACATGCGCAGGCGCGTTTCGGTGGTGCCGCTGCCAATGTGCGGCGTCAGCGTCACGTGCCGCGCCAGCTCCGCCAGGCCCGGCTTCATCTGCGGCTCGTCTTCATAAACATCCAGCCCCGCGCCGGCAATGACGCCATCTTGCAGCGCCTGCACCAGATCCGCCTCGTTCACCACCGGCCCGCGCGCCGTGTTGATCAGGATCGCCGTCGGCTTCATCAGGCGCAGCTGCGGCGCGGCGATGAGATAGGTCGTTTCCGGGGTCAGCGGCACGTGCAGGCTCACAAAATCGCTTTCCTGCAGCAGGGTCTCCAGCGCCACGCGCCGGGCGCGCCATTCGCGCTCGGCCTGGGCATGAGCCCTACGCCCGTAATACAGCACGCGCATATCGAAGCCCAGCGCCGCACGCCGCGCAACAGCCGCCCCGATGCGCCCCATGCCCACAATACCCAGCGTCTTGCCATATACGTCCAGGCCCAGGTGCGGCTGAAAGAGCTGCCAGCGCTGGTATTTGCCGGCGCGCATGTAGGGGTCCGCTTCGCTCAGGCGGCGCGCGCTGGCCAGCATCAGGGCAAAGGCCAGGTCCGCCGTCGTTTCTGTGAGCACATCGGGCGTGTTGGTCACCACGACGCCCTGTTCCGTGGCTGCCGCCACGTCGATGTTGTTGTAGCCCACGGCCACGTTGGCCACGATTTGCAGCCGGGGCACGGCGTTCAGCAGCGCGCCGTCCACCGCGTCGGTGAGGCTGCTCATCAAGGCCTGCGCCCGCGAGCGTTGCAGCCGCTGCGCCAGTTGCGGCGCGGCCAGCGGCTCATCGCCGGCGTTGTGCTCATAGCTCAGGCCCGCCGCGTCGAACTGCGCCAGCACCTCGTCGAACGTCTTTCGGCTAATCAAGACGTCGCTCATGGCTGCAGCACCAAAACGCCCCAGGTGCTGGGGTTGGTTAGCGTGCGGCTCGGCGCGCTGGACATCATCACCTCCTGGCGCGCCACGCCCGGCGAATCGTTGTCGTTGGCGTTCAGCGCCAGCCCCAGGCGCATGCCGGCGGCCGGCGTGAGGCTCAGGTCGGCCCAGGGGATGGCCGCCTCCAGCACGTAGCCATCGGCCGTCTGCTGCGCCGCTACCTCGATGCTGTGGCCCGGCAGCAGAGGGATCGCGCCACTTTCATTGCCCCGGAAGCGCGCCGCAGCCGGTGGGTTGGCCGCAAAATCGCCCGGCGACAGAATAAGCTGTGTGGTAGCCGGGTTCACGCGCGTGGCCCTTGCTTCGGGGTTGATGTCCACCTGCAGCTCCACGCTATCGCCCTGGTACATCAGCGCGCCGCTCTGCGTCTGCACATGCACGTCGTCGGTCACCTGCACGGCGACATAAAGCCGGCCCTCGTCCCAGGCCAGGCGCCACACGGCGTCGAGATCCTCGCTGCCGTCCCAGCCGCTGTAAGCGAAGACGCGATAAGCCGAGCGTACACCGTTCGATAGATCCCACTCCTGCAAATTGCCGTCGATCTGCGGCGGGCTGCTCACGGCGCGGGCCACGATGTCGCCCGTCTGCGGCGGCAGGGTCACCGTGGCCGCTGGCTGCGGCGAGCCGTCCGGCGCTTCGCCTTCCTCGTCCTCTACCTGGCCCTCCGCCGCGGCGGCCGTGGCCGTTTCACCGGCGCCGGGAAGCGTGGGGATGGCCGGCGGCGCGGGGAACGTGGGCTGCGCCAGAATAGGCTCCAGCGCAAAGTAGCCGCCGGCAAGACAGGCGGCCATCAGGCAGACGCCCAGCGCAGCGCCCAGGATCAGCAGCAGCCAGCGGCGCTGCGGCGGCGGCTCGTCCGGGGGCTCAGGCTCCCATCTGTCGTAATAAGGGTGCGGTCGTGACATCGCATGTAGCCGGCCGGCAGACCAGCGCATGGCCATCCGCCGTCGCCGGGCTGCCTTCCTTTGCTGCGCGCAGCATATCACAACGGCGCGCATCGGGCACACGGTTGCCCCACGCTTGCCAACTCATATAATCTAGCCGATGAGTGTGTCCCGTCGCCCGCTCTCTGACCTGATCACTGCTCTGGGCCTGTTTGTACTGGCAATATGGAATTTCTGGCGCGCGTCGATCATCGCACAGCAGCGAGTCTACCTGGAGCAAATCGGCACAACCCTGCACCCCGGCGTGCGGCTAGGGCTGGCGCTTATCTGGGCGCTCATCTTCCTGGCGCTGGCCGCTGCCGTGTGGCGGCGCAGGCGCGCCACACGCATCTTACTGCCGGTAGCGGTGTTATTATATGGGGCCTACCAGCTTCTGCTCCTGGCTTTTATGCCGGCACCGGCAGCGCGCCAGGGCTGGCCGCTGCAGCTCTTGGCCTGGACCGCCGCTCTGGGCTGGGTCGTATGGGCCGGCCGGCGCAGCGTGCCAGAAGGCAGCTCCAACCGCCACAATCGACCTGTAACCTCCACGCCGTCTGAGCCGCCGGCCGCGTTGAGCGCCGTTCAAAGAGGAGAACATGGCAAATCCGAAAATTGAACAATTGCACCGTCTGAGGGAAGCCTCGCAGCAGGGCGGCGGTCCGGCCCGCGTGCGACGCCAGCGCGAAAGAGGCAAGATGACCGCGCGCGAGCGCATTGAGCTGCTTTTGGACAAAAGCTCTTTCCGCGAAATCGACGCCTTTGTCGAGCATCGCGAAACCAATTTCGGCATGGACCGCCAAAAATACCCCGGCGACAGCGTGATCACCGGCTGGGGCACCATCGACGGGCGCCTAGTTTACGTTTTTAGCCAGGATTTCACCGTTTTTGGCGGCAGCCTGAGCCAGGTGCACGCGCAAAAAGTTTGCAAGATTATGGACAAGGCCTTGAAGAACGGTGCGCCGCTGATTGGCATTAACGATTCCGGCGGCGCACGCATCCAGGAAGGCGTAGACAGCCTGGGCGGCTATGCCGACATCTTCTTGCGCAACACGCTGGCTTCGGGCGTGGTGCCGCAGATCAGCGCCATCATGGGCCCCTGCGCCGGCGGCGCCGTCTATTCGCCGGCGCTCACCGACTTTATCTTCATGGTCAAAGACACCAGCCATATGTTCATCACCGGACCCGACGTAGTCAAAGCAGTCACCGGCGAAGAAGTCAGCTTCGAGCAGCTCGGCGGAGCCATGACGCACAACAGCAAGAGCGGCGTGGCGCACATGGCGGCCAACACGGAGGCCGATTGTCTCTTCCTCATTCGCGAGCTGTTTAGCTATTTGCCTTCCAACAACATGGAAGATCCGCCCTTTAAGGCCACAGGCGACGACCCGCTGCGCACCGAGGCGGCCCTCGATTCGCTGGTGCCGGACAACGCCAACAAGCCGTACGACGTGAAGGAGATCATCCACCATATTGTGGACGACCGCACCTTTTACGAGATTCAGGAGCATTACGCCGAGAACATCGTGGTTGGCTTCGCCCGCCTGGGCGGGCAACCGGTGGGCATTGTAGCCAACCAGCCCATGGTGCTGGCCGGCGTGCTGGATATCAACGCCAGCGAGAAGGCAGCGCGCTTCGTGCGCTTTTGCGACTGCTTCAATATCCCGCTGATCGTCTTCGAGGACGTGCCGGGCTTCTTGCCCGGACTGGACCAGGAGCACGGCGGCATCATCCGCCACGGCGCCAAGCTGCTGTATGCCTTCTGCGAGGCCACCGTGCCCAAACTCACGGTGGTGACGCGCAAGGCGTATGGTGGGGCCTACTGCGTGATGAACAGCAAGCATATCCGCGCCGACCTGAACCTGGCCTGGCCCACGGCCGAGATTGCGGTGATGGGGCCGGAAGGCGCAGTGAACATCATCTTCCGCCGCGAGCTGGACGAAGCCGAAGATGCGGCGGCGCGCAAGGCGGAGCTGGTAGCCGAATATCGCGAGCAGTTTGCCAACCCCTACACAGCGGCGCGGCGCGGCTATGTCGACGACGTCATCGAGCCGCGCCAGACGCGGCCACGGCTGATCAATGCCCTGCAGATGCTGCAAAACAAGCGCGACAGCAACCCGCCCAAGAAACATGGCAACATGCCCCTGTAATGGCCCAGCCCTGCGCCAACGGCGCAGGCCTACGCCGCAGGCCCGCTTATGCCTTCGACTTTGGGAGTGCCCATGGATAACCTGTTAGTACAGAAATTTGACAGAGTGCTCATCGCCAACCGGGGCGAGATTGCCGTGCGCATTCAGCGGGGCTGCCACAAGCTGGGCCTGCAAACGGTGGCCGTGTATTCCGACGCCGACCGCGACGCCCTCCACGTGCGCTACAGCGACCAGGCTTATCATATCGGGCCGCCGCCGGCGGCCGAGAGCTACCTGGTCATCGAACGCCTGCTCGACGTAGCCCAGCGATCGGGCGCCGACGCCGTGCATCCCGGTTATGGATTTCTGGCGGAGCGCGCCGAGTTTGCCCAGGCGTGCTACGACGCGGGCCTTGTTTTCATCGGGCCCTCGCCGCAGGCCATCGCCGCCATGGGCGACAAGCAGCTGGCGCGCCAGACGGTGCGCCGCGCCGGCGTGCCCGTGGTGCCGGGCACCGAGCCAGGCCTGTCCGACGACGAGCTGATCAGCACCGCGCAGCAAATCGGCTTTCCCCTGATGGTCAAGGCTGCGGCGGGCGGCGGCGGCAAGGGCATGCGCCCGGTCTACGACGCCGCGGCGCTGCCGGCCGCGCTGGCGACGGCCAGGCGCGAGGCCAAAGCGGCCTTCGGCGACAGCGCCGTCTACCTGGAAAAGATGCTTTCAGACGCGCGCCACATCGAAATTCAGTTGCTTGCCGACAACCACGGTAACGTGATTCACCTGGGCGAGCGTGAATGCTCGCTGCAGCGCCGCCACCAGAAGGTCATTGAAGAAGCGCCTTCGTTTGTGGTAGACGAAGCCTTGCGCCAGCGAATGGGCGAGGTGGCCATTGCCGCCGCGCGCGCCGTAGGTTATGTGAATGCGGGCACCGTGGAATTTCTGCTAGATCGCGACCGCAACTTCTATTTTCTGGAAATGAATACGCGTATGCAGGTGGAACACCCCGTGACGGAGCTGGTGACCGGCGTCGACATCGTGCAGGAGCAGCTGCGCGTGGCGCGCGGCCGTCGCCTGCGCTATAGGCAGGAGCAAATTAAGCTAAAAGGCTGGGCCATCGAGTGTCGCATCAACGCCGAAGATCCGTATCACAGCTTTTTGCCTTCCACGGGCACCATCACGGCCATCACCCTGCCCACCGGGCCGGGCATCCGCGTCGATACCGGGGTTTACGAGGGCTACACGGTGACGCCCTATTACGATTCGATGATTAGCAAGCTGATTTGCTATGGCGAAACGCGCGGCGAGGCCGTGCTGCGCATGCGCCGCGCCCTGGAGGAGTATCGCATTATGGGCGTGAAAACCAACATCCCTTTCCACCAGCACATGATGGAAAGCCATCGCTTCCTGTCGGGGCAATTCGATACCCAATTTGTAGAAGAACGATTCAGCATGAGCGAGCGCGAAATACATGACGAGCTGGAAGCAGCGATCTTTGCCACGCTGATGGCCCACCGCCGCGGCCAGCAGGCGAGCCAGATCGTGGCGCCGGGCGGGCGCGACGCCAGCAACTGGAAATGGTATTCGCGCTGGGAGCAACTGCACCGCTAGGCCAGGGAGGCGCGGCACGCGATGAAATATATCACCACAGTCAACGGCAAAGAGTACGTCATCGAAATCGATCAGGACGACGAGATCACGGTGAACGGCGCGCGCCACGGCATCGACTTCCAGCAGCTGGCCGCGGGCGGCACACTGTCGCTGCTGATCGACCATCGCTCCCTGGAAGCCATTGTGGAGGAGCGCGATGATGCCTGGGAGGTGCTGCTGCGCGGCGAGCTATACACTGTGCAGGTGCAGGATGAACGCGCCTACCGCCTGGCGCAGGCGCGCGGCGAGCTGTCGGATGCGCAGGAGGCCGTGGTCATCCGCTCGCCCATGCCCGGCCTGATCCTCGACGTGCTGGTAGAAGAAGGCGCCACCATTCAAAAGGGCCAGACGGTGGTCATTCTAGAGTCCATGAAGATGGAGAACGAGCTGCGCGCCGCGCGCGACGGCGTCGTCACACGTGTACACGTGCGCCAGGGCGACAGCGTGGAGAAAAACCAGGAGCTGGTGACCATCGGCGACCAGGATAGCGGCGGCGCTGCGCGTGAGCCGGCCGGCGAGGGAGAGCCTTATTCGTGAGCCAAGCCGGCAACCTGGAAGTAGAGGTTAAATTCCTGGTGTCCGACCTGCAGGCAGTACGCGCGCGGCTGGCTGCGGCGGGCGCGCGGCCGGTGAAGCCGCGCCTGTATGAACATAACGTGCGCTTCGACGACGACGATGGCACGCTGCTGCAGCGCGGGCAGTTGCTGCGCCTGCGCCAGGACGACGGCGCGCGGCTAACCTTTAAGGGCCCGGCCCTCGCCGGCCAGGCCTCTGAAGCCAAAGTACGCGAAGAGCTGGAAACCACTGTCGGCGATTTTGAGACCGTGGCAGAGATTTTGCAGCGGCTGGGCTTCAAGCCGCAGCAGGTGTACGAGAAGTATCGCCAGACGTTCGTGCTGGGCCACGTGGAAGCGGTGCTGGACGAGCTGCCGTTCGGCAATTTCGTGGAGCTGGAGGGCGACGAAGAGCAGATACGCGCGGCGGCGCAGGCGCTGGAGCTGCCCTGGAGCAGCCGCATCCTGGACAACTACCTGCTGCTGATGGCGCGCGTGAAGGCCTACTATGGGCTGCCCTTCGACGATCTCACCTTTGCCAATTTCGCAGGCATCGAGGTCTCGCTGGCTGAGGCGCTGGCACGAAGCTAAGCGGCGCGCGGTGGGCAAGATGCCCGCGCTACGCTTTGCACAGTCGCCGCGATCCGCGTAAAAATGTCAGGCTATGAAATTATTGCGCATAACCTTGCTGATCGCGCTGCTTAGTGCGCCGTTCAGCTCTTTGATTGCCGTGGCGCGGGCGCAGGAAGGGGAGCAGACGCCGGCAGCCACCGCCGTGCCCCAAGAAACACCGCAGACGCCGGCGCCGCCGCTGGTCCACGTGGTGCAGGATGGCGAGAACCTGACGTCGATTGCCCTGCTCTACGGCGTCAGCGTGCAGGACCTCATGCTGGTGAACGGGCTGGGCGAAGAAGACCTGATCTTTCCGGGCAACGAGCTACGCATCCCCGGCGCAGAAGGTGAAGCGGTGGCCGCAGCCTACACCGTACAGGCCGGCGACAGCCTGGCGGCCATCGCCGCTTCGTTTCACACCACCGTCGCCGCGGTCGCCGCCGCAAACCGCCTGGTGCATCCCCATTCCATCTACGCCGGGCAAAACCTGGCGCTCATTAGCCAGACGGGCAGCGCCAGCAGCCAGCCCATCACCGGCGCGCTGCACGTCGTACAGCCCGGCGAAACGTTGCTGGGCCTGGCCGCGCGCCACCGCCTGGCGCCGGCCGTAATCGCCGAGGCGAACGACCTGGCGGCGCCGGCGCGCCTTTATCCGGGCATGCGCCTGCGCCTGCCGGGCGATGAGCCATTCCAATTCCTGCCCGGCGCCTGGCGCACCCTGCGCCTGGACCCCGCGCCCTTGATGCAGGGCCAGACGATGAGCGTGTACGTGGAGCACGCGCTGCCCGGCGCGCCGGGCGGTGAGTTCGCCGGGCAGGCCCTGCAGTTTGCGCCCTATGAAGACGGTTTTGTGGCCCTGGTAGGCGTCGATGCCTTCACCGAACCGGGCCGCTACGAGCTGCGCCTTGAGGGGGCAGGCCAGGAGCCGTGGTGGCCCTTGGCGCAGCGCCTGGAGATCAGTTCGACCAATTTCCCCACGCAGACGATTCAGGTGTCCGAAGAGCTTGCGCCGCTGCTGGCGCCCGAAGTGCGCGCCGAGGAAGACGCTTTCCTTAGCGGCTTCTATAGAGAGTTTACGCCGGAGCCCATGTGGGACGACCTCTTCCAATCGCCCGTAACCGGCACGGTGGTCACCGCGGGATACGGCGGCGCGCGCTCGTACAACGGCGGGCCGTTCGACATCTTCCACACGGGCGTCGACTTCGCCGGCACGGTGGGCACGCCCATCGTCGCGCCTGCGCCGGGCGCCGTGGTCTATAGCGGCACGCTGCAGCTGCGCGGCGGGACTCTGATCCTGGACCACGGCCTGGGCGTGCATTCCGGCTATTACCATCTCTCCGAAATTGTTGTGGAGGTGGGCCAGCGCGTGGAGGTAGGCCAGATCATCGCCTATGGCGGCTCAAGCGGCCTTTCCACTGGGCCGCACCTGCATTGGGAGCTGCGCGTGCTCGACGTGCCGGTTAATGCGCTGCAGTGGACAGAACGTCGTTTCCCCTGAGGTGGCAAGCCTCGCCGCTCGCTGCTATAATTTAATGCTGCAATTTACCTGCAGGTTGACGCGCGCGAGGCAATTCCCGCACGAATAGGAGCTTGACGTAGTGATCCAATCCCATACTCAGAAACAGTCATATTGGGACAACAAGTTCAATCTCACTGAGTCGGATATCGAACAACTGTATAACCACTTCCTGGACGTGGAGCGCCCACAGAGCTCCCAGGAGCTGGCGCTGGTGATCATGGCGCATCGCGTCGCGCGCGAAAAGAGTGAGATTAAGAAACGGCTGGCGGGGCGCGTCGTTTACCAGCCGCGCAACGAGTACAAAGAAGGCGACGAGCTGGTCTTTCCCGGCCTTGGCTTTTCCTACGGCGCCGTAAAGAGCGTGCGCGAGGGCTTCAACCCCGAAGCCGGCGCCTTCAAAGTCATCCGCGTGGACGTAGACGGCAAAGAGCGCGAATTCGCGGCAGCCTTACAGCAGGAGCATGAATTAAACCAGGAGAATGGCAGCATTTTCGAAGCGTTGGAAATGAGCAGCGCCGAGGAGCTGCACGCGCTGTATGGCGACGCTGTCGCCGCGCGCATTGAGCAGTCGCTGGCTGGGCGCGACAGCTTCTTGCGCCTCGGCTGGCGCTGGTTTGTGCGCGCGCTGCTGACCGATGTCAATATCGGGCACCTGAACCTGGCCGAAGCGGTGCTGGAGATGAGCGATGGCGGCCCGCTGCCGCCCGAAGAGATAACACCGCACCTGGAGCTGGGCGATGACGTGCCGCTAGAGACGCAGGTCTTTTCGTTAAACGAGGCCATGCTGCGCGACCAGCGCTTCGACGAAGTGGCGCCGCGCGGCAAGGTGGGCTGGTATCTGCGCCGCATGGAGCCCCAGGGCGTGCGCGAGATTCCAGAACGGCTCATTTACACGCCCGCGCCTTATGATCAAAGCGCGCTCACAGAAGAACTGCGCATCCTGATTCGCGAGCTGGACGACGAGTGGTCGGACATCGAGCCGGAGACCGCGCGCCATCCGGTGGTGCTGGCGCTCACTTACCCGCACCGCTGGGCAGGCACCCTGCCGCTGAGCGCGCGCACCCGGCCGCTCTTCCCACCCAGCCGCTCCAAGCGCCAGCGCGTGCTGCTTATCGACGAACAGAGCCGCGAGGAAATTGTGGCCTGGGTGGTGCAGGACCAGCGCTACGTCTATGGCCTCACCGATTGGTACACGGAACATGAAATTCCCATCGGCGGCTTTATCAGCCTGCGACCCACCGAGGAAGACGGCGTGATCCTGCTTGATTACGACCGGCGACGCGGCCAGCGGGAATGGGTGCGCCTAGCGTCGGTTGTGGACAACCGCCTGGATTTCACGCTAGACCGGCGCACGATTGCCTGCGGTTATGACGATCTGCTCATCGTGGGCACCGAGTTCGTGGCCGCCGTAGATGCCGTGTGGCGGCGCGCCGTGCAAAACAACCGCACGGTGGAGTCGCTGCTGCGCGAGCTGTTCCCCGAGCTGGCGGATCTGACACCGCAGCGCACCGTGCACGCCAAAACGCTATACAGCGCCCTGAACATGATGCGCCGCCTGCCGCCAGAGCCCATTTTCGCCGAGCTGGCGGCCAACCCAACCTTTGTGACCGTCGGCGACTACTACTGGCAATTCGATCCCTCACAGGGTTAGTTAATAGAGAACGATAGCAGCCGAAAGGAGACATATTGACCAAGCGCCCACGTCCTAAAGTTAAGGCGCCGCTCTTAAAGCGCCCAACTGAAGACACCCGTTTCTACATTGACTACGATTGGTGGGAACGCTCTAACCTGGACCTGAAGACGTACCTTTACAGCCGCCTGGACATTGCCGACGATTTGCAGCTAGACGCCGGCATGGAGAAGGTGGACCTGGTGGACGCCACGACGGGCGAGGTGCGCCAGGTCGACGGTTTCCAGTACGTTTTGCAGACCTATTTTAGCCAATTGCCGCAGGACTTTGCCGCGCGCACGTCGATGGTCGATGCCGTGTTCTGCGTGCTGCTGGCCAACGCCAACCAGCCGATGACCGCCCGCGAGATAGCCGATCGGCTGCAGCGCCAGCCAGAGGTCATTTTGCGCACGCTGGGCGGGCCGCAGGTCTACCAGGGTATTCGCCCGCTTTTCGACGAGGAATAGCGCCCCTCGTTGCACCTGTCCGCCAGAGCGCCCCAGGAGAGCGTAACAGTGCACATTTTCATAGCCGGCGTGATGCAGGGATCGCGCCTGGACGACCAGATTGACGAGCAAGATTATCGCCTGCAGATCGTGGACGCCCTGCGCCGGCATCTGCCGGAAGCGCGCATTACAGATCCCTGGGTATCGGATCCTGAAAGCGTCACCTATGATCGCGACCTGGCGCGCACAACCTTTCTGCGGAATACGGCGCTGGCCGGCGAAGCCGATTTGCTCATCGCCTACCTGCCGCACGCCAGCATGGGCACGGCCATCGAGCTGTGGACCGCCTTCCACAGCCAGGCCTACATCGTGGCCGTGACGCCGCTGCAGCATAACTGGGTGGTGCAGATCACGGCCAATGAGGTGCTGCCCGACCTGCCCAGCCTGCTGCAATATATCGAGAGCGGGCGGCTGCGCCGACAGCTAGAAAGGCGTTTGAACGGCGCCGGATCGGTTGACGCCCAGCAGCGCGCGTTTTAAAATCAGGGGACGGATAGCCCCCGTAGCTCAGTGGACAGAGCAGTGGCCTTCTAAGCCAAGGGTCGTGGGTTCGAATCCTACCGGGGGCGCTGACCTGAATCGAACTGCCCGGCTCGTGAGCCGGGCAGTTTTCAATTTTCTGGCCAGAAACAGCCAGAGGAGGACCAGACGATGCCCGTAAAATGCTCCATTTATATTGGCGCCAGCGTAGACGGCTTTATCGCCGGGCCAGATGGCGATATAGAATGGATGGAACGGCCCGAATACAGCACGCCAGAGGCCGGGGATTATGGCTACCAGGCCTTCGCCAGCACCGTCGACGCCCTGGTGATGGGCCGGCATACCTACGAAAAGATGCTCACCTTCACCACATGGTCTTATGGCGAAATGCCCATCGTCGTGCTCAGCAGCACGACGCCAGACGTGCCGCCAGCCTTACGCCAGCGCATTCTACTGGAACAGGGCGAGCCGCGGCAGGTGGTCGAGCGCCTGGCGGCGCGCGGCTTCCAACACCTGTACATCGACGGCGGCGTCACCATCCAGCGCTTCTTGCATGCGGGCCTGATCGACGAGATGACCATCACACACCTACCCGTGCTGCTGGGGCGCGGCATTCCGCTCTTTGGCGCCACCGGGCGCGAGCTGCAGCTCAGGCACCTGGGCACCGAAACCTTCGCCAACGGCTTCGTACAGACCCGTTATCAGGTTATCAATCCCGAGAGGCCTGCTCTTGACTGAACCTAGTCATTCTGACCACACTCTCACGTTGCCCGACGGCCGCACATTGGGCTATGCGCGTTTCGGGCCACAGTCTGGAACGCCCATCCTCTACTGCCACGGCAATTTTGGCTCGCGCATGGACCCCGCCATGCTGCCGCCGGCCCTGCTACAACAGTTTGGCGTGCAGATGATCGCGCCCGACCGGCCCGGCATTGGCTTATCGACATTTCAGGAAAAGCGCACCGTCGCCCATTGGCCCGCCGACATAGCCGCGCTGGCCGACGCGCTCGCTATCGAGCGGTTTGCTCTGATAGGCATCTCCGGCGGCAGCCCATTTGCTGCTGCCTGCGCCCAACATCTGGCGGATCGCCTCACGCGCGTGGCCATTGTCAGCGGCGTGGCGCCCATAGGCGCACAGAAGTGGCAGAACATAGGCGTCAGCGCTACCTACTTCGGCATGGCGCGCCGTTCAACGTGGCTGGTGAGCCTGATCCTGGCGATGACGCGCTGGGGGCTACGCAATGAAATTGTCTTCCTGGAGCGAGCCAGCGCCTCGATGCCTGCAGCGGATCGCGATGCCTTACTTAATAATAGTCAGGCGCGGCGCGGCTTTCTGGCCACCATGCACGCCTCGCTTAGCAGCGGTCTGAAGGGGCTGGCCTATGACGCCATGCTCATTGCACGGCCCTGGAACATCGACCTGGGCGCTATCAGGTCGCCGGTGCAGCTCTGGCACGGTGAGGCCGACGAAAACGCGCCGCCGGCGATGGGTCGCTATCTGGCGCAGGCCATTCCCGGCAGCACGTGGACCATGATTCCGGGAGAAGGTCATTTTTCGTTAGCCGTGAACCATTTCGATGCTATCTTGCAGGCCTTAATCGGGCCGTCACGCTCCGGGCAACCGCCGCAAGGCTGACAGCGGACCGCTGTTGGGCCGTCGTTCACGGTGTCGATGCTGCGCCGCTAGCTTGTTGCGCGCCATCGTGCACGATGTATCATTTGCATGTGCCTTGTACTGAGAAGGTCAGGCGGCCGGTCCGCCTCAATCGTCAACCCATGATAAAACATCGCCAGCAATACAGGAGGAACGAATGCTCGTACGTGATCGCATGTCAAGACCGGTCATCTTTGTGGAACCGGACATGCCTATACTAGAGGCGCGCAATTTGATGCTGCGCGAGAAGATCCGGCGCGCGCCGGTGATTCGCGACGGCAAGATGGTGGGTATTGTGTCCGACAAGGACATTCTGAATGCGTCGGCTTCGGACGCCACCACGCTGAGTATATGGGAGCTAAATTATCTGGTTAGCCGCATCAAGGTGCAGGAAGTGATGACGCGCGATGTGCTGACCGTCGAAGGTGACACGCCCATCGAAGAGGCCGCGCGTATCATGGCCGATAGCAAGATTGGCGGCCTACCCGTGATGCGCGACGGCCGCGTGGTGGGCCTCATTACCGAAACCGACCTGTTCCGCATCTTGTTGGAGCTGATGGGCGCGCGTGAAGAAGGCCTGCGCGTGACGGCCGTGGTGCCCGAGCGCATGGGCGTGCTGGCCGCGCTCACTAAGGCCATGGCCGACGCCGGCGCCAGCTTCGTGGCCCTGGGCGTCTATGCCGGCGACGATACCGAGACGCGCACGGTCACTTTCAAGGTGCGGCGCATCGACGAAGAAACGGTGCGCGCGCAGCTAGAACCGCTGGCCGAGCGCATCACCGATATACGCCACACCGGCGCCTAGCGCAGCCACGAGCGCCCGGTCAGCCTGGTAAGACGAACCCTGGTCGGACATCTTTAATCCATTAACGAGCGCGGCCGCCGGTTGCAGCGCCCCCTGGCGAGAGATATAATTGGCAGGCTAGGCACTCAGGGCCATTAGCTCAGTCTGGCAGAGCAGGTGACTTTTAATCACTTGGTCGGGGGTTCGAATCCCTCATGGCCCACTAGCAAAAGAGCCCTCGCCGCTTTGGTGAGGGCTCTTCTTGTTTGACACAAGGCAACACGTCCGGTGCAGCCGCGGAATTCTCCCGCGATGAGCCGCAGCCATGGCCGCCCACTGCGACGTAACGCGCCAGGCGTGCGTATAGATTACCAGATGGCTGATCAGAAAAGGATGATAGCTATGTGGTCCAGACGCTGGATTATCTCTGTTTTGACCCTGTTATGCGCCGCCTTGCTTTCGGCCGGCGTTGCCGCGCCAGAAGCCGCCGCGCAAGGCCGCTCTTATCACGCGCAGCGCTTCGACGTGGACGTGGTGCTGCAGCAAGACGGCTCGCTGCTGGTGACGGAGACGGTTGTCTTTGAGTTTGTGGGCGGCACGTTTTCGTTTGTCTTCCGCGAGCTGGAGACCGATTGGTCGGATGGTATCGTCGATATTGAAGCGTTCATGGACGGCCGGCCGCTGGCGCGCGGCGATGGGCCGGGCCAGGTGCAGATCAGCGGCAATGACCCCATCCGCGTGGAGTGGCGCATGGAGCCCTTCGGCGATGCCACGCGCAGCTTCGAGCTGCGCTACCGCATGTTGGGCGTGGTGCGCCAGACGGCCACCGCCGACCTGCTGATCTACCAGCCGCTGCCCGACGAGTATGAATACACCATCGACAGCAGCAGCGTGCGCCTGCGCTACCCAGCGACGGCCGCGATAACGGGCGACGTGCGCGTGAACGGCGCCGGGCAGTGGCAGCAGTTTGACAACGAGCTGCTGGTGACCTCGCAAAACCTGGGGCCCGACGACACCCTGGTGCTGGAGGCGCCATTTGCGCGCGGCAGCCTGATCTCCGAGCCGCCGGCCTGGCAGCAGCGGCAGATCGCGCAGCGGCAATCGGGGCCGCTGTGGATAGGCGCGGCCGTGGGCATCTTCGTGCTGGGCATTGCCTGGCTCATTTTCTACGCCCGCCGGCACCGGCCGCAGCCGCCGCAGCCGCCGCGCCTGGTCTTTGAGCCGCCAACAGACCTGCCGCCGGCCATGGCCGGCGTGATCAACGGCTCCGGTGCACAGCCGGCCTGGTCCAACGCCCTGGCCACGCTCTTCTCGCTGGCCGATAAGGGCATCCTGCGCATTGAAGAGACCGGCGACAAGAGCTGGTTCCGGCGCCATGACTATGTGATCCGGCAGCAAAAAGAGGCCGCCGGCCTGCGGCCGCACGAGCAAGGGCTGCTGGACATGCTGTTTGAGGGCAAAGAGGGCCGCACGGACGAAGTGAAGCTCTCCAAGCTGGGATCGCAACTCTCGTCGCAGGCCTGGAAAGAGAAGTTTGTCGAACCGTTGAAGGATGAGCTGAAACAGGCCGGCTTTATGAGTCCGGCGCGCAAAAAGGCGCGCAGCCGGCTCATCGGCCTGGGCGTGCTGCTCATCGTTGCCAGCCTGGGCATCTTTATCGTCGCCGCGGGCTTAGAAAACCTGTGGATTGTAGCCGTGGCGGTCAGCGTTTTTGTGCTCGGCCTGATTGTGGCCATTACCGGCGGCGAGCTGTCGCCGCTGAGCGACGAGGGCGCGGCGCAGGCGGCCGTGTGGCAGCGCTTTGCCGACCACCTGAAAGATGTGACCAAGGGCAAGGCTTCGGTGGCCGGGCCAGACATGTTCCACAGCTTCCTGCCCTACGCCGCCAGCTATGGCCTGCTGCCCGCCTGGGCCAAATGGTTCGAGAAAGAGGGTTGGACCGAGCTGCCGCCTTATTTCCAGGCGCTCGCAGGCACGGGCGCCGACCACAATGTGACCGCATTTGTGGCCCTGATCGCGGCCACCAACTCCGCCGGCGGCAGCGCGGCCGGCGCTAGCGGCGCGGGCGCCGGTGCAGGTGCAGCCGGCGGCGGCGCCAGCGGTGCAGGGTAAACGAGGACCAATGGATCATCAAGCAACAGAAAGCAGCTATGCGCCACGAGACACGACGCGTTACGTGCACAATCCCGTTTCAGTTCGCGTGAATGACAGCGTCGGCAGCATCTTTCTGGGCCTCATGGCCCTGATCTTGCTACTGGCCCTGCTGCGCTCGCAGGCTCAAAACCGCAAGCTGCTACAACGCCTGCAGCAGGGCCTTTAGTCCAGGGCCGCGGCCATCACATCCAGCGGCGGCTGTTGGCCCGTCCACAGGGCAAAGGCCAGCGCGCCCTGGCGCAGCAGCATGCCCCGACCGTTCACAGCGCGGCGGCCGGCGGCGCGCGCCTGGCGCATCAGGCGCGTTTCGGCCGGGTTGTAGATCAGGTCATAAATGGCAGCGCCCGGCGGGAAGGGCAGATCTGCGGGCCAGGGGCAGCCCTCTACGTGCGGGTGCATGCCCAACGGCGTGGTGTTGACGACGAGCGCGGCCGGCTGCCTGGCCGCCGCAGGCAGCGCGCCCCAGGCAGCGACGTGCAGCGCGCCGGCCGGCGCATGGGGAGCTAAGGCCGCCACCAGCGCCTTGGCCTGCGGCAGGCGGCGGGCGTACACCGTCACCTCAGCGCCGCCGCGCGCCAGGGCGTAAGCCACAGCGCGCGCCGAGCCGCCGGCGCCCAGCACCAGGCAGGGCCGCCCGGCTACGGCGATGCCCTGCTGCTGCAAATCGGCGGCAAAGCCGGCGTGGTCCGTGTTCGTTCCGCGGAAGGCGGGCGCTTCCGGTCCCCCGGCCTCGCCCGCCAGCACCAGGGTGTTGACCGCGCCGATGGCCTGCGCGGCGGAGTCCAGGCCGCTCAGGTAGGGGATGATCGCCTCTTTGTGCGGCACGGTGACGTTGGCGCCCAGAAAGCCGAGCGCGGCCAGGCCCTGCACGGCGGCCGGCAACTGCTGCGGCGCTACGGGCAGCGGCACGTATAGCAGATCCAGGCGAAGGGCCCGGGCCGCGGCATTGTGCATGGCCGGGCTGAGGCTGTGCGCCAGCGGCCAGCCCAACAGGCCCAATAATTTCGTCTTTGCCGTCACGGCCAAAGTTCTTACCCTTTGCTAACGCTGCGGCTTGTTTCGTTTACATTTGTCGGGTACTGTTTTACAATCAGAACCCAATTAGGGGAAGGGTGGAGACGGTCGGTCGCAGGTTAACAATCGGAGGCAAGGGTATGTTCCAAGATATCAACGATGTCCGTGAAGGGCTTGGCCGGCAGCAGTATATTGCGTCTGAAGAAATTGGCACCGTCGTTTACCTGGCTCAATCATTGTGCAAACCTATCCTGGCCGAAGGGCCGGCAGGCGTGGGGAAGACTGAGCTGGCAAAGGCGTGGGCGGGCGCGCTGGACCACCGTCTTGTCAGGCTGCAATGCTACGAGGGGCTCGACGAAAGCAAAGCGCTTTACGAGTGGGAGTACGCCAAGCAGATGCTGTACACGCAGCTCCTGCGCGACACGCTGCACGATTTCCTGGGCGACGCCGGCAGCCTGGCCGAAGCCGCCAACCGCCTGGCCCAGGAAGAAGATGTCTTCTTCTCCGAAAATTTCCTCTTACCCCGCCCCCTGCTCACCGCGCTGACGGCCGAGGAGCCGGTGGTGCTGTTAATCGATGAGATTGACCGCGCCGACGTGGAGTTCGAAGCCTTCCTGCTGGAAGTGCTGAGCGACTTCCAGGTGAGCATTCCCGAGCTGGGCACGATCAGCGCCCGGCACCAGCCCATGGTGCTGCTGACCAGCAACAATACGCGCGAGCTGAGCGAGGCGCTGAAGCGGCGCTGCCTCTACCTGTTTGTCAATTACCCCACGCGTGATTCAGAGCTGGACATTGTGCGCCTGAAAGTGCCGGGCCTCAGCCCCGACCTGGCACAACAGGCCGTGGACGTGGTGCAGCAGCTACGCAACATGGATTTGCGCAAAGTGCCCAGCATCAGCGAAACGCTCGACTGGGCGCGGGCACTGGTGGCGCTAAACGCCAGCCAAATCGACGAGCAAACGCTGCGCAACACGCTCACCGTCTTGCTGAAATATGAGTCCGACGTGGCCCGCGCCCAGCGCTTGCTGGGCAACGGCGGCGGGCGGCGACCAGGACCTGGGCAGCAAGGGCCGGGCCGCACGGGAGGCGCATATGGACGATAGGATCGTCGAGTTTATTCGCGGGCTGCGCTCCGCCGGCGTGCGCGTGTCGCTGGCCGAGTCGATCGACGCCCTGAAGGCCGTCGAGACCCTAGGCGTGGCGCACAAGGGCATCTTCCGCGAATCGCTGCGCGCTACCCTGGTGAAAGAGTCGGACGACTTCCGCGCCTTCGACGAGCTGTTCCCGCTCTATTTCGGCAGCGGCGGGCCGCCCATGCAAAACCCCAACGACGATCTGAGCCAGGATGAGCAAGAGATGCTGCAGGCCGCGCTGTCGGCGTTGAGCGGCCGGCTGCAGCAGCTCATGGACTGGCTGACCAGCGGCGAAGGGCCCACCAAGGAGCAGCTCGAAGAGCTGGCCGAGCGCGCCGGGGCGCAGTGGGCGCAAGATCCGCAGGATGGCTACTGGGTAACGCGGCGTATGCTGCGGCAAATGGGTTTTGAGCACCTGGAAGAGATGATCGCCCAGCTTATGCAGCGCCTGGAAGAGATGGGCATGAGCCACGAAGCCATGGAGAAGCTGCTGGGCGTGGTGCAGGCTAACCGCGAAGCGCTGGCCGAGCAGGTGGCGCAGCAAATCGGCCTGCAGATCGCCCAGGATCGCGCCCGGCGCTCGGACGACCTCGACACCTCCGACCTGATGCACAAGCCTTTCTCCGCGCTTTCGGACGAAGAGCTGAATATTTTGCGACGCGAAGTGCGCCGCCTGGTGACCCAGCTGCGCAGCCGCGCCGCCCTACGCCGCAAGCGGGGCAAGCAGGGCAAGTTCGACGCCAAGGCCACCATCCGCGCCAACCAGCGCTATGGCGGCGTGCCCTTTGAGATGAAGCTCAAGAAAAAGAAGCTGAAGCCCAGCCTGGTGCTGCTGTGCGATGTGTCGCGCTCCACCGAGGCCGTGGTCGAGTTCATGCTGCACCTGACCCACGAATTGGACGACCAGGTATCGAAGGTGCATAGCTTTGCCTACTATGACCGGCTGACGCCTATTCCGCCGGAAGTAATGGCCATGCTCGGCCGCCAGGAAGGCGACGCGGCCTTCGACGCCCTGCGGCGCATGCTGCCCTACCGGCCCTACGGCACCGACTTCGGCCACAGCCTGGACATCTTTTGTGAGAAGCACCTGGCCACGGTAAACGGGCGCACCACGCTCATTGTGCTGGGCGATGCGCGCAACAACTTCAACTCACCGCGCGTCGACTTGATGAAAGATTTGCAGCGGCGCGCACGGCGCCTGATCTGGCTGAATCCTGAGCTAGAGAGCCAATGGGGCACCGACGATAGCGACATGTTCGACTACATACCCTGCTGCGACGCCGTCTACCCCGTGCGCAACCTGGCGCAGCTCTCCACGGCCGTCGACCGGCTGCTGAGTGGGCGCTAGGCCCACCTCGAGCGCAGTAACCTGAGCGCCTCCTGTAAAACTCTTGTCAATCCGCGCTTCTTTGTTACTATCGGGCGACCTAATGGTCGAGTAGTAGAGAGTTTACGAACCGAATTGGAAAGGAAAGGAAATTATGGCATACGCTTTTGAGAACTCGAAAGGCAACACCTACTATCTGCACAAAAGAGACACGACCCTGAAGAATGGCCGCAAGCAGACCATCTACTTTTTCGCCCGCGAGGTGAAGGATGGCGCGATGGATGAGGTTCCTTCCGGTTACCAGGTTTCCGAGAGCCGCAACGGTCTGCCCGTTCTAAAGAAAGCCGGTTAAGGTCGTTCGTCGTTTAGCCCACAACCAACCAGCGCCCTGACGGGCCGGAGCCGTATTGGTCCGTCTGTCAGGGCGTTGTTTGTTTCCAGGAGATGTCTGATGGAGTTAATCGGCGTTATCGTCACGGTCATCTTTGTGCTGTTACTGCTGGCGGCGCTGTTTGCGCCGCGCTTTGAGGAGCGCCGCAACAGCAGCGGTAAGGATTAGCGGGAGAGCGAAAGGCGGTGCCATTGCGGCACGCCAATCGGCGTCAGCTCGTAACCCTGCACCGCGGGGCTGACGAGCACGGCGCTGAGGCTGTGCGCCACGAACACGGCCGGCGCGCGGGCGATGAGCTGTTCTTCAATCTGGCTGTAGGCCGCCAGGCGCGCGCCGGCGCCGGGGATGGTGCGCGCTTCCTCAAGCAGCGCGTCGATTTCGAGGCTGGCAAAACCGCCCAGGTTCTGCGCCGAGCCACTGTGAAAGAGGATGTCGAGGAAATTTTGCGGGTCGGGATAGTCGGCGCACCAGCCAGAGCTATAAAAATGGCCCACGTTGCCGGCGTAGAGCTGATCATGGTAGATAAAGGGATCCAGTAGCTGCGGCTGGATGGCGACGCCCAGATTCTCCTGCCACATGCTGATCACCGCGGCGTCGAAGGCGCCCACCTCGTCATAGCCCGCCGTCGTATAGGTCAGGGCCGGCAGCGTGTCGGGTGTGAAGCCGGCTTCGGCCAGCAGCTCGCGCGCCCGCTGCACGTCGAAGGGGTGCGGCAGCTCGCGCGGCGTGTAGGCCGGCATGCCCGGTGGCAGTGGCCCGGAGGCCAACAGGGCGTTGCCGTCGAACAGGCCGCTAACCAGGCGCTCCACGTCCAGGGCCTGCACGAAGGCGCGCCGCACGCGCTCGTCGTCGAAAGGAGCCTGGCGGCTGTTGAAGCCGACATAGGAGGTACACATCGAGACCCCCGTGCGCAACTGGGGGAAGAAGGCGCTGTTGGGGTCGCGCACGCGCTCCAGGTTGGCCCCGCCCACACCCACGATGTCGATCTGGCCCTGCTCATAGCGCGCCATCGACAGGCCCGCGTCCATGCGCAGCACCACGTGGGCCAGGCGCGGCGGCTCGCGATAGTACTGCTCGTTGCGCTCCAGGACCATGATCTCGTCGTCGCGCCACACGCTCAGGCGAAAGGGCCCGCTGCCGTTCGGCTCGCGCTGCCAGCCGGCCTCGGCTACGTTGTGGCGGTCGACGACAAAAGCCACGGGATAAGCCAGTTTGGCCAGGAAGGTTACCTTGGGCGCATCGATTTGCACCTGCAGGGTATGGTCGTCGAGCGCGCGCAAGCCGCTAATTTGCTGCGCAGCGCCGGCCATCTTCTGCGGCACGCCCACAATGTCGCCCAGGTACGTGAGCGCCGTGTCGGAGCCCGTGGCCGGGTCTGCAGCGCGCTCCCACGAGAAGATAACATCCTGCGCCGTCAGCGGGCGGCCGTCGTGGAACAGGGCATTGCGGTACAGGTAAAAAGTGTAGAGCGTGCCGCTTTCGTCGACGTCCCAGCCGGCGGCCAGGTCGGGCTGCACCTGCAAATCTGTATCGAGCTGCACCAGGCCGCTGAAGATGTGGCCCAACGCGCCATCCGGCCCACCATGCGTCAGGGCAGGGTCCAGGGTGAGCGGCTGGCTGCTCTGCAAGAAGAGAGCCGACTCGCGCTGCACGCCGAAAGAGGCCGCCGGATTGTCGCCGCCCAGCCGGCTCCATATGGTACAATTGAGCAGCAGCAGCGCCAGGAGGGCGACAGCAAACGGTGCGCGCAAGCGCGGCGGCAGCATAGCAGACATAGGCTGATTTTAGCGGAGTGGCCCATGAAACGGAAATTCTCAGAGCAGCAGCAACAACGGGGCAACGCGCGCGACCTGCTGGTGCGCGGTGTGGCAGCGGCCAAGGCCGGTGATAAGCGCGAAGCGCGCTTCTACCTGGAATGGGCGCTGATCGCCGGCGTCGATGAAGAGCAGCAGATGGAAGTGTGGCTGTGGCTGGCGGAAGTGAGCGAAGGCCAGGAAAAGCGCCGCTACCTGGAGGAAGTGTTAAGCCGGCGGCCGGCAGACGCGCGGGCGCGGCGTATGCTGGCCATTGCCGAAGGCCGGCTGAGGGAAGATGAGCTGATCGACCCCAACGCCCTGGCCGCGCGCGTCCCAGCGCAGCCCCACGCCGGCATGGCCACAGCGCGTCAGTTTCGTTGCCCCAACTGTGCCGCGCGCATGGTGTTCACGCCAGACGGCGCAGGCCTGCATTGCGAGCATTGTGGCCATCGCCAACAGCCAGAAGAGCAGGGACCCGTGCAGGAGACCGACTTCATTGTCACCATGGCCACCACGCGCGGGCACCTGCAGCCGGCGGCCACGCCCACCTTTGCCTGCCGAAGCTGCTCGGCCTCTTTCCTGCTGCCGGCCGGCACGCTGGCGGTTACCTGCCCTTACTGCCACCATACCTACAGCGTCGAAACAGCCGAGATGCGCGAGCTGGCGCCGCCACAGGGTCTCATCCCCTTCGCCGTCGACGAGGCGCAGGCCACGCAGCGCCTGCGCCAGTGGCTGGCTGAACACGGCCTGCGGCCGCATGCGCCGCCGCAAGGCCTGTATTTGCCCATCTGGACCTTCGACGTGGGCGGCGGCATCGACTGGCAGGGCCAGGTGTGGCAGAATCAGGGGCAGATGGGCAGGGAAATGTCGACATGGGAAACCGTGTCCGGCAGCCATGCCCTGTTCGAGGACGACCTCCTCGTCGCCGCCTGCAACACGCTGCCGGCGGCGCTGCAGCCGTTGCTAACGACCTATGACCTACAGCAAGTTGTGGCTTTCGATGAAGCCTACCTGGCAGCGTGGCCGGCGCAGACCTACCAGATAGCAGCCGGCGACGCCTCGCTGGCGGCGCGCAAAACGGCCTTTGAACGCGGGCGCAAGGCCGTGCAGCAGCGTCATGGCCACGTAAAGTCGCTGCGCTGCAGCTCGGCGGGCGTTGCCATTTTGTCGCACAAGCTGCTGCTGCTGCCCGTGTGGCTGGCGCACTACCGCAGCGGCCAGGAAACGCTGGCGCTGGCGATTAACGGGCAAACTGGGCGCTTACAGCCGGAACAAGAGCCGCAAACGGGGCTGCTCGACAGCCTGGGACGCTGGCTGGATAAGTTGGGCGGCTCGTGATAGAGAGCCTAGCCGCTGCAATCAGGCCGCGTCGTAGGCCTGCCGCAGCCAGGCGCGCACCTCGTCGTCGAGATCGCCGGGCCCGCTGAGGCGCACGCGGTGGCTGCACATGCCGCTAAAGACGTTGCCGCCTTCCAGCCTGCCCGCCGGTTCCACGCCCTTGAGGTTTAAGCCCAGGTCAACGCGATCTTTTGCGCTGGCCTGCACGATGGCGAACTGTTTGCTGCGCCGTAAGCTGACATAGGTCTTCTTGGGCGAGATTTCGACATCGCTACCAAAGTCGCTCACGGCGTCTAATACGGCGTTGTAGATGGGGCGTAGGCCGGCCTTCGCGCCCTGATATTGGGCGTCGACCAGCTCATCCTCCGGCGGCGGCCCGCTGTCGCGCTGACGGTAGAGAATGGAGATGGTGTTGGCATAGCCGTGCGTCACGCCGTGCTCATCCTTCAGCAGCTTCATAATCGCGCCGTGCTTCTCCAACCCGGCGGCGTCGATCAGCTCAAACCAGCCCTCCAGTGTGTTGCCCGTGTTCTGCGGCATATTATCGATCATCGCCTGCAATTGGGGATCTCGCTCGACCATTTTCGTCCTCCACCTGGGTTGCGCCGCCGGCGCTTTGAGAAACGGCAAAGTGTCTATCATATTAGAACATTTGTGCAAGATGTCAAGACCCAAGAGGGTGACGTTTCACGCATCACGCACCCCGCCGCCGGCGGCGAAGGCCCACCACCGCGCCCACCAGCAGCAACGGCGCAAAGGCCGGGGCGCAAAGGGGCGTTGCGGGCGCGGCGGCCGGCGGCTGCGCGGCGGCCGGCGGCGTGGGCTGCGATTGCGCGCCGTCGAGCGGGGCCACAGTGGGCACGGCCGCCGCGCTGATGGGCGTGGGCGTCGGCGGAATCTGGCGCGGCGGCGCGCCGATGGCCTCGCGCCAGGCCACTTCCAGGCCGTCCACATTAAAGCCGTAAATGGCCTCTAGCGCCTCGTCGTACGCTGCGCCGCCGGCAAGAGTCAGAATGAGATCCTGCAGCGCTTCGGCGCCATGCGCCCGCAGCAGATAATCGACCACGCTAAAGCTCTGGCTGTAAGCCATGCCGGCATCGGCGTCGTGCGCCGGAAAGGCGCCGCCCAGGCTGCGCAGCGGCAGGAAGGCGTTTGCTTCGATGCCGCGCCGGATATCGGCCTGCATCTGCGTGTCGGCCGGGCCTTCGGCGTACATCGCCAGCCCCTCTTCCAGCCAGGTCGGCCGGCTGCCGCCCAGGCAGCTCCAGCCAAACTGGCCCAGCACCAGGTGCGCCAGCTCATGGCGCACCGTGTCGCGGCCCCAACCCTCCGCCTGCGCCGGCGGCACGCCAATGAGGATGGTGTTGTAGGCGCTAAAGGCCACGCCTCCCGCCCAATCCTGCACATATAGCACAGCCTGGCGCATCTCGGCGGCGTTGCCGTAGATATACAGGCTGACCTCTTGCTGCAGGGCGATGCCCATATCATCTTCCAGGCGCTGCAAGCCGTCGACGGCCGCTTCCAGCAAGAGGGGCCCTACCTCTTCGCCGGCATACCAGTTTAGCTCGATATTGCCGGAGCGCACCGTGCGCCAGTCGAAGCGCGCGTCTTGCAGCGTCACCGTTTGCAACGCGGTTTGCCACAACATGCCCTGCTCGTCCTGCACCTGCCATTGCCAGGAGATGGCAACGCCGGGCGGCGGGTTGCCGCTGCGGCTCATTACCCAGGTCCACTGCAGCGCGTCGCCCTCTACGGCAACGGGTACCTCGCCGCCGGCCTCGACGCAGCTCCGGCGCGCCACGTCGTAGTGCAGAATGGCCGCTTGTGCCTGCAAGCCTGGCGGCAACTGCAGGCTGAAGGTCACCGTGTTGGGGAAATCGACGATGGCGTCATTACGCGGCGCTTGCAGCTCGGCCTGCGGCGTAGGCGCCGCGGTAGGCGCCTGCGCCGCAGCCAGCGTCTCGCCGTGCACCGTAGCCGTCGGCTGTGCCGTGGCCGTGGCCGTTGGCGTCGCCGTGGGCGCGAGCGTCGCCGTGGGCGCGAGCGTCGCCGTGGGCGACGACACGGGCACGGGCCAGCCATCGGGAATGGCGCCGTCGGCGTGCGCCTGAATCAGATAGTAGACCGTGCCGCCAATCATGCAGTAGTCGCCGATGGCTTGTGTGCAAAGCGCCGCCTGCAGCGTCAGATGGTACTGCCCGTCTTCGGCCGCCAGCGTGCGCGGCGTGCCCCACATATCGACCAGCAGGGCCGTGTCTGACGTGGCCGCCACGATCGCCACCTGATCCGTTGGCAGCCTGGCAAAGAGCACCGTGGTGCTAAAAGCGCCGTGATCCAGCCTGAACTGGCCCACGCCATCCCAGCGCTGGCGCTCGGCGCTGTGCACGCCGGCCAGATAACGTATTGCAGTCTGGTAGGTGGAGAAGGCGCGCCGCCGGCTGCCGTCCATGCGCAGCAAGCCAAACGGCTCAGGGTTCGCCTGGCGGTCGCTGGCCAGGTCTTGCAGCTTGTAGACGGCGATGCGCTCCGCGCCGGCGGCCAGGGCGGCGGCCAGCGCTTGCGGCATATAGGCCGCCTGCTCATCCTGGGTCACGCGCAGAGTGACGCTGGCCACGGGCCAGGCCGGATCGTTGGCCGGCGGCGCATTGGTCTCCACGAGCCAGATCGGCTTCAGCAGGCCGTGTGCGGCCATGATCTGGCGGAAGGCGCTGATCACCTCGACAATATCCTGCGGCTGGAAGTAAAGGTGCGCCGTGGCCACGTCGAAAAAAGCGTGGTGCTCGGCAGCGCCGGGCAGCGCCAGCAGGGCCGCCAACAGCCGGTCCAGGTATTGCTCGCGGCCATAGTTGGCGTCCCAGTAATAGGTCAGCGCTGGTAAGTGCACCACGGCCTGCGCGTCGAGCTCCTTAAGCAGCAGATAGCTGATCTGCTGCAAGCGCGCGAAATCGTGTACGTCGCCGTCCCAAGTGTGGCCAGGAGCGGCGGCGTCCCAGATGTCGGGCTCGTTCCAGATGACCCAATGGTGGATGGTGTGGCCATAGCGCGCCAGCAGCTCGCGCACGAAAGCGGCCCACAAGTTCGCCGGATCGTGCGCCTCGGCGTACAGGCCGGCCGGCAGGTTGTTCTCGTCGCGCGCCCAGGCGGGCAGGCCGATGAGCAGGCCGACAACCTGCCGGCCGCGAGCCGCTTCGCCCTGCAACTGATCGTCACTGAGCGGCGCGATCCAGTCGCCGGCGCTACCCGGCTGCATGTGCGCCCAGTTGAAGGTGACGCGCGTCCAGGCTGCGCCCAGGGCATCGGCCTGTTGGGGGGCCTGGTAGGCTTCCACCACGCCGAAGCGCCAATCGGGGTACTGCTGCGCCTGAGCCGCGGCCGGTGCCGGCGACGACAGCAACATGAGGAGCACCGCGGCGCTTACCAGGAGCAGCAAGCGGCGGTTGGTTAATGCCGAGGCAGTTTTGATTACGAGCGTGACGCAGCGCATGGCAGGCGCGCCCCCTAGAGCCGGTAGTTCATGATCAGCAGCTCGGTGACCGGACCGCGCTTGTGCGCCTTGCTGTTGATGTTGCGGCGGGCCTGCACGGTCTCGATGTGATAGCCGCGATCGCTATAGAGCTCATAAACCAGGGGCGCGCTAGAGTTGCTGAGCATCACGCGGCAGCCGCGCGCCGTCAGCTCGTGAAATACGCGCGCCAGACGGCGATGGTCTTGCTCGTCGAAACCCAGGCGGCTGTAGCTGGTGAAGCTGCTGGTGACATTGAGCGGCACATAGGGCGGGTCGAAGTACACAAAGTCCCCCTCGCCCGCCGCCTGTACTGCGCCGGCAAAGTCGCCGTGGCAAAGTTCGACGCCTTGCAGGGCGCACGACGCCGCTTGCAGGCGTTCCACGTCGCAGATCTTGGGCCGTTTGTAGCGGCCGAAGGGCACGTTGAACTGCCCGCGCCGGTTTTCGCGATACAGCCCGTTGTAACAGGTCTTATTCATGTAGATCAGCCGTGCCGCGCGCTGCACGGGCGTCAGCTTCCTGAGGTCCTGGCGGCGGATGCGGTAGTAGTAGGCCTTTTCGTTGCGGTGAGGTTGCAGGGCGGCGATCAGCTCGACGAGCTGATCGCGCACCACCTCGTAGGTCTCCACCAACTTCCAGTTGGCGTCGGATAGCTGGGCGTAAGGCGGCTGCAGATGAAAGTAGAGCGCCGCGCTGCCGATGAACGGCTCATAATAACGGCGAATGGCCTCGCGCGGCGGCAAATAGGGCTGATACTGGCTCAGCAGGCGGCTCTTGCCGCCGGCCCATTTGAGAAAAGGAGCGGCGTCGGCTACGAAAACCCGATTGGACGATGGCATGGATTTATTATTGCAGAGAGCTGACAGGTTTCCAAAAGACATGACAGGTTCTCAAGACCTGTCATGCCTTCTCCTCGGCCGGCAGCAAGCTCAGCCGGTTGCTTGCCGCCTCCTCCACACGTTCGCGGCTAAAGAGCATGGGGTGGTAGCTGCCCTGCAGCCACTCTGCGACGCTGTCCTGATAATGCTCGCTTGCCGGGTGCCCCGATTGGCCGCCGGGCAAGGCGCTGACGCTGTTATCCCACTGGCCCACGTCCACGATAAAGCGGCAGCTAGCAATCACGTGTACGGCCTCTGGCGGAAACCGGGGCACGACGTCCGCCTGGCTGACGGTAAACCCGTCGCCGCCGATGGCGTGGGTCTGCGGCTTCCACAGCCGACCCAGACCAGGGATGTGCGCCAAGTAGCTATGTAGCTTAACATAATGAAGTCGGCCCCACTGCCACGCTTCCTGGCGTGGGCCAAGGCGCGCCTGCAGCAGGGCCACGGCGTCCTCCAGAGCCGCCGGCAGGAGCGGCTGCACGTGCCCTACCCACTGCGGCGCGCCGTGCTGCAGCCAGCGGCGGGCCAGCTCCTGGGCAATGACATGGAAGGGCTGGCCGGGAATTTCGGCCAGGGCATTCTCGTCCAGCAGCTCGCGCGCCAACTGCGTGCCCAGGGCTTGCGACATGGCCGCCCGCGTAAAGCGAACAGCCCAGCCAAAGGCAATCGAGGGCGCAACGGCGGCGGCGTCCATCTGCCCATCCCAGGAGGCCAGCAGGCGCAGCGCCCGCGCGGCGGCCGGGCTGAGGGCCTGGCGCTGCGGTTCGTTGATGCGTTGCAGCGCCTGCTGCACAAACTGGTGCAGGGGCAAGGAGCGCTTGTCGTTCTGTATGCGGCCATGGGCGGCGATGTCCAGGGGCGCCAGCTCGTGCAGCAGCTCCGTGATGCGCTGGGCGCGGTATGGCGGCAGCCACTCCCCGGTGAGCAGGTAGGGATAGCCGGGGCCGGCGACCTGGTTGTTGGCCGTGACGATGTAGCCAGAAGGCGGGTTATAGAGGGCCGGCAGCTCGTCGGGCGCAATCCAGCCCTGCCATTCGCTCTCTGTCTGCCAGCCGGCAGCGGGCGCCAGGCCGCTGCCTTGCTGGCGAATGGGAATCTTGCCCGGCAGAAGGTAACCAATGTTGCCGGCCACGTCGGCATACACAACGTTTTGCGGCGGGAAGGCCCAGTCGCGCGCGGCCTGGCGCATTTCTTGCCAATTGCGGGCGCGGCAGATGCCCAGCAGGGCAGCCAGGTGGTTGTTCTCGTCGTGGCTGGCCCAGCGCAGGGCCAGGCCGTGTGCGCCGGCCGCCGTGAGCTGGTTGGTCAGCACATCGGAGATCACAGGGCCGTGATGCGTGTGGCGCACGGTGAGCCGCACGGGCTTGCGCCGCCCGCGCACATGGATCAGCTCGCGGCTTTCGGCGGCGCGCCGCCAGCCGTCGGGCCCACGATACAGCAGGCGGTCTGTCTCGTGAAACTGTTCCACGAACAGGTCCTGCACGTCGGCATAGCCGCTGGTGACGCCCCAGGCGATATGCTCATTGTGGCCGATGATGACGCCGGGCACGCCTGGCGAGGTAAAACCGCTGACGTTATAGGCGCCGCCTACCAGGTGGTTTTCATACCACAAAGTCGGGAAGATGGGCGGCAAGTGGGGATCGTTGGCTAGCACGGGCCGGCCCGAAGCACTCCAGGCGCCCGATACGACCCAGTTATTGCTGCCCAGGCCGGAGCCCGCGGCCAGTTGGCCTAGGGGCAGCCTCGCCGCCTGCTGCAAGGCTTCGATCAACGCCTTGCTCAGGGGCGCGCGGGCCGCGGCCTGCTGCAAGATCGTGCTCTCGCCGTCATCGCAAACCGGCGCCAGATCCGCGGCGCGCTCTACGCCCAGGGCTTCAACGAGGCGCAGGCGCAGCAGCTCCGTCTGCCAATTCACCGACAGCCCCCAGGCCAGCACGGCGCCCCAGGCCGCGCCGTCACGCGGATGCCACGGTTCGGGGGAGCACAACAGCACGCGGTATTCAGCGGGCAGTGCGTCGCGCGCGATGAAGGCGTTCACACCATCGGCGAAGGCGCAGGCCATGGCTTTCGTCTGGGGGTCTTTCTGGATACCCTGCCACTGCGCCTCGGCGGCGAGCGGCCAGCCGCTGGCGCGCGCCAGCCGGTCGCTGGCCAGGCCTAACGGCCCGGCAATCTCGCTGAGCCGGCCGTAACCCACGCGGCGCTGTGCATCCATCTGGAAGAGCCGGTCCTGGGCCTGTACATAGCCCTGGGCAAAGAACAGATCGTGCTCCGTTGCGGCATAAATATGAGGCACGCCCCAGCGGTCGCGGATGATCTCCACGGGCCGGCGTAGGCCGGCCAACGTAGTCGATCCTTCCACACGCGGCAGCGCCTCGTGCAAGGCGCGCTGCGTGATGTAGGCGATGGCGGCAGCGGCGCTGGCGAGGCCTGCCGAGCCGATCAGGAGATACGATTTCCAACGATTACTTGACATAACGTTCTTAGATTGCGCTGCCCGTTATTCAGACGGCGCCATACTGCGGCGCAGCGGCCAGACGACGGCAGCCGCCGCGCGGCAGGGGTTGACGCCATGCAGTGTAGCTCAGACTGTGGCTTCGTCCACTGTTTAGCCGAAGGGCTCTTTAAAATCGTAGAAATTGCCCTCTGCCCCCCACTGCAGGCCACAGCCAGGGCAGCGCAGGCGGCCCTGCTGCGACGACGCCGGCAGCGGCGTCTGGCACGTTGGGCAGGCAAAGAGCGCCCCGGGCGGAGCGCCGTAATGCGTGGTCGGGTGGCTGCTGGCGACGAAGAGCGAGGGCGTGGCCTGCCACCAGCGCCCGGTGGGCTGCAGCAGGCGGTCTAGGTCCGCCAGCAGCGGGGTAGGAACCAGCCGTTTCAGCAGCGGCAGGCGAAAGTGCGAGACGGCCAGCGTGGTGTGCGGCCGGAAGCCGGCGAGCTGCAGTTGGCGGCGCATCCAGGCGGGGTGGAAATCATAGTTTAGGGCTGCGAACTCGACGGGTTCCGGCGTGTAGGGTGACCATTGCTGGCGGCCCAGGGCGTAGCGCAGCATCGCTTTTAGATTGCGCTTGTTGGCGAACTCCAGCACGTACTGCCCGCCGGGCGCCGCGATGCGGCCCAGCTCGGACATCAGGGTGGGCACGTCGGCGGCGTGGTGCATGGTACGCACCTGGACCATGGCCTCAAAGACGCCGGTCTGGAAGGGCATCTCGTACCAGTTTCCGGCGACAAACAGGTAGCGCGGATCGTCGCCCAGGCGCTCCTGGGCTTCGCGCAGCAGGGTTCGCGAGTAGTCGAACAACACGACGCGTTTGTAGTCGCCGTACTCGTCGGCAAGCCGCCCAAAGCCTGCGCCGACGTCGAGCAGCGTTGCGCCGGCAGGCGGCAGCAGGCGGCGCAGGGCCAGGCGCTCCACCTGGTCTTCGTAATCACGCCCCTGACCTTCCCAGAAGCGGGTGCGATAGTCGGAGCCCTCGTAATCGCAGACGGCCGGCGAATCGCTGGGCGGCATAGGCTGCCTTATGGCTTCAGAGCGCCGATGGGCGCTGCCTGAATCGTGTCTGGCGGCTCATCGCCCAGGCCGCTCAGGCGCTCGTAGAGCTCGTCGTTGGACGCCGGTAGCCCGCGAAGCAGGCGGTCGAGCGGTTCGAAGAGGCCGCGCAAGGCGTTAAATGGGCCGGCCAGCTCGGTTTCTTGCATCGGTATATCGACGCCTACGTCAAGCTGCACGGGGATGGTGGTGCTGACGGGCACGGTGATATCCAGGGCTACGGGTAGCGAGGTCTGGGCAGGCAATTGGATCACAACAGTCCCATTTATGGTGCCTCCGCCGCCGGGCAGCATAAATGTGGCGGGTACGGTCAGCGGCACGTCGTCTGTCAGGGTTACGCTGGTATCCTGCTGCAGGGGTAGGCTAAAGACCACGGGGATGGAATCGTCGACGTGGATGGTGCGCACGATGGAGGCGTCGCCCATTTGCACAAAGCTTTGTGTCAAGCCCGAGACCAACGGCCGGGCAATAGTGTGCACGATTGGGATCAGCAACGGCAGCGCCAACAGCAAGACCAGCAGCAGCACCACGTTAACCACGAACGAGAAAAGGATGGCAAAGTTCTTAAAGGCCTGCCAGGGGCGCGCCTGCCAAAAGAAGCCTTTTTCCATAGGGGTCCTCCTTAGATTGGATTTTATGGTACCATGGACGGGTCGAATGACAAGCGGGAAGTCGGTACTGCCTGTTTCACGTGAAACAGCGGGGCGGCGGGGTTTTAGGCCGCTGCGCCCGGCTTGCGGGCGCAGACGGCCGCGTTCTGAACGCCTTCTTCATAGGCCATCACTCCCCAACCTTCAAAGATGTGCAGCAGTTCGCCGGGTTGCAGCAAGTAAGCGCGGTTAGCTTGTGGCTGCTTGCGCAGCAGGCCCGTGTGCCGCGTTTCGTAAACCAGCAGCCCGCCGGGCTTCACTGCCGCCTGCAAACTGGGGATCAGGCTGCGGTCGAGAAAGCGAAAGACACACAACAGGTCACAACAGTGCGCCGGCAAGCGCCACACGTCCAGGTCCACCTGAGCAAACAGCGTCTGCGGCGCACAGGCAGCGGCGCGCGCCAGGCCTGCTGCGCGCTGTAGGGCGACGCGGCTCACATCCACGCCCAGTACGCGGTAACCGGCCTGCGCCAGCCAGACGCTGTTCTGCCCCAGGCCGCAGGCAACATCGATGGCGATGCCGCCTACTAAGTGCCGCCGCCAGGCCAGCAGATAGCGGTTCGGCTCCCGCGGCCGCGTTTGCTCGGCCCATTTTTCATCCCAGCGTGCGCGATCATCGCCGGCCATGACCTACCCTACAAAACGCGCTCGCGCTGCGCGAAGCCGCGGCGATTGTCGATATAATAGAGGCGCTCTGGCACAAGCAGGAACCAATCGACCTTTCCGAGGGCGCGGCGCAGCGGGTCAGGCGGATCCTTCAGGAACGAGAACTTCTTCTGATAGGCGGCGATGGCGCGCTGGCGCGCTTCGCCGCTCAGCTCCTGCACCAGGCCTTCCAGTTGGATACCCTGAATATCGCGCCAATCAGCCGGCTCTTGCTGAATGGTGGCCGCACAGCGCGGCTGACTGCGCAGGTTTTGCACGTGCCGTGTGCTGTCCGCCGATAAGAAAATGAGCTCGAACCCCGTCGAAGCGTAGAAGACGGCCGCTGCCCACAGGCCGCCGGGGCCATTGGTCGCCAGGGTCATCACCTTGCACTGCTGCAAGTAAGCCAGCGCAGCCTCGGCGGCGTCACTCATCACGAGCAGCGGCGCCCTGCCAGCGTTGGAATAGATCGTGCGGCAGCTCGACGTTCAGCAGGTCCAGCACGCGATTCACAGTCTGGTTGATCACGTCGTCGATGGTGGCAGGCCGGTGATAAAACGCAGGCATGGGCGGCGCGATGACCGCGCCCATTTCTGCGGCTTGCAGCAGCAGGCGCAGGTGGCCCAGGTGCAGGGGTGTTTCACGTGGAACAAGCACCAGCCTGCGCTGATCCTTCAACGTCACGTCCGCAGCGCGCAGCAGCAAGTTATCGCTGTACGAATGCACAATGCCCGCCAGCGTCTTCATCGAACAGGGGATCACCACCATGCCGCTGGTGCGAAAGCTGCCGGACGAAATGGCTGCGGCAATGTCGCGAAAGCGGTACACCACGTCGCCCAGGGCTTCAACCTGCGCCGCATTGTAGCTCGTCTCCAGGCCAATTGTCTGCGCCGCGGCGCTGCTGAGCACCAGGTGCGTCTCCACCTGCGGCACATCACGCAGCACCTCCAACAGGCGGATGCCATAAATCACGCCGCTGGCGCCCGATATGCCCACGATGAGCCGCTGCTTATCTGTCATTCTCACCCCATTCGCTTACATTATGTAAACTTTCGCCTTTGCATGGCATCATTATAATGGATTGTAAGTGAAAGCCACGCAAAACCAAGGGCGCCTTGTGAAACGTCGATATATCTCGCAGTTGCAAACACACGATGACCTGGAAAACGAGCCGTTTCTGTTACAGGACGTGGTGCGGCGCACCACGCGCGACGGGCGGCCCTACCTGCTCTGTACCTTCGCCGACCGCAGCGGTCAGGCCAGCGGCGTCTTTTGGGACGTGCCGCAGGCCGTCGAAAGCTGGATCAAACCCGGCGCTGCCGTGCTGGTAACCGGCAAGGTCACGCAATATAAGAACAACATTCAGATCACGACGACCGATCTGCGTGTCTGGACACGTCCCGACATGGCCGAATTCCTGCCCACAAGCAAGCGACCGCGCGACGAGATGGTCGCCGAGCTACACGCTTACATCTCCATGGTGGCCGCGCCATGGCGCGACCTGTTGCAGGCCGTGCTGCTGGCGCCCGGTTTTCACGAGCGCTTTATCAATGCGCCCGCCGCGCGCCACATGCACCACGCTTACATCAGCGGCCTGCTGGAGCACACCCTGAGCATGGCCGCCCTGGCCCTGAAGCTGGCGGATCATTACCCCTACGTCGATCGCGACCTGCTGCTGGCCGGCGCCCTGCTGCACGATGCCGGCAAGGCCATCGAATACGAAGTAGGAAATGGTTTCGAGTTTTCCGACGACGGGCGCCTGGTGGGCCACATCATCCGCGCCATCGTCATGGCCGAGCACGCCGCCGGCAAGCTCGACAACTTCCCAGCCGATAAATTGCGCCGCCTGGTGCATCTGATTGCCTCGCACCACGGCACCACCGAATGGGGCTCGCCCGTGGTGCCCAAAACGCTCGAAGCCGTGCTGCTGCATCAGATCGACTTGCTCGATAGCCGCGTGCAGGGCTTTTTTGACCACCTGGCCAATGACACCGGCGACCAGCCCTGGAGCACGCGCGCCAGCTACATGTTTAACACCGAGCTGCGCAAGCCCGACGGTTTTCAGGCCGAAGACGAGCCGCCACAGCCGGCGTCCGGCGACGAGGAGTTTCCCTTCTAAGCAATGGCGCCCATGGACGTCGCGGTGCGTGCCTTAATCCAGGCCATTCACGACATGCCCGGCCGCACAGTCTGGGTGACTGCCGGCGCCGGCACCTATGCCCTGGCCTGGCTGCTGGGCGTGGCCGGCGCCAGCCGCACGCTGCTGGAAGCGCTGGTGCCCTACGACTGGGCCGCCTTTGACGACTTTCTGGGCCAGACGCCGGCGCAATATGTGGCCCTGCCCACGGCGCGGCTGATGGCCGGCCGCGCTCTAAGCCGCGGCCGCTGGCTGCACGGCGACGAACGGGTGATTGGTCTGGCCTGCACGGCAACCATTGCCACCGACCGCCCCAAGATGGGCGAGCACCGCGCGCACATCGCCGCCTGGCAGACCACTTCGGTGGCCAGCTATAGCTTGACGCTGCAAAAGGGCGAGCGCGATCGACCGGCCGAAGAACGGTTGGTCAGCCGCCTGCTGCTCAACGTCCTGGCGCAGGCCTACGGCGTCGACCACCAGTTGGAGCTTGATTTGCGCGGCGAAGACGAGTGCCGCCAACATCACGCCGACCTCGACGGTCACGCGCGCCGGCTGCATGATGGGTCCATCGCCAGCTTTTCGATCAGCGCCGACGGCGAAGTGACCGCCGGCGCGCCCGAGGCGCGCATCATTTTGTCCGGCGCTTTCAACCCGCTCCATGATGGCCACCTGAACCTGGCCAAAGCGGCGCAGGCGCTGTTAAAACAGCCGCTGGCCTTCGAGTTAACCGCGCGCAATGTGGACAAAGAGCGCCTGCAGCCGGCCGAGGTAATGGAACGCCTGGCGCAGTTTGCCGGACGCTGGCCCGTCGTGGCCAGCGAGGCCGGAACCTTCTTGGAGAAAGCGCGCCTCTTTGCCGGCAGCACCTTTGTGGTGGGCTACGACACCGCCGCGCGCATTGTGCAGCCGCGCTACTATGGCGACAGCGAGGCGCAGATGCTCGCCGCGCTGCAGGAGATTGAAGCGCGCGGCTGCCGCTTTTTGATCGCCGGCCGCAAAGGCGAAGACGGCCAGTTTCACGGCGCGCCTACGCTCACGACGCCGGCCGGCTTTGAAGGGCTCTTTCGCCCCCTCACCGGCTTTCGCCACGACATCTCCTCCACCGAGCTCAGAAAGCGCGGCGCCCGCGGCAGCCGCTAACCAGCACCCTACGCCTACCCGTCATCCTGAGCTGAGCGCAGTCGTAGAACCGCCCCCGTCACTATGAATGCCTGTGAAGGGTCTTAGGCTTGCTCAGCCTCCAGCGCCTCCAGCTCCGCCAGCAGCTCGCCAAGCACGTCAAAGCCGCCCTGCCAGAAGCTGCGCTGCCGGATATCAACGCCCGCGCGCTCCAGGATAGCGGCCGGCGCGTCCGAGCCGCCCGCGGCCAGGATCTCTGTGTAGCGCGGCTTGAAGCTATCGTCCTCTTGCCGGTACTGCTGGTATAAGGCCAGCACCAGCAGTTGGCCAAAGGCGTAGGCATACACGTAAAAGGGCGTGCTGTAGATGTGCGGGATGGCCAGCCATTCATGGCGAAAATCGTCGCTCAATTCCAGGGCGTCGCCAAACTGCTCTTGCAGCGTGCGCAGGTAAAGCTCGCTCAGATCGTCCACCGACGCGCCTTCGCGAATCCGCTGGTGCGCTTCCAGCTCAAAGTAGGCGAAATAGACCTGCCGCATGATCGTGGCGTAGGCGTCGTCCATCTGGCTGAACAACAGCCGGCGCTTGGTCGCGCCGTCGCCGTTTTCATGCATCAGGCGGTCCACCACCAGCATCTCGCCAAACGTCGACGCCGTTTCCGCCAGTGGCAGCGAGGCTTGCTGCGTCAGCGTTGGATGGTGCGCCGCCAGCATCGAGTGCACCGCGTGGCCCAGCTCGTGAGCCAGCGTGGCCACGTCGTCCGGCCGCTGCTGGTACGACTGCAGCACCCAGGGCGTCAGGTCCGGCGTCAAGGTGGCGCAAAAAGCGCCGGAGCGCTTGCCACGGCGCACTTCGCTATCCATGTGCCCTTCGTCCAGCACACGACGGGCCAGATCCGCGATGCGTTGGTCGAACTGCTGGTAGCTATCGAGCACCAGGTTCACGGCCTCGTCGAACGCGTAGGTCTGGTCCGTGTCGCCTACCGGTGCATAAATGTCATAGCGCCGCAACTGCGCCAGGCCCAGGGCGCGCGCCTTTAGCCGGAAATAGCGCTGAAACAGCTCGCGGTTGCTGCGCGTCACGTCCAACAACATTTCGACCACGTCGTCGGGAATATCGTTGCGCAGATTACGCACGGCCAGCGGCGAGCTGTAGTTGCGCAGGCTCACGTTTTCGCTGTACCAGTCGCGCACGCGCGCCTGGTAAATCTGGCCCAAGATCACGGCGTCATGCTCATAGATGCGCAGCAGCTCCTGGTAGGCCGCGGCGCGCACGTCTGGCTGCGCGTCGCGCACATAAACCTGCAGCTCGCCGCGCGTCAGCTCCTGTTCTTCGCCATCGATGGTGATGCGGAAGACGTAGCGGTTGGTAATGGCTTCATAAAGCGTGTTCAGCGCGCGGATGCCGTTCACGTCTTTCAGGTTAATCACCTTTTCTTCCGCTTCCGACAGCGTGTGCGGGCGTTCCAGGCGCAGGCTATGCAGCCAATAGTGGAAAGGTCCGGCCGCCGGGAACAGGCGCCTCGCCGCCTCGTCGTCGAGCTGCTTCCACCACAAGGTGAAGAACATGGTGCGGTTGTCCATCTCCGCGATCATTTGCTGCATGCGCGCCATTAAGGCCTGGATCTGCTGATCCTGGGTATTGGCGGCAAAGCTGAGGCTGGCATAACCCAGCAAGCGCGTGCCCAGGCGCACCAGCTCTTCATAATCGTCGATCATCTGCCGGAACTGCTGCGGTCTGATCTGCTCGCTTAGTAAAGCACGCGTTTCCTCAAAACGAGCCACCCGCACCTCCATCTCTTGCATCGCCCCTTCGAGCGCCGGGCTATCCGTTGCCGCAAAGAGGTCGTCCAATTGCCAGGGCCCGGTCTGGTAGCCGTTCTGGCCACTTTTACTTTCTGATGCCACTTCTTACTCCTTCGTCTTAGTGTCGATCCGCCAGCTCTACCGACTGGCGCAGTTTGATTAATTGATCCGGGCCATAATACCCTTTGCGCAGGCTCAGGTTGGCATACACCAGGCTGCGCAGCCCAACCAGGCAGCCGGGATTGAGCACCGCATTGCAGCCTGTTTGTGCGTCGTCGCCCAGGATGGCGCCCAGTTTAGCCAGCCCCGTATCGAAAACCACCTCTTCAACCTGAATGTGAATCGTGGGCCGCCGCCCGGTGGCCGGGTCTTTGGCGCTCAGCACCGTCAGGTTGCTCAGCTTGGCGCCCGCGCCCAGGTTCACGCGGTGGCCCAGAATGCTGTCGCCCACATAGTTGAAATGGGGCGCGTGCGCCTGTGGCAAAAAGAGGCTGTTTTTGGCTTCGCTGGCATGGCCCAGCACGCTGCCCGGGCACAGAATTACATTCTGGCGCACCAGCGCGCCGTGGCGCACCACGCAGCCAGCGCCGATATAGGCCGGGCCCTGCACATAGGCCCCGGGCTCCACGCGCGCGCCCTCGCCAATAGTAACAGCGCCGCTGTCTACAAAGGCCCCGGGCATCACCTCGCCCAGTATCGTCTGGCGCCCGCCCGTCAGCCGCGCCACGTGGCGCTCGATCTGCGCCACCGCTTGCCACACATAAGCACAGCCCTCAAAGAGGGCCGCCACGAACGGATCGCTTAGATCAAAAAAGTCTGCTGGCGCGAGCATAGGCTATAGAGATTACCCCTTCAGCCGCTCACACGCAATGCCGATTCGATAGCCGGCGTCAGGCGCACAAGAAAGTCGTGCACCGGTTCCAGCAGCAGGCCCACGGCGGCCCACACCACAAAATAATCCCAGCGAATATATGGGTTAATGGCCCAGCGCCTGTCCGAGTAATCCCACGGGCAGCGGCCCGTAAACCACGTAATGATCCAGCCGCTGAGCCATTCGACCGCCGTGAAGCCCAGGGCCCACACCACGGCGCGCGCGGCCCATGGCCAGTAGCGGATCAGATCGTGCGCCGGCTCATACAGCGGCGCCAGGAGGCCATAGATGGGGAACATCCACAGGTAGGTGACCCCCTGCAGGCGCCAGTCGCGATGGGGAAGGCTGGTCGTAAGCGCCGTAAACAGCACCTCGCCGCACCAACCGCCAAGCCCATACAGAATAAAGCGGATCAACATGCCAGATGCCCTGAGCTTAGCCCCACCACGCAAAGAAAATGGGAGACCCATGTCTCCCTATATCTACGCCCTCAGCCAGCCGGCGTCACGCCGGCGCCTCCCCGGTGGCCGTCGTGGTCGACTGCCACAATTCAATCGGCTCTTCGTTCAGCCTCTCGCGCGCTTCTACCACAAAGCGAATGGCCGTGCGTTCCTGGTCTTCGATCGTAATATCGACGAACGATGGCACGCAGGCCACATGCGTGTCTTCTTCAGACAGATAACCTGATGCGATAATAATTGCCTTGACAGCCTGGTTCACAGCACCCGCGCCGATCGCCTGTACTTCAGCCCGCCCTGTCTCGCGAATCACGCCGGCTATCGCCCCAGCGACAGAAGCGGTCCTCGAACGGGCGGATACCTTGATAATACTCATGTTTGCCTCCCGTACCATGAATAGCTTTAATGCTGGGCCACATAGCCTTGCCGCAGATATTCGCATTCTAGTCAATTTACCTCGATATTGTCAAGAAGACTGTGGATAACCCTCACAAAATTGTGGAAAACCGGCCGATTTAGTGGACAAGTACGCCGCGAGATCCTGGCCAATTCCAGGCGCCGATCTCCAAAATACAGGGGGATCAAAACCGGCCGCTTCCACATATGCGGGTGAGCCGCCGCCGGGCGCGCAAAAGGTGGTTTTGGCCGGCCATCGGCGCCCTCTAAAATCTGTCCCCATTCTATCCACAAGCGCCGGCCGCTTCGGTCGCGCCCCGCGCCGCAAATGTACGGCTCCGCGCGCGGCGGCGCCTACATATGGACTATCAACAGAGTTATGCACATATCAACAGCCCTACTATAACAACTATAAAGATAATCTCTTTATGGGCCCTCCATTGGATAACAAGTGGATAGACTACTTTGCTGTTAAAATAGGCCAACTGAAACGGTTTCCTAAGGCTAAACGCAGGCGAAAGCAGAAAAAAAGGTGACAGTAGACTCTGTACTCTCTTCTTTGCGGCTCAATCGCGACTTCATGTCACAGGTGGCAGCCTGGCAGCGGTTGCCTGCACGCCTGGCGCAGACCGCGCCCTTGCAGCACGACCTTTTGCCCGCGCTGCAAGACGCGCTGCAGGCGCGCGGCATCGACCGCTTCTATACGCACCAGTCAGTGGCCATCGACGCCGCGTTAGCCGGATCCAACGTCGTCGTAGCCACGGCTACGGCTTCGGGGAAGACGCTGTGCTACAACATCCCCGTCATTCAGCGCTTGCTGGCCGGCGGCCAAGGTCAGGCGCTCTATCTATTCCCCACCAAGGCCCTGGCGCACGACCAGTTGGCCGAGGTGAGCGATCTGCTGAGCGGCGCAAAGCTGCCGCTGCTGGCGCACAGCTTTGACGGCGACACGCCTCGCAGCCGGCGCCGGCAGGTGCGCGAGGCGCATGGCATCCTGCTGACCAACCCTGATATGCTGCACAGCGGCATCCTGCCTTACCATACTTCCTGGCGCAACCTGTTCAGCAGCCTGCGTTTTGTGGTCATCGACGAGATCCACACCTACCGCGGCGTCTTTGGCAGCCATGTGGCCAACGTCATCCGCCGCTTGCGCCGCCTGTGCCGCTTTTACGGCAGCGACCCGCAATTTATCTGCGCTTCAGCCACCATTGCCAATCCCCGCGAGCACGCCGAGCGCCTGGTAGAAGCGCCCTTTGTGCTGGTAGACGAAACGCTCAACGGCGCGCCCAGCGGCGAGAAACATTTCATCCTCTATAACCCGCCGCTCATCGACGAAGAGCTGGGCCTGCGCCGCAGCAGTGTGCTGATGGCCAAAGATGCGGCCATGAGCTTTCTACACCAGGACGTACAGACCGTCGTCTTTGCCCGCGCGCGGCAGACCGTAGAGCTGCTGCTAGGCTATCTGCGCGACGAGATGGCCACCCTGAACCACGATCCGCAGACCGTCGCTGGCTATCGCGGCGGCTACCTGCCCCTGGAGCGCCGAGCCATCGAGCAGGGCTTGCGCCAGGGCGCGGTGCGCGGCGTGGTGGCCACCAATGCCCTGGAGCTGGGCGTGGATATTGGCCAGTTGGGCGCGGCCGTGCTCACCGGCTATCCCGGCTCCATCGCCTCCACATGGCAGCAAGCGGGCCGCGCCGGGCGGCGCAGCGACCTGTCGGCCGTGCTGCTGATCGCCAGCAGCAGCCCCCTGGACCAGTACATCTGCAACCACCCCCGCTACCTGTTTGGGCAATCGCCCGAACACGCCCTGATCAACCCCGACAATTTACGCATTATGGTCAAACACCTGTTGTGCGCGGCATTCGAGCTGCCCCTGGCCCAGGGCCAGCCCTTTGGCGCTTTCGGCGCCGTCGACGAGCTGCTGGAGCTATTGGCCGCAGAAGGCGCGCTGCATGAAACGCGCCAGCAGTTCCACTGGCTGGGCGACGGCTCGCCCGCCGCACAGGTTTCGCTGCGTACCAGCGGCGGCGAATCGGTGGTTATCCACGATATCGGCGGCCCACGCCCCGAGGTCATTGGCGAGCTGGACCTGGAAAGCGTGCCGCTGCTGGCCCACGAAGGCGCCGTCTACATGCACCAGGCGACCACCTATCTGGTCGAACAGCTCGACTGGGACGGGCGCGTGGCCCATGTGCGCCCCATCGACGTCGATTATTACACGCGCGCCAGCATCGGCAGCGCCATTCGCCGCCTGGCAGCCGAGGACACGGCTGCCGAGGGCGAATTGCTGCACGCCTATGGCGACGTTTTGGTGGTGACTCGCGCCACAGCCTATCGCAAGATCAAACGCTATTCGCACGAGACATTGGGCTTTGGCGACATCGACCTTCCGGAGATGGAGCTGGACACCAGCGGCTACTGGATGATCTTCGGCGAAGCGCTCGCCGAGCAGCTCATGGACGCCGGCATCCTGCTGCGGCCCAACGATTACGGCCCGAACTGGCAGGCGCAGCGCCAGAAAGCCCTGCAGCGCGACCAGTTCCGCTGCCGCATGTGCGGCGCTGCGCTGCTGGGGCCGGAAGGCGAAAGCGCCATGAGCGGGCGCGACCTGCACGTGCACCATATACGGCCCTTCCGCGACTTTGACTACACGCCGGGCCGCAACGACAATTACCTGCAGGCCAACCGGCTGGAAAACTTGATCACCCTGTGCGCCGCCTGCCACCGGCGCGCCGAAGAAGGGCAACGGGCGCGCTCGGCCCTGGCCGGCCTGGCCTATGTGCTGCGCAACCTGGCGCCGCTCTATCTGATGTGCGATCCGGGCGACATCGAGGTCAGCGCCGAGGCGCGCAACCCAATCACCGGCGCGCCCACGGTGGTGGTCTACGAGCGCGTGCCGGCCGGCGTCGGCTTTAGCCAGCGCCTCTTCGAGCTGCGCCACGAGCTGCTGCAGGCAGCCCTGGAGCTGGTGACCGGCTGCCAATGCCGCGACGGCTGTCCCGCCTGTGTCGGGCCGCCCGGCGAGATCGGCCCGGAAACGCGCCGCGTGACGCGCATGCTGCTGGCCCTGCTCACGCAACCCGAAAAAGGACTGGGCCATGCCTGAGCGCAACGCCATCCCTATCGTCGATTTTGGCGGCGAGGGCCCATCGCTGCACTTTGCGCACGCCAACGCCTATCCGCCGCAATGCTACAGGCAGTACCTCCAGCCATTGGCGCGCGACTACCGCGTGTGGGCCATGGAGCAGCGGCCATTGTGGCCTGGGGCGAACGCCGCGCACTTAAATAGTTGGCATCCCTTGGCCTCCGATTTTCTGCAGGCCCTGGCGCAGCGCGGCGACGGCCAGGTGATTGCCGTGGGCCATTCGTTGGGCGCTGTGGTGAGCATGATGGCCGCCGTGCAGCGTCCAGATCTCTTTCGCGCTCTGCTGCTCATCGAGCCCGTTCTGTTGCCGCCGGCCATTCTACAGTTGGCCCGCGACCACCCCCAGCAAGCGCAAAACACGCCGCTGGTGCAGCTCGCGCTCAGCCGCCGGCAGCAATGGGCCAGCCGCCAGCAAGCTTTCGACCATTTTCGCAGCAAGGCGGTCTTCCGCCTGCTGCCAGACGAAGCCCTTTGGGATTATGTCAATTATGGCCTGACGCAGAGCGACCACGGCCACGTCGTTCTGCGCTTCCCCGCAGAATGGGAGGCGCGCATTTACAGCCATCCACCGCTGGATATCTGGGAGCTCTTGCCGCAAATCACAGCGCCCACCCTGGCCATTCGCGGCCAGCACAGCGATACGATTGCGCCCGAATCCTGGCAGCGCTGGCAGCAGCTGCAGCCCCGCGCCGAGTTTGTGCAGGTCGGCGACGCCGGCCACCTGCTGCCCTTCGAACGGCCGGATGCCTTGTCCCGCTTAACGCGCGCGTTCCTGGCGCGTCTGCCGACCTGAGCAGTGGATAAGGTGTGTATATACTGTGGACAGGCTGTGGATAGCAGGCCTGGTTACCCACAGCTTGCGCCCATATTCTGGCACGCCCCGCTGTTTTTTCTATAATCACGGCCATAGTCGCGTCGCATCCAGTTCAAGACGGCCACTGTAGGAGACGTATCATGCCCCTGCCTGCAATGAAATCCCTTTTCGTGAACAAACGCCTGCCTGGCTTTTTGCTCCTTCTAACCGTACTCGTGTGCGTGCAGATAGCCTGCGGCGGCGGCGCGGCCGAGCCGACGCCCGTGCCCGGCACGCCCACCACGGAAGCGCGCTCCACAGCAGCGCCCACGCCGGCGGCCACAGAAGAAACCACGACGGGCGGCGGGCGCGACGATGGCAGTGAGCCGCCGGAGCAGCCGCAGCCGGGCGAGCAGCCCGGTGAAGGGAACAGCCGCGAAGGCATTCTGCGCGTGGCCATGCAGCCCATCGTGCAGACGGATCCCGCCCTCATTTCCTCTGACAGCGAGGTTCTCGTAGCCAACCACGTCTACGATTACCTGGTTGATATCGACGCCCAGTCGCAGCCTGCGCCGCGCCTGGCCACGCGCTGGCAGGTGAGCCCCGACGGCCTGACCTATACCTTCGACCTGGCCCAGGGCGTGACCTGGCACGACGGCTCTGCTTTCTCCGCGGCCGACGTGGTATGGACCTTCGACCGCCTGCGCCAGGCCGGCAGCGGTTTGCCCACCGAAGACCTGTACAGCAACATCGTCTCCGTGCAGGCCACAGACGAGCTGCAGGTGGCCTTCAACCTGGCCGAGCCCAACCTCTTCTTCCTCTACGATCTCAGCGACAACCACGCGCTGATCCTCAAAGAGGGCACGGCTGACGCCACGCAATTCAACGGCACCGGGCCCTTCGTCGTCGCCGACTATCGCCCCGAAGATCGCATCGTGATGCAGGCCAATGCCAGCTACTTCGTTCCCGGCCAGCCGCGCCTGGCCGGGCTGGAAATCATCTTCTTCAACGACGATGCCGCGGCCGTCGACGCCCTGCGCAGCGGCCAGATCGACGTGGCCATGCGCCTGACCGTCCCGCTGTTTGAAAGCTTGCAGAACGAACCAGGCATTATTACCGTGGACATCCTCACCAACGGCTTCAACCTGGTCCGCCTGCGCGCCGACCGCGCGCCGGGCAATGATCCGCGCGTCATCCAGGCCATGAAGCTGGCCACAGACCGTGAAGCCATCTTCCAGCTCGTGCAGCAGGGATATGGCGCGGTGGGCAACGACAGCCCCATCGGGCCGCTGTACAGCACCTATCATGCGCCCAACGTGGCGCCGCCGCCGCGCGATGTGGCCGCCGCGCAGCGCTTGCTGGCCGAGGCAGGCTATGGCAGCGGCCTCGACCTGGTGCTGTACGTGCCCGACGCCATCGGCCTGCCCGACGTGGCGGCGGTGATCAAAGCGCAGTGGGCCGAAGCGGGCATCAACGTCGATATCTCCGTGCAGCCGGAGAGCGTTTATTATGGCGAAAACGGCTGGTTGGAGGTCGATCTGGGCATCACCGGCTGGGGCTCACGCCCCTACCCGCAATTCTACCTGGAGACCATGCTCGCTTGTGACGCCGTGTGGAACGAAGCGCACTTCTGCGACGCGGAGTTGGACCAGCTGATTGCCACGGCCGGCGCCACGCTAGACGAGCAAGAGCGCATTCAAGCCTATGATCAGATCCAGCGCATTCTCGCGGATCGCGGGCCGCTGATCGTGCCCTACTACTTCGCGCAGCTTGGCGCCATTCGCGATCAATTTTCTGGCTTTGAGCTAAAGGCCTTTGCCGGCCGCACCGACTTCCGCAATATCAGCATGAGCGGGCAATAGGCATAGGCCCAGGTGCGCGCCGCCGGCTGCCCACCGACCCCACGTGAGCGCGCTAACGCCGTCCCCTGTAGGCCTGCCGGCGCCCCCGCCCGGCGGCGCGGGCGCCTTTGGCCGCTTGCTGCGCCGCCTCTTAAGCCGCGCACCGTCCGCCTTCGGAACTGCGGTCGTCTTGTTCTTTCTGCTGCTGGCCCTGGCCGGCCCCCTGTTGGCGCCTTACGGCGAAAACGAGCAGATCGTCACCGCGGCGCGCCAGCCGCCTTCCGCCGAGCACTGGTTTGGCACGGATCGCCTGGGCCGCGACGTCTTTAGCCGTGTCATTCTCGGCGCGCGCGATATTTTGAGCCTGGCCGGCGCCGGCACGCTGCTGGCCGTCGTCGTCGGCGCAGCCATCGGCCTCGCCAGCGGCTATGCCGGCGGTTGGCTCGACGAGATCCTCATGCGCCTCTTCGACAGCCTGCTGGCCATGCCCGCGCTGCTGCTGGCTCTGCTGCTGTTAGGGACCATGGGCCAGTCGCGCCGCGGCACTCTGCTGGTCATTGTGCTGGTCTACACGCCCATCGTGGCCCGCGTGGTGCGCAGCGTGGCCCTGGGCCTGAAGAACAAGGGCTTCGTCGAAGCGGCGCGCATCCAAGGTGAGACGCTGCCGGCCATCGTCTTGCGCGAGATCTTGCCCGGCGTGCTGCCTGCCCTGGCTGTAGAAAGCGCTTTGCGCTTCTCTTATGCCATCTTCCTGGTTGCTTCGTTGGGCTTTCTAGGAGTAGGCGTGCAGCCGCCCTCGCCAGATTGGGGTCTGATGGTTCAAGAAGCGCGCCAGGACGTCTCGCAGACGCCCTGGGCGCTTACCTTCCCCGCCGCGGCCATCGCCCTGCTCGTGGTCGGCGTGAACCTGATGGCCGCCGGCTTACAGCAGGCGCTGCAGGAGGCTGATTAAGCGATGCCCGACAGGCTGCACGTCGAACAGCTCTCCGTCTCCTACCGCCACCAGGGCCAATGGCTGCAAGCCGTGCGTGACTTCGACCTGCGCGTGCCGCCAGGCAATACGGTCGCCCTTGTGGGCGAAAGCGGTTCGGGCAAATCGACTGTGGCCCTGACGATCATGCGCTATTTAGGCCAGAGCGGGCGCGTAGACCGCGGCGCCGTGCGCCTGGCGGGCCGCGACCTGCTGGCCTTGAGCCCGCGCCAGATGCGCCGCGTGTGGGGCCGCGAGCTGGCCCTCGTGCCGCAGGATCCCCTCTCGGCGTTAAATCCGTCGCTGCGTATCGGCGAGCAACTGGCCGAAGGCCTGCGCCGGCATCTGGCCCTGCCGCGGCGCGAAGCGGCGCGCCGGGCGCTGGAATTGCTGGGCATGGTGCAAATTGACGACCCACCGCGCGTGGCCGCCAGTTACCCGCATCAGGTTAGCGGCGGTATGCAGCAGCGCATCATGATCGCCATGGCCCTGAGCGCCAACCCCGGTCTCTTAATCCTAGACGAGCCCACCACGGCCCTCGACGCCACAACGCAGGCGGCCATCATGGACCTCTTTCGGCGGCTCGTCGCCCAGCGCGACACGGCCGTGCTCTATGTGACGCACAACCTGGGGGTAGTGGCCCAGATGTGCGATCGCGTGGCCGTGCTCTACGCCGGCGAGCTGGTAGAAGAGGCGCCGGTGCGCGACCTGTTTCAGCAGCCCCTGCACCCCTACAGCGAGGGCCTGCTGCACAGCGTGCCCCGCCTGGGCCAGAACCGCCGCAGCGACCCACTGGCGGCCATTCCCGGCCAGATTCCGCCGCTCGGCCGCCGCCCGCCGGCCTGCATCTACGCCGATCGCTGTCCGCTGGTCATCGCCATCTGCCACGAGCAGCGCCCGCTCCTGGAACAGGCGCCGGCAGGCCGCACCGTCCGTTGCCATCGCTGGCCTGAAATTGCCGCCGGCCACATCAGCGCCGTGGCCGCCGCGCCGCCGGCGCCACCCGCGAACCTCGTGCGCAGCGTCGAGCCGCGGCAAGGCGGCCAACCCTTATTGCAGCTCGACGACCTTTCCGTGCACTTCGAGGCCCCACGCTCTGTCGCGCAAATCGGGCGACGGCAGCCGCCGCGCCGGGTTCGCGCCGTCGACGGCGTTGATTTGCGGCTGCCGCACGCCAGGACCCTGGGCCTGGTGGGCGAGAGCGGTAGCGGCAAGACCACCCTGGCGCGCGCCGTGGTCGGCCTGCAGCAGACCAGCGGCGGCGAGATGCGCCTGGCCGGCGTGCGCCTGCCGCCGGGCCTGGGCCGGCGTACGCCCGCGCTCATGCGCCGCCTGCAGATGGTCTTTCAGAACCCCGAAGAAGCGCTCAACCCCTATCGCACCGTAGGCCAGACGCTGCAGCGCCCTTTGCAGCGCCTGCGTGGCCTGTCGCGTGCCGAAGCGCGCCGCGCCGTGCAGGCGCTCTTAGCCGAGGTGCGCCTGCCGCCTGAGGTCGCCGGCCGCCTGCCGCGCCAACTGAGCGGCGGCGAAAAGCAACGTGTGGTCCTGGCGCGCGCCTTTGCCTCCGAGCCCGATCTGCTGCTTTGCGACGAGCCGCTTTCGTCGTTAGACGTCTCCGTGCAGGCCTCGATTCTCACGCTGCTGGGCATGCTGCAAGAGGAGCATGAGACCGCCATGCTATTCATCTCCCACGATCTAGCCGTGGTGGCTTATCTGGCCGACCAGATTGCGGTCATGTATGCCGGGCAGTTGATGGAAGTGAGCGACGCGCGCTGGCTGCTGGAGCCGCCCTACCATCCTTACACCGAGGCGCTGCTCTCGGCCATCCCGCTCATTGATCCAGACGCGCAGCAAGAGCAGATCCGCCTGCAGGGCGACGTGCCCAGCCCCACGGCCGAGCTGACGGGCTGCCCCTTCCACACGCGCTGCCCGCGCTTTCTGGGCGCTGTGTGCATCGAGCAGACGCCGCCCTGGCGCACCACGCCCGACGGCGATCATATCTTCTGCCATATCCCCCTCGCAGCCCTGCAGCGCGAGCAAGGAAAGGTCTTTCGCTTTTCCATGGGGCAGCGCCACTCATGATGCGTTATCTGCTGCGGCGCCTGGGCCTACTGCTCTTAACCCTGCTGCTGACCTCGCTGATCATCTTCGCCGTCACGCAGTTCTTGCCGGGCGACGTCTGCCGCATCATCTTGGGGCGCGAGGCCGGCGAGCCGGCGGTACAGGCCTGCCGCCAGCGCCTGGGCCTCGATCAGCCAGCTGTCACGCAATACGTTACCTGGTTGGGCGCTGTCGTGCGCGGTGATTGGGGCCAGTCGTACAGCACAGGCCAGGACATACGCCCTCTGGTCTTGGAACGGTTGCGCAACTCCTTGCGCCTGGCGCTGGTGAGCATGGCCTTTGCCGTGCCCCTGGCCATCTTTCTGGGGGTCGTGGCCGGCTTGAATGCCGGTAAAGCCGTCGACAACGTCATCAGCATCGCATCGCTGGCCGTCGTAGGCCTGCCGGAGTTCGTCACCGGCATCGTGCTGATTCAGCTTTTTGCCTTTACGCTCAACGGCTTTCTGGATCAGACGCTGGGCATTCGGCCTTTCCACGCTAACGCGTCGGTGCCGCCCGAAGCCAGCTTTGGGCAAGTTCTGCCCTACCTCATCCTACCCGCGCTCACGGCCACCCTCGTCTTGCTGGCCTACATCGCCCGCCTGACGCGCGCCGGCGTGGTGCAGGAGCTGGAACGCCCCTATGTGCGCACGGCGACGCTCAAAGGCCTGTCGCGCCGCAGCGTGATCGTGAAACACGTCTTGCGCAACGCCCTGCTGCCCACCATCACCGTCATCGCCATCAGCTTTGGCTGGCTGATCGGCGGGCTGATCGTCATCGAAAACGTGTACAACTATCCCGGCCTGGGCCGGCTGCTGCTCTTTGCCATCGACCGCCGCGATCTGCCCCTGCTGCAAGCCGTGACCCTCGTAACGGTGGTGGCCTTCGCCCTGGCCAACCTGGCGGCCGATTTGCTCTATGCCTGGCTCAACCCGCGCATCAGGCTCGCCTGACCTTATTTATTCGTCCTCCTCGCGCTTCTCGAACTGTAAGGAAGCCGAGTTGACGCAGTAGCGCAGGCCCGTGGGCTGTGGCCCGTCGGTGAACAGATGACCCAGGTGCGCGCCACAGTTGTCACACACCACCTCCGTGCGCCGCATGAACAGGCTGTTGTCCGCTTCTTCACGGATCTTGTCGCCGTCTAAGGGCTGCCAGAAGCTGGGCCAACCGCTGCCAGAGTCGTATTTGGTATCTGAGCTAAACAGAGGTTCGCCGCACACCACGCAGCGGTACACCCCTTCTTCCTTGTGATCCCAATACTCGCCCGTAAAGGCGCGCTCCGTGCCCTTTTCCTGGGTAACATGGTACTGCTGCGGCGTTAGCTCTTCTGTGCGCTCGCGCTTGTTCTTTGTTTCCGCCATTCCTTTACCTCGCTTGATAGGATCAATTGAGACTCGTTCGTCGTGATCATTACGCCCAGTATAACATGGCGCCGTTAAAATTGTGTTGATGGCCAAAATTGGCCGGCGCGCCTACCGCATGGAAAATTATCCATGGCGCGCCGTGTCACGTATAATAGGCGCTGTTTGAACGCGCTGGCTGACATCACAGGAGGGGTTAACCATGTCGCGCTTTAGTTATCGCCGCACGCTGGTCCTAGGATTTGGCTTCCTGGGCATCAGCGTCATCTGGCCCATCTTCAACCAATACATTCCCATCTTTCTGCAAGCCGGCAACCCCGAGTTTGAGCGCCAGTTGCTAGAGGCGGGGCGTGAAATTCCCAATGTGGCCGGTTTTGGCCTGGCGCCCAGCCTGGCCCTGTTCATCATGACCTGGGACAACCTGATCAACGTCTTCCTCCAGCCGTGGGTTGGCGAACGCAGCGACCGCACCTGGAACCGTTTCGGACGGCGCAAGCCCTGGATCTTGTTGGGCGCGCCCATTGCCCTGATCGGCTTCGTCTTTATTCCCTTCGCTCAGAGCGCGCTGGCCATCGCCGTGTTCATCCTCATCACCAACTTCGGCATGGCCCTCTTCCGCTCGCCCACGGTGGCCTGGCTGGGCGACCTCTTCCCCCCGGACGACCGCAGCAAGGCCAACGGCATCATCAACCTGATGGGCGGCGTGGGCGGCTTACTGGCCTTCTTCGGCGGCGGCGTCCTGTTCAACAGTATGGGCCGTGCCGCGCCCTTTATTGGCGGCGGCATCCTGATGATCGCCGCCCTCAGCGTGGCCCTCTTTGCCGTGCGCGAGCCGCGCGAAATTACCGTGGACGACTCTGGTACGTCAGGGGTTCTGGTTAACCTGCGTGTTGTCTTCACCAACGAAGAGCGCAGCGGCCTCTTTGTGCTGTTGGGTATCTTACTCTGGTTCATCGCCTTCAACGCCCTGGAAGCCGGCCTCTCTTCATTTGCCGTGTTCTCCCTGGGCATTGCGCCCGGCACGGCTTCAATCTATGCCGGCGCCGTCACCGTTTCTTTCATCCTGTTCTCACTGCCTGCCGGCTTTCTAGGCACGCGCTATGGCCGGCGCACCATCATTCAGGCCGGCCTGGTGGGCCTCACCCTGGCCTTGTTAGCCAGCTACTTCCTGATACAGGGGGCCGCCACGCTGGTCATTATGCTCGTGGTGCTTGGCGCATTCTGGGCCCTGGTCAACGTCAACAGCCTGCCCCTGGTCTACGATTATGGCGACGAGCGCAAGATCGGCGCCTACACCGGCCTTTACTACTTTTCGTCGCAATCCGCAGCCATCTTAGGCCCCACGCTCGGCGGCATCATGGTCGATCTGCTGAGCGATCAATACCGCTGGCTGTTCGCCTTCAGCACCCTCTTCATGGCCCTCGCCTGGCTGGCCATGCGCGGCGTCCAACGCCGCCCCACATGAAAGCGCTCGCCGTTCGCCAGCCATGGGCATGGCTCATCGTCCAGGGCATCAAAGATATAGAAAACAGGTCGTGGGCCACGCACTACCGTGGCCCGCTGCTCATTCACGCCGCACAGACGATGGATGCCGGGGGCGTGCGCATCATACGGGAGTGGCTGGCAGAGCAGCAAATCACGCTGCCCGAGCTCCTGCCACGAGGCGCTATTGTCGGGGTCGCTACGCTAGTCGACTGCATCTCGCGCACCTCGATCCCCTGGTGGCGCCGACTACCGCGGCGGCTATTGCCTAAGCGCCGCAGGCCTGGCAGTGTCGATTACGCGAGCAATATCTGGTTCGAGGGGCCGTATGGTTACGTTCTCGACGACGCGCCCGCTGCCATTCGTGCTCTGGCGTGGGCAGCAAAAGCTCTTTGATGTGTCCGACAGCCTATTGAGCGGTGAAGCGGACCTCTAATGCAGCAAAACCCGCCGCCTGTTGACCGTTATTACGTTATGCGCCTCGGCGCAACGAAGAACCCAAAGGCTCGTAGTAAGGCAATTCATTGCCCATCCCCCCGCCGCGATAAATCGCGCCACTACGAACCCAAAACCACCGCCGCCCCCCCACCCAAGGCTCGTAGATATCGTGTTAAAAGTCAAGCATTATGTACGTTAACAGCGTGCC
>CAYLJW010000032.1:0-55195 GCA_964384155.1 uncultured Ardenticatenaceae bacterium
CGCCATCGTGCGCCTCGCCCACCACCTGCAAATCGGGCTCCAGCTCTAACAGCGTGCGCAAGCCATCGCGCATCAGGCGCTGGTCGTCGACAATGAGCACGCCAAGCGCGTCCGCCGCCATCAAACCTTCTCCGCTTCCGCCAGCGGCAGGCGAAGCGACAGCTCGGCGCCGCCGCCGGGCCTATTCACCAGTTGCACCTCGCCGTTAAGCTGCGCCGCGCGTTCGCGCAGGCCGCGCAGCGTGTGATCATTCGCCGCCTCAACTGCCGAGGTCGTTTGCGCCAGGCCGCGCCCGTCGTCGGCCACCGTAAGCGTCGCCTGCGCCTCGTTGACCTGCAGCGTGAGCCAGGCATTATCTGCTGCGGCGTGCCTTTGTACGTTAGTCAGCCCTTCCTGCGCGGCGCGGTAGAGGGCCAGGTGCACTGCCTCCGGCAGTGCCGGCAGCGCTTGCGGCGCCGAAACCGACACGCGCACACCTGTGGCCTCTTCGAAAGCGTGCGCCAGGCCCTGCAAGCCATCGGATAGGGGCCGGTCTACCTCTGGTGCGTGGCGCAGGGCGGCCACCGTGCGCCGCAGCTCGCCCAGAGCTACCTTCAGCTCCTCGCGCATGGCGCCCACCATGCCGGCCGCCCGCAGGGGCTCGTCTGGAATGAGCCGCTGCGCCCCTTCAAGCTGCACCACGGCTACCGTCAGGCGGTGGCCCAAGGCATCGTGCATTTCGCGCGCCAGGCGGTTGCGCTCCTCGGCGACTGCTAACTGCTGCGCCTGGGCCGCGTAGGCCTGCAGTTGGCGGTGCGCGCTACGCAGCTCCTCCAACACCGTTTCCGACGCGCGCCGCTGCTCTTCAGATTGGCGCAGCAGCGCGCCAAAACCGCCAAAGAGCGCGTGTCCGCCGGCGACCGCCAGCATGCTCAGGGCGTGCAGCCAGCCAAAAGCGGCTGTGGCGGCGACCATGGTGAACACGAAGAAGCCCACGATCCACAGCAGCGCGGGCAAGGGCGGCAGCATCAGGGTGGCATAGGCGCTCAACACAAAAAAGAGCAGGTGCACATGGTCCAGGCCCACAGCCGGAAAGGCCCAGATGATTAGGCCCACAATCACGGCTTGCAGCAGCAGGTAGACGTGGGGCAGCGCGTCGCCTCGCTGCCCCCGCTGAAAGAGCGTCACCAACAACCCAAAAAGCGCCAACATCGCGCCCACCCACCAGCGGTCACCGGCCGGCAGCATCACCAGCGTGGGGACGCCTACCGTCAGCAGCGTCAGATAGGCTGCCACATTCATCAAAACGAACGTCGACCGGGATATTTGTGCAGACCACATGGGCGTGCCTGAAGCTTGATCAAACCAGTGGCGAATGAGCAGAGTAAACAACGTCAGATCGATTTGCGCAAACCGCCGCCGGCCACAGCCACGGCGCCCGCCAGCGTCGTCGCGACCAGCAGTGCGCCCAGCGCCGCCAGAGTCAGCGCATCGGGCGCCAGCAGTGGCTGGCCACGCAGCGCCTGCCACGTCAGCAGCCACATCAGCCCACCATAAGCGGCCGAGGCAATCCACACCAGCGCCGTGCGCCGTGCAGTCTTCAACCCGCTGCCAAAACGGTTAATCAACAGCGCCGCCAGCGGCAGCGCCTGCAGCGCATGCAGTCCCACGAAATGTACCACGCGCAAATCGCCGCCTTCCGTGCTCCAGCCTAAAAAGGGCAGTCCGGCGCCGCCGTCTGGCACGCCCACGCTGTGCGCGCCCACCAGGGCCGGTGCAAGCCCTGCTTCAAAAGCCGCTGCCTGCTCCGGCGTGGTGCGCACCATCAACATGCCCAACGCCATGCCTACCAGGGTTAGCACCAGCGACAGGCGGATGGCCCAGGCCAACTGGCGGTCTGGCATGCGCTGTAGCGATAACACTACGGCGACAATCACATTGGCCAGCCACACCACCATGATCGTCATACCCATCAGCGCAAAAATCGCGGCGTCGAACTGTGTGCTATTATTAAAGTGGCTGGGCACGCCGCGTACGGCCTGCATGATTATTAGGCCGATTTCCACAAAAAGCGCCACGGCCAACACGCCGCCGGCAATCTGCCCCAGCCGCCGCCCGCGCTGCACAAAGCTCAGCATCCAGCCCAGCGTTGCCGTGTATAGCAGCCCCGACAATACAAACTTCGTCGGTTTAACCCAGACCGGCGCGCCCAGCACCTGGCGCGCATCTACCACGTTTAATGCCAGCATTAGAACAAACATTACCGCATAAACCGCGGCGCTTAACGCCAACAAACGATTCGATTGCCACAAGCGCCGCCACAACGCCGGCGTCGCCCCATATTTCCGATTTTGAAGAGATACGGTCGTCATCAGTCACTCCTTTCTGATCAGAATCACTCCACGCTGTAAGGATAGCCATGTGACGGTCACGCTCACCAGGGCCGGTCGTCGTGTAAAGGGTCATGTGACGGCGGACGGGCAAGCTTCCTGCGGGGTCTTCGCCAGCCTCCCATTTCTTGACAGCAGGCTCAAGCTTAGTATAGTTCTCCCCGTCCCAACTTAGCCGGCATTGCTGCTACACCACAACTGAATGGCTCGGAGGATGATCATGAGCGATCTCTGGCAGGCGTTATCGGCGGATGTGCGCACGACAATCCTGATTGGCGCGGCGGTGGGCGGCTTTTTCCTGGTGTTGTACTGGGTGGGCCGGCTACTGAGCTGGCGCCGCAAGAACAGCTTTCTGCCGTGGGCCCTGGTCATCGGCGGGCTGCTGCTTCTGCTGGGCGTCGGCTCCATTTACCTCGACGCGCAGCCTTCGATTCCCGGCGTGGTCGAGTCTAAGTCCGAGCGTATCGTCGTCGACGACGAAGGCCAGGTGTCGCATGAGCTGACTGTGCGCGTGCGTTTCACAAGGCCAGACACGGGCCAGCCGCGCGCAGATGACCTGCGCGCCGACCCCGCTATTTACGATCGTGTGACCACCGGCGACGCGGTAGACGTGCGCTTCCTGCACGTGGGTGGCCTCATTTCGCTGGCGCGGCTATCGGAGCGCTCCACCATCTCCATGCTCTTCCAGGCCATCTCGAACCCCACCCTGATCATTCTGGCGCTCCTTGTCGGGCTGATGGGACTATTGTGGCTGCTCACCAAACATCCGGCGCTAAAAGTGTTCACGGTGCCCGTCTTTGCCTTGCTGGCCGGCGTGGTACTGGTGGTCATGTTCCTGCCGCAATGGCGGGCCAGCCGCCCCCTGCGCGGCGCGCAAGAAACGACAGTAGCCACCGTGCGCGAAGTAGAGCGCTTTACAGAGATAGGCGGCGGGGAAGAATCGGAGCCCGAGCATCTGATCCAGCCCTTTGACCTGGTACAGGTCTCTTTCCTACCCGCCGGCTGGCGCGATCCCGTGCTGGCCGGCGACATGGTCGACGCCGGCAGCCTCACGCTGGAAACAGGCGGCTCCGTCCCGATCACCTATCTACTGGAGAACCCCCGCCAGATCCGCCTACAGGGCGGCACGCGCAGCTATGCCTGGAAAAATGTCTCCTGGTCGGTGGCCATGACCGTGGCGGCGTTCCTTTTCCTGGGCCTCATACTCTTCGGCTGGCGCGCCCTGCGCCGCCTGATGCGCGGCCCGCGCCTGCGGCCGCCCGGCGAGGTAGCCGGCAGCGGTTAGTTGCGCCACTGCCGCTCACTGGTCATGCTGAGCGGAGTCCTCGGAGCGAAGCATCTCTGTCCAACGCCGCGATCTGTTATAGGGCAGCTTCGTTATCTGCACAACGCTCAAAGACAAGTGCATCCGCGGCCGCTTCCATACCGTAATCGTGCGCGTGCACGGCATCATGCCCCGACTCCCATAGCCTTTCGCTGCCGAAGGGCGAGAGAGCGTTATCCACCAGAAACCTCATCAGAAAGTGATTCGCTTAGCCTGCTATAGGTAACGCTCGCTCGCGCACTGCCTCCGCCGCATAATGGAGCGCCTCCCTGATATCGGCCGCTTCCAGGCCAGGATACGCCGCTGGAATCTCGTCTGGTGACATGCCATCGGCAACCATCCCCACGATGGTCGCCACTGGAATCCGCAGCCCGCGAATACAGGGTACGCCACCCATCTGAGCAGAATCGACTGTGATGCGTGGGAATCTCATTGTGACATACCCCCTGAATCTTCATGCAGCGCAGGTCTGAGCAGCATGAACAGAATATTTAACATCATTATAGCATAGGGCCTATCACACAAGGAAACGGCCACACCGGACCCCGCTCAACAGCGGCGACAACCTCTGGCCGGCTGCAGGTGACGGGCAGGTCGCGGCGCGCTCGGTTGTGCGGCGTCTCTTTTGACTCATACGTCTTGAACAACTACCGCCGGTGCGCTATACTCGCCTGGTCAACGATTTTCCAGTGCGATCATCCAATAATTTGGAGATCGGGAGGAGCCAAGTTTGAGCGAGACAGGCTTATGACTGCCCATACTTCAGAACAAGCCAACAAGCAGCTTATAGAGCAGTGGCGCAACCAGCCCGCACCGTTTTTGAGCATATTACATGCTTTTCACGACCGCGATGGCTATCTGTCCGAGCCAGTCCTGCGCTCTATAGCCAAAGAGCTGCGCCAACCGCTGGCCGACTTGTTTGCCACGGTCACGTTTTACCATCATTTCGCCCGCGAAGAACATCGCAAGCAGCACCCCAGAGTGTGCACCGGACCAGTGTGCCGCTTGTCTGGCGGCGAAGAGTGCCTGGAGGCACTGGCCGACCAGGGCGCAACAGCAATGCCCTGCGCCGGGCGCTGTGATGAGCCCATTCCGGTGTTAATTGGCGACGTACAGTGGGTGGGCAATGCCGCCGGAGAGCTTACGCGCCGGCCCACACCGCTGCCGCCGCCTAATGTGGCCGGATTTGAGGAGTGCGTGTTTGCGCACATACGCCAACCGGAACGCAATACACTGGCCGGCTACCGCGCCACCGGCGGCTATGAGGGGCTGGTGCGGGCGCTAAACAGCATGTCGCCGGCGGACGTAATCGAACATGTCAAAGCCAGCAAGCTGGCCGGGCGCGGCGGGGCCGGTTTTCCAACTGGTGTGAAATGGCAGGCGGTGGCCGACGCGCCGCGCAGGCCCAAGACGATCGTATGCAATGCCGATGAAGGCGAGCCGGGCTGCTTCAAGGATCGCGCAATCCTGGATTATGATCCCTTTGCCGTCATCGAAGGCATGACGCTGGCGGCCTACGCCACCGGCGCCACGCGCGGTTTCCTCTATTTACGATATGAATACCCTGAAACGCGCGACGTGTTTGAACGAGCGCTTGCCGAGGCATATGCCGCAGGTTTCCTGGGGCCACACATTCTGGGAAGCGACTTCTCGTTCGACATATTTGTGCGGCGCGGGGCCGGCGCTTATATCTGTGGTGAAGAAGGCTCACTCCTGAATAGCCTGGAGGGTAAGCACCCCTTCCCGCGCAATCGCCCGCCGTATCCCGTGACGCATGGGTTTGAAAACCTGCCAACCGCGGTCAACAACGTCGAGACTCTTGCCGCCGCAGCAAGCCTGATGCGCCATGAGCCCGAATGGTATGTAAATCTGGGCATGAACGGCCATGCGGGTACCAAAGTGGTCAGCGTATCGGGCGATGTTCAGCGGCCGGGTAATTATGAAGTTCCCTTTGGATTGCCCTTGCGCACGTTGCTTTATGATTGGGCTGGTGGGCCGCCCGCTGGTCGCAGTTTCCAGGCAGTGACGATGGCCGGAATTTCCGGTGGTTTCCTTTCGGGCAACGACCTGGAAAAGGCCACGATTGACGAAGCGAGCCTCCGCGACAAAGGCTGCGCCTTAGGGGCCGGCGGCATGATTGTCTTCGACGATAGCCGCGATATGGTTGCGGCCGTGCATAACGCCATGGAGTTCTTTGCCCACGAGTCATGCGGCAAATGTTTCCCCTGCCGCATCGGCACACAACGGCTTACCGAGCGGCTGGCCGGCGCTGGTCCAAGCGACATGCAGCTTTGGCTCACCGAAGTCGCCGATATAAGCGCCACCATGAAAGCCGTGAGCGCCTGTGGCCTGGGCATGGCTGCGCCCCTGATCGTCGAAAGTCTGGTCCAGCGCTTCCCCACCCAGGTGGCCGCGCTGGTCGATGCAAGTCAAGTAGAGAAGCAGCAAAGAGCGGTGACCGATGAGCAATAATGGAAGCGCCCCACCACCTACTCCTACCATAACACTCGATGGCAAACAGGTGAGCTATACGCCGGGCGAGACGCTCTACGAGATCGCCCTGCGCCACAACGCCTTTGTGCCGGCGCTGTGCTACGACCCGCGCCTGGAGCCCTTTGGCGCATGCCGCCTTTGCGTGGTCGAGCTCAAGGGGGCCCGGAATCCGGTGGCCTCCTGCACCACGCAGGCAACGCCCGGCATGGAAGTGACCACCGGCAGCGAGCGCGTCGAGATGTTTCGCAAGACTTTGTTAGAAATGGTCGTTTCCGAGAATCGCGAAGTCGAGGTCAGCCCGCTGCGCAGCATTGCCTCTCAGGAGCTCACCATGCTGGTGGATCACTATGAGGCGCGCACCGGCCGCTTCGAGGGCGCGCAGTCGGGCGAGAGCCGTTTTGACGACGACAATCCCTTCCTGCTGCGCGACTACGATTTGTGCATCTCCTGCTACCGCTGCGTGCGCGTCTGCGCCGAGCAGGAAGGCGATTACGCCATCAGCGTCATGAATCGCGGCTTTCAGACGAAAATTACAACGGAATTCAACGGCATGCTGCGCGACTCTGCGTGCACGTTCTGCGGTCAGTGTGTGCAAACCTGTCCCACAGGCGCCCTTGCAGACAAGAAGGCCTTACGGTTCACATGATGGAAAACGGGTCTGGCTTGTCTGCTAACTATTATGGAGGTACCCAATGACTACCTTACAAGCGCTGCGTGAAGTCCCACTGCGTAAGGCCGGAGTGCAAAAGACCCGCTCCATTTGCGGCTATTGTGGCGTCGGCTGCGCGGTCGATATCCTCACCAAGGATAATCGCATCATTGGCATCCAGCCGGCCATGGATGGGCCTGCGAACCAGGGCGCGTTGTGCGTCAAGGGCCAATTCGCCTACGATTACGTGCACCATCCCGATCGTCTGAAGCGGCCGATGGTGCGGCGCGCCGACGGCAAGCTCCACGAAACGAGCTGGGAAGAAGCGTTGACCACGGCCGTCAACGGCTTTCGTCGCGTCGAGCAACAGTACGGTCGCCAGGCAATCTACGGCATCGCCAGTGGCCGTACGCCCACCGAAGCCGACTACGTGATGCAAAAGTTCATCCGCGCCGGCTACGGCACACATTATATAGATAACTGTAGCCGTGCTTGACACGCTCCCACCGTCGCCGGTCTGGCGACAACGTTGGGACGCGGCGCCATGTCAAACCCACTATCTGACCTGGAGAAGGCAGACGTTTACTTCTGCATCGGCACCAACATGACCGAATGCCATCCCGTGGCTGCTGCGCGCATGAAAAAGGCGCTGGCCCGCGGGTCGAAGCTAATCGTCGCCGATCCACGCTATATCAGGTTGGCCGAATATGCCGACCTCTACCTGCCGCTGAAGGTCGGCACGGACGTCGCCTTGCTGCTGGGCATGGCCCACGTCATCGTGCGCGAAGACCTGATCAACCATGCTTTTGTGGCCGAACATACGGCCAACGCAGAAGCTTTCGTCGAGCATGTTAAACAGTTCACGCCCGAATGGGCCGAAAGCATTACCGGTGTGCCGGCTAAAGATATCGAAACCGCGGCCATCTGGTATGGCAGCGCTGATGCCGCTTCTATCTACTACACGCTAGGCATCACCGAACACATCTGCGGCGTCGATAACGTCCAGAGCCTGAGTAATCTGGCGCTGTTGACCGGCCATATTGGCCGTGAAGGCGCCGGCATCAACCCCCTGCGTGGCCAGAACAATATCCAGGGCGCCGGCGACGCCGGCGCCGCGCCGGGCGACTATCCCGGCTATCAGCGCGTGTCTAACCCGGAGATTCGCGCCAAGTTCGAAAAAGCCTACGGCCGGCCCCTCGATCCCGACAGAGGAATCACGAAGGTGACCGCTTTTGAGCTGTGTGGTGAATCCATCCACGCCATGCTCATCGATGGCGAAAACACGCTGGTCTCCGACCCCGACCGCGCACATAGCGAACGCGCCCTGAAGAGCCTGCAGCATCTGGTTGTGATCGACATCTTCCTGACCGAGACCGCCGAGCTGGCCGATGTGGTTCTGCCGGCGACCGCCTGGGCCGAAACGGACGGCACCTTCACCAACACCGAGCGTCGCATCCAACGTGTGCGCGCCGCGGTCGACCCCCCCGGCGAAGCGCGACCCGATTGGTGGATCGTGAGCGCCATGGCCAATCAGCTCGGCATTCCCGGCTTTGGCTACGAATCGGCCGAAGAAGTCTTCAACGAAATGTGCAGCCTGGCGCCGATCTACGCCGGCGTCGATTGGGACATGATCCAGGACGGCCAGTACCAATGGCCGATCCCCTACAGGGGCCATCCCGGAACTCCCCGGCTGCATGAAGATGGCTTTATCAGTGGCCGTGGCCTCTTCCGCGTGCTGGGCTATCGTGACCCGGCCGAGGTTGTCGACGACGAATTCCCCGTCTGGCTGACGACGGGCCGGCGCCTAAAACATTACCATACGCGCACACAAACGGGACGTTCGGCGGGCATCGACTACTTCGAGCCGGAAGAGCTTCTGGAAGTTCATCCCGATAATGTGGCGGCCTGGGGCCTTACCGATGGCGGCATGGTGCGCATGAGCAGCCGGCGTGGAACCATCGAAATTAAAGTAAAGGCGACCCCGCGATCGCCCAGGGGCACGGTCTTCGCCAGCTTCAGCTTCGCCAGCACGCCGGTCAACATTCTTACCGGCTCTGGCTATGATCCTGTAACCCACACGGCCGAGCTGAAGGTATGTCCCGTGCGTATCGAGCCAATCAGTTAGAAAGACAGCGCCGCAAGCTGCGGCGCTGTCTTTTATGAGAGAGGTGCAGTCGTGCCACGCTCGAGCAAGAAGAGACGCCAAGTGTGGGCGGTTGAAGATGGCCAGCAGCGCCGCAAAAAGGATTTGCTGGCCACCGAAGAGCCGCTGGAGATCCGGCTGCGCGCCGGCGGGAAGCAAGTCACGGTGGCCATTACCATGCGCACACCGGGCAATGACTTTGAGCTGGCCGCCGGCTTTCTTTACAATGAGGGCGTGCTCCGCAACCGATACGATCTGAGCCAGATCACCTACTGCGTCGATGGCGGCGAGCAGGAGTACAACGCGCTTCGCGTACAGTTGCGCTCATCTGAGCTGCCACAACTGCCGCAGCTCGACCGCCATTTTTTCACCAACAGCGCTTGTGGCGTCTGCGGCGCAACGATGCTCGACGATCTGAGCCAGCGCAATCTGTCGCCCATCCCGGCCGGCCCCGTTGTTACTCCTTCATTTTTGTCCGCCCTACCGGGCGCCCTGCGTCACGCCCAGGAGCTATTTGAGATCACCGGCGGCCTGCACGCTGCCGCCCTCTTTGATACAGACGGCAAGCTGCTGGCGCTGCGCGAAGATGTGGGACGGCATAACGCGCTGGATAAACTCATTGGTTGGGGGCTGCTCAACGACCAGCTCCCCTTTCACGACAAAGTGCTTTTGGTGAGCGGACGAGCCAGCTATGAGCTGCTGCAAAAGAGTTATGTCGCCGGCGCGCCTCTGTTTTGTGCCGTGTCGGCCCCTAGTAGCCTGGCGGTCGAGGTAGCGGAACGATTCGGAATTACCCTGGTGGGCTTTTTGCGCGACAACCGTTTCAATGTCTACACAGGCATCGAGCGCCTGGCCCAAACAGATTCCCCCAAACAGGTAGCTACAGCGCTTAATTCGGGGGCGAATTCAAACACCTAACGGCGCCGTCGCCGGCAAATACGCTCATCTAGTTTCCACCTACCCCCAAAAAATGGTATGCTATATTCCGTCGGGTTATGGAGGCTCGTCCAGGCGAACGGCTACTGACAATTCACCACATTTTCCCGCCCATCTGCCATAACGTGCCGGCGCGACAATTCAATCGACTGCATTGCCAGTAAAAGGAGTTCCCCACATGTCAAGATCCAAATTTTCACAATCAGAGTGGCAGCAAGTAAAAGACGGGCCCTACTGGGTGCATGCTATGCTGGCAGCCGCCGAAGGCCGTTCCGCCCTGCTCACCAAACGTCGCGAATCCAAAGCGCTCGACGAAGCCATCGAAGGCTACAGCAGCGATAATGCCCTGATCCGCGACATCATCGCCGATGATAGCGACCCGGCCAAAGACGTCTCCCGCGCCACCGAATCGAGCGCTGAGAAAGCGCTGAGCAACATTGCCAGCCTCGTGGAAGAAAAGCTCGGCGCCGACGACCTCGACGCGCTCAACGACTTCTTGCTGCACATCGGCCGCTCCATCGCCGAGGCCGCTGGCGAAGGCATCCTGGGCATGGGCAAGAAGGTCAGCAATAAAGAGGCCGCCGCCCTGGAGAGCGTCGCCAGTGCCTTGCGCGCGACCTCTGCGCACAAGACCGAGCGCCGCCTGGCGCGCCAGCAGCAGCAGAAAGAAGAGTGGCAGTCTCGCCAGGAGGCTGAAGCTGTCGAGCACGCCGCCGCCCAGGCTAAGGCCGAAGCAGAGGCCAAAGCAAAGGCCGAGGCCGACGCGCGCCAGCAGGCCAAAGAAGAAGCGGCTAGCCAGGACAAAGCGCGCGACAAGCAGTTAAAGTCGCAGTCCGAAAAGGTGTTAGAAGAAGCGCGCCGCCGCCGCGAAGAAGCACGCGAGAGCGCCGAAAAGGAAGCAGCGGCCGCCGCCGCGGAAGCAGCCAACTGGATCGCCGAGCACGAAGTCGTCTCCGGCGACAACCTCAGCATGATTTCCGAAAGGTATTACGGCACGCAAATACACTGGGGAAAGATCTACGAGGCCAACAAAGAGGTCATTGGCGCCAATCCCAGCCTAATTCGGCCCGGCCAGCGCCTGCGTATCCCCAAACTCTAAACTGGCTTTCCGAAGCGCCCTGCGAGGGGCGCTTCTCAAGGCGACTTCTATTTATCGTTCGGTTCAAGGAAAGGAGTGGATTCCATGAGTCTCAATGCCCCAAAACAAGTAACCTTTATTGTCGCCGTCATCCTGGCCGTGCTGGCCATCATCGCCACGCTCGTGCCCCTGGGCGCCATCACCGGCTTCGCCTTCTGGATCCTGGCCGCCGGCTTCCTGGTGCTCGCCCTGGCCTGCCTGTTACCAAACCTGTAGCCTCCAATCGCCTAACCCCTTAGCGGAGCGTCAAAGACGCTAGAGAATTGCCCCTTGCCTTCGCGCAAGAAGCTGCTATCATAACCACGCTCCCCGCCCAGAGGTGGTACGGAACGCGCCCGCGAAACCGGCCACCTCATTTTTTTTTGCCTGCCCCCGCCCATTGTGCCTCACTTTGTACCCCGCCTTTGTAACCAGACACACGAAATGCCACCGGCTTTCCTTTATAGTCATCATCACGACCATTAGGTAAGAGCAAATTATGAGAGTAAAAGGAGTGCAGCGATGGCAATCAACAATCTGTATGACGTCTATGTGGCGCAGCTAAAAGACATGTACAGCGCCGAAAAGCAGTTAGTCGAGGCGTTGCCCAAGATGGCCTCAGCCGCTTCAACCCCAGATCTACGCCAGGCGTTCGAAAAACATCTGGGCGAGACCGAAACGCAGCTAGAGATGGTGCGCAGCATCCTCGATGAGCTAGACGAAAACCCCGGCAACAAGAAGTGCAAGGGTATGGAAGGCCTGATCGAAGAGGGCGATGAAGTGCTTAAGGAACGGCACAGTCCCGTGGTGCGCGACGTACACCTCATCCTCGCCGCCCAAAAAGTGGAGCATTACGAAATCGCCAGCTACGGCGCCCTGCGCGCCTATGCACGCGTACTGGGCTACGGCGACCATGCCGACACGCTCAACACCATCCTCGATCAAGAATACAATGCCGACCAAAAGCTGGACGACCTGGCCGAGGGCGGCGCATTGGAACGCGGCCTCAACCAGGAAGCAGCCAAATAACAGTTACGAATCTTCACTACAAAATTTCAATCGCCACAACGTACTGTTAACAGAGACCGGCGCCGGAGTGGCGAGCGCCGGTCTCCGCGCCCTGCTCCCATGTGCCGGATCCACGCCGGCAATTACGTGCAAACCGTCTCCGAAAGCTGACACCACGGGCAACTTGCCCGCCGCGGCCCCCTTCTGCTATGATTCTCTCGCTCACAGCGGGAACGGAGGGTCGCATGTCGCAGTTCATCCTCGAAACCGATAATCTCAGCAAATCTTTCGGCGACATCCACGCCGTGCGCGGTGTAACCTTAGCCATCCGCCGCGGCGAAATCTTCAGCCTGCTGGGCCCCAACGGCGCCGGCAAAACCACCACCATCTCCATGCTCTCCTGCCTCATCAGCCCCAGCGGCGGCGACGCGCACATCGACGGGCACAGCATCCGCACCGCGCCGCAGCAGGTAAAAGAGCTGATCGGCGTAGTGCCCCAGGACATCGCCCTCTACCAGACCCTCTCCGCCCGTGAAAACCTGCTCTTCTGAGGTCAGATGCACGGTATGAGCGGCAAGTCGCTGCAGCAGCGCATCGACGAGGTCCTGGAGACCGTCGGCCTGGCCGACCGCGCCGGCGACCGCATTGAAACCTTTTCCGGCGGCATGAAACGGCGCATCAACATCGCCGTGGGCCTGCTGCACCGGCCCGGGCTGGTGTTTATGGACGAGCCGACCGTGGGTATCGATCCCCAGAGCCGGCGCAATATCCTCGATATGGTGCAGGCGCTCAACGAGCAGGGTATGACCGTGCTGTACACCACGCACTATATGGAAGAAGCACAAGAGCTCAGTGACCGTATTGGCATCATCGACCACGGCGAGCTGATCGCCCTCGGCGCGCTAGACGAGCTCACCGACCTGGTCGGTCAGGAAGACGTCCTGGAGCTGCAATTTGCCGGCGGTGCCCTGGCGCCAGGGCTCCTGGACAGCCTGAAGCAGGCGCCCGGCGTGCGCCACGTCGACGCTGGCGGCACAGATGGCCATCCAGCGCCACAGCACAACGGCGTCGTGCGCCTCATCGCCGCCGACGGCAATGCCGCCTTACCCGCAGTCATCGCCGCCGCCAATGCGCAAAATGCGGCCATCAACGGCATCAGAATCCAGGAGCCCAACCTGGAAGCCGTCTTCCTGCACCTCACCGGCCGCGCCCTGCGCGACTAAGGCCCTAATGAAGAAAGCGCTGCTCATCGGGCTCAAAGATCTAAGAGTCGCCGCGCGAGACCGCGCCGCCTTGCTGCTTATGCTCGCCGCGCCATTCGTGCTGGCCCTGGGCCTGGGCCTGGTCACCGGGGAGCTTTTCTCCTCAGGACCCAGCGGCCTGCAAGACATCCCAGTGATCATCGTCAACCACGACGGCGAACAGTTGGGCGAGTCACTCGTCGCCACCTTTACCACACCTGAGCTGCAAAGCCTGCTCGAGCCCACGGTGCAAGACGATGCCGCGGACGCGCGCGCCGCGGTAGAATCAGACACCGTCGCCGCCGCGGTAATCATCCCCGCGGGCTTCACCGCCAGCATCATTCCTGGCGCCGACGGCGCTATGGGCCCGGCGCAGACCATTGAAGTCTACGCCAACCCCGCGCGCCCCATTAGCAGCGGCGTTGTCGAAGCCATCGTCAGCCAGTTTCTCGACCAGGTCGAAAGCGCCGCGGCGGCTGGCCAAGTGGCCATCGGCCAGATGCTGCAGGCCGGCCTGATCACGCCGCAAGAAGCGCCGCAGGCCGCGCGCGACTTCGCCCAGCAGCACAGCGCCTCAGACTCGCTCATCGCGCTAAACGCCGCCTCGACTGCGGCCGATGATGAGCCCGAAGACGAAGGCTTCAGCCCGCTGGCCATTTTTGCGCCCGGCATGGCCATCCTCTTCCTCATGTACACGGTCACCTACGGCGGCACCAGCCTGCTCCAGGAACGCCGCACCTGGACCTTACAACGCTTGCTTACCACGCCCACTAGCGCCGCGTCGGTACTTGGCGGCAAGGTGTTCGGCATCTTCCTCACCGGCTTTGTCCAGCTCCTCATCCTCATCTTCGGCACCGGCCTGCTCTTCGGCCTCAACTGGGGCCCGCCGCTCACACTCATCGTGCTCATCGCCGCCACCGTGCTCGGCGCCACGGGCTGGGGCCTGCTGCTGGCCTCGCTGGTGCGCACGCCCGGGCAGGTAGCCACCATTGGCTCAGCTTTGATGCTCATGTTCGGCATCCTGGGCGGCAGCTTCCTGCCCGCCGACGCCTTTCCCGCGGCCTTGCGGTCGCTGCGCCTGATTACGCCCAATGCCTGGGCCTTCGACGCCATCCTCGATCTGGTCCAGGGCGCCACGCTTGCCGACATCTCCGGCGCCATTGTCGTCCTGCTGCTGATGGGCCTGATCCTAGGCGCCATTGCCGTATTCATCTTTCGCCGTCGACAACTGTTTGCCTGATGATACAAAAGATTTTCGCCGCCATCCGCAAAGATCTGCTGGTGCGCTTTAGTGCGCCATCCGAGCTGCTCTTTTTCCTCATCCTGCCCATCGTCTTCACCTCTTTGCTCGGCGGCGCTTCCGTTGGCGGCGGCAGCAGCACGCTCGACCTGCCGCTGGTAATCGAAGACGATGGCCCTCTTGCGCAGCGCCTGCTCGCCGAGCTACAGGCCGCGCCCGGCGTCGCACCGCGCCTGGTTAACCGCGCCGAGGCCGAAGCGCTCTTCGCCGACGACGAAGCGGTAGCTTACTTAGTAGCGCCCACCGGCTTCAGCAGCAGCCTGGCAGCAGGCCAGGAAACCACGCTCACCTGGCATGCGCAAGCCGACGACGTAGACGCCTTGGCCCTACAGCAGGCTGTGCAGGCCGCGGCGGTCCGCGTCTCCGGCGCAGCCCAGGCCGCCCAAACGGCCGTCGTCGCCGCCGAAGCGCGCCAGCCATTCGTCGACGAAGCGCAGCGCCGCGCCTACTTCGTGGCCAGCCTGCAGCAGGCGACCGCCGTGCTCGACCAGGCGCCCACACGCCTCACCGTCACCCAGGCGCTGCAAAAAGAGCAAGATAGCTTCTCGCCCAGCGCCCAGGCCTCCGCGGGCCAGCTCATCACCTGGGTCTTCATCCCCCTGCTGGGCACGTCGGCCCTCTACGCCTACGAGCGCGAGCGGGGCACGCTGCGCCGCCTGCTCACCACCCCCACCTCGAAAGCCACCGTCTTGCTGGGAACCGTCTCCTCACAGATGCTCGCCGCCCTGGCCCAAATGCTGCTGTTAATCGCCTTCGGCATCTTTGTGCTGCGCCTGGATTGGGGCCAGGCGCCCGGCGCCCTGCTGCTGCTGCTGGTCTCCTTTGCCCTGGCGGCCACGGCCATGGGCGCCATGCTGGGCACCTTTATTACCAGCGAAGGCCAGGCCAACGGCGTCAGCATCATGTTGGGCATGGTGATGGCCCTGCTCGGCGGCTGCTGGTACCCCCTGGAGCTGTTCCCCGCCGGCGTCCAGACCGCCGTTCACGTCTTACCCACCACCTGGGCCATGCGTGGCTTCCTCGACCTCATCGTCCGCGGCGGCGGCGTCACCGAGATCCTGCCCGAGACCGGCGTGCTGCTGGCCTTCGCCGCCCTCTTCTTCACCATCGGCGTCGCCCGCTTCCGCTGGGAATAAGCGCGAACTAGCCTCTGGCCCCCGAAAAGATTATACTTGCCGCAGTGCAACCGAACGCTCTCGCACCGGTTTGCCTGATGGATGCAACGCTGCTACACAATGGTTTCAGCCGGGCTTTGCCAGCCCGCAACAGGAGGAACTCGTCATGGATCTGCCCAGTTTCCTGATTGGTATCGTCGTCGCCTGGATCGTTGCCCTACTCGTCTACTGGTTTCAGTGGCAGCGCAGCCAACGGCAAGAAGCGCTCACCGAAGCGAGCATGATCCGCTACGGCGATCATCTCGCCCGCCTGCAAGCGGGCGATGGGCGCATCGCCGAGCTAGAGGCCGAACTGCAGGCGCTGCGCAGCACCTGCGACGACGAAAAGGCCGCCCTGCAGGCGGCCGGTCAGGAAGAACGCGAGCAGCTCAGCCGGCAACTGGCCGAGCTTCAGGAAGAGGTGCAGCAAGCACAACAGCGCCTGCAAGAACCTCAGAACCTCGCGCCCGCCGCACCGCCGGCGCTAGAGCCGCCCCCGTCCCCCGCACTTGAGCTTGAGGCTGCGCCAGAGGCCACGGCAGCTTACGACGACCTGCAGCGCGTCGAAGGCATCGGCCCCAAGATCGAGGGCCTGCTGCAAGCAGCCGGCATCCACAGCTTCCTGCAGCTTGCAGACGCCGATACAGAGCGCATCCAGCAGATCCTGACCGCGGCCGGCGAGCGCTACCGCCTGGCCGACCCGCAAAGCTGGGCTGAACAGGCGCGCCTGGCCGCCGCCGGTCGCTGGGATGAGCTGCAAGCCTTACAAGACCAGCTCAAAGGCGGCCGCGAAGCTTCCTAAGATTCGTGCTTGGCCAATATATCGCCCGCCCAGGTTCGTAATCGGGCAATCTATCGCCCTTCTCGCCATCTACGAGCCGCCCAACATCTCCTCATACACCGTCCGCCAATCCCCCGCAAACGGCGCGTAACGGCGCAGCACATACCGATCCTCGTCAAAATCTATATCGCCCACCGCCGGGTTTGTGCGGCGCTGCCCGTCTGGCAGCACAAAAGTGGGGCTGCCCTCAAGCTGCAGCTCGCGCCAGCCTCGGCGGCTCTCGGCGATTACTGCCGCCTTCGTCTGCCCTCCGTCCCAATCCACCTTAAAGCGGCCAACGTCCAGGCCCGGCTCCTCGGCGGCGACCTCCCGCGCAATGGCCAGGATCTCATGGCGCAAGGCAATATTGCGGCTTTGGCCAAAGAAAGCATGTCGCAGCGCCCAGCTCATGGCCAGCGCCGGCCGTTCTCCTTGCAACTGCGCGCAGGCCAGCGCCTCGGCTGCGGGCCACATCGTCGACGGCCAATCCCACGGCTCGCGCGCCCAAGGCTCATAGGGCAGCTGCGGCTCGATTTGCGCAAATAAGCCGCGCTCGGCCTCGATGAGCGGCTGAACCGCCGGCCGGCGGTTCACATACTCGAGAGCCATGTTACGCCACAGCAGACGCACCTGCCCCTCATGGCGCGGCCAGATTTGCCGTAGCCTGAATGTCGCCAGGTAACTAAACGGGCAGTCCATGCTGCCATAGATTTCGACGGCAGGCGTCGTCATAGGGCCTTATCTCCATTCCATTGATTGTGGTAGTTGCTTCGCCCGCCTTAAAATAGCGCCTGTCGGCGCTTCGCGCAAGTGCAGTCGCCGCGCTTACCGCGCGTGGAACCACTTGGCCAACGGCAGTAGTATATTGTACTCCTGCGTTGCTATTGGCGTCGGCGTCGGCGGCGTGCCGGTTGGCGGTGGCGGCCCTTCGCCGCCCGGCTCCAGCACGCTGGCCACCTGCGGAATGTCCGTTATCAACGCAACCAGCTCGGCGCTCGGTCCGATGCCATAGATGGGCACGTGCAAATCGGTGTGCCGCGAACCCGCCGTCCAGTTCGCCTCGGGCAGCACGCCCGGGCCGTTATCGGTGCGCACCTGAAGGCCGCCCGTCTCATGATCGGCCGTCACCACGATCAACGTATCGCCGCCATCTTCGCCGGCCCAGTCCAGGGCCGCTTGCACAGCCTCTTCCAACTCCAGCAGGGCGTCCACCATCAGGTCCAGGCGATTGCTGTGGCTGAACGAGTCCGTACCCTCTTGCTCCACCAGCAAGAAAAAGCCGTCTGGGTCTTCTTCCAGCATATCCAGGGCCGCCGTCGTCATCTGCGCCAGCGAGGGGTGCGGCTCCCGGCCATGATTAATAGGGCGCATATGCTCATCGCCAAACAGCCCCGCAACATGCGTCTCTACCAGCATATCCAGGGCAAACATCTCGTCGGCGTCCAGCACAACCGTGTAGCCGTGCAGCGCCGCCAACGTCTCACTCATGCCCTCGCCAATCCCACCCATCAAGATGTTGGGCCGCGACTGCTCAAAATAGTCCAGGGCAATCTCGGCCTTGTTATCGCGCGTGGGCTCATGCGCGCCGAAGGCAGCCGGCGAGGCGTCGTTCACTGCCGCCGTGGTTACCAGGCCCACCGCCGCCCCTTGCGCCTGCCACAGGTCCATCACCGACATCAGCTCCTCGCCGTTTCCCGGCAGCGCCATGCTAATCACCTTATTGCTTACGCGCTGCCCGGTGGCCAGCGCCGTGGCCGCTGCCGCCGAGTCTGTCAGGCCGCTGGCCGAGTCGGTGGTCATGCTGCTGGTGAAGGGAAACTCCTCAAAAACCATTGGCCGCCCGGCGTACAGGCTTGCTGCACGCACATGCTCGGCGCCCATGCCATCTCCCAGAAAGAAGATCACATTTCGCGGCGGCTCCGTCACCAGGTCCGCCGCCTCCAGCGCCACGCCAGACAGGCCATGTGCAATGGGTCCATAAGCCGGGCCCGGCGGCGCCCCCGCGGCCAGCGCCAGCAATATAATAATTAGGGAAACAGAGAGCAGTCGTGCCATATTCTATCTGTACATTATTGGCTTTCCGGGGCGGCAATCAGCCACAATGCACAGCATAGCTGCCCCGCGCCTAACAGGTCAATGGAAACCCAGCGCTAATAGGTTAATTCTTAGGTTGTCTCTCAGCCTCCCGGAGAGCCAGTCTCGCCCGCTAATTGCTGATGGCCGGCGCCTGCCGCACATAAAGCGCCTGCTCTGCCGCGTCTAGCATGAAGCGCGCCAGGTCGCCGCGCGCCAGGCGCGGCCCGGTCCCCTTGCCCACATAGCCCACGCGCAGCGCGCCGGTCACCGGTCCATCCGCGAGCATGGGCACACGCACGATAGTCCAATCGATTTCCGACGCGCGCACAAGGCTCACCGCACGACGCATGTCTTCGTAAACATGCCGCGAAATCAGTTTCAGCAGCAGCGTGATAAGCCGGTCAAAGAGCCCCGGCGCATCGTTGGCGTCGCCTACAGCCGCGCCGCTAGACATAACCAGCCTGCCCACCCCCTGTTCCTGCATGGCCTTAATGATATGCTCCAGGCCGCGGGCAACCTTGTAATCGGGCCGGTTGGCCGTAGGCCCCAGCACACTGAGCACGGCGTCGGCCCCGGCCACGGCGCGCGCCACGGCCTGTGCGTCCAGCACATCAGCGCTCACTATCTCGATACGGCCGTCGAATGAGGCCAGCTTCTGCGGGCTGCGCGCGAACGCCGTCACCCGATGGCCGCGCGCCAAGGCCTGGCGCACAAGCTCGATGCCTGTGCGGCCCGACGCTCCAAAAAGCGTTAGATTCATCCCTTATTTCCTGAGGGGATTGACGGTCAATTTGTCACGTCGTCGCTGATATAAGTCTCCCCACTGAGCACGCGGTTCACGCCCTCCACGATGGCCGGCGGGTTGCCTTTGGCCACATAGCCGCGCGCCCCCAGGTCCATCGAGCGCTGCACATAAGCCGGCTCCTTGTGCCCCGACAGCATCAGGCACAGCAGGCTGGGGTACGCTTCCTTCAGCCGCCCCACCAGGTCCAGGCCGCTCATTCCCGGCAGCGAAACGTCCACCAGCACCAGGTCCGGCATTTCGTCGTTGTCGGGGTTATCGCTCACGTGCGCCAGAAAGGCCAGAGCCTCCTCGCCGCTGCTCACCACCTTCGTCTCCGTCGCGTCAATATAACGCTCTATAAAGCGGGCAATCATCTGCGCCACAGTGCTGTGGTCTTCCACAATTAGTATCGTCGTCATAACCCTTAGCAAACTGTAGCCCCTGCCCCCACTTTTGGCAAACGAAACCGGCCTACCTCGCGCACTTTCTCTTAGTTTCATATGCATTTTTACTGAAGATAGCGCATACTCATGCCGAACTTAGGCGCGCCTCGTTTCGTAGCTTCAACAAGACCTCCGCCAAAGGGCTTGTAGAGGGGCACTGTACCTGAACGGCAGAGAGGTATAACAAGAATGGAAAATTCGCAACGCGACACGCCTAATGGGCCGCAATACGCGAAGATGGTCGCCACGGGCATCAGCGGCCTAGACGATGTGCTGCTGGGCGGCCTGCCACAGCGCCACCTCTACCTGGTAGAGGGCGAAAGCGGCACCGGCAAGTCGACCCTTGGCATGCAGTTCCTGCTGCATGGCGCGCGCAACGGCCAGCGCGCGCTGCTCATCACCCTTGCCGAAGTGGCTGCCGACCTCCGCGAAATCGCCGCCTCACACGGCTGGTCGCTGAAAGGACTCGACATTTTCGAGCTGCCGCCGCTGCAGCAAGCGCAGATCGACGAGCAGCAAACCGTCTTTCCCACCGCCGAGGTTGAGCTAAGTGAGACCACAGACCAGATCGTCGACGTGCTGCGCCGTAAGCAGCCGCAGCGCATCGTCTTCGATTCGCTATCCGAGCTGCGCTTTCTGGCCGGGGGTCCCGTGCGCTTCCGCTACCAGATGCTGGTCCTCAGCCAGGTTCTGGCCGAAATACAGGCCACGGCTATCTTTATCGATCGCGTCACTGCACAGGGGCCCGAGCGAGTGCTAGATAGCCTGGTACACGGCATCATTCAGCTACACCAAAGCCCGCGCGATTACGGCGGCGTGTGGCGCCGCCTGATCGTGCGCAAGCTGCGCGGCGCGCGCTACCAGGGCGGCTGGCACGATTTCCGCATTAACACCGGCGGCCTGGAAGTCTATCCCCGGCTGCGCATTGGCCCCGAAGTGGAGCACGAAATGTGGCAGCAGCTCAGCGCCGGCGTTGAAGGCATCGATACTCTGCTCGGTGGAGGGCTGGAATTTGGTACGGCCTGCCTGATTGGCGGCGGATCGGGCACCGGCAAAAGCTCCGTCGCCAGTCTGTTCGTCCATTCCGCCGTGCAGCAGGGCATCCCGGCGGCCATGCTGCTTTTCGACGAACGTCCTGAAACGCTCTATAAGCGTTCCGCAGACCTGAACGTCCCCCTGCGCCCATTCAGAGATGCCGGCCTGCTGTCGGTCACGCAAATCGAGGGCGGCGAATTCTCGGCCGGGCGCTTTGCCGCTAAGATCCGGCGCATGGTCGAAGAAGAGGGCATCCGCCTGCTGGTCATCGACAGCCTCAGCGGCTATCTACGCACCATGCCCGAGGATAGCGAGCTGCTCAACCAGATGCACGACTTGCTCAATTACCTCAGCCGCCAACAGGTGCTCTCCATCGTCGTGGTCACGCACCGCGGCGGCGTGGGCGGAATTGCCGAGCGAGCCGTCGATTTGAGCTATCTGGCAGATACTGTGATGTTCTTGCGCCATTTCGAAGCGCGCGGCGCGCTGCATCATGCCATCTCTGTGGTAAAGAAGCGGCACGGCCAGCATGAAAAGACCATTCGCGAGCTGCGTCTGGCGCCTGGGGGCCTGGTGGTAGGCGACCCGCTGTCCGCCTTCCGCGGTGTGCTGACAGGCAACCCCGAGTTTATCGGCAACAATGAGAGGCTTCTAGATTTGGACGAATGGTCCGGTGACCGTTAACCCTCTCAGGGAGCCCCTCGAAGAGCGAGTTCTCGTTCTTGCTCCGCTGTGGCGCGATGCCCATGTCATCTGCCGCGTCCTAAGCAGCGCCGGCTTTGCCTGCCAGCCGTGCGCTGGCATCAAGCAGCTCGGTCAGGAGCTGGCCCAGGGCGCGGCCGCGGTGATGATTACCGAAGAGGCCCTTGCCGACGGCGACTATGGCCGGTTGCAGCAGCAGTTGCATGCCCAGCCGCCATGGTCCGATCTGCCCGTCATCCTTCTGCTCTCGCCTGGCGGCGGTGCTTCGGGCCATTATGTCCCCGTCGCCGAGCTTCTATCCGGCCTAAATGTCACCATTTTGCGACGGCCGGTCGCCACCGCCACCTTGCTCAGCATCGTCGCCGCCTCGCTGCGTAGTCGCCATCGCCAATACGAGATCCGAGCTTACTTGCAAGAGCGTGAACATTACGCCGCCGAGTTAGAACAGCGCGTCCGCGACCGCACCGAGAAGCTTCAGCAAATGGCCTCCGAGCTAACGCGCGCCGAGCAGCAGGAACGCCATCGTATCTCCCAAATCTTGCACGATGATTTGCAGCAGCAATTGTACGGCCTGCAAATGCAGTTAACCTTTCTGCGCGACAACGCATCGGAAGCCATGCTGCGCGAGTTGGACGCCATCGCGCCCACCATGCACGCGGCCATTAAGATCGTACGCGACCTCAGCGTCGACCTTAGCCCACCCATCTTGTACGACGAGGGCCTGCTGCAGGGCTTACAATGGATTGCCAGCCGCATGCGCGAGCAATACCGTGTACACGTATCCGTCGAAGCCGGTCAATCCTTTCCCATCGCCGACGACGCGCAGCGCGGGCTCATTTTCCAAATCGTGCGCGAGCTGCTCTTCAACGCCGTCAAGCATGCGGGGGTCACACAGATACAGGTCGCCGTCAGCGGACAGAACGACCGCGTGCGGATCGATATTATCGACCAGGGCAGCGGTTTTGACACGGCTATCCTGGACGAAGAGCGCGTTGTCATCTTGGGGCGTGGTCTGCGCAGTGCGCGCGAACGACTGCGCCTCATCGGCGGCCGGCTCGAAATCCAATCGGTCCCTGGCAAAGGCACCCACGCCACCGTCTTCACTCCCCGCTCCTAACCCCTATCACCCTGAACGCAGCGCCGAACCCTTCCGCCCGCTCGCTCTTCACCCTTAGATCAGATACGAATACGGTCCCACGCGCCGGTCCAGACCCAACACCGCAGCCGCCTCCAAAGTAGATTGTGAAATTTATCACATACGGGACATGCTTATTATCACCTGTCAGCGCTGGCGCCCGTGCTAAAGTCTCACAAGGGTGAGCCTGGTAGGCCGTCTTGCCTGGCTTGCTCCTTTACCGTCGCCTTTCAAACTGTCATCGCCGGGCGCTCCGGCGCCTCACGCCCGCCAGGGCGCGGCAAATGAGGAGTTAAGTATGGAGAATTCAGGATTGGCTCCGGGTGAGCTGGTGGTCATTGGCCGCTCGCAGTTGCAGCGGCTGTTCGACCATCTAAAGCAGCAGGCTTACTCGCTCATAGGGCCCACCATCCACCAGCAAGCCATTGTCTACGACGAAATAGACGGCGTGGCGGACCTACCCGCCGGTTGGGGCGATGTGCAGGAGGCGGGCACCTACCGCCTGCAGCAGCGCCACGACGAGCGCCTCTTCGCCTACGCCGTAGGCCCACATTCGTGGAAGAAGTACCTTTATCCGCCCTCGCTCAAGCTCTTCGAGGCCAATAGCAACGGGCGCCTACAGCTGACGTCTGCACAGCGGCCCGAAGATGCGCCGCGCTATGCCTTCATTGGCGTGCGCGGTTGCGAAATGGTGGCCATGCATATCCAGGACCGCGTTTTTCTGCGCGGCGCCTACCACGACCCCACCTACCGCGCCGTGCGTGAAAAGGCTTTCATTCTGGGCGTAAACTGCAGCGTGCCCGCCGCGACCTGCTTCTGCGCCTCCACGGGCAGTGGCCCGCACTGCTGCGCCGGCTTCGATCTCTCGCTGACCGAGCTGCAGCACGGCTTGCTTTTCGAAATTGGCTCTGAGCTGGGCGCCGAGATGCTGGCGGCTTGCGACTGGCGCCCGGCCGCCGCCTCTGAGCTAGAAGAAGCGCGCCGCATGCTCGCCGCCGCCGAAGCGCGCATGAGCCGCGCCCTGCAGACTGGCGACTTGCCCGACCTGCTCTTCGAAAATTTGGATCACCCGCGCTGGGATGAGGTCGCCGCGCGCTGCCTCTCCTGCGGCAACTGCACCATGGTCTGCCCCACTTGCTTCTGCCACAGCGTCGAAGACGTGAGCGATCTTAGCGGCGCGCAGACCGCCCGCGTGCGCCACTGGGATTCCTGCTTCAATCCCGACTTTTCCTACGTCTATGGCGGCAACGTGCGCCCCAACATCCGCGCCCGCTACCGCCAATGGCTCACACATAAACTGGCCTCATGGGTCGGTCAATTCGGCGTATCGGGCTGCACCGGCTGCGGCCGCTGCATCGCCTGGTGTCCCGCAGCCATCGACCTCACCGCCGAAGTGGCCGCCATTCGCGCTACTTCCCCCGCTAAACGGAGCCCCAACTATGATTGAAACCTTTGCTACCCAGCCCAAGCCGCTCGTCTCCGCCGCGCGAGACCCCATGCTGCCGTACCAGGCGGTGATCGACGAGTTGCGTTACGAGGCGCCCGACGTACTCACCTACACCCTCTCCTTTACAGATCCGGCCCTGCGGGCCTCCTACCGTTTCCTACCCGGCCAGTTTAATATGCTGTCGCTGCCGGGCATTGGCGAAGTTGCCATCTCTATTAGCTCCGACTGTGAAACGCCCGGCGCTCTGCAGCACACTATTCGCAAAGCCGGCAATGTCACCACGGCTTTAGAGCGCCTGGAGCCCGGCGACATCATTGGCCTGCGCGGTCCCTACGGCAGCGCCTGGCCCATGCAGGCGGCCAGGGGTAAAGACCTGATTTTTGTCTGCGGCGGCATTGGCCTGGCGCCCCTACGCCCCGCGATCTATTATGCTATGGCCCACCGCGCCGCCTTCGGGCAAGTGACCATTCTCAACGGCGCGCGCACGCCCAGCGACCTGTTGTATCCCGGCGAATACGACGCCTGGCGCGCCAGCGACATCGACGTGATCGTCAGCGTCGATCGCGCCGAAGAAGGCTGGCGCGGCAACGTCGGCGTCGTGCCCATGCTCTTCTACAAGCTGCGTCCCGATCCGCGCAACACCGTGGTGCTAAGCTGCGGGCCCGAAATCATGATGCGTTTCGTGGTCTACGAAGCCCTGGCGCGGCGCATCCCGCACGAGCGCATCTATCTCTCGCTGGAACGCAATATGAAGTGCGCCATTGGCTTCTGCGGCCACTGCCAATATGGGCCGTTCTTCCTCTGCAAAGAGGGGCCCGTGCTCAGCTACGACCGCATCGCGCCGTTCTTTAGTGTTGAGGAGTTTTGATGAGCCACGAAAAGAGACCCCGATTGGCCGTATTTAAGTTCGCTTCATGCGACGGCTGCCAGCTCACCCTGCTGCACAGTGAAGAACAGCTTCTAGACATCGCCGGCGCCGTCGACATCGCCTACTTTGCCGAAGCGAGCAGCCGCATGCTCGACGGCCCCTACGACGTCACGCTGGTGGAAGGTTCGGTTACCACCCTAGAAGAGGTTGAGCGCATCAAAGAGGTGCGCCGCCAGAGCGGCATGCTCGTGGCCATCGGCGCCTGCGCCACGGCCGGCGGCATCCAGGCGCTGCGCAACTGGGTGAACGTCGACGACTACATCGACGTCGTCTACGCGCACCCGGAATACATTGAAACGCTGCAGTACTCGCGCCCCATCTCTGACTTCGTGCCCGTCGACTTCGAGCTGCGCGGCTGCCCTATCAGCAAGAACCAGCTCCTGGAGCTGCTGACCGCCTTGCTTATCGGCCGCCAGCCGCGCGTGCCGGCGCACAGCGTGTGCCTCACCTGCAAGCGGCGGGGCGTCGTTTGTCTCATGGTTGCCGGCAGCGTTCCCTGCCTGGGACCCGCCACGCAAGCCGGCTGCGGCGCCCTGTGCCCGGCCTTTGGCCGCGGCTGCTACGGCTGCTTCGGTCCGATCGAAGAGCCAAACAGTGCGGCTCTCGGCTCGCGGCTCATTAGCCTGGGCCAGTCGCCGCAGGCTGTTGCCCGCGCGTTTCGCAGCTTCAACGCCTACGCTCCCGCCTTCCGCACTGCGGGCGAGGGCTTCGAACCGTTGTTAGAGGAGGCGCCAGATGGCCCAAACCACAATTAACGTCGACTATTTGGCCCGCGTGGAAGGCGAAGGCGCGTTGCGCATCTTCACCGAGGGCGGCACGGTGTGCGACGTGCAGCTCAACATCTTCGAGCCGCCCCGCTTCTTCGAGGGCTTCTTGCAAGGGCGCGGCTTCCAGGAAACGGTGGATATCACCGCGCGCATCTGCGGCATCTGCCCCGTGGCCTACCAGATGAGCGCAGCCCATGCCCTGGAAAAAGCGCTGGGCATCGTGCCGCCTCCCGGCGTGCACACCTTGCGCCGCCTGCTTTATCTGGGCGAGTGGATCGAGAGTCACGCCCTGCACGTCTACATGCTGCACGCGCCCGATTTTCTAGGCTACGAGTCGGCCATAAAGATGGCCGGCGAAGCGAACCTGCGGCCGCTTGTGGAACAGGGCCTGCGCATGAAGCGCGCCGGTAATGCGCTGATGACCGTCATCGGCGGGCGCGAGATACATCCCGTCTCCGTCTGCGTCGGCGGCTTCTACAGCGCCCCGTCGCGCGCCGCCTTGCGCGCCCTGCTGCCCGAGCTGCAGTGGGGCCTGCAAGCGGCCATGGATACGGCGCGCTGGGCCGCAACGCTGCCCTACCCGCCCTTCGAAGTGGCCTACGATTTTGTTGCCCTGTCGCACCCCTACGAATACGCCATTAACGAGGGCAACTTTATCTCCTCTTCGGGCCTGAATATCCCGATGGAAGCGTATGAAGAGCATTTCCAGGAGGTGCACGTCGCCCATTCTAACGCCCTACACTCGCGCTACGCCGGCCGCGACGGCAGCTACTTGGTGGGCCCGCTGGCGCGCGCCAACCTCAACTTTGCGCAGCTCTCGCCGCTGGCGCAGCAGGTCGCCGGCGAAATCGGCTTCGCGCCGCCGGTCTACAATCCGTTCAAGAGCCTGCTGGCCCGCTGCCTGGAGCTGGTGCACGCCTTTGAAGAATCGATCGCGCTGGTGTCGGCTTATCGTCCCCTGCACCCCAGCCGCGCCCCGGAGCCCGCTCCGCTGCACGGCGGGCAAGGCGCGCACGCTACCGAGGCCCCGCGCGGCACGTTATACCATCGCTACTGCGTCGGCGACGACGGCCTGATCCAGTCGGCGCGTATTGTGCCGCCCACGGCTCAGAACCTGAAACGCATGGAAGAAGACCTGTGGCAATTCGCGCCGGGCGTGCTCTCTTTGCCCCTGGCAGAAGCCACCTTGCGCTGCGAGCAGCTTGTGCGCAGCTACGATCCCTGCATCTCCTGCGCGACGCACTTCCTGAGGCTGGAAATTGAAGGCGATTGATGGCTCATGACCGCTAAACTACTCATCGGCGCCGGCAATGAGTTCCGCGGCGACGATGGCGCCGGTCCGCTTGTGGCGCGCCTGCTGCGGCAGTGCGCGCCCGCTGGCGTCACGGTCATGCAGCAGAGCGGCGAAGGAAGCGCCCTACTGGAAGCCTGGCGCGGCTACGATACCGTGATCCTTGTTGACGCCGCCGTATCCGGCGCCGCGCCGGGAACCATCCACCGCTTCGAAACAGCCCACGAGCATTTGCCCGCCTACCTTGCCAGCAGCCTATCGGGGCACGCCTTCGGGGTCGCCGGCGCCGTGGAGTTGGCCCGCCAGCTCGAGCGCCTACCGCTGCAGCTCATTGTCTACGGCATCGAAGCCCGCGACTTCACTCCTGGCGCTGCAATCAGTCCCGCCGTCGCCGCCGCCGCCCAGCGCCTGGCCCAGCAGCTCTGCCACTGCTTCGCCTGACCCACCGCACCACGAGCCACCGCTGGCCTTTTGCTTTAGATCGGGTACCAGAACGGCCCCATGCGCCGGCCCAGGCCCAACACCACCTCTTGCCGCCAGACCGCCTCGTGGGCCAGCGCTTCCTCTGCCCGGCCCTGCTTATCCTCGCGCCACGTGGGGCGCACAAAAGCAAAGTCGTACAGAATCCGCCGCCACTGCCCCTCGTCCAGGCTATAACCCGGCTTCTGCGTCCAGTAGGCGTGCATCACCCCCGCCAGGAACGGCGGGGCCAGATCTGGCGAAATCACCGGCTTACCGAAATCGATGCACAGCGTGGCTGGCGGAATATCTGCGCCATAAAGCAGTTGTCGCGCCTCGGCCGCCGTGCCCGCCCCGGCCAGCACGCCCGTTGACAGCGCCTGCTCCCAGAAAAAGTTATGCTCCGGCGCTACAAAAGCCCATAAACTTGGCGCGCCCTCACCCGCCGTGCCTCTTGCCAGCCGCGCGCCCGCATCGCGCAGCGGCGGCAGCGCCTCGTAAAACGGCAGCCGCACACGCCAGCCGCGCCGCGCGTACTCCGCCAGCGCCTGCTCGCCCGCCAATCCTGCGTCCAGCCAGCCCCACAAATGCTCGCGATATGCCGGCGTGGCCTCTGCGAACTGGCTAGGTGTGATCACCGGCATGATGACATGCTGCACACCATGGGTAAAAATGAGCTCCAGGCAACCCATCATACGCTCTCGTGACCACTGCACATAGCGCGCGCCATCGGCCAACTGCCCCTCCAGCGCGGCGCTGCGGCGCGTGCCCGAGACCGAATAGATCATCGAACGCGGAGCCACGCGCGCAACATCGGCCCTGGACGCCTCTAAGAAGGCGTCCAGGGTCATCGTCTCATTTTGGGAGTCAAAAGCGTCAGTCGTTCGACCGCCAGACGTCATGCAGCAACCATATCACCCAGAGCCAGTGTCGCGCTAAGCCCAAAGCTCCAGTCGATGCGGTAAGGCGTATACTGTTGCTTGTTGAGCCAGCCTTGCTCTAGATGATAGTCGAAAGGTAGGTAATGATCCAGCAGCCAGCGATGCGCCCGCTCCAGGCGGGTCCAGTTCACCTGCCCGCTGTCGCGCAGCACATAAAGGGCCAGCGCGCCATAAGCGGTGTCTGTCATCACCGAAGCGCCGTTTGGTCCCCAACCGCCGTCCGCGTGCTGGTACGTCTCCAGGGCATCGATGGCCAGGCGCAGGGCCTCGCCATAGCGCGCGCCCGACTGCTTCAGCGCGACAACGGCCAGCAGCGTGGCATAAACCCACGACGTGTGCCACTTGTCGCCGGGCCAACGCCCGTCTGGCTGCTGGCTGCGCTGCAGGCATGCCTGCAGCCCCGTCGTATCTTCGTCGAACAGGGCCATGGCATGAATGGCCCGCGCCGTCAGCGAGTGCGACGCCTGAAACTCGCCATGATAGCCAATGAAGTGCCCCTTGGCGCGGAAGCCGTCGAGGCTGGCATAGCTGGTGGGATAACCCGCTGCTCGCAGCGTGGCCACCGCCGCAGCCGTGTCGTCGCCGTCCGGCACAAAATAGTCGCTAAATCCAAGGCCGTCGGCGCGCATCGTCGCCTGCGCCAGATCCAGCAGCTGCGGCCGCACTACGTCGTGCAACAGGGGATGCTCCAGCAGGTCGGCGACCATCAGCGTGTGCAACACAAAAGCCTGCTCATAACGGTCGATGGGCCAGGCCGTAGGCATCACACCGGGCACGCCCGCGCGCGTGGCGCGCCCCGCACACTCCAGGTACCTTTCGGCCGCCGCGATGTGCTGCGCCAGCTCCGGCCGCCCTGTCGCCAGCTTCAGCCAATAAGCCGTGGCCGCCGGGTTGTGCCCTACGCCTCCCGACGCATCGAGCAGCGCCGGGTGCGGCGTCGTGCCCCACGCCTCCCAGGAGAAAGCCTGCGGCGTGCCGGCCTGCGGCTTCAACATGGCAATCTGCGCCCGCTTGCGGTTACCCAATGGCCGCAGCTGGCTATACTGCGCCGTCGGCAGCGGCAGTCCGGCGGCCTCGGCGTCTTCCAATAGGCGCGGCAAAATCAGCTCCGCGCCCACTGGCAGGTCCTCTGTGGGCGGGCCGTGCCACAGCGGCGCCTGTGCGCGCAAAAACTCCTGGCCGCGCCGGATGGCCGCCTGTCCCGCCGCGCGATCGCCGGTGGTGTGCAGGGCCAAAATCGACGCAATCGTCGGTACGTCGCGCGTTTTGGGCGCGGCCGGGTCGCCCCAGCCGCCATCATCATGTTGCTGCAGCAGCAGCCATTCCAGAGTTTGCTCCGCCCCCTTACGCGGTGGATAATAGCGTAGCGCCTGCGCCGTATCATAGACAGAGGGGCTCATCAAACCCCCATCCTGGCGCAGGTTGGCGATCACCATGCGTAAATTTGACACAACTGTGTCCGCAACAACTTCCATCACCTTTTCCTCCATCCATCCTACCAAAGTACCAGTACTTTGGTACTAATAGCCACAATGTACCATCAAAGCGGCAATTGGTAAAGCTTTTTCACGGCCAATTTTCCGTGTAAAATCAGCCTAGATGCCGTCGCGTACTGATTTATGGGCCGAACGTTCGCGCCCTTACAGCGTATTGCATGACCAATCCTGAACTGCTTTCGTCGCGAGCCCTGCCGGCCCCCTACTTACAGGCGCCGACTTTTGCCGATCCCGACGCCACGCGCGTGGCCCGCCTGCTGCACATCATCCTCTTTTCCACCGTTGTGGTGAACCTGGTCTACAGCATCAGCCTCTTCTTCACCGTCCCTGACCCTTTCCTCAATCTTTTCGTGCAGGCCGCCTTGCTCGGCGCGCAGGTGCTCACCTATTCGCTTATGCGGCGCGGCTTTGTACGCCCCGCCAGCCTCATCTTCGTTAGCGCGCTGTGGGTCTATTGCAGCTTTGTCATCGCCATCTTTGGCGGCTCGCAGAGCCCGGCCATCGTGCTCTACTTTCTGGTGATCATTATTGCCGGCCTCTTGCTCGGGGGGCGCGCCGCAGTGGCCCTCTCGGCGCTCACAGTATTGGCCGGCGTGGGCCTGATGTTCGCCGAGGTGCGCAATTTGCTGCCGCCTTCACAAATACCGATCACCGCCGTGTACACCTGGGTGGCGCTGATCATGGCCATGATCGTGGCCGCCATTCTGCTCTATCTGGCCATGCACAGCCTGCACGACGCCCTGGACAGTGCGCGCAGCACGGCCGGCGAGCTGGCCGAGAAGAACCGCGAGCTAGAGGCCGTGCAGCAATCGCTAGAAGAGCGCGTGCAGCAGCTCAAAGACGCCGAGATGGCCCTGCGCCAGAGCCAGGAGCGCCTGCACACCGTCATCAACAACGCCCCCGTCATCTTATGGGGCGTCGACAGCAGCGGCGTGCTCACCTTCCTCGAAGGCAAGCCGCTGCAGGAGATCGGCATCCGTCCCGACCAGTTCGTCGGCGCCTCCGTCTTTCAGATCTCCGACTCCCGCGTGCCGCAGCTCGCTGCCCAGTTCCGCCGCGCCATGCAGGGCGAAACGCTCACGAACGTCGAAAAGATGCGCGGGCGCATCTTCGAAATGCGCTACGCGCCCCTCTTTAACCAGGCCGGCGAAGTAGACGGCATAACCGGCGTGGCCGTGGACATTACCGAGCGCAAGCGGGCCGAAGAAGCGCTCTTCCAGGCCCAGAAGCTGGAAAGCCTGGGCGTGCTGGCCGGCGGCATCGCCCATGACTTTAACAACTTGCTGGTGGCCATGCTGGGCCAGACCTCGCTCGCCGAGCGCTGGCTTACGCCCGAGCACCCCGCGCGCGAGCACATCCGCAAAGCCGTCGACGCCGCGCAAAAGGCCACCACCCTCACCCGCCAGATGCTGGCCTATTCCGGGCGCGGGCAGTTCGAGATTGTGCCCATCAACATGAACAAGCTCATCGACGAGAATATCAAGCTATTCGAGGCTTCCGTTCCTAAGAACGTGGGCCTCGAAGCGCACCTGGGCCCCGATCTGCCGCTCATCGAAGGCGACCCCGCGCAGATGCAGCAGGTGATTATGAACCTGATACTCAACGCCGCCGAAGCCATCGGCCAGGAGCGCGGCGTGGTGCACGTCATCACACGGCAGGAGCAAGGGCTGCCCGACGACGAAGAGTCGCCCTGGCACAGCAGCGGCCAAGTGGCCCCCGGCGGGCGCTACGTGGCCATCGAGATCCGCGATAACGGCGTAGGCATGAGTGAAGCCACCCTGGCGCGCATCTTCGATCCCTTTTTCTCGACCAAAGCATCCGGCCAGGGCCTGGGCCTGGCCGCCGTGCTAGGCATCGTGCACGGCCACCAGGGCAAAATCATGGTGCGCAGCCGGCCCGGCGCCGGCACCATCTTCAAGCTGCTTTTCCGCGCCTCCGAGGCCGCCGTACTGCCTGCGCTGGTCGAAGAAGCGCCAGATACGCAGCCCAGCGCTCCCGGTTATGTGGTGCTGGTCATCGACGACGAAGCGCCCGTGCGCGAAGCAGTCGCCGATATCCTAGGTATGGACGGCATCCACGTGCTCGCCGCCGGCAGCGGGCAGGAAGGCATCGAGCTGATGCGCCTGCGCCCGGGCCAGATCGACCTGGTGCTCCTGGACCTTTCCATGCCCGGCATGAGCGGCGAAGAAACCCTGCACCGCCTGCGCGAGATAAACGGCACCGTGCCCGTCATCCTCTCCTCCGGCTACGACAAGCGCGACCTGCGCCACCGCTTCAGCACCCGCGAGCTAACCGGCTTCGTACAAAAACCATACACCGCCCAACGCCTAAACGAAACCATCTGGCGCTACCTTTCCGCCTTCCGCCGGCAGTAATCCTGTAGCGCAAGTTGGCAGCTTGCGCCTCCCACTGCCGAACAACCTCACCCACAAGACGTGCTCAACGTCACTTCCACGGCGCGGCCCGCTGCGCTATGATAGCCATACTGCTGATGGTCAAAGGAGGACCCTATGTTCAAACGCATCCTCGTTCCGACCGACGGCTCGCCGCTCGCCGCCCAGGCCCTGCCCATGGCCCTGGCGCTCGGCCGCTCGGCCGCCGCCGAGATCCACTTGCTGCGCAGCACAGAAGGCATGTGGCTGCCGCTCAGCGCCCCCGCGCCCGTCTACGGCGTGCACCATGGCCCCTACGACTGGCTGCCCGATGCCGAAGTCATGGCCGAAATCACCAAAGAAGCGCGCGCCTCCCTCGACGAGCTCATCGCCGCCCATAGCGATCCCGAAGTCAGTTGGCAGCCCTACATTGTCGACGACGACCCCGCCGCCGCCATTGTCGACCATTGCACGGCGCACGACATCCAGCTCGTCGTGATGTCCAGCCACGGCCATAGCGGCCTGGAGCGCTGGGCCTTAGGCAGCGTCACCGAGCGCGTGCTGCGCCATGCCCCCTGCCCCGTTTACGTCGTGCGCGATTTGGCCCCTGTACGGCGTATGCTGCTGCCGCTCGATGGCTCGCCGCTCGCGGAGTCGGCGCTGCCTGCCGCCTTTGAAGTCGCGCGGCTCACCGGCGCCCACATCACCCTCATGCGCGTCGAGCGCCACGAGCCGCCGCCGGCCCACCGGCGGCAGCTTGCACAGTTAGAAAACAGCGTGGGCGAAACCCTGCACGGCGGCGTCGGCGAGCGCGCCGAACATTACTTGCAGTCTGTAGCCGGCCGCCACGGCGCCGGCGGCGCGCCCCTGGAGATCGCCGTCGCCGACGGCAACCCGGCCAACGCTATCCTCGACTACGCCGCCGCTCACAATATCGAACTCATTGCCATGGCCACGCACGGCCGTTCCGGCCTGCGCCGCTGGCTGTATGGCAGCGTTACCGAAAAAGTGCTGCGCGCCTCTACCTGCTCCCTACTCATCGTGCGCCCCGAGCCGCAGGACGAAGCGCCGCCCAGCGTTGGAGAGTAGCCTTGATGCAGATCACAAAACAGGAAAGTGAATGATGCAGGCCTTCACTGTTGGCGACCTGATGACCACCAACCCCATCACCGTGCGCCCCTACGCTTCACTACGCGAAGTGCTGCAAACCATGAAAGAAGAAGCGGTGCGTCAACTACCCGTGGTCAGCGTCCTCAGCGGGCGCCCTACCCTCGTAGGCATCATCACCAACCGCGACGTGCGCCTGGCCATGAACTCCCCTCTCGTGCTGCACGACCGCCGCCAGGATCTTTCGCTCCTCGAAAGCCTTACTGCCGAGAGCTGCATGACCCCCGATCCCATCACCATCTCACCAGAGTCGCCCGCCCACCTCGCCGCCGAGATGCTCCGAACCTACAAATTCGGCGCCCTGCCGGTGGTCACCGCCCATCCGGCCGGCCCCATCCTCGTCGGCATCCTCACCGTCAGCGACATCCTCGAGCAGTTCGCCAGCGACCAAAGGCGCTACGCCGCAGACCGACCACATGACGCCTGACCGTAGTCCCGCCTAGGAGCCTGGTAGATCTTTGATTAGGTAAAGCACAGCTTCATCGTCAAATGTCAGGCGCTGGCCGTCGTGGATCGGCTGGCGGCGATAGTGCGCGCCGCGACCGTCGGGCACGTAGCCACGGCGCACGTAGAGGCGCTGCGCCGGCCCGTAGGCCGCGTGTAGGGCCACGGCAATGCCCACCTGGGCGGCGCATTGGCCGGCTGCGGCGCGGCGAGCGATGAGCGCTTCGGCGCCGTTGAGCAGACGCGTGGCCACACCCCGGCGGCGATAGTGCGGCGGCACGTAGAGGTCTTGCAGCTCAGCGATGGTCGCAGCGCGAAAGGGCTTATATGCCGCCTCCCAATGAATGCGCAGGTGCCCGGCATACAGCTCCGGGCCACATTCGGCGATCAGCAGCGCCAGCAGGCCGGCGTCTTGCTGCCAGCAAAGCTCTTCAAAATAGGCCGGCGGGCGCAAGCGACTGGCGGCCGAGGCGGCGTCGAGCCATTTTGCGTCGGAGCGGTCGGCTCGGCGCACGGAAAAGGGCAGTTGGGACATGGCCTTATTTTAGCACATGGGTGCGGGGTTGAGACGATTCATAGCGGTTGTATCACCTTTCTAGCCTATAATGTGGCCATGTGAGAGCGCGTCGTTGGCCTGCAATTAAAATAGGAAGAAGCGAATGATTGGAGAAAACTGGCCCATTATTGGCGATTTTTTGGGAATTGGCGCCGACAACCTGGCGCTGTGGCAGATGGTGCTGCGTGCACTGCTGGTCTATCCGGCGGCCATTGTGCTGGTGCGCCTGGGGCGCAAGCGCTTCCTGGGAGAGTATGCGGCCCTGGACGCCATCCTGGGCTTTATGCTGGGCTCAATCCTCAGCAGCGCGCTGACAGGGAGCACGCCTTTTTTTGAAACAATCCTGGGCGCGGCGCTGACGTTGGTACTGGTGCACTGGCTGTTTGCGGCCATCAGCTTCTATTCTGACCGTTTCGGCACGCTGGTAAAAGGAAACAGGCGAGAGCTGGTGAGCGACGGCGAGATTGATTGGGACGCCATGCAGCAAAGCAATTTGAGCGAGGATGATTTGATGGCCGCAGTTCGCAGGGAGGCGAACGTGGCCGATGTGAGTAAGGTGCAGCAGGCGATCCTAGAACGGAGCGGCAACATTAGTGTGCTAACGCGTAAGCGGGAGCCGCGCATCGTGGACATACAGGTGGCCGAGGGAGTACAGACGGTGCGTGTGGAGATTGGGTGAGGCTGCACGGCCTTTGCCATGCGCGAGCGAGAGGAAAAGGAACATGAAATTTCGTAATGTCGCGGTGCTGGCCGTATGCCAGGCGATGAGCCTGTCGGGCATCTCGGCCATCGTGTTGTTGGGGGGCATGATCGGCGCGGAGCTGGCGCCTTCGCCGGCCTGGGCCACGTTGCCGGTGTCGGTCTCGGTAGTGGGCGTGGCCTTATCTTCCGCGCCTTCGGCCTTGCTGATGCAGCGTATGGGCCGCCGTTTTGGCTTCACCGCCGGGGCTCTAATGGCCAGCGCCGCAGCGCTGCTGGCGGCCTATGCCATCATGCACGAACGTTTCGCGCTCTTTTGCCTGGGCACCTTTTTCATTGGGGCCAGCGGGGCTTTCGTGCAGCAGTACCGTTTTGCAGCAAGCGAAAGCGTCAGCGATGCCTATACCAGCCGCGCCGTTTCCTTCGTGCTGCTGGGCGGCATTACGGCAGGCATTTTAGGGCCCGAGCTGGCGCAGCGAGCAAGCGGCTGGCATGCCGGCGGGCAGTACGTAGGCTCCTTTGTGGCCGTGGCGGGGCTTTATGCCGCCGCCGCGCTGCTGCTGTTGCTTTTCTACCGCAACGTGCGGCCCCAGCAAGACGGCCAGGCCGAAGCCGGCCTGCGCAAAGAACGACCGCTCTGGATGATGGTTCGCCAGCCGCTGTTCGTGGTATCGGTGCTGGCGGCGGCCTCGGCCTATGGCGTGATGTCCTTCTTGATGACCGCGGCGCCGCTGCAAATGCACCAGGTGCAGGGCTTCACGCTGGGCGATACGGCGCTGGTGATCCAGAGCCACATCGTGGCCATGTACCTGCCTTCGCTATTTACGGGCGTGATTCTGGACCGGCTGGGCGAATTTCGCGTGCTGCTGGCCGGCCTGGCGGCCATGCTGGCCTCGGTGGGTGTGGCGCTGGTGAGCGTGCACTTCCTGCACTATTGGCTGACCCTAGTGCTGCTGGGCGTGGGCTGGAACTTCCTCTTTGTAGGCGGCACGGTGCTGCTGACGCGCAGCTATAAGCCGGCGGAACGGTTCAGCGCGCAGGCGGTGAACGATTTCACGGTCTTCACCGTGCAGGCCACGGCTTCGCTCTCGTCGGGCACGGTGCTGTTTGTGGCCGACTGGCAGACGCTGAGCATCGTAGGCCTGGCGCCCCTGCTGCTGACGCTGTGGGCCGTGCTGGCGCTGCGGCGGCGCATTGTGGCGCCGGCGGCGGGGGTGGTTTAAGGCCGCAATTTCATGGTTGCGCGCTTTTCTGGGGGCCGGCAGCGGCGCTCCACCAAATAAGCTCATGATTGGGGCTGATACAACTGCACCGCGCTTCAAGCGCCTCTCCTCACACACACCAATGACACAGGCTGTTTACAGCACGGGCATCGGAACAGTAAAGTGCGATTAAGAGTCAACACAAATGGCTATTCAGTTGCCAAGGAAAGTCGTGTAGAATAAAAGTGTCGTCTACACCGAGAGAGGGTCGATGAAGCAGGTAGTCGGGCGAGCGGCTGTTATTGACGCCAAACGTATCCACATGCGCGATACCAAGAGTTACTGCGGCGTTCTGCTCGACAATAACAACTGAAAGCCAATGTGGTGACGAATGATATTACCCAGAGAGCGAGACCCCAGGTTCATCACCCTGCGGCGGGGCGGCAGCTTGCAGGACGCCGACCATCATTTGCTGGCGCTGTGGGCAGCCGATTGTGCCGAGCATGTGCTGCACTTTTTCGAGGCCATACGGCCCGACGATGAGCGGCCGCGGCGGGCCATCGCCTTGGCTCGAGCCTGGGCGCGGGGAGAGAGCACCATGACGCAGGCGCGCACGGCCGCCGGCCATGCTAACGCTGCGGCCCGCGATCTGACGGGCGCGCCGCGCTTCGCGGCCTACGCCGCTGGCCAGGCGGCAGCGGTGGCGCATGTCGCCGCCCATGAGCTTGGCGCGGCAGCCTACGCCATAAAATCCGCATGCGCAGCTGCGCCGGCCGCGGAGAGCGAAGCCGTCGGTCGCCGCGAATGCCGCTGGCAGAGGGAACAGCTACCAGCAGCAATTCGCGAGTTGGTGCTGGATGATCAGCAGCTGCGCAATGAGATTTGCTGGGGTGTGTTCGACGAGAGGCACTAGCGCGGGCCTCATGACAGACGCCATTTGGCGCTTGACATGAACCTGCCGTTCTCGTATAGTTCTCATACCTAATTAAGTTAGGTTCACGGTCGTGTGTGGTAGGGAGGCAACAATGGAGCGACTCGAGATGGGCACGGAGAAAGAGGGGCCGCGGCGCGGCGGGATGGCCGTTGTGGCGGGTGTGCTGGCAGCGGCGCCGCATGTTGTTATCGCCGTTTACTTCTTCAGGGGTACGATTTTCAGCACGTCTTTTTTTGGCCCTTTCGGGCTCCTGGCTTTACTGCTGGCGGCGGGACTGCTGCTGCTGCTGGCGTGGCGGCAGCGGTGGCCCTTGTGGAGCAGCAACTGGGTGAGTTACTGGCTCATTCTGGGCACGTGGTCCCTGGCGTACGTGGCGCAACAGTTTATTCTGTTTTTTGTGCTAATGTTTTTGGGCCTGTTGGTCCTGCTCGCTACAGCGCGGCGGCGGCCGCTTTATAGCATGCTGGCGCTCAGCCCGCTGCTGCTGGCGCTGCATTGGGCCTGGGTGCTGGAGCTAGTACAAGGCTATAGCCAGCTTTACGCCGCGGTATGGCTGCTGCTGGCGGCGGCGGGGGCAGCGGCGACCGTGTGGGGCACGCTGCGGCGGGGGCTATTGACTATGGGCGCATTTTTTGTGCTGAGCAGCCAGCTTTTTATCTGGGGTGTGGCGTTTTTGCAGGAGCGCTCGACGTGGTGGAGCCCGCGACCGGCGCTCAGTTTAGAGCTTTTTGTAAACGACTTCGCGCCAGCCACGCTTTCGACTTTGGCCCTGTTGCTGGCGCTGGCGCTGCTGTATTTGAGCTGGCAAGGGGCGCGTCGGCGCGAGCCGCAGCGTTATGCCTTGCTGCTGTGTGGCCTGCTGTTGGCGACGGGCGGAGGGTGGGCGCGGCGCGCGCTGGCCTTGGACCAAACATGGCTGCTGGGCGCGGTCATGGGCGCCGGCCTGCTGCTGGGGTTGGCCGCGGCGGTTGCCATTGGGCGGTGGGAGCGGCCACGGCAGCGGGCTGGCTGGGCGCCCTTGCTGTTGGCCCTTGCGCCGCTGTTTGTCTTCGTGACGCCAACGCCCTTTTCGCCCCAGGTGGCCTGGAACCCCGCGGCGAGCTACCCTGCCGCTGTGGCCCTCTTCATTGTCCTTTATTACGCCGCAGCCGTCGTTTGGCTCGTCGGCGCCGCCTGGGTGGTCGCCGGTCCTGCGAATCATGGCGATGAGCAGCCGGCAGTTCTGCAAGCAGCCATGCAGCCCTGAACGCCGGAAAACGGACGTCTGGAGAAGTGAATCATGGATAACTCACTGGCCATAGAAGCGCAGCACCGTCATGGGCACGAGCAAGCGCCGCTGTGGGGCTTGCTGCTGGCAGCGCTGCCTCACCTGCTGATGTGTTCGACCTTTTTCGGCGTGTCGGTAGCGTTTGGTGGGCGCGGCATGCCGTGGTATCCCTATTTTCTGCTGGCCATACTGCTAGGGGGCCTGGGGTTGGCCTGGCGGCGCAACTGGCCGTTGTGGAGCGGTAGCTGGGTAGGTTATGGGCTGCTGTTGGTAAGCGTGCTGCTGCTTTCGGCTGTGGCGCGCGTCATCCCGCAAAGCGGGCGAGCCTGGCCGCTGGTTGCGGCGCTGACTGCCGGCTGCGTGGTGATTGCCCTGCGCCGGCCCGTGCATGCGCTGCTGGCCGCGCTGCCGCTGCTGGCTTTTCTGCCGCGCATAGGGGCCTTAGAGTACCTGGAAGGCCGCAACCTGGTGTTTGGCGGTGTGTTTGTGCTTCTGGCGCTGACGTCGGCGCTGATTGTGTGGCGGGCAACGTGGCGTACGGCCATTTTAGGGGCTATTTCCTTCTATCTGCTTAGCGGCTTGGCCTATACGGCGGCGCGCTTCTTCCTGCCCTTCGATCTGGGACCCTTGTCGGCGGGTATGGACGCAGCGCCGCGCCGTGTGCCGGCGAACGCGGAACTAGTGGATTATTTTCTGCCGCTCTTCGCCGCGGCCGTGGCTGCGTCGCTGGCGCTGTTCGTGCTGCACGTGGCCTGGCGGCGGCTGGTGGGCGGCTTACAAACTAGCTTACAGTCTTGACAGCGCAGGCTGTTTCCCCTATTGTGTAAATACCTAATATAGTTAGGGTTGCGGGTAAGATGCCCGTGGTCCACTGGACGGGTCGTTCATGGTCAGCACGGTTAAATGTTATGTCATTGCGTGACCAGATTCGAAAGGGCAGTACAGAAGTTATCATCCTCACGTTGTTGGCCGAGCGGCCGATGTACGGTTATGAGATGGTGCAAGAGCTGGAGCGGCGCAGCAACGGTTATTTCGAGCTGAAAGAGGGCCTGCTCTACCCTACGCTGCACCGCATGCAGCAGAGCGGCTGGCTGTCGAGTAACTGGCAGGCGGTCGACGGCCGGCGGCGCAAGTATTACGCCCTCACTTCCTCGGGGCGCGAGCGGCTGGGCGAACAAGCGCAGGAGTGGAATCTATTCTTAAACAAGCTGGAAGCGTTTCTGCAGGCGAAAGGCGCATGAGCAAAGTGACCATCGAGCAGGCGCTGCAACAACTGCGCAAAGAGCTGCACCTGAGCAAGGAGACGGAGACTGAGGTGCTGGCAGAGATCCGCACGCATCTTGAGGACGCCGTGGCCGCCGCCATGGCCAGGGGCGAGGACGAAGAAGTGGCCCTGCTGAAGGCGGCCGAGGCCTTTGGCCTGGAAGAAGCGGGTGCTGGCCTGCAGGCCGTGCACGAGGGCCATGACGCGTTAGAGGCGATCATGCTGACGGCGCTGCCCGTGCTGCTGGCCCTGGCGCTGCGCTGGCTGGCCTTTGCGCCGGACGGCAGCTTCATCAACTGGTCTGAACTGCTGGTGAGGCCCGCTTTCTGGCTGGTGGCCGTCGTGGCGTTGGTGGCGCCGTTCGTATATTTCCGCCGTTGGCGCCTGGCGCTGGTGGGTTGGGCTTTTTTCTGGTTGATTACGGTGATATTTGTCATTTTTCCGACGGTGGGGAACTGGTAACAGGAGGCGGCAGCAATGAGTGAAGCGACAACGGGTTTCCGGCACAAAGTGCGCTCGCCGCGGGCGGAAGATTTCGCGATCATCGAACGGATCCTGCGCACGCGCGAGGCTTTTTTTGAAGAGATTCGCGAAGGTGTGAACCTGCGGGCCAAGATAGAGGCCATGGTGATCTCCAGCGTGGCCTTCCTGGCGCTCTATGGCGCGGTGATGGGCTCTAGCCACAGCCTGTGGCAGGCGCTTAGCTCGGCGTTCAAGCTGCCGGTGCTGTTCCTGGCCACGCTGCTGATTTGCGCGCCGAGCCTCTACTTTTTCAACCTGCTTTTTGGCTCTAACCAGAGCCTGGGCCAGAACCTGACCTTGATCCTCACGGGCATTACTGTGTCGGCCGTGCTGTTACTGAGCCTGGCGCCAATTACCCTCTTTTTCTTGCTCACCATCACTGAATACCAGTTCTTCAAGCTGCTGAACGTGGCCATTTTTGCCATCTCCGGGTTTATGGGCGTGGTTTTCCTGTACCAAGGCATGAAGATGGTGTCGGCCGACGAGCACGAGGGCGCGGCCATGCGCAAACGGATCCTGATCATCTGGATGTTTGTGTATGCCTTCGTGGGCAGCCAGATGGCCTGGACCCTACGGCCCTTCATCGGCGACCCTGGCGCGCCGTTCGAGCTGTTCCGCCAGTTGGGCGGCAACTTCTACTCCAATGTCATCTGGAGCATCGGCGAGATTCTGGGCTTTATCATCGTGCGTTAGGCAGAGCACCGCCAAGCCGGCCGGCCTGGCGCATAAGGGGCATAAGGAAGGCAGCCATGCAGAGACACCGAGCACAACAGATGCGATGTAATGCTGGCGCGCTGTTGGTGGCGCTGGTGATCCTGGTGGCTTGCCAGGAGGCCCAGGGCCAGGCGCAGGCGCCGGTAACGCCGAGCAGGTTCGAAGCCTCAGCAGCAAGCAGCAGCAACGGGCAACGGGTGAGGCCGGCGGATAGCCAATGGGACGGCTTTGGCGAAGCGGTGGCCGTGCAGGGCGACGTGGCCGTCATAGGCGCTTCTGAGTGGAATTACAGCGGCGAGGGATATGCCTACATCTACCGCCGCGTGGATGGGGCGTGGCAGGAAGAGGCGCGCCTGGCGGCGGAGGACCGCAGCCCCATCCCGCCGCAAGAGCGGCGCCCGCTGCCGGGACAGCGATTTGGCAGCGACGTGGCCCTGGACGGCAATCTACTGGCAGTAGGCGCGCCCGGCGCCGACCGCATGGCCGGCGCGGTCTATGTCTTTGAATATGAAGGGCAGACGTGGCGGCAGACGGCAAAGCTGAGCCCCCCGCAGGGAGATGAACCGCGCAACAGCGGCGAGCAAGGGGCAGCCGTGCAAAAGGAGTGGCTGGTGTTCGGACGCATGCCGCGCCGCCAGTTCGGGCAGCTCGTGGCGCTACACGGCCATAGGCTGGCTGTGGGCGGCGACGCCCAGGCCAGCGCGGTCTACCTGTTTGAGCGTGAGGCGCATGGCTGGCAACTGCAGGCAACCCTGGGTATCCCGCAGCGCGAGGGCAGCGACCTGTATATGCTCAATATGGATTTGTATGGGGACAGTCTGGCCCTCAGTGTCTACTACGTGAGCGAGGAGCAGCCTTACGCCCTCTATGGTCTGCTGCTAGGCGAGGTCGTCGTCCATCTCTATGAGCTGGTTGACGGGCGCTGGGCAGAGACGCTGCAGTACAGGCCTGCGGGCGAGGCGCCGCTCTTTCTGCGCGAGGCGCGGTTGGGCGCAGCGGTGGCCCTAGAGGGCATTGGCGATGAGGCGACGCGGCTGGCTATCGGCCTACCCGGTTTTCCCGACCTCAGCGGGCTTAGCAGCGATCTGCGCTTCTTTGTGGGTAGCGCAGTGGGTAGCGCACCTGACGCCAACGAACAGGCGACCACTGCCGGCTTTCCGCCTTCTCCGCATCAGGCAGGCATCGTCACCCTTTATGAACGCGACCGTGACGGCGCGTGGCAGGAGGCCGCGATTTTGATGCTGGCGGATGAGGACGACATGCCTGAAGGGGGGCTTTTCTTTCAAACGCCAACTGAAGGCATGTTCGACGAAGAGCGGTTGCGGGAAATGGTATTTCCCGGGTACTTCTGGTCAAGTGACCCAGTGACGACTTTCTTCGGCGCAACCGTGGACCTCGATGGTCAGCGGCTGGCGGTAACCTCTGGCTTTGCCGGCGCTACGCATCTATTCGCGCGCGACGCAGACGGCGCCTGGCGCTACGAAGCTGCTGTGCGCTACGATGACGGGCAAGTGACCGAGGATTACGCGCACATCGTGGCCCTCAGCGGCCAATCGCTGCTGCTGGGCACGCCGGGCGAGTTTGGAAACTCGGCCGTCTTCTTCGACCTGACAGCCACGCTCGCAACACCATAAATGTGGGCCAGCCATCCCTCTCACAACCAAATTTACCCAATTTTCATAGAACAAATGTTTCGTAGCCGGCCCATTTCGTTTATAATGTTTTATGGCTAGCGCAGTCTGTCGGTGTGAACGGGCGGTCACATCTTTTCTGACGAGCTCAGTCGTGACCTGAAAACCCAATGTGTGGAGGTATAATCCCATGGCAGTTCCTTACATACCCGACGGCTATCACACCGTCACCCCTTATCTGGTTGTCTCTGACGTGCGGGCGCTGATCGCCTTTGCCCAGCAGGCGTTCGGCGCGCGCGACGCGACTACGGTCGAGGGCAACGACGGCAAGATCATGCACGGCGAAATGCGTATTGGCGATTCGGTGGTGATGATGGGCGAGCCAAATGAGGGAAACCCGCCGACGTCGGCCATGCTGCATCTGTATGTTGAAGATGTGGACGCCACCTATGAGCGAGCGCTGGCCGCGGGCGCCACGTCCACGCGCGAACCGAAGGATGAGTTCTACGGCGACCGCACGGCCGGTATACGAGACGTATGGGGCAACCAGTGGTGGATGGCAACGCATATGGAGGAGCTGTCTGAAGAGGAGATGACGCAGCGCATGGCCCAAGAATTCGGCAGCGCCGTGTAAACTTGAGAGGTTGAGTTTGAGTGCGGACCGGCAGCGTCCCCTGCTGCCGGTCCGCACTGTGCGCGGAGGGTATGATAAATGGTTGAGCAAGCTCAGACGGTTGGCGACTTGAGGGAGCGCATTGTACGGGCGCGGGCCGAGGTTGAAACGCTGCTCGGCGGTGTGAGCAACGAGCGGCTGGAGGAGCGGACGGGCGATGGCTGGTCCATTGGCGACCATCTGGTGCATCTTGCGGCCTGGGAGCGCGGCGTAGCCCATTATCTACAGGGGCGCTCGCGGGGGGGCGGCATGGGGCTGGGCGAAGAGGCCTGGAAAGCGGACATGGACGAGGTGAACGCCGCGATCCAGGAGCGGCACGCGGGCCTTACGGCGGTGGAAGCGCGCCGCTTATTGGCCCAGGCGCAGGCGGAAATGGACGCGGCGCTGGATGGCTTGCGCGACGAAGATCTGGCGCGCGACTATGGCGACTTGCTGCCGCCAGGGCAGGAGTCGCCTTATGGCCAAGGCACTGTTTATGTTTATGACACAATCGCCGGCAATACGTTTGGGCATTACGAGGAGCACATGGAGACGCTGCGGACCATGCTGGCGGCCAGGTGAGCCAGCGCTAGGATGACCCGTAGGCGGCGATAAGTCGCCAGGGCGGCAATAGCATGTTAAGATCCTCTTTCGCAGAGTAGGGCTCCCGTTGCCCTGACTCTCTTTTTTTGCAATCATAGCGGTCTTTTGCGACCGGAGGATCTAGTAGTGAGTGTTATTGATGAGCGTAAAGAAGTGAAATCGGAGGAGCTGGAGGGGCACGCCGAGCCGGCTATAGTGCAAGGCGCGCCGGCAAGGACAACGGTGGATTGGTTTATCCGCTTGCTGAAGGGCGCGCTGGTGGGCATTGGGGCCATTCTACCGGGCCTATCGGGCGGCGTTCTTGCCGTTGTCTTTGGTCTTTATGAGCCGCTTCTGCAGTTTTTGGCTAATCTGCGGCATCGTTTCGTAGCCAATTTCCTTTATTTTCTGCCGGTAGGCATCGGCGGCGTGCTGGGCGTTTTTCTCTTTTCGGCCGTGGTGGACTTTGCCTTCGACAACTACGCGGCGCAGTTCATCTGGCTTTTCGTCGGCTTCATTGCCGGCACCGTGCCGTCGCTGCTGAGGACGGCGGCGGAGCAGGGACGCCGGCCGTGGCATTGGCTGCTGCTGCTGGGCATGACTTTCGGCATGTTTGCCTTCCTGCGCTGGATAGAAAGCGTGAGCAACGTAACCGTAGCGCCCAACATCGGCGTGTGGCTGTTCAGCGGCATCGTGATGGCCCTGGGCCTGGTGGTGCCGGGCTTGAGCCCGTCGAACTTCCTCATTTACCTGGGCCTGTACCAACCGATGGCCAGCGGCATCCGCCAGCTTGATTTTACGGTGATCATTCCCATCGTGGCCGGCATGGTCATCTGCATCCTGCTCTTTGCCAAAATCGTCTCCTGGCTCTTTAAGCGAGCGCACGCGCTGATGTACCATCTGATCCTGGGCATCGTCTTCGGCTCGACGCTGGCCATTATCCCCAGCGGTGTAGCCGGCTGGGGCGCGCTGGCTTCGGCCGTGCTGTTCGTGCTGGGCGCGGCCGGCTCCTTTGCGCTGGCTAAGCTAGACGAGAAGTATCCGCATGAATCGCTCTTTTAGCGAGAGATCCTTCACTCCGTAGACTCCGTTCAGGATGAGGGCTGCACAATGGAATGGCGGCTGAAGCGTTGCGCATGACCGAGAGCCTGGTGCGCATTGAGCAGAGCTTACGCGCGGCGGGGCGCCTGGGGCGCGAGCTCATTAGCCTACCGGGCTTCGAGCTATTTCTTTCGCCCGGGCAGTTAGACCATCTCAGCTTTGCCGCGCCCGTGTGGCCGGGCGTGGAGGATTGGGCGGCGCCCGTGGCGACGCTGAAGGCGGCCTTTGCCGGCCGCGGCAAGCGCCCGCGCCTGGAGTTTGTGGCCGAGCTACACCCGCAGTTGGCGGCAGCGTTGGAAGCGGCCGGCCTGCGCTGCGAGATGCGCGCGCCGCTGATGACGCTGGCGCTGCCGGCCCTGGCCCCTGCCCCCCACCCCGCGCCCGCGGGCCATATTGCAGCCCTGGACGGGGCAGACGAGCGGCAGCTCCGGGCCTTCCTGCGCCGACAGAGCGTGGCCTTTGGCGGCAACGGCGGTGACGATGCGCTGGGCTGGCTGCCGGGCCTGCGCGCCGGCTTACAGAGCGGCTCGATGATGGGCGCCGTGCTGCAGGGCGAGCACGGGCTGGCGGCAGGCGCGGTGCTCATAATTGGGGCCGGTGTGGGCGAGCTGGCTGGTGTGTGGGCCGCACCCGAACAGCGCCGGCAAGGGCTGGCCTTCGCCGTGTGCCGGCGCCTGCTGGCAGAGTATGCCGCGGCCGGTTACGACTTTTGCTGGCTCTCCGCGGCGGAAGGCGCGCAGCGGCTGTACGAGAAGCTGGGCTTCGTGCGCGCCGGCACGCAGTTCAATTTTGGCGCAGCGCTGCCGTAGGCCTGCCGTCGACGTCTCATCGCCCAAGCGCCCGGTGCTCCCGGGCGAGTCTCATTTATAATGAAGATAAGAGCGCAAGCGTCGCAATTGCGCCGAGTGACAGGATAGCGCATTGCTCTGGGAGCCGCCCGGGCCCCCGCGCAATCGAAAGGAGCCAAATCAAAATGAGACAGAAAATTAGCCTTGTATTGTTGTTCTTACTGCTGGTCGCCTGCCGCGTGCCGCCACAGACGCCGCCGCCAGAAAGCGCGACGCCGCCGCCTCTGACGCCGACGATTGTCATTCCCACCGTGCCTGTTGCGGAGGCGACGGTGGAGGCGGTGACCACGCCCGTGCCGGTCATGCTGCCCGACGCGCCGCGATTTGCCGCCTATCAGAAGCCAGCAGTGGCGGGCAGCGCCGCCATTTTCCACGAGCCCATTGCCGCCGACTTGAGCAACGTCGTCGTTCCCTATGTGCTGTCGCAGGAACAGCGGGCGCGCCTGGCCCAGGAAGGTCTGGTGGTGAGCCCCGGCATGGAGAAAGAGTTCTTTACCGTCTATGAGAAGGCGCGTTACAACAATCTGCCCCCCTTTGTGACCAGCGACTCGCTACTGCACGTTTACCACTTGCTGTTCAACAAGGTGCTGCGTACAGCAGAGCGCGGAGCGTTCATCGGCTTGCTGCAAGAGCTTAACGCCGCCATGCTGCTGCAGACGGCTGAGCAGTACCAGGCGCTGAGGGGCACAGAATGGGAGGACGCTGCACTACGTTCGGTGGCTTACATCGGCGTGGGTAGTCGCTTGCTAGACCCCGGCGTTGAGATACCGGCGTACGCCGAGCCGTTGGTGGAGGCCGAGCTGGCGCTGATTGAAGCGGCCAATGGCATCAGCGCCTCGCCCATCTTCCCCGGCCTGGAATTCGGTGAAGACTATACGCAGTACATTGCCCGCGGCCACTACACGCTTAGCGAGGAGCTGACACGCTACTTCAAGAGCATGATGTGGTACGGGCGCATGACCTTCCGCCTGCGCACAGACGTCGCCGAAGTGGGTCGCGCCGAAACACGCTCGGCCCTGCTGCTGGTGCATGCCCTGCGCTCGGCCCAGGGCTTGCAGGGGGCACAAGGAAGCCACACGTCCGCCCTGGACGTGTGGCTACAGCTATACAACCCAACCGTGTTCTTTGTGGGGCGCAGCGACGACCTCACCGCGTTTCACTATCTGGGCGTCATCGAGCAGGTGTACGGGCCAGCGCCGGAGCTGAATACGGTTGCCGACGAGGCAAAGCTGGATGCCTTTATTGCAGCGGCCGACGCGCTGCCCCCACCACAGATCCTGGGGCTGGTGATCGGCGTTGACGACGATGTGGAAGAGACCACCAAGGGCTTCCGTTTCATGGGCCAGCGCTTTGTGCCCGACGCTTACATCTTCCGCCAGCTTATCTACCGCAATGTGGGCACGCCGGAAGAGCCGCGCATGCTGCCCATGGGCCTGGATGTGATGGCGGCGATGGGTTCGGACCGCGCCTACAGCCATCTGGACGCGCTGGGCGAGACGGCCTATGCCCAATACCCGGAACAGATGCAAAAGATGCGCGACTGGACGGCCGGGCTGAGCACCGAACAGTGGACGGAAACGCTCTACACAACCTGGCTGTACGGCTTCTATCCTCTTCTTGAGCAGGTGGGCGAGGGCTACCCCGCTTTCATGCAATCGGAGGGATGGCTGGACAAACAGCTAAACACAAGCCTGGGTAGCTGGGCGGAGCTGAAGCACGACACGATTCTGTACGCCAAGCAAGTGTATGCCGAGATGGGCGCGGGCGGCACCTTGGCCCCCACCCCACTGCTGGCGCGCGGCTACGTCGAGCCGGTACCCGAGTTTTTTGCGCGGCTGGAAGCGCTGACGCAAATGACGCTGGAAGGCCTGGACAGCCGCAACCTGTTGAAAGATCAGGACCGCAACAGCCTGCAGCGGCTGCAGGAGCTGTCAGCGGCTTTCCGTGTGATGGCCGAAAAAGAGCTGCGCGGCGAGCCATTGAGCGAAGAGGAGGTGCACCTCATCCGCTTTTACGGCGGAGAGCTGGAGCATCTGACGATGGCCGCCGCAGATCGTGAGGAAGAGGACCCCGGCGGGCAGCCGTACATGGACGAAGAGCCGCAGGCGGCGGTGATTGCCGATGTGGCCACGGCGCCGGACCCCGACGGCGACGGCGTGCCGAACCCCGTGGTGCTGGAAGTGGGCGTTGGGCGCGTCGACGAAATCTATGTGGTCGTACCCCTGGTGCTGGAGGATGGCTCGCTGCAGCTACAGGTGGCGAAGGGCGGCGTCTTTGCCTACTACGAGTTCGATTGGCCGGCCGACGATCGCCTGACAGACGAGAAGTGGCGCCAGATGCTAGACGCGGGCGAAGCGCCAGAGCGACCGGCGTGGATTGACAGCTTTTTCGTGACGCAAACGGAATATGCAGCCTTTCAGCAGGCCATATACAGTCTGCAACGCAACCTGAGCAACGCCTACTGGTCGCTGAGCGCAGGGTCGTGGATCGCGTCGGCAAGCGAAGGTGTGCAGGCGCAGTTCCAGGCGGAATTCGACGAGCTTGCAGCACAGAAGCAGTTCGTGGGGCGGCAATGGATTCACGCCAGCTACCGCTCGTTCGATTTGCAGGCCCCGGACCGCGCCGTGGTGACCGTGCGCGAGACGTGGCAAGACAGCCTCTACAGCTTTGAAGAGGAGCCGGGCGATGCCGAACTGCTGGGCGATCCGATTGCCGGGCGCGGACCGTACACTCTGGACGTGAGCTACACGCTGCAAGATATGGGCAACTATTGGCAGGTGAGCAACGTGGCCTACGCCAACGAGCCGCCGCCGTGGTCGCCGTGACAGGGAGGGCCAGGAGCGGGCGCTTGTCGCTCCTGGCCCTGTGCGCCCTGCTGTTGGGGCTGGCGGCGCTGGTCGCCGCCGGCTTTGCCACAACGCGCGGCAGCCAGCAGGCGGAGCCAGACTTTTCTGCCTATCCCTGGATCTACCAGCGCGCGGGCTGGCAGGCGGGCGACGACCATGCCGGCGTGAGCGTCGTGGTGGTGGGCGACGTGATGCTGGGCCGCGGCCTGGCCGGCCAGGGCGCGGCGCTGGCAGACGTAGCCCCCTGGCTACGCCAGGCCGACCTGGCACTGGGCAACCTGGAGGCGGTCCTGGCGCCGGCCGGTGCGCCGCCGCGCCAAAGCGCAGACGGCCAGCGCATCATTCTGGAAGCGCCGCCGCAGGCCGCTAGCTGGCTAAGAGATGCGGGTTTTGACGTGCTGGGCCTGGCCAACAATCACAGCCTGGATTTCGGCGCGCCCGGACTGGCGGCGACGGCCGAACGGCTGCAGGCCGTGGGCATCGCCACGGTAGGCGCAGGACAGGGTGAGGCGGCCGAAGCCGCCGTGATACGCGAGGTGCGCGGCGTACGGCTGGCTCTTCTTGCTTTCAACGCCGTGCCCGACCCCGACCCTGCCGCGACAGGAGACGGCTGGCAGGCGGCGCCGTGGGACGAGGCGCGCGCCGTGGCCCTGGTGCAGGCGGCGCAGCAGCAGGCCGGCGCCGTGATTGTCGCGCTGCACTGGGGGGTAGAATATGCGGCGCAACCTGCGCCGTGGCAACGCCAGGCGGCGGCGACCCTGGCGGCGGCCGGAGCGGATCTGATCGTGGGCCATCACCCCCATGTCGCGCAGACGTGGCAGATATTTGCCGAGGATCAGGCGCTGGCGGCTTACAGCCTGGGCAATCTTCTGTTCGACCATAGCGGGCCGGAAAGCAGCCAAGGGCTGGCCCTGCACGCCGTGTTCGACGGCGAGGGGCTGCTGGGCGTACAGGCGCTGACGCTGCGCGCTGGGCCGCGACCGCGGCTGCTGACCGCTGAAGAGGGCGAGTCCCTGCTGGCGCGCCTGGCGCCGCCCGCGCCGCGCCAGGCGTTCCGTTGCATGGCCGACACGTGCAGCGCGTACGACGAGCCGCCGGCGGAAAGCCTGCAAGAAGGCATTTTCTGGTCGGGGCACATCGACCTGACGGGCGACGGGCAGATGGAGGTGGTGCGGCGCGCCGGAGACGCGCTGATGGTCTATGAACAGGGGGCAGAGGTGTGGCGCAGCCCGGAGGAATGGCGGGTGGTGGATGTGGCGCTGGGCGACCCCAACGACGACGGGCGCGGCGAGATGCTGGTGGCGCTGTGGCAGACGGACAGCGAAGGACACGCGCGCAGCCAGCCCTTTATCGTCGGCTATCGCGGCGGCGTTTACGACGTCATCTGGGGCGGCCGGCCGGTGACCGCGCCAATCCAGGAAGTGGCCCTGGGCGACGTAACAGGCGACGGGCGGCAGGAACTAGTGATCCTGGAGCAGGTAGGAGAAGAAACGCGCCTCGCCGTATGGCGCTGGCAAGGCTGGAACTTTAGCCTACACTGGCAAAGCGACCCCGGCCCCTACACCGACCTCCGCCTGGCGGTGAGCGAGGATGGGTTGCTGATCACAGTTGCTGGCCGATAGTGGTGCGGTTATGCGCTTTCGGGAGAGCCAGCGGGCCGGGCAGGTCTTTGCTTAGGGATGCCTCCTGTGCAGCCACCACGGATTCATCTCCTCCAGTGCAGCCCGCATCTCAGGACGCATGGTGTAGCGCCATGCTCCACCAGAAACCGGCTCAACCGTAAATAGCATACCGATTCCAGGTCGGGCATCCTGACCATAGCCCGGTGTATGGTTGATGCGGTTTCCTAGTGCGCCCAGAATACCACCGAGATTTTTTCGGTCGCGACGGCCCATTACTTTTACCAGTTCATCCGACGTCAGACCCACATCTCCCGCCTGATAGAGCGCCCAATACAATTGTGCCTGACCCAGAGGAACGCCCCTTCGCTGCAACAGGCGCCGGTAATCGTCTGGCGTTATTTCCCCCGCCTCCAGAACAGGTCCGGGATCTGGTTTCTCTGGGAGACTGACCCGCCATCGTTTCAGAGCCCATTGCTTAATGTGTTCGCGCCTTTGCTGAACGTCTTTTACCGTCCAATCCTTAGCCAGCGCCACATCACGCTCCATCAGTACATCGGTAATGGGCTTGCCACGATTATTCATGGTCTCAAAAAGAATGCCGGCATCGGCCTCTTCATCTACCGTATAGACCATGAGTGTCAACCGCTGAGCAATTTTAGTACGCAGGTTTTCCAACCATTCGCCAAAGCCTTCACCCCTCAATTACCGCTGTTCTTCAAGGTAGTTGCGAAAATAAGCCTGAGCTTGTTCGAGAAGACGGTGCGAACGAATCGTCGCTCCCTGCACGGATTCGTTATTCAAAATATTATGAAAGAAGAAGTCGCGGCAATCCTTGTTCAGAGTAAGCTTAGGCAAGGCCTGTCCATTACGATCACTGGTCACGAGATATGTGCGACGCAAACCCTTCACAAGGTCTTCAAGATTGTCTAGCCGGTTGAGATACTCACTCAGCACATCCAGAAAAATCACAATGGTTGTCAGCCTTTGCTGGCCGTCGACAACGTTATGCGTGGAATACGAGTTTCCGAAGCGGTCAGTAATAGGTCTACCCTCCTGAGAATGGAGCAGGAGCGTTCCCATGAAATGCTGTTTGCCCTCTTCGAGGAGGGCAATATCCTCGACAAAGTCGCGCCACTGTTGTTGTTCCCAGGCATAACCACGTTGATAGTCGGGTATTCGAAATAGCCGCCCCGAAAACACTGACTCGATCTTGTAGAGATTCTCCATACTGCCCTCCCAGGAATTTTCTCCTGCTAGAATCTCAAATTTAGCGTCGCCGAAAGGAAGATTTTGCCCTGTTTCATGATCATCTTAGGATACTCACGTCACCATGTTGCCTCAAAACAACCCTAACTGCCGTTCCGCTTTGCACCTTTCTACACCGCCTTCTTGCCGCTCTTCCTGCAATCAACCTTGCTTCACGTACCACAGCGCACCCTGCGCTGCGGTGTGCGGCTCGTTTCCATTTTCTCGTGGGCAGATAAACTGCCCCCGGTCGGCGTCATAGTCGTACAGATGGCCGCAATCATTATCAGGGCAGTGGAATGCGCCAGTGAGCTTGACGATAGCGTCAACGAACGCGCAGCGATCATCGGCGGGCACCGGTTGCCAGCGCCCGTCAAGCAGGTAGGCTCCGATAGATTCCACCAGGACGGCGATCGCCGGCGCCTCGATAGAAGGTAAATTGCGGCGCGCAACCCACTCTGAAAACGGCGCGTAGAGAGCATCGATTTCGTAGGTATCATCGGGCGTTGCCCGCACGACAAAACCATAGCGCCGCCGCGCATCGCGCAGAAATCTAACCAATGCTCTTTGAGACTCGATGACGGCGCCTTTCCTGGCGGCCTCATGATCCCGCGTCAGCTTACGCATCTGTGCTTCGCCCCACCCCGGCCTGTACTGCCAGACAATGCGAGGCGGCGGCGAAGGCCGGCATTCGGGGCAGTGAAGGACACCGATGATTTCATTGTAGACAACGAGGCTTGTGCAGCGCGGGCATTCAAAAGCACATGTCAATTGTTCGATTTCGTCGATGAAGCTAAGTGCGTCATTGGCCGATACAGCTTCACCCCAGGGATTGAAGTGCGCACCGGACCAGTTTCGCAGGCGCCAGACTTCGTTCAGCCTTTCCTCCAATGCCCTGATCTCTTCGGTAAAGTCGGGCCGGTCGTGGCGTTCGGGCGCGTATCTGGCAACCCATTTGAAGAAGGGGCCGTACATGTCGCCGATCGTGTAATCCTCATCTGGGCGGGCGGGGATCGCCAGCCGCAAACGGCCGCGCATCTCAAAAAGAAACTTCTCAAACGTGCGGCCTGTTCCGGCAATGGCGTCCTGCGGCCGTCCGTTATGGGCCTGCCGCCTGTAATACTCCCAGGTTGGAATATACTCCAGACATTCTGTGCCAGTCTCCAGATTCCAGGGCTTCAGGCGCGTCACGCGCGAGTTGGGAAGGGCTTTATGTAATTGTTCTGCCCATAAACGATCATGGGTCGTGATGATAATTTGTGAATCCTTGAATTCGCGGGCAAGCAGGCGGGCGACGCGTATTCTATGGCCTGAATCGATGGTGGTTAACACGTCGTCGAGCACGATTAGCTTCAAATCCTTGCTGTAGCGGGCGATAAAGGCCAGGAATATACAAAGGCCCATGGAGTCCAGATGGCCCTCGCTATAATAATTTAGGGGGTGAGCTTCGTCGTCATAAAATGACGTGGTCATGCTAATGCTGCGCTTGTAGCGGCTGTGGATGGGAAGGTTGACGCTTACGCGGGCATCGTCCGGATGGAGCATGCGATAGAGTCGCTCCACGTCTCGCGTAATCGATTGCTGAATCTGGTCAATGCCATTCTTGCGGGCCTTGGTTAACCTATCGTAGATCAGCTCAAATCTTTCATAGACATGCCGTTTTCCCGCTAGCTGGCAGCGGAGTTTGTTGGCGGTATTCCAGTGCTGCAGAACCCTCTGAAGGCAGAATAGTTTTTGCAACCGCTGCTCGACTGCTTCGCTCTGGGTCAGGTCGCTTATTTCCCGGTGTACCTGCTCTTTGAGAGTAGTCACGCTGGTCTGCAGGCGCGCGAGGGCCGAATGGCGGCTTATGGCCTCACGCGGCGGTGGGGCATCTGCCGCACTTCCAACCGCCCTTTTCCACTCTTCAGCTTCTTTAATCGCGCCTTGCAATTGATCGACCAGACTATTGTCTCGTATGGGCTCAAGGGCCTTTTCTAGATCTCGCAACCGGGCCAGATAGGTGTCCAGGTTAGATGTTGTGTTCTTCCTTTCCTGGTCAAACACGCGACGGCTTTCAGTCAATTCTGCCAGGCGCTCAAGTCGCTCGTCCAGACGCTGCAGCAGTTCTGTAAGATCATCCAATTCGGACTCGCAGAGCGGACACGCATGCTGGTCAAGATGTTCCTGTAGAAACTGGCGGCCGTGTATGAGGAACTTCTCGAGCGTTGCACCATCGAGAGTGGTCAGCCTTTGATAATAATCAGTGTGCGCCGTACTTGATGCTTCCAGTGCTGAGACGACAGCGGCCCACTGCGTTTCAAGCTCCAGGCAATATTGTTGCAAACGTCGCAACTCCGTTAACGATTCGCTCTTTTTGTGGTCTGACGTAAGTTCTCGCTGGAATTCTTCGAGCGCTTTCTCCAGCTCTCCGATCTGATCAATTGCAGGCAATCCAATTGATTTCAAGCTTGCATTGATTTCTTGAAGCAGAGCCTGTTCGTCCTTTGCCCTCGCAGATAACTCCCCGGCTGCCGCCTGCAGTGAACCCGTATGTTGCGTAGTTAGATGGTCTATTTCACGCTTGAGCTCTCTTAGCTTATCTGCCCATACCCCATCAATCGTTTCTAGAGCACCAAGTCCGATTAAGTGGGAGACTTTTTCATAACGCTCAGAACCTTTGGCTTCTATGAAACCGAGAATTTGAGAACGCCGCAGAATGAAGCTCTGCTCGGCGGCCATGGTGAAGAATGGCTCGACTGACCCTGCGATGTTGGTCCTTTTGAAGGGATAAGTAACGGTTACAGTTTCGTAGCTGTCTTGCCCTGCCGACACGCTGAGACTTACTGTTGGGACATCGTCTTTCTTGAGGAAGGGAATGCCTTTGCTCTCGTCAACATCCATTCGACCCGTCAGTTTTTTAACAGAACGTTGCAGGCCATACTCAATGGCGTCTATGATGCTGCTCTTGCCGGATCCATTTTCGCCGACGATGATCAAGTTCTGGCCTTTGACCGGTAAGTGAAGATCGCGAATGCCTCTGAAGTTCAGGATGCGCATTTCCTCAATGGTGTTTCGCATTGGCCTCATCCGTCAGAATGCCTACAAGTGCGTTGATATCCTCCTTGTGACCCATCCGCTGCTCGGAAATCATGGCCTGCAGGCGCCTGAGCACATCATCAGACAATGACTCCTCAGTGTCGACTGCCCGCATAAATGCATCAAGGATCTCTTTGACATCCTTCGTGTACCGATCTGACATTCTCATCCCTCCCTGAGTGTCAATGAGTACGGGTGTTGCGAAGAAGATAAGGTTAACGGTAGGCCTTAATTAGGCCACTGGCTTCACCGAGATTGTGTTTGCAGGGGTAACACCTGCCGCCGTAAAGAGTATAAAACTCTCATCTATCCATTCACCTTTCGATACAACTAGCCTGCCCTACTTGTATCTTAATCAATGAGTGACTACCCTCTTTCATAGAGAATTTGT